>JAOAFE010000010.1 GCA_026416455.1 Syntrophales bacterium
CGGCGGATGCGAACATTACTGCTTTACTTACTGCTTTGAATGCCACTTCAGGTGCTTTTACTGATGCGTCTTATCGGGTGAGGACGTTGCGGAGTGTATCGGAGGCGGTGCAGCATTTTACGGGGGCGACTTCGGAGCGGTATGTGGTGAGTACGCAGTATGGTCGGGTGAGTGGTTATGCTTATGATTATGATGGGGATAGTAAGTATGATGTGTGGGTGTGGAAGGGTATTCCGTATGCGAAGCCGCCGGTTGGGAGTTTGCGATGGAAGGCGCCTCAGGATCCGGATAGTTGGACGGGGGTGAGGGAGGCGACGACGGGTTGTGATGTGTGTATACAGCAGGTGTACAATCAGTATTGGATGTCTTCGAATGCGTTTGTGGGTTCGGAGGATTGTTTGTATTTGGATGTGTATCGTCCGAGGACGAGTGATACGAATTTGCCGGTGTTTATGTGGATACATGGGGGTTCGAACAATTTTGGTTCGGCGAAGCAGTATGATGGTTCGGCGTTGGCGAAGCGTGGGAATATTATAGTGGTGGTGGTGCAGTATCGTTTGAATGCGATGGGATTTTTGACTCATCCGGCTTTGCGGACGACGGGGACGGATGAGGACAAGTCTGGGAATTATGGGACGTTGGATCAGATTAAGGCTTTGAATTGGATTAAGAACAACATTGCCAATTTTGGTGGAGATCCCAACAAGGTGGTGGTGGGTGGTCAATCAGCCGGGGCCCATAACACCATGAACCTCATCATCTCACCCCTCGCCCAGGGCCTCTTCCGCGGCGCCGTCGTCATGAGCGCAGCAATGAACATCTTTACGCAGGCCCAGGCTGATACTATGACCGATACAACAATTAAGGGTCTCTTGATCAGAAAGGGGCTTGCCGCGAACGCCACAGAAGCAACCAGCAAATTGGCGAGTATGACAAACGAAGAAATTGCCACCTTCCTTCGTTCCCAACCGGCAGAGCTGGTCGTTCGTTGCCGCCGCGACGGAACGGGCGCCGATGGGTCGGGTTCTATGGCAACTCACTCGGCCATCAAGGATGGATACGTCATCAAGCATGGTTCTTGGACGGAAGCGATTGGGGCCGGTACTTACAACAAAGTGCCCGTCATGATCGGATCCACGGAATACGAATGGAAGGATTTTGCCCCCTTATATGGAACCTTGGTCAAGAGCTACTCCGGCGGAAAGGTGCCGTCAAGCCAGTATTCCTGGTTCGACCTCTTTAAGGTGATCGGGGTCGGAGGAAACCTGACTTTAGATCAGGTCTTGCCCACACAGCGAGACAAAGATATTTACACATCCGTTGTCACTTTGAGGTCGAGGCAGTGGAAATACACGGGCGTCGACTCGATCGCCCGGGCCTTTAAGACCAACGATGCTAAGAACGGTGTCTGGGCCTTCCTCTTCAAATGGGCGGGAGGAGGAGATCCGGCCAGAGCAGACTTCGCGTTCATTTTTGGTGCGGGCCACGCCATGGAAATACCGTTCTTCTTCGGAAATACCAAAGATGCTTGGGATTACTCTTTTACGACGACGAACAAGCCGGGCCGTGACGCCCTCCAGGCGGCGATGATGGATTACCTAATTTCCTTCGTGAAGACCCTCAATCCGAACCCAACCGGTTCTTCCCTACCGACGTGGAATCAATGGGATAATACGGCCGGGGCTAACAAATTCATTTCCTTCGACGCCAACCTGACCAATTATATTATCCAATCGAGCACATATGAAGAGACGCTCACTGCCTTAGATACGGACATTAAAGCCGCCAAGGCTGCTTATCCAGAAGCTACTGCCGTCTACGTCATGTTCGGCATGTAGCATCGCATTTATGGCGGGGGGAAACCCCCGCCTTTCTTTTTCGCGAAAGGAGGGATGATTCATGGGAAAAAGGGTTATAATCCTAACGACTCTGTTTCTCGCCCTGCTCGTCATATTTTCCTCAAAGGCACAGGTTAACGGCACTCCGCAGCCCGTAATGACGTGCTCCAAAGCCGCCTTCGAGGCCTTGGGATGGAAAGATGAAGCCTTTGGTCAACCCGTTACCATAACTTCCGCCGAAGTTGTTGCCGCCTCGAGCACGACACCGGAATACTGCAAGATCAAAGGCACCATGTGGCCAGAAATTGGATTCGAAATCTATCTACCAACCAAAACATGGAATACCCGCTTCCAAATGACCGGTTGTGGGGGGGCCGCCGGTAGCATCCCAACTTCCACTATGTTGCTCTATCTGAGGCAGAATTTCGCCGTCGGCGGTACGGATATGGGGCATCAGGGAACGACCTTCGATTTTTCCTTCGCCTACAATCCACCCGATAACAGCAATCCCAACGCCGATCAAAAGGTGAAAGATTATGGCTATCGAGCTCTGCACGAAGTTACGG
Organism: Syntrophales bacterium; assembly: GCA_026416455.1. Lineage (GTDB taxonomy): Bacteria > Desulfobacterota > Syntrophia > Syntrophales > UBA8958 > JAOAFE01. Next base: position 2,405 of record JAOAFE010000010.1, read on the forward strand.
TTCTGGCCAAGAAGGCCATTCGGGCTTACTATGGTCAGGGTCCTACTTACTCTTACTATAACGGCTCATCCTGCGGTGGCGGTAGAGGTATGGGCAATATGCAGCGCTATCCCGATGATTTTGACGGCTGGGTTGTCGGCATGCCCGCTTTTAACCGGTGGAATAGTATGGGTATGCTCTGGCGGGGCCAATTGGCTGAACTGGGGGCCGGTAAAATCTCCGTTAATAAATTAAATCTCCTCGCAACCACGGTAATTACGAAGTGTGATGCCATCGACGGAGTGTCGGATGGCTTGATCGAAGACCCGAGGCGCTGTCCGTTTAATGCTGTAAAAGATCTACCGGCTTGTCCTAATGACGTGGATGCAGATAATTGTTTCACGTTGGCCCAGAGGCAGGCGCTCCAGAAAATTTACGAGGGTGTGAAGACGTCTAAATTCTCCCTTCCTGAACAAGGTCTATGCCCAGGCTCCGAAATTATCTATCCATCAGGCAACTTTGCGATCAGCAACTGGAGAAACTGGGTTGTGGGCTTCGATGGAACGAATCCGTCAACAAACGTCAATTTGGGCTTCAGCATAAACGCCTACAAGTACATGTCCCGGCCACCATTGGGACCCAATTGGAACTGGCAAGAAGAGTTCAATTACGACGACGATTATTTTAACAACGCCAACTCTCTAGCCCGAGAACATACCTCCGCTGAAAGCGTTGATCTACGAACACTGAAACAAAAAGGGAAAAAAGTAATTCTCTTTCACGGTTGGTCGGATCAACTTTTGCCCCCCCTAACCTCGGTTAAATATTATGAGCGTTTAATGCGTTACCTGGGCGAAAATGAAACGAAATCGTTCTTTAAACTGTATCTAGTTCCCGGATACGGTCACGGCACGGGGTTCGGTTGTAGTACTGTTGATTGGGATGGAGCACTCCGAAATTGGGTGGAAAAAGGGGAAGAACCGGGAGCACTAATAGGCACCAGGGCGGCGAGTACGGTCATGGGCACGCAAACAAGAACTCGACCAATTTGTCCCTATCCCAAGGTGGCGAAATACAAAGGTAGTGGCAGTATCGATGATGCCAATAATTTCACCTGTGAGGATCCCCCTCCCGCTTCAGCGAGCGGTGCCACCATTGCCTCCGTTACATCTTCCACCGCCTTCGTCGATTTACCGCTACCCGGCGTCAACGGTATAAGTGAAGGCTTCTCGCCCATCAAGATTGTCAATTTAACGGTAGTCGGGGTTGGTGCGAGCGCCGATTTATCCGTCGATTTCGGTCTCATACCGGAGAATCCCGTTTTCTATAAGAAAACGAAAACGGGTACGTGGAAACTGATCGAGAGTTGCTCCGGCGTATCCAACGTGCGCTACGCAAGCGGTGTACTTAATTTCACTATCGCCCAAACGTCTGAATGCAATCTCAGCTCCACTGCAGGTACCATTATCGATCCCATCGTCGCCGGCACCACTTCCACCATTTCACCCCTCCCGGGTGCTGGCGGTGGCTGCTTTATTGCCAGCGCTACCTACGGTACGTACGACCATCCCCATGTAAAGCTTCTCCAGAGCTTCCGCGACCAGTATCTCCTCTCCTTCTCACCCGGCAAGGCCTTGGTTAAATGGTACTATCACATCTCCCCCAAAATCGCCTCGGCTGTAAATTCCAATCCTTATCTGCGTCCGATGGTAAAAATTATGCTAATGCCCTTCGTAGGCTTCAGCTATCTGACCTTGAAATTCGGTCTGTGGCTTGCGCTGTTGGCTGGTCTCCTCGTTGTGATGGGGATGCTCATAGGAATGGGGATGTTAAAAAGATTAAAATCGAGATCCGAAATGGCGTAAATCCAATCTAAATACATAAAAACGCCCGCCTCACTGGAGGCGGGCGCTTTTTTATTCTTTTTCCAATGCCGTTCTTAAAACTTCCATCATATCCTCGACGAACTTAAACTCCATGTCCTTTTTTACATAAGGGGGAATTTCCTCAAAGTCCTTTTTATTCCATTTCGGTAGCAGAACGGTGCGAATCCCAGCTCGGTGAGCGGCGAGCACCTTTTCCTTGATGCCCCCTACTGGTAAGACCAGTCCTCGGAGGGTAATTTCTCCGGTCATAGCCAGATCCTTTTTAACCGGTCGACCGGTGAGAAGGGAAGTAAGAGCCGTTAAAATAGTGACACCGGCCGAAGGTCCATCCTTGGGAATGGCCCCCGAAGGTACGTGAATGTGAAGATCCATATTCTCGTAAAAATCCCGATCTAAGCCCAAGGCATCGGCGTTGGCTCGGATAAAGCTCAAGGCGGCCATAGCTGATTCTTTCATTACGTCCCCGAGTTGCCCCGTCAAGGTAAGACCCTTTTTGCCTGGCATGGCTGTGGCCTCGACGAAGAGAATTTCTCCCCCCGCCGGTGTCCAGGCCAGACCCACCGCCACGCCCGGTTTTCCAGTCCTGGCTACTACTTCAGGGATGACCCGTACCGGTCCCAGGTATTTAGGTACATCTTTAACCCCAATTACGGTCCGTGACGTCTTACCCTCGGCTACCTGACAGGCAACGGCCCGGCATATGGCGGCAATTTCTCTCTCCAGATTCCTGACCCCTGCTTCCCGGGTGTAACCAGAAATAATCAGGTTGATAGCCTTCTTGGTGAAGGTAATCTGTTCGGGCGTAAGCCCATTTTCCCTTATTTGCCTTGGGATCAGATAACGCCTCGCTATGTTCATTTTTTCTTCTTGGGTATAACTTACGAGCTCAATTACTTCGAGACGATCGCGCAAAGCGGGCGGTATGGTGTCAAGAACGTTCGCCGTCGTGATAAACATAACGTGCGTGAGATCGAAGGGCAAATCTAAATAGTGATCCACGAAAGCATGATTCTGAGCGGGATCGAGCACCTCGAGCAAAGCCGAAGAAGGATCCCCCCGAAAGTCTGCCCCCAATTTGTCTATTTCATCGAGCATAAAGACGGGGTTATTGGATTCTGCGCGTCTGATGCCTTGAATAATGCGACCAGGCAAGGCGCCAATGTAAGTTCTCCGATGGCCTCTGATCTCGGCCTCATCCCGCACACCACCCAAGGCGATGCGCACGAATTTCCTACCTAAGGCCCGGGCAATTGATTGGCCCAAAGAGGTCTTACCTGTCCCCGGAGGACCTACAAAACATAGAATGGGCCCCTTGCTTGTGGGCTTTAATTTTCTTACCGCCAGATATTCTATAATTCTCTTTTTAGGCTTTTCTAGACCGTAGTGGTCTTCATCCAAAATCTTCCGCGCCTTCTTTATATCTAGGTTATCTTCTGTTCCCTCACACCATGGCAGGGCAATTATCCAATCCAAATAGGTGGCTGCTACGGTATACTCCGCCGACGAAGGGTGCATCTTTTCTAGGCGATTTAACTCCCTTTCCGCCTCTTTTCTCACCTCTTCCGGGAGGTTCTTTCGGGCCAGCTTCTCCCGGTACTCTTCTATTTCAACCTTTGTTTCATCCGCCTCGCCCAGCTCCTTTTTAATTGCCTTGAGCTGCTGACGCAAAAAATACTCTCGCTGGGCTTTGTCCATGTCATTCTTCACCTGAGATTGAATCTTGTTGCCCAGCTCCAAAATTTCCACTTGATGGGTCACCAGCTTCGTGACCAAGCGCAGACGCTCCTTCACATCCAAGGTCTCCAAAACTGACTGCTTTTCCTCTGGGGTTACATTGATGATGGAGCAAACGAGATCAGCCAAAACCCCCGGCTCCGTGATCGTCTTCGCCATGGCCCCAAATTCCTGGGGCAGGAAAGGCGTAAGCTTTACTACTCGATCGAAGAGGCCCACCAAATTGGCCATGAGGGCCTCGACCTCTATATCCTTAACCTCCACATCTTCTAACGTCTCTATCCTGGCCTGCAGGTAACTTTTACCCTCGACGAACTCCCGGATGAGAAATCGACTTATACCCTGCACTAAAAGCTGTGCCTTCTTCTCCATCCCTTTGGCCATTTTTAAAATGATGGCAACCGTTCCAATGGGGTAAAAATCTTCTGGACGGTATTTCATTTCCTGAGGTGGATTTTTTGACAGTACCAACCCAATCATCCGGTCCTGGGCCATCGCCTCGTCAACCAAGGCAATGGACTGTTCGCCAAATACCTCGAGAGGAAGCATCATTTTAGGAAAGACAATCATGTTGAAGAGAGGTAAAATCGGCAATACCTCAGGTACGCGAATAACTTTTAGATCATCCCCAGACATGGAATCGGACATCTTTTATCCCCTTTCTTCCGTCTTCACACTCACTTTCATAATGCCCTCTCCTTCAGGAGAAAGTTTGACCATTCTGATCTCAAGAAACCCATCTCGATAAATGGCAGCTACTTTTTCTTCATCCACCGCCACAGGCAAGGCAATCTGTCTTTCAAAGTAACCATACGCAATTTCTGCAAGACGGTATTTAGTCGTTCCTCGGAGGACTTTTTGCTCCCTCTTTCCGTATATCTTCACCGTTCTGCGCCCCACTTCTAGATGGATGTCCTCGATCTTCACCCCCGCCAGATCAACAATAACGAGAATATCTTCCGATGTCTCATACACATCCGTATTTGGCCGCCAAACATGTTCCCCCACGGCAAAACGGGTCGGCATGGTAACGCCAAACATTTCTTCAAGGGCCTCCGATAAACTTCCCCTTAAAGTTCCCTGCTCCTTCATTAAACTTATCTTGATATAACCCATGGACAGACCTCCCGCGGCGCGATGCTTTTACCTTATCGCATCTTAATAGTCGATGTCAAATCAAGTTGGGGAAAATCTTATTTCCTACTCCCGGAAGAGAGAAGTCCTTCCACCATCGACTACCAGGTCACAGCAGTTGACAAAACTTCCCTCATCGCTTGCCAGGTAAACAGCGGCGTAGGCAATGTCGCGGGGCAGGCCGGCCCGAGGCAGGGGAGTCGCTTTCGCGAGGTTAACTACAAGTTTTCCCATTTTTCGTTCTTGCACCTCCTCTCCAAGGCTATCGGCAACGTGTGACCCGCCTAGGAAGATAGGGGTAGCAATAGCCCCGGGGGAGATACTGTTTACCCTGATGCCGTAAGGCCCTAGTTCAACCCCGGCAATCCTTGTAATATGCGTAACGGCCGCCTTAACCGCGCTGTAAAGATACCCTCCTTGATTTAGCCTGATGGCCGCTATGCTGGAGTTATTTATTATACAACCACTACCTTGCTTTTTCATAATGGGTGCCACATGCTTCATGCCAAAGACAACGCTACCCAAGAGTAGTTTTACCCCATAGAGAAAATTATCCATCGTAATAGTTTCCAAATTGCCTTCCACCCTACCACCTGCGTTGTTGAATAAACAGTCGATGCGTCCATATCTTTCGAAAGTAAATTGAATGAGCCCACTAATATCTTCCTCCTGAGTCACATCAGCATATTTAAAGCACGCATGAGCACCGAGACGTTCTACTATTTTTTTCCCCCTTTCTTCCGACCTCCCGGCAATCACTACCTGAGCCCCTTCCTGCACAAAAACCTCCGCCGTCGCCTCACCAATCCCACTCGTCCCGCCTGTAATAATTGCTATCCGACCTTTTAACCTTTCACCCATTTTTTCCTCCTTCATCCCTTACTCATTATCATCTTGGGAAGCCAGAGAATAATCTCCGGGAAAATAATGCACAAAGCCAAACCTATCGCCTGAAGAAAAACAAAGGGAACAATGGATCGATAAATTTCGACCATCGTCGTCCCTCTAGGGGCAATGGCTTTCATATAGAAAAGATTGAAACCAAAGGGGGGAGTAAGATAAGCCATCTCCATGTTAACCACAAAAAGTACACCGAACCACAGGGGATCAAACCCCAAGGATTTTATCACCGGTACAAACACGGGTGTACAGATCATTATAATACCGGCCGGGTCGAGAAAGCATCCCAAGACAAAAAACACGATTTGTATCGTCACGAGAATGGCGTACTTACCACCGGGAATGGAGAGAAGAATATGCTCCATGAGCTTATGCGCCCCTGTACCCGTGTAGACAGCGGTAAAACCGTAAGCCCCTATGAGTATCCACAAGATCATGGCGGTAAGACTAGCCGTTCGAAAACATGCTTCCCTGACCAATAGCCAGGAAAACTTTCTATATACGAGGGTTGATATGAAGGCGCCTAAACATCCAAGTGCAGCTGCTTCCGTGGCCGTACATATGCCCGTATAGATCGAACCCAGAACCATGAGGATTATGACAACGGGCATGACAACGGCTTTTAACGAGGCTATCTTTTCCTCCCATGTGCCGCGTTCCTCGCGAGGTAGAGGCGGACCCAGTTCGGGCTGGAAAAAGCATCTAATCGCAATATAGAGAATAAAAAGAGCCGATAAGACCAACCCCGGCATAACACCACCAGCAAACATAGCGCCGATCGATTCTTCCGTCATGGTGGCGTATAAAATCATTGGCACGCTGGGTGGGATAAGTATACCTAAGGCCCCACCGGCGGAGATTGCCCCCATGGCCATTATTTTATCGTAATTTCGTTTGATCATAGCGGGCAACGCAATGAGACCCATTGATACAGTTGCCGCTCCGCTGATACCCGCCATCGCTGCGAAGATCGTACAGATTAATACCGTGCCAATGGCCAGCCCTCCCCGTAAAGGTCCCATCCACCTTTGCATCATGGTATAAAGGTCATCGGCAATCCCGGCCCGTTCCAAAATCATGGCCATGAAAATGAAAAGCGGGATGGAAAGGAGGGAGAACTTGTTCATGGCCCCCCAGGTATTGGAAGCAATTATCATGAGACCTTTTTCACCCCAAAGAAAGAAGCTCCCCACAACGCCGATTCCTCCTAAAACAAAGGCCAGGGGAAGACCGAGAAATAAAAACAAAATCAAAGACGCGAAGAGAATGATGGTTATTAGTTCAATACTCATTTTTCTCCCTCCTCTCCCTTGAGGAGCACATCTATTGCCCTTAGATACCGTGCCAACCCTTGAAGGAAGAGGAGAAATGCCCCCACGGGGATCATCATTTTGACCGGGTAGATGGGAGGTGCAAAGGCCGTCGGCTCCGTCTCTCTAAATTTGAAAGAATCCCACGCAATTTGTCCCCCCTTTACGGTGAGGACACCAGCGAAGGCAAAGAAAACCAGCCAGGTGAAAAGGTCCACCAGTGCCCGTGTTCGAGGCGAAAACCGGCTGTATATAAGTTCTACGTTCACATGACCGTCATGGACCTGAAGAAAGCCCCCCAGCAGTATAACGTAGACCCCGAATACCATCTGGGAAAGTTCATGTGCCCAAATGGTAGGACTATTGAATACATAGCGAACGAAAATTTCGTACAGGATGATGAAGAGCATAACGATGAGGAAAAAGCTCACCGTCTTTCCCACATATTCATTGACCCGATCTATTATTCTCAGTAGCTTAGCCATAAATTATCCCCCAATGATAAAGCGGACCGAATTTCTTCGGTCCGCTTTTTATTTACACCCTAAAGTCTACCCAGCTGATGGAGGTAATTTTTGAGCATACCAATAGCCTTATTCGTCTCCGGATCTTTCGCCGCCAGGGCATCCCATATTTTCACTGCCACCGCCCGCATCTTCTTTTCATCTTCTGCTGACAACTTAGAGATTTTAACGTTGTAATCTTTAATCATCGTTTCGAGGGACTTTTTTTCTTCCAACTTATATTCCTGGGTACGTTTGAGCGCCCTCTCTACTAAAGCACGATCTAGAACTTGCTGAAGATCGGACGGCAATTCTTCGAAGGACTTTTTGTTCAAAATGATAATATCAGTTGTCATCGAGAGATTGGGTTGAAAATAGTATTTGGCTACTTCACAGAGCTTGATGCTCAAAGCACCGCTAGCCGCTCCCCAATGGGCAGCATCAATGACCCCTGTTTGGAGGGCTAAATAAATCTCCTCACCCGGTATCATCGTTGGTGCCGCTCCCAACTCCTTGAACATGTCCGCCAGTGCACCGGATGTGCGAATCTTCAAACCCTTCAAATCTTCTATCTTTGTCACCGGCCTTTTGCAAACCATGGCTGTCGGATAAACTCTTTCCGAGTAATACATGAGATTATGCTTCGCATGGGCATCCTTCAACATCTTTTCAAACCCCAATTTGAACCAGAAATGAACCCCTTCTTCTTCTGTATTGAGATTCATGGGTAAATTGCCGGCTACGGCCGTAATGGGAATCTGACCCATCCAGTAACTGGGAAAGGCTGTAGCGCCATCTATGGTTCCCATTCGGCAAGCACCGAAAATATCTTTCGTGGGCACAAGGGCAGCAGCGGGATAGACAGAGACTTGCAGCCGCCCTTTGGAGAGATGGTAGACCTCCTTTTCAAAGAAATCCTTTATAGGTTTAAATGATGCACTACTTGCGGGCCAGTGGGACTGAAACTGCCACTTGTAGACCTTTTGCTGAGCCCAAGGGGACCCCGCCGATAAAAATAGACAGACCAATGACAAGGCAATTACTGTTAACAACTTTTTCATCTTTTTTGCCCTCCTTTTTTTAATTCTTCGAAGAGGTGTCTTTGCCACCTTTTAATGAGTTTTTTATGACCAGCTCCATCGCCAGTTTCCGCCCTATTGCCTGTGCCGGGGCGAATCGCCGGATGAAATCTATCTCTTCCGCTGAGGGAGGAACCGTCTCTTTTAGATCGGGAGATATCTTCAACTCCCAGGGCACCCTCTTTTTTATATCTTCAAGACGAACGCGGGGATGGATTTGGGCGAGATAAACCTCCTTTGTTTTTTCATCGAACCCAAACACCCCTTGGGTGGTGATAATAGTCTTAGGCCCCGTCCCCTGTGGATACCAACCCGTATCATCCCGTGTTGAGCCTCCCGTTAGATAGCCGGGCGAGGTAAAATAATCTAAACGTTCGACGAATTCTCCTCCCAACATGGTGAGCACTGTCCTCTTCGCGTAGGAGATAAAATCCGGCGCTCCCCCGGCCCCCGGTAATCTTTTTACGGGATGGTAATAATCACCTATGCAGGTCGTATTGACATTACCAAATCTATCCACCTGAGCTACGCCAAGAAAACATACATCTACAAAACCTCTATATGTCATGGTAAACATGGAAAAAAGATCCGTTGCATATTTGAAGCCACGAATGGCGTGCACATCGGCAATGTGATTTAGGGGCACGAGGGGCTTGAAATCTATGATGCCCGACTCCATCATGAGGATAGCATGAGGTGCATACAGTGCCTTGGCTAAAGCCCCGGCCGTCGTCGGCAGACCTACCCCGAGTATGACCTTTTCGTAATCGTGAATCTCTCTGGCCGCCGTTATGATCAGCAGTTCTTGCAAGGTATAGGGCTTACTCATAGAGCTCCCCCCTTTCACGGAGGAAATCCTCCAATTCCTCCCTGGTTATTCCCATATTTCTTTCCCTCCCATGCTCATCCCACATAGAGGTGAAGGCAGCCCCGTAATCGGCGGGGGCAGAATAGTAAGGTCTGGCCTTTAGCCGATTGAGCGAATGAAGCCCAAATTTTTCTATATAATGTTCCAGGTATGACTCTCTGCTCAACTGACTCAGGACCCATTCTTCCATCCATTCTTTCATTCGCCTTTCGTCAGAGCAGGCCCGAGCAAAGATACTGTACATCATAATATCCCGATTGTAGTGGCCGATAACCTCCATGGGATGGGCACCCCACGGTATCTCCACAACTGCATTCACTCGAAAGGCTGGGATAATAGTCAGATGGGGGCTTGATTCGATGATATCTTCCGATACAATCTGCTCACAGGAAACGACAATCGATTTACTGGCCAAGGCAGCGTATGCGACACTACCCATGGCTCCCCAGTATTGGGCATTTCCCTCCCGATCGGCCCTCTGTACATGAACAATGCAAACATCGGGATTAGCGGCGGGGACAGTCAACACCTCTCTTCCCGTGTAGGGACAAGAAATTATACGATACTTGTCCTCTCCCAAGAAACTCCTTTTATGAAATAGATCAGTTGGTCTTACCCCCTCCAACACGGGCATAAAGGGAAAACCATGAACACCGGCCATTAGTCGCGCGCAATATTCAAAATTTGTGTAATCTTCAATTTCCAAGGTACGATTACGCAGTGCCCTTTCTACCGATGACCCCCCTTCTCTCCCACCCCCTCGGTAGACATAGGTGGTAACAAGCCGCTTCACACACCCTCCTGCGACGAGGACCTCCACATCGATGACCCCGGACTGGGAATAAACGGTAAGATTCCTTTTGCCTTGACGTACTATTTCTGAGACTAGCTCCATACATGAGCCAACGGTGTAATTACCGATGGCCAGCTCACAGCCATCGGGCACAAACCTTTCGATGGCTTCCTGTGCTGACATAACCTTGCTTGCTTGCGTCATGAGAATTCCCCCCCCGTCAGGCAACACTTTTCTCCCTGGACTAATCCCTAGCACCCCAAATGACTCTCTTCAATACGGGCAAGCAGGTATTTTGAGGTAGGATTTACCCTTATATAGAATTCAATCTCGTCCAGCGATTTCTTTAGCGGCAAAGCTCCAGGATGGCACGCATGACATCAGACGTAATATCCTGTTTTTCCCCCAAGGGCAAGACGCCGTGCTCCGTCAAAAGATGTATGATTAATTCTACATCCAAATCGCAGATGCCATAATCACTTAGGTGGGTGGGAAGACCCATTTGCTCAAAAAAAGCGCGAGTCAGGGCGATGGCCTGACTTATCTTTTCATCCTCTGTTCCCTCTCCTAATCCAAAAATGCGCTCTCCATATTGGATCAGTTTCTCCCTTTTTATTTCACGACGAACGTCCATCATCGCTGGCACAAGTATGGCAAGCGTTTGAGCATGATCTAGGCCATAGAGCATAGTGAGTTCATAACCCGCCCGATGGGCAGACCAATCCTGGGGAACACCGGCCCCTATGAGGCCGTTCAATCCTAGGGTCGCACACCACATGAGGTTGGCCCGTACACGGTAATTTTCCGGTTCTTTTAAGGCCCTTGGCCCCTGATCGAGAAGTAGCAAAAGTAACCCCTCCGCTAGCCGATCTTGAACATCACCTCCTACCGGATATGTGAGATACTGTTCGAGCACATGAACGTAAGTGTCCACTACACCATTTCCAATGTAACGCCTAGGTAGGGTGAACGTTTTGGTGGGATCTAAGGCGGCAAAACGAGGAAAAAGATGATCACTCATGAAAGCCCGTTTTATCCCCACGGCTCGACGCGAAATGACGGCGCGATTATTTGCCTCCGAACCGCTGGCCGGCATGGTAACCACCGCTCCTACGGGTAAGGCCTTCTTAATGCTTACTCCCCGATCCATAACAAATTTCCAAGGATCATCATTATACAAGAGGGCAGCCGCAATAAACTTCGCCGCATCGATAACTGAACCACCTCCTAGCCCGATCAAACAAGTGATCCCCTCCTTTTCGGCTAGCTTTACTCCCTTCATCAGCTGCTCGTATTCAGGATTTGGTTCTATGCCACCGAATTCAACGGCTTTCCTATCTTCCAGGGCGTTCTTCAACTCCTCTACAAACCCATACCTTACGGCGCTCGACTGTCCGTAAAGAATCATGATCCGTTCTTCGCGAGGGATCATCTTTACGGCCCGTGAGACCGCCTTCCGCCCAAAGTAGATATGGGTCGGATTGAAATAAAAAAAGTCCCACATCCCTAATCCCACTGAGTAGATGTCTCTGGCTCCCATGAGGGCGGGAGTGTAGAGAAATGCTCATCCCAACCGGCAATTTCTTCCATATCCGTGTCGGCCAGTTCGAAATCGAAGATGGATGCATTTTCCAAAATGCGTTCGCGATGAACAGATTTTGGGATGACAACCATTCCCTGCTGGAGGGCCCAGCGAAGGGCAATCTGGGCCGGCGTACGTCCGTATTTTTTAGCCATAGAAAGAAGTCTTGTATCTTCTAAGCGCTGTCCCCGTGTCAATGTACTGTACGCTTCCACTACAATACCTCTCTTTCTACAGTATTCGACCAATGCCTTTCTCTGTATGAATGGACTTATCTCGATCTGATTTACGGCGGGAATCACGGGAGAATATTCCAATAACTCTTCTAAATGCCTGACCATAAAATTGCTCACACCAATGGCTTTGACTACCCCCTCCTCACGCAGGCGGATCAGGGCTTGCCATGTCTCGAGTCTTTTCTGGGGCACCGGCCAGTGGATAAGGTAAAGATCGATGTAATCCACACCCAACTTCTTCAAACTCTCCTCGCAGGCCTTCAAAGTAGAATCGTATCCCTGATCATCGTTCCATACTTTTGTCGTAATAAACACGTGTTCGCGCGGTATTCCACTTTCCCTAATTCCATCCCCCACATCCTTCTCGTTTCCATAGATACGAGCCGTATCAACATGACGGTAACCAGCTTCAAGGGCCCATTGAACAGCCTTCCTCGTTTTCTCACCCGGCTCCGACAGGAACGTGCCCAAACCTAGCATTGGCATTTCGACGCCCTCGCCTATAGAAACTTTAGACGCTATAGACAAATTCATCATCCCCTCCCTTTGACATCATCTATTTTTCCGGTAGCGCTAACTCCTCTCTTGTGAAAGGTAGGGCTAGCCGTAATTTCTTTAGGGCTTGTTTTTCTAACTGGCGTGCCCTCTCGCGCGTAATATGAAAATGATCACCAATTTCCTGCAAGGTCATGGGTTCATCGGCCATCACCCGGTGCCGGATGATGTATCTCTCTTTTTCCGAAAGGGTAGCCAACGCCCCTTCAAGATGTCTTTGAACCAGTTCCATCTGCTCTTTCCTGATCAATGCCGTCTCCTGGTCCTCACCTTCATCGGTGAGAAAATCTATATGCATCGTATCGCCGTCATCATTGACATACTCATCCAAGGATACGTCGCGATTACTCATCCGCAGGTCCATCTCCTGGAGCTCTATCTCCTTGACTCCCAACATGTCAGCTATCTCTTTGAATTCTGGGTTTTTTTCTGCCATGGATTCCAGCTTTTTCTTCGCCTGACCAAGTTTAAAAAACAACTTCCGCTGCGCCTGTGTAGTGCCGATTTTTACGAGGCTCCAAGATTTGATGATATAGTTTTGCATATACGCCCTGATCCACCAGACGGCGTAAGAAATGAGACGATAACCCTTGTACGGGTCAAATTTCTTCACCGCGTGCATAAGGCCGATATTACCTTCCTGAATTAGATCGGCCAACTTCACACCGTAGTTTCTATACTCGTGCGCGATTTTTACGACAAAGCGTAGGTTGGACACTACAAGCTTGTGGGCCGCTTCCATATCACTAAATTTCTTGAAGCGGACGGCAAGAGAAAACTCCTCTTCTGCCGAGAGCACAGGAAACTTATTTATCTCCGCTATGTACCTCTCCAACGTACCTGTTACAGCAGGGACATCTAGCTCTTCGTTCTTACTCACAATGCGGCATCCTCCTTATATAAGGGAGCATAAGTTTGACGGCCTGCCCTGTCAAGCCTAATTTACCAGTTTAACTTGACACCCTTTCATGAGGTGCTTAACATATAGGCGGAAAAAGCGATAAAATCGAGGATGAATCTATGGCGAGTATTAATAAAACTATTTTCGATTATGGGTACCGCATTGCCTGCGACTTGAAGGCCAAAGCCCTACTTACTTATGCCGAAGCCGTAGAAGACATTGATCTCCCCGAAAGCGGAGACGGGAAGCCAATCATCATCCTAGCCACCAAAAGTGATGATCATTTGATCGGGCTTTCAGATAAATACCAAACGATAACTGTCCCGAGCGTATCGCTTACCCGAATTGGTCAGGTGAAGATTGCTATAACCAAAGGCATCGCCATGGGTATCTTTCATCGAGGAGATAAGATTGTCTGCCTCAGTGGAATACCACGCTTTGGCTATGTAGATAGTATCTTCGTCATCGATGTAGGTAGAGAATTCGAAATCCTGACATCAGAAAACTTTAACGATATAACGGAGGACATTCAACCAGAGGTGTTTGGCGAGGTGTTAAACATCGCTCTAGAACTTGCCGCTCAAGGTCGGGAGGGCAGGAAAGTGGGCACCACCTTTGTACTAGGAGATCACGAAAAGGTGCTCCAACTGTCCCGCCAGATGATAATGAATCCGTTCCAGGGATACCGGGAAGAGGACAGAAACATTCTTAATCCCAACCTAAAGGAAACGATAAAAGAATTTTCTGCTCTCGACGGTGCCTTTGTCATAAGAGGAGATGGAGTGCTCATAACGGCGGGACGTCATTTAAGTGCAGCCTTGGAAAGTAAGGACTTCCCCCAAGGTTTGGGTAGCCGCCACATTGCCGCGGCCGGTATTACGAGTGTTACGAAAGCGCTCGCCGTCGTACTTTCTGAATCCTCAGGCAATGTTAGTATCTTCAAAGACGGCAAGATATTCGTCACAATTGAAAAACCAATCGAACACTAGAAGGAGTCTCGTATGCGTTTAGACAAATTCACTATCAAAGTGCAAGAAGCCCTTCAGGATGCACAATCTCTGGCCAGCTCCATGGGGCATCAGGCTATAGATATAGAGCATCTGTTGCTGGCGCTCATTCGACAAAAAGAAGGAATTACGGGAGAAATATTGAAAAAGATTGGGGCGCCAGTAAAAACAATAGAACAGTCCTTAGAACGCATGCTTACCCGTCACCCTCGGGTAGAGGGAGCGGGCGCGGGAGGCGTATATATCACGCCTCGCCTAAATCGGGTACTTGAACAGGCCCAGATCGAAGCCTCACGTATGAAGGATGATTACGCCGGCGCCGAACATGTGCTTCTCGCAGTGACAGAAGAAAAAACTGGAGAGATAGTCAAGATACTAAAAGAATCGGGTGTGACCAGAGACGGCATTCTGCGCGTGCTCGTGGACATTAGGGGCTCCCAACGCATTACAGACCCCAATCCGGAAGAGAAATATCAGGCGCTAAAGAAGTACGCTAAAGATTTCAACGAACTGGCGAGAAAGGGGGTATTTGATCCCGTCATTGGCCGGGACGATGAGATAAGACGCGTCATGCAGGTTCTATCCCGTCGCACGAAGAACAATCCCGTACTCATCGGAGAGCCGGGGGTAGGAAAAACGGCGATCGTCGAAGGCCTTGCCCAGAGGATAGTAAACGGTGATGTGCCAGAAAATCTTAAAAACAAACGTGTCGTAGGCCTCGATATCGGTGCTTTAGTTGCAGGAGCAAAATACAGAGGGGAATTCGAAGAACGTCTTAAGGCCGTATTGAAAGAAGTGACGGATGCTCAAGGAGATATAATACTTTTCATCGATGAAATACACACGGTCGTAGGGGCAGGAGCGGCAGAAGGATCTGTGGATGCATCAAACATGCTAAAACCTGCCTTAGCGAGGGGAGAGCTTCGGTGTGTTGGGGCTACCACCATTAACGAGTACCGTAAATACATTGAAAAGGACCCTGCCCTGGAACGCAGGTTCCAGCCTATCATGGTTAAAGAACCAACGGTTGAAGATACTATCGCCATTCTCCGGGGATTGAAAGAGCGTTATGAGGTCCACCACGGGGTAAGGATCAAGGACTCGGCCTTAATAGCCGCTGCGACACTTTCCAACCGTTATATAACCGACCGTTTCCTTCCCGATAAAGCGGTGGATTTAATAGACGAGGCCGCTTCCCGGCTACGGATTGAGCTTGACAGCCTACCGGCAGAAATTGATGCCATTGAACGCCGGATTATGCAATTGGAAATTGAAAGACAATCCCTTAAAAACGAGACGGACACCCCATCTCTAGAGCGGAGAAAGAAAATTGAGAAGGAACTGGAAGACCTCCGTTCGGAAATGGAAGGAATGAAAAAGCACTGGCAAGAGGAAAAAGATGCTATCAAACGCATCCAGGATATAAAAAGCGAAATCGAATCCTTAAAGATACAAGAGCAGCAGGCACAAAGAGAGGGAGACTTAGCAAGGGCAGCAGAAATCAGATACGGGAAGCTCGTAGAGTTAAACAAAGAGCTGGAGAAAGAACAATCCCATCTTGAGGAAATTCAGAAAACGAGAAAAATGTTAAAAGAAGAGGTCGACGATAGCGACGTAGCGGAAATAGTTGCCAAGTGGACGGGTATCCCTGTTGCCCGCATGATGGAGAGTGATATCCAGAAGCTCATCCATATGGAGGAAAGACTCTCGCAGAGGGTAATCGGCCAAAAAGAGGCCATCTCTGCCGTGTCCAGTGCCCTTAGGCGCGCAAGATCCGGTATGCAGGACCCCAACCGCCCCATTGGCTCCTTCATTTTTTTGGGTCCTACCGGTGTAGGAAAAACAGAATTGGCCCGTGCCCTGGCAGAATTCATGTTTGACAGCGAACAGGCCATGATCAGGATCGATATGTCGGAATATATGGAGAAGCACGCTGTAGCACGCCTAATAGGTGCTCCGCCCGGTTATGTAGGGTATGAAGAAGGAGGCTACCTGACGGAAGCGGTAAGAAGGAGACCTTATAGTGTCATTCTTTTTGACGAAATAGAAAAGGCGCATCCAGATGTGTTCAATATTCTTCTCCAGATTTTGGACGATGGCCGCCTGACCGATGGACACGGCCGGACGGTAGATTTCAAGAACACCATTATTATCATGACTTCCAATTTGGGAAGCCAATGGATTCAAGATCCTTTCCTCACGGATGAGGAGAAACAGGAACGGACGATGGAAGTGCTGAAGAGCACCTTCAAGCCTGAGTTCCTCAACAGAATTGATGATATAATTACCTTCCGATCCCTTACCATGGAAGATATCGGGCAGATTATAGAAATACAGCTTCGACTCATACAAAAGAGACTGGACGATAAGAAGATTAAACTCACCTTGACAAAAGAGGCAAAAGACTATATTGCGGAACTCGGTTTCAGTCCTGTTTACGGAGCAAGACCTTTGAAACGGGCCTTGCAGAAGCAACTCCTGGACACATTAGCATTACGCATACTTGAAGGCAGTATCAAGGAAGGAGATACTGTGACGGTCAATTTTACCCGTGAACAGGGTTTGACCTTTACGACATCAAAAAATTAACTGTCCGTTAGGAGGTGTACTTTATGAACTCCCTAAAAACGGTTTTACTACTCGGGCTACTTACGGGTCTCCTAATATTTCTAGGAGGCCTGTTCGGCGGTAAGTCGGGTATAATAATCGCTTTTATCTTCGCCGTCGTGATGAATTTCGGTGCCTATTGGTTTTCAGATAAAATTGTCCTATCCATGTACCATGCGACTGAAGTAACGGAAGAAGAGGCACCGGTACTATTTAACATGGTGAGGAACTTGGCCATGAAGGCTAATCTGCCTATGCCACGGGTGTATATTATCCCGGAAGATACTCCCAATGCATTTGCCACGGGGCGTAATGAGAAACATGCTGCCGTAGCCGTAACTGAGGGCATCTTGAGAATGCTCGATCGCGATGAACTAGAAGGGGTTCTGGCTCATGAACTCTCTCATATAAAAAATCGCGATATCCTAATCAGCTCTATTGCCGCTACCATCGCCGGTGCCATCATGATGCTCGCCAACATGGCACAGTGGGCGGCCATCTTTGGAGGGGGGAGAAGCGAAGATGAAGAAGGAAGTGGCGGGGGTATCATTGGACTTATTGTGACGGCCATCTTTGCCCCCATTGCGGCGACCCTGATTCAGATGGCCATTTCCCGCTCGCGAGAATACATGGCCGACGAAGGGGGGGCAAAAATATCGGGCAAGCCGTACGGTCTCGCAAATGCCTTAGAGAAACTGGCCCAGGCAAAAGAGATCGTGTCCATGGATGCCAACCCATCGACGGCGCATATGTTTATTGTTAATCCCCTCTCGGGACGTGCCCTTATGAATTTATTTAGTACTCATCCACCAATCGAAGAAAGAATCGCCAGACTCAGACAAATGAGAATCATTTAATGGAGCAAACTATGGAAGAGGAAAATAAGGACAAAGGTTTTGTCATCAAAGATAGGCGCATCTTCGACGAAAAGGGAGACGTACGTGAGGACAAGGGGAAGGAAGAAAAAACGGAGAGGAACCGTCCGGAGGAGACCGACCTCCTGGCCCCTACGTTCTCCAATTTCATCTTATCCTTGAGCACGACCGCTATGTATCACTTCGGTGATTTTCCCGACCCAATGACCGGGGAAAGGAAGGTAAACCTCAAAGGGGCAAGACACACGATAGATATTCTTGCTATGCTGAAAGAGAAAACGGAAGGGAATCTGGATGAAAGCGAAAAATCTTTGCTTGAAGGTCTCCTCTTTGAGCTTCGCATGAGGTATGTAAAGGAAGCCAGCGGCCAGAAATGAAACGCCGCTCATATGCAAAAATCAATCTGCATCTCTCTGTCCTGGGCAAAAGGGGAGATGGATATCATGAGATCCACACCCTAATGCAACGCATTAGCTTGAGCGATGAAATCATCTTTCTTCCGGCCTCGAAAGGTATTGTCCTCGATTGTCCTGGGTTTCCGGAACTGGAGAACGAGGAAAATCTCGTTTTAAAAGCAGCACGAATGATCACGTCAGCCGCCAGCTGGTCGGGAGGCCTAAAGATCAGGCTAAAAAAAGAGATCCCAATTGCGGCCGGGCTAGGGGGAGGAAGTTCCAATGCCGCCACAACCCTGCTGGCCATAAACGAGATGATGGGATCCCCTTTTACACGCCCGGAGTTGTTGGCTATGGGCAGGAAACTGGGGGCAGACGTTCCTTTTTTCATTTATGGTAGGAACGCCTGGGCTTCAGGTATTGGAGATGAACTGGAAGACGCAGGCGATCTTCCTTCATTTTATGTTCTGCTGGTCAATCCAGGTTTTCAGCTCTCAACCCGCTTTGTTTATGAGCACCTCAATTTAAGATTGACAAAAAATTCTCGCCGTTATAACATCCGGCGACTTTCGGACGTAGGGGACATTGTGGATATTCTCCATAATGATCTCGAAGGCGTCGCCATCGGTCTCCACCCGGTAATTGGGACCATAAAAGAAAGACTCCGTTCCTATGGTGCCGAGGGGACCTTGATGTCGGGAAGCGGACCGACGGTGTTCGGCATCTTTCCTAATGAAGAGAAAGTGAACTGGGTGGCGGAGGAACTTAAAGGGCAAACCAACTGGAACATAATGGTAGCTCACACCATCTAAAACGTGAAAGGAAACAGTTGGGGCGTCGTCAAGTGGTAAGACACAAGATTTTGGATCTTGCATGCGGAGGTTCGAATCCTCCCGCCCCAGCCATAAGAAATGAACCAGTACGAGAAAGTTTATGCTGGAAAAGATAAGGATCTTTTCAGGAAACGCGAACAAGAAACTAGCCCAGGATATTTGCCGTAACTTGGGTGTCCCTTTGGGGAAAGCAAATGTAACTACATTCAGCGATGGAGAAACACGGGTCGAAATAGACGAAAACGTGCGTGGCATGGACGTCTTCATCATACAATCCACGTGTCCTCCGGTCAACACGACCCTTATGGAACTCCTCATTATGATTGATGCCTTAAAGCGAGCTTCTGCTTACCGTATAACAGCCGTCATCCCTTACTACGGCTACGCCCGCCAGGATCGGAAGGTTGCCCCCCGCGCTCCCATTACCGCTAAACTTGTGGCCGATCTCATTACTACCGCTGGCGCTAATCGTGTTCTCTCCATAGATTTACATGCCGGTCAGATCCAGGGTTTTTTTAACATTCCCGTAGACAATCTCTATGCCACACCGATTCTTCTCAATTACATCCGACAAAAATTTAATAGTGATTGCGTAATTGTTTCCCCGGATATGGGCGGTGTGGTGAGGGCACGGGCGTTCGCCACTCGCCTCGGAGTTAACCTCGCTATCATAGATAAGCGCCGGGAAGGACCGAACGAATCGCAGGTGATGAACATCATCGGAAATGTAAATAATAGCTGTGCCATAATTCTTGATGATATGATCGACACAGCGGGAACGGTTACCCTGTCGGCACAAGCCCTGCTCGAAGCAGGGGCAAGTGAAGTGACAGTCTGTTGCACCCATCCCGTACTGTCCGGTCCGGCAATCGAGCGGCTGGAGAATTCTAAAATAAAGGAGGTAGTAGTAACCGATACCATTCCCCTGAACGAACAAGCGAAGGCATGCAGTTTAATTAAAGTCCTCAGCGTATCAGGACTCTTAAGCGAGGCCATCCGCCGTATATATTACGACGAATCCGTAAGTTCACTTTTTGTGTAAGATTAGGAGGAGTAAATGGACATAGAAACAATAAAACTGATCCCTCGACCACAAACGGGCAAAGGTGTGTCCCGAAAATTAAGGGCGAAAGGCATGATACCTGCGATCGTTTATGGCCCGACGACAGAGCCCATGCCGGTGGCAGCAAACTTAAAAGAGGTGGAAAAAATAGCGGCCCGAACGGAGGAAAAGAAATACGTTCACCTCATAGTGGAAGACCATAGTGGGAGAACATGGGAAGGTACATCTTTACTAAAAGATTTCAGCGTTCATCCGGTAGAAAGAAAAATATTACACGCCGATTTTTACGTAATCGATAAAGGAAGAAAGATAACAGTAGATGTGCCCATAAAATTAAATGGTGAGGCAGAAGGAGTGTTAGCCGGTGGAGAGTTACAGCAATTCAAAAGAAAAGTGCGTATTACCTGCCTGCCAGATAAATTGCCGGCCAAAATTGAGGTAGATATTAGTAAGCTTAAAGTAGGGGCTTCTATTAGGGTGGAAGATCTCCCCGTTCCGGAGGGAGTCGTCATTCGAGAACGGGGGGATCAATCGGTTGTCTATATAGCACCTACGCGAGCCACTTTGAAATCAGCCGAAAGTTAATGGGTTCCGGAGGTGAAACTAATAGTAGGTTTGGGGAATCCAGGCTTACGTTACGAAATGACCCGTCATAACATGGGCTTTTTAACCATAGACAGGCTAACGGAAGATTACGGCATTGAAATCACCCAGAGAGGCTTTCAAAGCTTATACGGAAAAGGGAAATTTGAAGATACTCAAGTAATATTGGCCAAGCCGCAGACCTATATGAACCTAAGTGGACAGGCTGTAAAAAAACTTTTTGACTACTTCAAACTTAACGATTCTTCCAACCTCATCGTGATCCACGACGATCTCGATCTTCCGTTCGGCACTTTGAGAATTCGAGCCCGTGGTGGCCATGGAGGGCACCGAGGTCTCATGTCCGTCATCGAGCATATGGGAACAAGTAACTTTATTCGCCTGCGCATGGGAATCGGACGGCCTCCGGTTCATATAGCAGCGGACGAATATGTGCTTGATCGTTTCTCTCCGGTAGAATTAGACCAACTTGAGAGTCTCCTAAAGTTGGCTAGTGAAGCGGTCTTCCTTACCGTAACTTCTGGAGTAGAAACGGCGATGAACAAGTATAATGGCAAGGCCATTAACTAATTTTATGAGGAGGTTTTCGTGATGTTTAACAATCGGCGAGTTTTATCACTTTTGGTAACCATGGCCGTCATGCTCACCTTCATGGCTTCCATGGCCTTCGCCGGCGAGGCAGACATCAAACTGCCTAACCTGGGACAGGTTTCATTTGTCGGCGGATCACTGAGCGGAATGCTGATCCTCAACTTGGGCCTCCTGATCTGCATTGTAGGTATGATCTTTGGTCTTATCCAGTACAAGCAGACCAAGGCCCTTCCCGCTCATCAAGCGATGTTGGATGTATCCCAGACGATCTGGGAAACGTGTAAAACCTATTTGCTTCAGCAAGGAAAATTCCTCATCGTTCTATGGATTCTGATTGCCATCTGTATTGTATACTACTTCGGCGGTCTGTCCCATATGGAAAGTCATCAGGTATTTATCATTCTCATTTGCTCTGTTCTAGGTATACTGGGTTCGTACGGGGTTGCCTGGTTTGGCATCCGGATTAACACCATTGCCAACTCCCGGGCTGCTTTTTCGTCCTTGGGCGGAAAACCACTGGATATCATCAACATTTGTCTGCGCTCAGGTATGAGCGTAGGACTCCTTTTGGTCAGTATCGAACTCTTTTTCATGATCATCATCCTCGCTTACGTCCCCGGTGAGCTCTCTGGACCATGTTTCATCGGTTTTGCAATTGGTGAGTCCTTGGGCGCGAGCGCTTTGAGAATTTGCGGTGGTATCTTCACCAAGATCGCTGACATCGGTTCTGACCTGATGAAGATCATTTTCCATCTGCCCGAAGACGATCCGAAAAATCCCGGTGTTATCGCTGACTGCACGGGTGACAATGCGGGTGACAGCGTAGGTCCCACGGCGGACGGTTTCGAAACTTACGGTGTAACTGGCGTAGCCCTCATTGCGTTCCTAGCTTTAGCTCTAGCCGACAACCCTGCCATGGGCGGCAAGCTGGTAGTCTGGATCTTTGCTATGCGTATTCTCATGATCGTGACTTCTCTGGCTTCTTACTTTATCAACCATGCAATCAGCGAGTCGGCATTCGGTAGTAAAAAAGATTTCAATTTTGAACACCCCCTTACCAATCTCGTGTGGATAACCTCCATCGTTTCCATCATAGTTACCTTCTTAGCGAGCTACGTACTGCTTTACGACATTCAAGCAGCTACGACGGGGATACCTCTCTGGCTCGCCCTGGCCATCATTATTAGCTGTGGTACTATTGCCGGGGCTTTGATTCCTGAATTCACTAAGGTATTTACCAGCACCTCCTCCCGTCACTGCGAAGAAGTCGTCAATGCATCCCGACAGGGTGGAGCGTCCCTCAATATTCTGTCCGGGTTTGTGGCAGGAAACTTCTCTGCCTTTTGGGAAGGTTTAGTCATTCTCGTCCTCATGCTAATCGCCTATCTTGTCTCTCAGACTCCCTCGGTAATTGCCATCATGCCCGAGGCTTTCAAATTCGCGGCCCCCGTATTTGCCTTCGGTCTCGTAGCCTTCGGATTCTTGGGTATGGGTCCCGTTACCATCGCCGTAGACAGCTATGGCCCCGTCTCCGACAATGCTCAATCTATCTATGAACTTTCTATGATCGAATCCCGACCCGATGCAGCCGAGGTTGTAAAGAAGCATTACGGAACGACAGTCGACTTCGAGGAAGCAAAACACTACCTCGAATCGGCGGACGGTGCAGGAAACACCTTCAAAGCGACCGCCAAACCTGTGCTGATCGGTACAGCCGTGGTCGGAGCCACGACGATGGTGTTCGGTATTATCATCCTGCTCGAAAGGCTCTTCGGAAATGTCATCGCTAAACTGAGCTTAGTTCAGCCTGAGATTATTCTCGGCCTCCTCATGGGTGGCTGCGTGATTTACTGGTTTACCGGTGCCTCCACTCAGGCGGTAGTAGCCGGTGCTTACCGTGCCGTCGTTTACATTAAACAGAATATTAACCTCGACAAAGAGCAGGCTTCGATCGAGGACAGCAAGGAAGTCGTGAAGATCTGTACGATCTACGCCCAAAAGGGTATGATTAACATCTTCGTGGTTATTTTCTTTATGGCTTTGGGCCTGGCGTTCTTCAACCCCTACTTCTTCATCGGTTATCTAGTTGCGATCGCCTTCTTCGGCCTCTTCCAGGCCGTGTTTATGGCCAATGCTGGTGGGTGCTGGGACAACGGAAAGAAAATCGTAGAAGTAGATTTAAAGCAGAAAAACACTCCCCTCCATGAAGCTACCGTTGTGGGCGATACCGTGGGTGACCCGTTTAAGGATACATCTTCCGTGTCCATGAACCCAGTTATCAAATTCACGACCCTCTTCGGACTCTTGGCCACTGAGATTGCTGTCACCATGACAAGTAAAGGGCTCAAACTGGGACTCGGTATCGTCTTCTTCGTCATTGCCCTGATCTTCGTGTACCGTTCTTTCTACAAGACGAGAATTGTTATCGAGAAGATTTAAGTGTAAAACAGATAAAAAAGGCGCCTTTCGGGGCGCCTTTTTTATTTAATTTAATCTGCAAAAAAGCAAAAAAATGGCGGATGTAAGAAAATGGGACTTTTTCTTCATCCGCCATCGTATGTTAACTGAAAGGGTCTTTTTTTAGCTCCCCACCCTTTCAGATTCCCACCGAGGGGGGGGTGGTGGGTGGAAAGGAGGGACAAAAACCACCCACCGCTTTAAAAACCGTCTTCCCTTCTCACAAAGGGTTTCAATCTCAGTCGATATATAATCTTTGCAATCCACATGCCAAAATTGCAAAAATGCATTGCCATCAGGAATTATGACCCCTTTAATGGCCATCGGCACACATCGACAGGGCATCATATGTGCAATATATGCACACTTAAATCGGGCAACCCGTCTTCATCGGCTCGTTGACGATATAAGCATAAGGTGTGCTTAAAACGCACATGGTGTGCGCTGCAAGCACATTAGGACTCAAGGGAGAGCTTTTTTTCTTCCCGGATAAGTTTGTAACGAGAAATTCCCAAGAGGCGGGCGGCCCGCGATTTATTTCCCCCGGAGACTGATAAGGCGCGACTGAGGAGTCGTCGCTTGATGGCGCAATTGATCTTATCTGTAAGATGGTCGTAATTTATGCCCGTGAGGGGCAACTGTTGGATCAAAGGCTCTATATTTAGGTCTGTGTTCTTTTGGGTAGAAGAAAGAATTTCCGTCGGCATATCCTCCGGAGTAATGATGTTACCTGAAGATTTCAATATCATTATCCTTTCGATAATGTTCCTGAGTTCCCTCACATTACCCGGCCACTTGTACTCTACTAAAATCTGTTCCGCTTCGGGAGTAAAGCCTACTACCGTCTTTTTGAACTTCCGGTTGAACTCGTCAACGAAGTGCCGCGCCAGGATTATTATATCTTCCTGCCTCTCCCGGAGGGGAGGAATTTCTATCGGTACAACTCTTATACGATACAGCAGATCTTCTCGAAACTCCCCGTTTGCCACCATGGATGAGAGATCACGGTTGGTTGCGAAAATAAATCTTACATCGATTGGAATCTTTTCCGCCCCACCCAAACGTCTCACATATCCATTTTCCAGCATTCGTAAAAATTTGGCCTGTAAATGTAGAGGCATCTCCCCTATTTCATCGAGTAGGACCGTGCCACCGGCGGCATATTCAAGCAATCCAATTTTTCGCTTCTTCGCATCCGTGAAGGCCCCCGCCTCGTAGCCGAACAGCTCACTTTCTAGTAGGTTTGCCGGTATGGCAGCGCAGTTAAGATCCACAAAGGGTTTATTGCTTCTCGAACTATGTCGATGGATGGCCCGGGCTATTAGTTCCTTACCAGTTCCACTTTCACCCTGGATGAGTACATTCGTATTGTGGTCCGCTATCTCGGCAATGATATGGAAAATTTCTACCATCTTCGGAGAGCGACCTAATATGTCATGAAAACCGAGGAGTTCGTCTTCTCTTTCCTTGAGTTTTTTCACTTCCGATTTCAGATTTTCCGCTTCTGCATATAGCAGGGCGTGCATGATGGAATTTTCAAAAAAAGCGGCACAATTCTTGACCAAGATATCTATTACGTTCACCTCATCTGAATCATAGTTACCCTCTTTCTTCGCTATGAGCATGACCCCCACATATCGGTCTTTGATGAGTATGGGAACGGCGAGTTCCACCGGGTATCCAAAGAACACGGGCGAGAAAGAGTTACCCTTTCCCAATATCCCAATAGATGTGCCCTGGGTAATGGCTTCTGTAGCAATCGTGCCAGCCAGATCTTTTTTTATGTCTTTAACCTTTTTTCTCACTACCTCTTCCCCTTCGCTCACCCACCCTTCGCTTTCTTCCGGAGACCAAATAAAGGCGATGGCTTTCGGCGCACCGGTTATTTCCTTGGCGGCCCTCACGGCGATGGAAAGGATTTCATGACTGTTCTCATAACTGGCGTTCATGGCAGAGACGGCATTCTCCAGAGCAAAAAGACGAAATATCTTTTTTTTGTTTTGATCGAATAGATGGGCATTGTGTATGATGATACTCATCTGATTGGTGAGGGCTAAAAATAACTTTATTTCATCGGGATAAAATTTCACCTCCCTTTCACACCACACGGCAATGACGCCCATTACATTATCACCCGCTTTCAGGGGGGCACAAATGATGGCTCCCTTTACCATCCGCGAGGACAGGCGATCGAGGCCAAGTATCCCCTCTTCATCCGTAACCACACCGCCCCCTATGGCCACCGCCCGGCCCGTTCGAAAGACCCTCGCCGCCAAGGAGTCCTGCTTCTCTAAACTGAGAGACAGAGATCTAATCTTTTCTTCCTCTTCCTGAGCATAGTTCTTAACCATTCTCACTTTCAGTCGATTTTCTGCCGCATCAAGGAGGAGGATACATCCTTGGTCAAAACCAATCGTTTCCACCACCTCATCGAGGATCGCTGCCAGTACATCGTTTAAATCGGCTTGAATGGTCAAAAGACCACTGATACGAAATATGCTTTTAAGTAACCTATCCTTATCTATTATCACCGCTTCCCTCGGATACGTCCAAATTAAGGTTGATCAAAGATGGCAAACTGCATGGTAAAAGTTGCCCTCCCCTGCGTGAGGGACCGTAAATCAGTTGAATAACCAAACATGGATCTCAAAGGGACCCTCGCCTTTATCTCACTGACCGGTCCTTTCGGGGTGATGAGCTCTACCTCTCCTCTCCTCGCGTTTATATCGCCTATTACCTCTCCCATGAATTCACTAGGCGTGATCACATCTACGTACATGATGGGTTCAAGCAGAATAGGCTCGGCCTCACTACAACCCTCTCGAAAAGCAGTAACGGCGGCTATCTTATACGCCATAGGTGAAGATTCCCCCTCACGGTAGCTACCTCCCACTATTTCTACCCTGATATCTACCATGGGATACCCAGCCAACACACCGGTAATTAATCCCTCCCGAATTCCCTCTTCAATGACAGGATGAAATTCCGCCGGTATTGACTCAGATGATAGCTGGTTTACCACTTCCACTCCCGCCCCCCTCGCTAGAGGAGACAGAAGTAACCTCACTTCACCAAAGTGGCGCTTATCTCCCAATTCCTTCTCAAACCTCCGCTCAACTTCCACTGCCCGCTGTATCGTCTCCCTGTAGACCACCCTCGGCTTACCCACATTTACATGGACGTTATACTCCCTTATCAAACGGTCAATGACGATCTCTAAATGCAACTCTCCCATCCCCGAGATTACTGTCTGGGCAGTTTCATCGTCGTATTTAAGCCTTAATGTGGGATCTTCCTCTAAAAGTTTGGCCAGGGCAAAGGATAACTTATCTTGATCTCCTGGTGTCTTCGGCTCTATGGCCTGACTTATCACCGGTTCGTAGAACTCGATGGATTCCAAAAGAATGGGATGATTTTCATCACAGATCGTATCTCCCGTGTAGGCCTCTTTCAAACCCATGACAGCCACGATGTCTCCGGCAAGCCCCTCAGTGATCCTCTCCCGCTTGTTCGCATGCATCTTTAAAATGCGTGAGATCTTTTCCTTTTTGCCCCGCGAGGCATTGTAGACGTCGTCACCCTCTTGGATTCTGCCGGAATAAATCCTCAAATAAGAGAGTTTTCTTCCCTCATCTTGCATAATCTTGAACACTAAGGCCGTCAGAGGACCATTCACATCACTTACACGCTCCTCCTCTTTATGATCGATGGGATTTCTGCCTCGGACGGGACGCACTTCCTCTGGCGAAGGGAGGTATCTTACTACGGCATCCAATAAGGGCTGAATGCCTTTGTTTCTCAGGGCGGATCCGCAAAGGACGGGCACGACTTTCAGAGACAGGGTTGCCTTCCTCAGGGAGGAAATGATCTCTTCCCCACTTATGTCTTGCCCATCCAGATACTTTTCCGCCAGCTCATCGTCAAATTCCGCAATTGTTTCAATCATCTTCTCTCGTTCCCGACGTACGATGGATCGCATGTCGGCTGGCACCTCTTCCGAAAAATAGTTAACTCCTAATGATTCCTCATCCCACGTTATGGCCTTCTCGTCGATCAAATCGATGACACCGATAAATCCATCTTCCTTACCCCATGGTATACAGACGGGGACGGGCACGGACTGGAAACGCTCCCTCATCATCGATACCGTCTCCCAAAAGTCGGCACCCACCCGGTCCATCTTGTTCACAAAGGCTATTTTAGGTACCCCGTATTTATCGGCCTGATGCCATACCGTCTCCGACTGTGGCTCCACCCGCCCGACGGCACAGAACACCACCACCGCTCCGTCCAACACCCGCAGACTTCTTTCCACCTCGATAGTGAAGTCTACATGGCCCGGAGTGTCAATTAGATGAATCTCGTAACCACCCCACTCGCAGGTAGTCACCGCCGAGGTAATGGTGATGCCCCGCTCTTGTTCCTGGGGCATCCAGTCCATCACCGCTTCCCCATCGTGGACCTCCCCCATTTTGTGCGAACGTCCCGTGTAGTAAAGGATCCTTTCCGTAACCGTCGTCTTTCCCGCATCAATATGTGCTATAATACCTATATTTCTTATGCGAGAGAGCCTTTTCTTCTTCGACATTCTTATCCTTCTTGTGACCTTTCGATTACGAGTTCTTTTTCCGGTACAAAGGCGCGGCGCGTATTGACGTGACCCTTAATGGTTGGTAATTCCTGGCCTTCGACTAGAATCTTAACTTTTTTAACGGATGGTACATTCACCACCACCGAATGAGTGAGAGAATAAATGGTTGCCATCTCGGCCGCACTGCCCCCGGGATGCCGCTCCACCAAATCCCGACTAAAGTCTACATAAGCGGTATCCCCCTCCAACTTCACCCCCCGAACGGTAACTTTCTCCGGCATCGTCCTTGTAAGACCTGTTTTAGGCCCATCAATTAAGGCCTTAACAATCGCCTCCGTACGCATTCTGGGATCGACTTCTTTAAAGATGTAACGCCTCTCCGAAACCAAAAATCTTTCATTCGCATCGGAGAAGAAAAGCACCACCTCTTCCTTTTCTTTCTTCACCACTGCCTGCTTGCCCCCTACGGGCGGATACACAATGTCAAATATGGTGAGAAAGAAAAAAACGAGAAACCCCACAAAAACGAGCATCATTAGGAGGAGAAGAGATCTCTTGATCGTTTTTTTCTGCCGTTTTGCTTTTTTATCTTCTGACCGGAAACGTTTTTTCGAAGGCATCACCTCATTCCCCTTCACATACGCGTCATTTCATCTTTTGCTTTCTTCGCCGCTTCAGATTCGGGCATGAGCTTGACTAACCTCTTCCACACTTCCAATGTCTGGGGCTTATCGCCTAGCTTTAAGTAGGCCTCTCCCAATCGGTAATAAGCATCGGCAAAAAAAGGGGCAAGTTCGGTAGCTTTTTTGAAGTGCTGTACGGCGCGACTAAAATCTCCCCGTTCGTAACTCACCTCTCCCATAGCATACTCGATTACGGGAACCATCTCGCCGCGAAAATCTTTAGCCGCCGCCTCCTGCAGATGGGACAAGGCCTCATCGTATCTTTTCATGCCCTGATATGCCCGTCCCAGATTGTAAAGGGCCACGGAAGGCGTATCGTAAGTTACATTTTGAAGGGCCATCTTGAAAGAAAATACGGCCGCTTCGAAATCGCCCTTATTTAAATATAGGGTACCCAAAAGATTATGGGCCTCTGAATAATCCGGTTTCTTGGCAATTGCGAACTTGCACTCCTCGATTGCTTTTTCCGGATAGCCCCTCCCCTGGTAGGCCAAAGCAAGATAATAACGAATTTCTGGATTATCGGGATCTAACCTCTGGGCATGGAGAAGCTCTTTCAAGGCGGTGGCAAAATCACCCACCTGAATAGAGGCAATACCCACATTCATAGAGGCCTCGGCTCGAACATTCTTTTTTCCACCGTCCGTCGCACATGAAGAGACAAAAACGGTTACCAATAATAAAACCGTAATATTTTT
This sequence comes from Syntrophales bacterium, assembly GCA_026416455.1. GTDB lineage: Bacteria > Desulfobacterota > Syntrophia > Syntrophales > UBA8958 > JAOAFE01. The sequence goes on from JAOAFE010000010.1 coordinate 32,268, forward strand.
AAGGATTTTCATCTTGGCCATTCTTTCTTGAGGTGCCGTTTACCCACCAATCACTTTTATCTTTGAACCACCAATTGGAAGAATCGGTACTAATTATCTCTTCGGCCAGGAGTCTGGCCGTTTCCGTGTTGAGCCTTTGGATGGCAAATGAGATCCACTCTTGACTGTATTTGTTTCCTAAGTCACCATACTCTTTCAGTTGCAAAATCAGGGCAAGTTGATCGGCATCCCGTGCCAGCTTTGCTTCCAAACTCACCTGAGCATTAAACTCCTCAATCAGCGTTTCTATCTCTCTCCCAAAAGGGATCGATTCCGCCAATTCTTTTACCGCTTTAGCCTCATCCACAATCACGTACTTCTTGTTAACATAATTCATATCCCCCGTTCGCGCTTCCGGTAAATCATGAAAAAGGCACATCTTAAGTGTCTTCATCTCGTCTGCCTGCGGCTCGAGTTTGCACAGGGTATAGCCCACATAGACGGTCCTTAAGATATGCTCGGCCACCGATTCGCAGCCAGATCCGAGAAATTGAAACCCCGTGCGGGGAGTTTTTTGCAACATGCCTACCTCAAAAAGGAAATCGGCCAGCTCGCTCATCTTCCCTCTCTCTTCAAGACCTGAATTCGCGTAGACATCATGTCGTGAATCTTCTTCACTTGGAGCTGAAGGGGACCGATACCCTCAGGTTTCATGGCGAGAATCTTAGCAATCTGCCCCTGCCAATACTCGATCACCTCAATCTCCTTTTCTCTCAATTTACGATCCAGCCGTTCTTGGATCTCGCGAACCAGTGCGGGGGGAATTTTATCCTCCATCTTATGCCCTCAGAGATAAAAATAGGTAAAGCCTTGCTCGTATATCGCATTTTATACCCACGTTTCAACCCCGAAGTTACACTTTGGGCGATAAGATTGACAAAGAAGGACATATGAAATATAAGAAGTATCGTCGGTCGAAAAGGTCAAGCATGGTTCGCCTAATTCTTATAGGTTTTATCTTCTTTTTTTGTCCCGTCTTTACTTCACATTTACCAGCTCAGGAGGCAACGGCTCATCTTGTCTTTAAGAAGAAGGCAAGCCCTCCCCCCAAAAAAGAGGTAAGTGAGTACACCGTCAAACCGAACGAGACGCTGATCATAATTGTGTCAAGACAACTGGGGATAAAAAAAGAACGTATGCGTTTTATTTATAAGGAAGTCCTACCTTTGAACCCCGGGTTGAAAAACGCAAATCTCATTTATCCGGGCCAAAAATTATACCTCCCCCTCATCCAGGGTGAGATGAGGGAGTTCACAGATTCCCGTCCCCGACAAAATCTTCTTCTCATTAAAGCAATAATTGAAAAATTGGGAGGAAACCTGAGCCTTTCGGGTCAACACATCATACCGTTGGGTGAAGCAGGCCAGGTGAGCTTAAATTGCGCCCACGTCCCCGTGGTCGATTTCCCCAATGGTACGGTAGTTCTGTTGGACCTAAAAGGACATCTCAAAAGGGATGTAAAAAATTTAATTTCTCAATCATGGCCTAGTTACCGAGTTGTTACCGTCGATCCTAAATGGGATTCTCTCGAAATCTTAAGTCGGGTGATTAACACAAGTGCTCCCGGGCAAACAATGGCCCCGATCAGGCCTGATCTACCTCTAAAAAACGGTCTTCGCCTCACTATCCCCGATTCTTGGCTGATTTCAGGCTCAAAGAGGTTAGTTATTTATTGCGCCGACCCTCGAGACGAACGATTACCCGCCGTAATCAAAAAGCTTCTCATCCAGCAGGGCATGGACGTTTTGGAAATACAGGGCGAGAAATTGGTCCCTCTCGAGCTGGAGCAAACCGATCTGCCAATGGAGCCTCTCCCTCACCTGAAAGCAGAAACGCCTGAGGGTTTTGTGGTTGAGGTGTTGCGCCTTCTCGGTTACGGGCCGACCCAGGTAAACGAGATTCCTTTTTTCACTTTGTCAGAGGATGGTTTTACCCTCCATATCCCCGCCATCTGTACATTAGAAAAAGAGGGAGAAACTGTTGTTTTTACAAACCGCACCCTTCCTCTCCAATTCCGGCAAATTATGAAGAAGAAAGGAATAAAGGCAGTAAGTTTGAGCCTCACCGATCGCACCCAAACTATAAGAGAAATAGCCCACTCTTTGCATCTGCCTTGGGCTATTGCCTTAAAAGAATTCAACCTCACTCCTCCTGGTTACCGAAAGAAGTTCGCCGTTACGTGTCCCATTTTAACTTTGTCCCGGACCCCTTCCGGGCCGGTCCACCTCATCTCATTTCATCTGGATGAAGTACTTTATGCCTTCATCAAACAGCAATCAAATCTTGGGTTAATCAGATATTGAAGCCAAAAGCTATCGCCCTTATTTCCGGAGGTTTAGACAGCATTTTGGCGGTAAAGGTTATAACCGACCAAGGTATAGAGGTGCATGGAGTGACTTTTTCGACCCCTTTTTTCGGCCCCGAAAAAGCCATAAAGGCGGCAAAGGCCATCGGGCTACCTCTATCGGTCCTAGATATCACTGAGGAACATTTGCAAATGCTCAAATCGCCTCGATACGGATACGGGCGCCACATGAACCCGTGCATTGATTGTCATACCCTAATGATAAATCAGGCTGGTAAATTAATGGAAAAATTACAAGCCCACTTTATCGTCACAGGAGAAGTGATGGGACAGAGGCCCATGTCTCAGGGAAAGCAGACCCTAGCTCTAGTGGCAAAAAATTCGGGCTATGGCGAACTGGTACTTCGTCCCTTAAGTGCTCGTCTCCTCCCGGAAACCAAACCGGAACGGGAGGGCCTTGTACAAAGGGAAAAGCTCCTCGCGATCCAAGGCCGGAGCCGGAAGGTGCAGATGGCCTTGGCCGCCCATTACGGAATTAGGGAATACTCGACTCCCGCTGGTGGTTGCCTACTTACGGACCCCGCCTTTAGCCGTCGTCTGAAGGATCTTTTGCGTTTTCATCCGGATCCCACCCGCCGAGATATAGAACTCCTCAAATACGGTAGGCATTTCCGCTTCTCCGAGCGAATCAAAATTATCGTCGGTCGAAACAACGATGATAATAAGGCCCTCCTCTCACTGGTGAAAGAGGGAGACGATGTCTTGCACCTATTAAATCACCCCGGGCCTACCGTCATCATCCCGGGGGGTGGAGATGATGAAAGCCGGGCGTTGGCGGCTGGCTTGTGTGTGTTATACGGGGGAAAAGAGGCAAAGAAAGTGCGTCTTTCATCTCCGTCGGGCACTACTATCTTAACGGCAGAAGCACCGGACAGTGAAACAGTAGCTCGTCTCATTCTTTCCTGAGTGAAATTAAAGCGTTACTCAACTGAATGAATTGAACCGGATTTACGACCTCGGCGCGACTTCGGGTATTTAGGCCTAGTTCCCGAAGCAAATCACTCACCTTCGACGCATCATAGGAGTAATTCATCAGTAGATTATTCAGCAGGGTCTTCCGCTTATGGGCAAAGGCCCTTTTTACGAGCCGTTGAAAATGTTCCTCATCGATGATGGGCCAGGGCGGATGGGGCGAAAAATCTATCCTTACCACCGCCGAGGTAACCCGGGGTCGGGGATAAAAGCAATTAGCCGCAACTGTAAATGCCTTGACCACGCGGCCATAAGTGGAGAACATGACCGTTAGAAAACCGTATTCCCTATTTCCTGGCTTTGCGGTCAGCCTTTCTGCAACCTCTTTTTGTACCATGAGAACAGCGGTAGAGACGATATTTCTCGCGGCCAGCAGATAAAAGAGAATGGGCCCAGATATGCTATAGGGTATGTTCCCAACTACCTTTATCTTTTCCGCCCCCCAGTTCCGAGCACAGGAGGTAAAATCGAACGATAGAATGTCCCCCTCTACGACCTCAACTGGGCTGCTGCCCCTTATTTTTTCTCTTAACGTCTGGGCCAGATATGGATCGATTTCCACGGCAATAAGCTTCCTGACCCTTTCAGCTAAAGAAAAGGTCAGGGCACCTCGGCCGGGGCCGATTTCCACTACCACTTCGTCGGAGTTGAGATCGCACCAGTCGACTATTTTACGCACAATATTGGGGTCATGGAGGAAGGATTGACCCCATTTCTTGCGGGGATACCAAAAGGCCTTCGACATGTTCCCTAAATAGCTGGACGAGAAGAGGCGTTTAAATCAAGTCCATCTGTGTTTCCTGTCAGGAAGAGTCGATAACCAGCTGCCGCTACCATAGCCGCATTATCGGTACACAAAGAGACGGGCGGTATAAATACCTTTATTCCTACGCCTTCGGCCTCCGCCTTAAGCCTTTCCCTAAGTCTTCCGTTCGCTGCCACGCCGCCGCTCAGAACGATTTTATCAATCCCCGCCTCTTTTGCCGCCCGAATAGTTTTTTCACACAGAACATCGACAACCGCCTCCAAATAGCTGGCCACCAGATCGGGCAATTCAGACTCTTCAATCTCTCCTTTTTTCTTTACCAAATTCACGAGCGCCGTTTTTAGACCGCTGAAACTAAAATTCACTTCCCCTCTGATAGCGCGGGGAAAGGAGTAAGCCTGAGAATTGCCTTGCTTTGCTAATCTGTCTATTACTTCTCCTCCGGGGTAACCGAGTCCTAGCAATTTAGCCGCCTTGTCCAGCGCCTCTCCCGCCGCGTCATCAAGGGTGTGACCCAGTAATTTAACCTCATCGATTCCCCGACAGAGAAAAAGCGAGGTGTGACCGCCCGAGACAACGAGGGATACAAAGGGAAAGTCTATCTCATCATTCACGAGAAAGATAGAAGACCAATGAGCAGTAAGATGGTTTACGCCTACCAAAGGAACTCGACACGCATAAGCGATGGCCTTTCCTATGGATAAACCGACCAGGAGCGAACCGATCAGCCCCGGTCCCTTGGTTACGGCTACCAAATCTATATCCCTCCAGGATATTCCGGCATCTTCTAAGGCGGCCGACAAAATCGGCCCTATCACTTCTATATGGCTCCGGGCAGCCACCTCCGGTACTACCCCACCGTATCTTCGGTGAATGTCTATCTGAGAATGGACACAATTAGAAAGAATTTTCTTCCCCTCTTCGACCACGGCCGCTGCTGTTTCATCGCAGGAGGTTTCGATCCCCAAAATCAGCATCCATCTCCCTCGGAAGAAAAAACTCGGCGAAAGATAAAGTCCACCTGTTTAAGGAAAGGTTCCAAGCTGAAGGCTTCCTTCAGTGAGGATGGGGCAACTTTCGCCATCACCTCTGCATCCTGTAAGATAAGGTCCTCGAAGGAAGTTCCCGTTTCCCAACACTTCATGGCATTCCTTTGGACTACTTCATAGGCCATATCCCGACTCATACCGGCATCGATCAGCTTAAGGAGCACATTCTGAGAAAAGATGAGACCCCGCGTCAGATTAAGATTGTATTGCATCCGGTCTGGATAAACGAGTAGCCTTTCTACGATACCCGTAAAGCGATGGAGCATAAAATCGAGGGCCGTTGTCGCATCGGGAGCAATTACTCTCTCTACCGACGAATGGCTGATATCTCGTTCATGCCATAGGGGAATGTCTTCTAAAGCGGCTACTGCATAAGAGCGAACGAGACGGGCCAAACCGGAGATATTCTCCGAGAGCACGGGATTTCTCTTGTGAGGCATAGCCGATGAACCCTTCTGACCGGGAGAGAAATATTCCTCCACCTCCCTCACCTCTGTCCTCTGAAGCAGTCTGATCTCCTGGGCATATCTGTCGAGGGAAGATGCAATAATGGCCAACGTAGCAAAAAATTCTCCATGACGGTCACGTTGAACGATTTGAGTCGCGACGGGTTCCGGTTTCAAACCCAGCTTCTCGCATACATAGGCTTCGACCCGGGGATCCACGAAAGAATACGTACCCACCGCGCCGGCTATCTTTCCGTAGCTTATAACTTCTCTGGCCCGGACGAGACGACTTTTATTTCTTTTCATCTCCTCGTACCAAAGTGCAAGCTTAAGGCCGAAGGTGATGGGTTCCGCATGTATTCCGTGTGTGCGCCCGATCATAACGGTGTTCTTGTACTGAAAAGCCTTCTCTTTCAAGACGATGAGAAGTTTTTCTATATCTTCAATGAGCACATCGGCAGCGTCCTTCAAAAGGACCGCAAGGGCCGTATCAAGAATATCGGACGAGGTAAGCCCCAAATGTATGAATCTACCGTCTCCACCTACCGTCTCCGCGACAGCAGCCACGAAGGCTGCCACGTCATGGTGAGTTATTTTCTCTAGTTCCTCGACCCTTCCGATATCTACCTTAGCTCTCTCTCTTATGTTTTTAGCCGCCTCGGCTGGAATCTGTCCGATTTCCGCCATGGCCTCACACGCCAAAATTTCAATTTCTAGCCATTTTTGATAACGGTTCTCTGTACTCCAGATTTTTTCCATTACTGGTCGGGTGTATCTCGGAATCATTAGTTATCCTTCTCCTTCTGTATTTTTTATCATCGTTATCCCGATCGAACATTTTCTGCTATTTCAAGACGGAGTATCTGTGCCAACCTAGCGCTAACGGATTCAAACGTATAGTCAGTCGCGAAAGTCCTATACCCCGCTTCGCCTATTTTCCTTCTTAGCTCATGATCATGAACTAAAAGAAGAATTTTTTCCACCCACTCATTCTCTTTCGACGCGAGCAGCCCGTTTACCCCCTCTCTAATCAGTTCAGCTTTGACACCCACCGGCGAAGCGATTACGGGTACCCCATAGCTCATAAAAAGCAAAACCTTATATGCGCATTTCCCCTGCGACCAGTCATCATCCGTCAGAGGCACAATGCCTATATCTACCTTTCTAAGTATTTCTTCTTCCGCCTCCTCGCTCCAGGGTATATTTATCACAGGAAACTGTGATCGGGGAAATCTAAACGGTGCACCGCTCACCACATAAAGAGATAGGTTCACCCCCGTAGACTTCAGTCTCTCAAACACCCCGTCTAATAATTCTAAATAGCGATGGTTCCATGGACGTCCAATCCAGGCTATTTTCACCGTCTTGTCATCCCCAGGAGAATGGGGAAGCATATCTTTCTTTTCTAAAGCGATAGGAACGATCGTTACTTTATCATTAAACTTCTCTGCATAGCGGGCAAGATAAGCATCCGCCACAAACACGTGGTCCACCTGAGACAGGATAAAGTCAATCTGCTTTTTGTCCCTTTCATAACAGTAGATGGCATCATCGAAGTCAAAAATCAGCCTCTTAGCGAGTAACCGGATGAGGCGAAATATAACGGGACGAAAGAGCTTCTTCTGAATCAATACTACCTGATGACTCAGGCACCCGGCAAAAAGCCGGGAATAGTAAAAAAAGCGGGGTAATAGTTTTTTCTCTGGGGGTTTTAGAACGGTGCACTCCCAACCACGTTCCCTGAGATAGGGAGCCATTTTGTACACCCGATATTTGCTGCTTGCCCAGGTCTCATCGTACAAGGGCAAAAAAAGTATTCTATTCATTTAACAATCTTATGGTCTAAGCCCGCGAGCTTAGCCAACCCCCACACGTTAGATCTTGTTTGCCTCAACTTGTCTCGCCATTTACGCGGAATTAGTGATTTCACCATACGTCTTGGTGACCAAAAGGGCACACTTTCATCGCATCGATGGCATATCATTTCCGGCTCGGATGGTTTACCCAAATAAATCTGTTCCAGGTAAGAGGCAAAAGACTCCCCGTTCCATACTTCATAGATAGAATTCTCTTCGAGATTACCCAACACCTCTTTGCGCCCCATATCGTTACAGCAGAGAATGACATCACCATTGTGACATACTACCATCTGATAAAGGACCCGATCCGGCCCACAGCCAGCCAATCGTCTTACATACCTTCTATTGAAAGGCAAAAGCCCTCCTCTCGAGACCGGTCTGTTAATCTTGACGTCTATATTCCAATTAGAAAATAATTCCTTCACTTTTCCCTCTTCTCCTCGCGGCCAATGGTAGTTTAGGACATTGAAGGAGATTCTTTCTTTTGGATAACGAGAAAGCAGATATTCGATATTTCTCTTTGTCGGCTCAATCGGAAGCCCCATGATCTCCCGGTACAGATCAGGGGTCGCAGCGTGGAAACTTATGTTGAAAGCCCCTTCGAATCCTGAATTTATGAGCCTATCTATCTTCTCCGGTGTCATGAGGGAGGCGTTAGTGTTTAAATATACCCAAATACCTTTTTCTTGGGCATATTTTGTAAATGTCTCGAGATTGTTCATGATAAAAGGTTCGCCCATATTGCAATAGGTCATGGCGCCACGGAATTGGTACTTACTCATAAGAGAAGAGAAATCATCCACAATTTTTTTATAAAGCTCCCACTCCATTTTTCCCCTATTTAACTTCTCTTTGAGCGCATCATACGGACACATCTTGCATCTGGCGTTACAGAAGTCGTGAATATCGACGATGAGCCCAATGGGAAATTCATTTCTCTCCAGGTGGCCGATCTTCATGGCGGAACTCCCATCTTCTTAATACCTCCGCCTTCTTATCTATTTACCAATTCCATCAAGCACAATCTGTAGAAAATGTGCCAAATTTAGAAAAACAATAAAGCACTATGAGCCAAATTTTTCAAACCTTACCTTCGTTTTTTGTTATTGTGAACAGACAGGGGGTTGTGGTAAAGGAATTGACCAAAAAATCCTCCTGCCGGTGTCTGGGAATGACAAGAATAAGAGGTCATTTTTGACATCGGGAGGAGTATATTTCTAAGGTCAGAAAGGAGAAGAAATGAGAGAGGTTGTCATCGTAAGCGGGGCACGAACCGCCATAGGAAATTATTTAGGGACATTATCCGATTTCAATGCCGTAGAATTAGGAAAGATCGCTTTGAAAGGAGCGATCGAGAAAGCCGGTATCGATAAGTCTTTAATCCAAGAAGTGATCTGCGGTCACGTCAACCAAGCCGGCGCACCGGGAAACAGCGCCCGCCACATCGCCCTGGGTATCGGACTCCCTATAGAATCTTTTGCCTTTACTGTGCATCAGCAATGTGCCTCTTCCATGAGGGCGGCTGAGCTTCTTTCCCAAGAAATCATGTTGGGAAAAATCGATATCGGTGCCGTGGTGGGCGTAGAAAGCATGAGCAATGCTCCTTATCTTCTCTTTGGCGCCCGAAAGGGTTATCGTTTAGGGGACGGCGAACAAATCCAAGATAGTCTCATGATCGGAGGTCTGGTGGATGCCCTATTAGGGTATCACATGGGGGTTACGGCGGAGAATATAGCAGAAATGTACGGCATCACGAGGCAGGAACAGGATGAGTTCGCCCTTATGAGTCACCAGCGGGCCTGCCGCGCCATCAAAGAAGGCTGGTTCAAGGATGAGATCGTGCCCGTTGAGGTAAAGACAAAAAAGGGTACGGTCATTTTCGATACGGATGAGCATCCCATGCCCGATACGTCTCTTGAAAAGCTGGCCCAACTCAGACCAGTCTTCAAAAAGGACGGAACCATCACGGCCGGCAATGCCTCCAGTCTCAACGACGGGGCCTCTGCCCTGATTATGATGGCCGCAGAAACGGCGAGAAAGATGGGTATCAAGCCGATTGCTCGAGTAGTCGCCTCGGCTCCCGGCTCAGTAGAGCCCAGAATCATGGGCATGGGCGTCGTGGTGGCCGTAAGAAATGCTCTAAAATTTGCGGGATTATCTCAGGATCAAATAGATTATTGGGAATTTAACGAAGCCTTTGCCGCTCAGGTCCTGGGTGTAAATCGAGAGTTAAAAGTCAGTCTCGACCGCTTGAATGTCGTGGGATCCGGGGTGAGTCTGGGACACCCCGTCGGCGCCACGGGGGCAAGACTCATCATTACCCTCATAAACGTCTTAAAAAGGGCCAACGCCCGCTATGGATGTGCTGCCCTCTGCGCGAGTGGTGGTCCTGCCCATGCTTTTATCGTTGAATTGATCAAATAATTAAGGAGGCGAAGGTCAGATGGATTTCAGACTATCGGATGAACACATAGCCCTCAAGAATATGGCCCGTAAGTTTGCGGAGCAGGAGATAATCCCCGTCATTAGAGAGTATGACGAAAAGGAGGAGTTTCCCTGGGACATAATCAAAAAAATGCACGAAGTCGGACTTCTCACCTGTGGTGTTCCAGAAGAATATGGAGGACCCGGCATAGACATGTTAGGCCAGATCATTGTGACGGAAGAGCTATGCTACGGCTCGGCCGGTGTAGGAGCTACTATGGCGGCCAGTTCTCTCCTTTCCGCCGAACCTGTCATTGTGGCCGGGAATGACGCCCAAAAAAAACATTACTTCGATGTCCTGAATGAGGGGAAATTGGGAGCCTTCTGTCTTACGGAGCCTGGGGCCGGCTCGGATGTAGCTGGCCTTTCTATGACGGCCAAAAGAGATGGTGATTACTACATTCTAAACGGTACCAAACAATTCATTACGAATGGGGGTGTGGCGGATATCTACACCGTTTTTGCCACCACAGATAAGAATCTAAAATACAAGGGCATTATCGGTTTTATCGTAGACAGAAATACTCCCGGTATCAGTGTCGGCCCCGAAGAAAAGAAAATGGGCATCCGCACCTCCGATACCCGTCAGGTGATCTTTGAAGACGTACGAGTACCTGTTGAAAACAGGTTGGGCGAAGAAGGGGAGGGATTCAGTATCTGTATGAAATCACTTGACCTTTCGAGACCATCAGTCGCGGCAGAGGCAATCGGCATCGCCCAACGCGCCTTCGATATCGCCGTTAAGTACTGCAAAGAAAGGGTCGCCTTTGGCCAACCCATTGGAAACTTCCAGGCGCTTCGCTTTATGCTTGCCGATATGGCCATGGAAATAGAAGCCGCTCGTCTTCTTACTTACAAGGCCTGCTGGTTAGCCATGAACAACGAGCCATTTAATTACATGGCTTCCTATGCGAAGTGCTATGCCGCGGATATGGCCATGCGAGTAACAACGAATGCTGTTCAGATTCTGGGAGGTTATGGGTACTTACGGGAATATGGGGTGGAGATGTGTATGCGTGACGCAAAGGTCATGCAAATTTATGAGGGAACGAACCAAATTCAGAGGGTGGTCATTGCCAATCACATCTTCCGTGGATAAATTAGAGCGAACCAAACGAAGGAGGAAAAAACATGTCACTTATGACACCGGAACAATATGAAGAAAGTTTGAGGAAAATGAAATTCAAAGTTTACATGTTTGGTGAGCAAGTAAAAAATCCCGTCGACCATCCTATAATTCGCCCGTCTATGAATTCCGTGAAGATGACCTACGCCCTCGCCCATGACCCTCAGTATGAAGATTTGATGACCGCAACCTCCCATTTAACGGGGAAAAAAATTAACCGCTTCTGCCATCTCCACCAAAGCACGGAAGACCTGATAAAAAAGGTGAAGATGCAACGTTTGCTAGGTCAAATGACGGGTTCCTGTTTTCAAAGGTGCGTGGGGATGGATGCGATAAACGCGCTAGATTCGGTAACTTACGAGATGGATCAGAAACTCGGCACCGACTATCATAAACGGTTCACCAAATTCCTTCTCATGGCCCAAGAGGGGGATTTTACCATCGATGGGGCGATGACGGACGTAAAGGGTGACAGAAGCTTGCCTCCCAGCAAGCAGGCTGATCCGGACATGTACGTCCATGTCGTGGAGAAGAACGAAAAAGGCATCGTAGTCCGGGGTGCTAAAGCCCATCAGACGGGGGCGATAAATTCCCATTGGGTTCTCGTGATGCCCACGATTACTATGGGGAAGGAAGATGCGGACTACGCCGTTTCTTTTGCCGCCCCAGCAGACGCGGAAGGTATTTTCTATATTTACGGCCGCCAGTCCTGCGATACGCGGAAATTAGAAGGGAGCGAAATAGATGTTGGGAACGCCATGTACGGTGGTCATGAAGCCCTCATGGTGTTCGATAATCTCTTCGTCCCATGGGAATACGTATTTATGTGCGGTGAATATGAATTTACCGGCATGCTGGTCGAGCGTTTTGCCGGGTACCATCGCCAGAGTTATGGAGGGTGCAAAGCTGGCGTCGGAGATGTTTTGATCGGGGCGGCGGCCCTGGTTGCCGAGTACAACGGTGTGGACAAGGCCTCTCATATTAGGGACAAACTCATTGAAATGATCCACTTAAATGAAACCCTTTATTCCTGTGGAATCGCATGCTCGGCCGAGGGTCATCGAACCGCTTCCGGGACCTATCTCATCGACCTCCTGCTCGCCAACGTATGTAAACAGAATGTAACTCGTTTCCCGTATGAGATCTGCCGACTTGCCGAGGATATTGCCGGAGGCATGATGGTAACCATGGCTTCGGAGAAGGACCTGCGGCATCCTGAAATTGGGCAAGTGCTCGCCAAGTATCTAAAGGGCGTCTCTGACGTGCCCTTTGAGCATCGCTGCCGAGCAATGCGTCTCGTAGAAAACCTGACTCTCGGCACGGCGGCAGTTGGCTACCGCACGGAATCCATGCACGGTGCTGGCTCTCCCCAGGCCCAACGGATAATGATTGCCCGACAAGGCAATCTCGAACATAAGAAGGCTATCGCCAAACGTATCGCCGGCATAAAGGACTGATGTAATCATAGGGGGTACCAAATTATGCGGTGCCCCCAACTTCACTGGGCAAGCGAAAAAATGCTGATGGGGAAAAAGATCGTCGTGGTGATGCCGGCTTACAACGCGGCCCGCACACTGGTGAAGACATTCAGAGAGGTCGTTGCCCAGGAGGTTGTAGACCGTATCATCATCGTGGATGATGCCAGTGGCGATGAGACTGTGCAAATAGCCCAATCTCTTCCGGGAGTGAAACTGGTCGTTCACGAACGTAATCTCGGTTACGGAGCCAATCAGAAGACGTGCTATCGCCTCGCCTTGGAAGAGGGAGCCGATATCATCATCATGGTCCATCCCGACTATCAATATACGCCTAAGCTCATCCCGGCCATGGCCTCGCTAATTGCGAGCGGACTCTACCAATGTGTACTCGGTTCCCGCATTCTCGGAGGCTACGCCTTAAAGGGAGGGATGCCCCTGTGGAAATATATCGCCAACCGTATCCTTACCTTCATGGAAAATGTGCTTATGGGGGCAAAACTATCAGAATACCACACGGGTTACCGGGCCTATGCGCGACAGATACTTACCACCATACCTTGGGAAAATAACTCAGACGATTTTGTGTTTGATAACGAAATCCTCGCGCAAATTCTATGGCAGGGTCATATCATTGCCGAGGTTTCTTGTCCTACCCGTTACTTTCCCGAGGCCTCTTCCATCGATTTCTGGCGGAGCCTACGTTATGGCCTCGGCTGTCTTAGGGTCGCCATGCTGTTTAGACTGGCAAAGCTAGGTCTCGTTAAGACGCCTCTGTTCCCCCGGTGAACGGATGGAAAAGCATCTTATCACGGCTAATCAGCAACCCCACAGGAAGAACTATTTGACCCGCCTTGTGAGATTTTTCGTTAGCCTCTTGCCAGCTTTGGTGCCGAACAAATTCAGGGTTCGGCGTCCGATGGGTGTCTCGGTCTATATGCGGGTCAAAGATGAAAGGGACTGGATTATCCCTTCTATCAATTCCATTCGGCCTATCGCCGACGAGATCTGCATAGCCGATAACGGTTCGTCCGACGGCACCTATGAGCTGCTCTCCGAACTCGCCGCTAAAGAAAAGGATTTCATCAGACTGTGGCGGTGCCCGGAGTTAAAACACGTCGAACTATCTAATTTCATCCTTCGAAAAACCCGCTACCACTACGTACTACGCTGGGACGGGGACATGGTGGCCCATACTTCCGGAGAATTCGATATTAGAAAATTGAGAAATCGCCTTCTCGAGCTTAATCCAAGAATTTTTTATGTTATCTACCTTCGCCACATAAACCTCTCCGGTGATCTTTCTCATCAAGATCGAAGAGAAATGGTTCACATTGAAGAATACATCCACACGTATTCTAAAAATGCGTATTTTATTCATCCCGGTCGCTTCGAGGCGGTAAAGTTTCCCCTGTACTACCGTCCCCTCTTCTGGTATGAACCTTATGCCTTTCACGTCAACGTAAAGCCGCGGTTACGTATGCTCAAACGCTTCTTCTGGGAAGAGTGGATGGAGAAGAAAGAATATAACACATATCCTAACCTGGAAGACTATATGAAATCGCGCATTCAAGAAATCTTTGGCACGGACGATGAGACAGAAGCGGCGAGAAGATGTCTCAAGGAAACGCTTATCTATCATATACCTTACGATGAAAAGAAATTCGGCCCTTATCCAGCACTTCTCATACCCCATCTAAATTCTCCCATTTATAGTTTAGAGTACCGAGATGGCAGACCTGAAGACCGGCGAGAACCCTATGAAGGTTAACATTCTCTTCGTCATCGACGGGCTAGAATTCGGGGGCGGAGAAAGGGTCTTTTCCCAAATCATAAGGGGCTTACCCAGGGAGAGGTATGAAATTCACGTGGCCGCATCGCCTGTTGGGCCATTTCATGCATCTTTGCCAAGCTACGTTACGTTTCATGCTACGGACTTTTCACGACGAACCGATGTGAGAACTCTCTTCCATCTTGTTAAAATCGTTAAGAAACACCGTTTAGACATCGTTCATGGCCAAGGGGGACGGGCGGAATTCTTCGCCCGCCTGGCCGCCCGTCTTGGCGGCGCCAAATCATATATTTCCACGATCGCCATGCCAGTGGAAGGCTATGATGTTTCTCCCCCTCGGGGCATTTTGTATCAATTCTTCGATCGCGCCACAGAACATCTGGTTAGCCGTTTTCTCGTCTGCTCCTCTGCCCTTGAGCAGTTACTCATAGAAGAGCACGGAATTGAAAAGGAAAGGGTTTGCAAGATTTACAACGGCATCGAGTGGCGCGAGTATGATCCCCGTTCCCTTTCGGAGGAAAGGAAAGAAACCAGGAATCGCTTAGGGTTAAGGGAAGAAAATCCTCTGGTGGGAACGGTAGGCAGGTTGGTTTGGCAGAAGGGCTTTTTCTTCTTTTTAAAGGCCATCCCCATCATCTATCATGCCTTACCGAAGACAAGATTCGTGCTCGTCGGTGACGGTCCCCTGCGAAAGGATTTGGAAGAAGAAGCAAAAAGGCTCAAAATCATGGACCGTCTCTTTTTCGCTGGCCATACCACAGAGGTAAATAAGTTCATGGCCGCCATGGATGTGGTTGTCATTCCCTCCCTGAGAGAAGGGTTCCCCATGGTGACCTTGGAAGCCATGTCTTTAGAAAAACCTATTGTTGCCACCGAGATCGACGGAATCAACGAACAAATACAATCGGGAAAGGATGGTATCCTAGTCCCGCCACAATCACCCGAATCCTTAGCCCGTGCCGTCGTTACCCTCCTTCAGGATCGGGACTATGCCGCATCCCTGGGGAGATCAGCTAGAAAGAAGGTCATATCAGAATTTTCGCTGGAAAAAATGATCGAAAAAACAATAGCTGTCTATGAGGACCAAATTGCTCGCCTATCAGGGGGAATAAACATATGAGAATCCTCTTTCTGGCCGATGTTTCTATCGAACGGGTGATAGGTGGGGCCGAACGCGTCCTCCATGAGCAGGCTACCCGCCTTGCCCAGAGGGGACATCAGGTTTACGTCCTTACGAGGCTCCTGCCGGAGCACGAGAGTAAATCGAAAGTCATCGGAAAGGTTCATGAATGGCGTTATTCTGTGGACTACAAAAATGCCATCACCCTCCTCTTTTCGACCCGCGTGAATGCTCCTTTTGTGCTTTCTCAACTACTACAAGAAGGCGTCTTCAACGTAGTAAACGGTCACCAGCCGTTTACGTCGTGGGCTTTTCTTTGTACTCCCTTCGCTCAAAAAATGCCCTTCATCTACACATGTCATTCTCTCGCCTTCGAAGAATTCCTATCTCGCAATCCACAACCCGTTCAACTGGTAAAGATGCTTTTATACCGATTGAAGATGATAGCTCTGCGACGCATGGAAAAAGACGTCTTAATGCGTTCACATCACATTATCACTTTAAGCGAATACACGCAGAAAAAACTTCAAGCCGCCCACAATATCAGCGAACACAAGATCAACATCATACCCGGCGGGGTAGATACCGACAGATTTCGTCCCCTTTCTGATCGTTACGAAACGAGGAGAAACTTGGGATTGCCTCTGGATAGGCCGGTAATCATTACCGTTAGAAATCTCGTCTCCCGCATGGGCCTGGAAAACTTGATTGCCGCTACAGGAGAAATAAAGAAGGCATTTCCGGAATTCTCACTGATTATAGGAGGGACGGGACCGCTAAAAGACACCTTAGAAGAGATGGTCACCCGTCTCAATCTATCAAAGCATGTATCCTTCCTAGGCTTTATCCCGGAGGATAAGCTTCCCCTTTATTTAGGGGCCGCTGATTATTTTATCCTGCCCACCATAAACCTAGAGGGCTTCGGTCTTGTTACTGTCGAAGCCCTAGCCTGCGGTACTCCCGTTCTTGGGACATCCATCGGAGGCACAGTGGAGATTCTTACCCCGCTAGATGAGAGATTGCTGATTCCCAGCCCTGCGTCGGAATCAATCGCCGCTGCCATTATCGATCACATGAGACTGTGGACTCGAGACCAGACAGCCTATCTAAAGCTGCGGGAGAGATGCCGCCATTACGTAGAAGAGAGATACTCCTGGGAGGTCAATATAGAAAAAACCGAAGAGCTTTTCTTTCGGATGGCGAGGTAAATATGTGCGGCATCTGCGGTTTTGTGTCTCTGAATGGGGAAAAACTGGAGGAAAAACTCCTCATTCACATGAATGCGAGCCTCCATCATCGCGGCCCCGATGACGGAGATATTTATTTCTATCGAGGAGATGAGCTTACCGTTGGTTTAGGGCACCGCCGCCTCTCTATCATCGACCTCTCACCAGCCGGACGGCAGCCCATGAAAAACGAAAACGGCAAAATACGTCTCGTCGTAAACGGTGAGATCTACAATTTCAAAGAATTGAGGACAGAACTGGAGAAAAAAGGGCACCGGTTTAGTTCCCACTCCGACTCTGAAGTCATCATTCATCAATACGAAGAAATGGGCACCTCCTGTGTGGCCACTTTGCGGGGTATGTTTTCCTTCGCCCTTTGGGACGAAAAAGAAGAACTTCTCCTGCTCGCCCGCGATCCGGTGGGGATCAAACCTCTCATATATTTTTGGGACGGAACAAGGATGGTCTTTGCGTCGGAACTCAAAAGCATACTCCAAGATAGATCTATACCGCGCATTATAGATAAGGAGGCACTTGATCTTTTTCTCACCCTCAATTACATTCCCGCCCCCTTCACCATCATCACGGGCTGCCGCAAATTGAATCCCGGCCATCTCCTCATCCTCCATCGGGGACAGATAAGAGAGATGCGATATTGGCATCCGGAGAGAAAGGTAAAAAGTACGGCTACAGACGAAGAAGGGATAAAAGAAGAACTCCGCCAACTACTCTCACAGGCGGTGCGAGAACAGATGGTGGCTGATGTGCCTTTAGGAGCTTTCTTGAGCGGTGGCATTGACTCAAGTATCGTCTGTGCCCTGATGGCAATCAATTCCGCTCGACCTATCAAAACATTTACCGTCGGTTATTCCGATATGCCCCTCTTCGACGAGACAGCTTACGCCCGTGCGGTATCCAACCGTTTCCAGACTGACCACCACGAGATTATTTTAACCTCTCGCGATATGCTCGATGTGGTACCCGAGGTGTTATCGAGCCTCGACGAACCCTTTGGCGACTCCTCCGTCATACCTACTTACGTCGTATCGCGGGAGACAAGAAAAGAGGTAAAAGTGGCCCTCTCGGGCGATGGAGGAGATGAGCTCTTCGCTGGATATCGGATGTACCGAGCCGAAGAATGGTATCGAACGTACGGGATTATACCACGTATTCTGCGTCGGCGTGTCATAGAACCGTTAGTCAACTTCCTGCCTTCCTCTCGAGAAAGTATACTGGGAGATTATTTAAGAAGGGTCAAGAAGTTTACCTACGGCTACGCCTTATATCGGTGGCAAAGATTTCTCCGTCTTAACGAGATATTTCCACCCTCTCTTCGAAAGGAAATCCTCCTTCATCCTTATCCGGTGCCCAGCGCGGAGTCTATCTTTCGTCCCTTATTGGAACCGGAGGCGGAAGATTACTTAAACCAGCTCCTTCTTGCCGACTTTCTCATCTCCCTTCCGGGAGACATGCTCTGGAAAGTGGACAAGATGAGTATGGCCAACTCCCTTGAAGTAAGGGTGCCCCTTCTCGATCACCGTTTTTGTGAGTATGCCTTTTCATTGCCCGGCCATTTAAAGCTCTGCCGGGGAAAAGCCAAGTATATCTTCATTGAAGCCTTTAAAAACCTATTACCTCAAGAGCTGCACGCCAAAAATAAATGGGGATTTGAAGTACCTATCAGCAAATGGCTAAAAACCTCCATGAAAAACCTGATTGAAGATTATCTGTCACCGGCACGCATCTCCCGACAAGACATATTTAAGGCGGAAGCCGTCGATTCTTTGGTCCACCAATTTCTCGTCGGCGGGGAAGAACGCGGATGGCAGATCTGGAGTCTTATCGTTTTTCAGGTCTGGTATGAGAAATTTATCGGCTCGTAAAAAGATAAAGGTCGTCCACGTCATCACCCGTTTCGATAAAGGCGGTTCGGCAGAAAATACCTATCTCACCGTCTCCGGCCTCGACAGAGATACATACGACATTTCTCTTATGTTTGGTTCCTCCGTAGAGAGAAGTACTTCTCCGGCAGAGATCAAGTCGATCGAAGAAAATATCTCCCACCTCCGCGAAAAGGGAATCGAAATCGTCCATTTACCTTATCTGACCAGACCGATTTCTCCGATAAAAGACATTTTGGCCCTCACTCGCCTCTATCAATACTTCAAAAAAACAAAACCTGTTATCGTTCACACTCACACGTCGAAGGCAGGTATTTTGGGTCGGTTTGCGGCCTATCTCGCCCGAACACCTATCATCTGTCACACACCTCACGGCCATGTCTTTTGGGGTTATTTTTCACCGTTGGAGACTAATATATTCATTCTCCTGGAAAAGATTGCTGCCCGGATTACAGATCGCCTCATTATGCTTACCCCCCAGGAGAGGGACGATCACCTCCTCTATCACATTGCGGCTCCAGAAAAATTCGAGATTATCCACAGCGGAGTTGACCTCTTGCCCTTCTTAAAGGTGGGCAGATCGGAGCGAGAACGCATGAGAACGGCCATGTCCATCAAAGAAGATGAATTCGTAGTCGGGACGGTAGGAAGACTGACGGGAATCAAGGGCCATCGCTACCTTCTTTCCGCCTTTTCCCTCTTTCTCCGCATGGGTGGAGAGGGTATCCTCATTATCGTTGGCGATGGTGAACTGAGGAGCGACTTAGAAGAAAAGGCGAGGGTATTGAAGATCTCGGATCGCGTTCATTTCCTGGGATGGCGCCGGGATGTAGCTGACATAATGGCTTCCTTCGATGTCTTTGTTCTTCCATCATTAAACGAGGGCATGGGGAAGGTTATAGTCGAAGCGATGGCAAGTGGCTTGCCAATAATTGCTTCGCAAATAGGAGGTATCAAAAACTTAGTTGCGCCGGGAGAAAACGGTTTTCTAACACCTCCGGGAGATGAAGAAAATCTTGCCGCATCTTTAATGATACTGTATAAACAACCCCATAAAAGGGCAGAGATGGGCCTTCGAGGAAGAGAAAAGGCTGCCCTCTACTCCAAGGAGGCAATGGTAGAAAAAATTGACCACCTTTACCGAACGCTTTTATTGGACTCGAAACTTAAAATTATCGTCCCATGATGCACTTACTTTTTAACCTCCTCTTTATCATTTTTAGTTTTGCCGTAGCTTTTCCCATCTATGGCCAATACGTGGAGGTGAGGGGGTTAATTGATCTTCGGTCGACTTTCAGCGACGGAGATCATTCAATTGATGAACTGGCACGCCTGGCCCGGTCGAGAGGGTTTGATGCCATATTTATTAATGACCATGACCGCCTGGTGATGGAATACGGTTTTCCGCCCTTTCGGCATATTTTGAAAAAATCCTACGAACTCAATTCCATAAACAAGAACGGAGCCGAGAATTTTTTGAAGGCCATCGAGAGGGCTCAGGGGAGAAACCCAGAGGTTATTATCATCCCCGGTGCCGAAACGGCACCCTTCTATTACTGGTCAGGGACCCCTTGGGGTAAAGGTCTTACCGCCCACAATCATGAAAGGCGTCTCCTCGTCATAGGGCTAACCAAGCCGGAAGACTATGCTTCCCTTCCCATCCTTCACAATAAACTCCCCATCTCTCAGGTAAATCTCAGATCTCCTTCCCTCTTTTACCTGCTCGCCATGATAATGTCACTCACCCTCCTTTTTTGGCCCGGTCGCACGAGAATCATGGGGTTTATTTTATTTGCCCTCTCCTTCCTCTTCTTTTGGAATAGCGATCCCCTTAGAGCTTCACCTTTTGACCCCTATTCCGGAGACCAAGGAGAGGCTCCCTATAATCTGGTAATCAGGTATGTTAACGACCGTGGAGGGCTTATTTTTTGGAATTATCCTGAAACGAGGTCTGGTGTTCGTCGCCTAGGACCTATTTCGTTGGAAACCAAACCCTATCCGGAAATGTTGCTAAAGACGAAAGGGTACACGGGGTTTGCGGCACTCTATGGAGAAAATATCACAGTTACCGAACCAGGTAGTATCTGGGACATGACCCTGTTGGAATACTGTAGCGGTCAGCGTACTTGGCCACCTTGGGCCATCGCTACGGCCGACTATCATGGCGAAGGCAAAGATGGAGCCCGATTGGGAGACTATCCAACCGTTTTCTGGGTAAAGGAAAAGAGTCGAGAAGATATTCTAAAGGCCATGCAGACGGGAAAGATGTATGCCTGCGCTACTAGTTATCCCACTCGAATTCATTTGGACGAATTTTCCGTTTCCCCACCGGAGGGTGAAAAAAAGGCCATCTCGGGTGATGAGATTCTGATGAAAGGACACCCCCGCATAAAAATTGTTCTTTCCGTCTCGGGTACAGAAAAGGCTGGCCCGGTGCGAGTACGTCTAATCAGGTCAGGTCAGCTCATAGCCACGAGTGAAGGAAATCTACCTCTCACCATAGAGTACGAAGATCCCTATTATCGGCCGGGAGAAAAAATCTTCTATCGATTTGACATGAAGGGAAACGTAGGCCAGGTCATCTCGAACCCCATTTTTGTTACCTTTGCGAGGTAACCATTGATCTGCGGCATCCATCAACCTCAGTATCTTCCGTGGCTGGGCTATTTCGATAAAATAGACCGGTCCGACGTTTTCGTACTCTTGGATACAGTTCAATACAAAAAAAACGAATGGCAAAACAGAAACCGCATCAAGACCGCCACCGGTCCTCAATGGCTTACCGTACCGGTGCTCTATCGCTTCGGGCAAAAAATCATGGAGGTGGAAATCAACAATAAAGAAAGATGGCAGCACAAACACTGGCAAGCCCTCGTGACCAACTATGCCCGGGCACCTTACTGGGATTTCCTCACCCCTTTTCTTGAGAACATGCTTAAACAAAGGTGGGACAAAATAGGGGCTTTAAATATCGAGATAGTCAAAGGCCTATGTGAGATTCTGGGCATAAAAACACCCCTTTACGTAGCTTCTGAGTTGGGTTCTTTTCCTGACACACCAGACGAAAGGCTAATCGCCATTACCCGTCAGGTCGGAGCTGACACTTACTTGGCGGGAAGCGGCGGACATAATTATATGGACCTCCAGGCATACGAATCGGCGGGAGTAAAAGTTATCTTCCAAGAATTTCGCCATCCTGTCTACCGCCAATTATTCTCCCGCGAATTCATCTCTCATCTCTCGGTCATCGACCTCATCTACAACCACGGACCCGAGAGCCTGAATATTATAAGGTCGACCAGAAATTAGGGGAGGCTAATTATGAGAATAGTGGCCGTTGGTGCCCATCCTGATGATATAGAATTTGGATGCGGAGGAACTCTAGCTTACTTCGCCGAGAGGGGGCATGAAGTGTTCCTGCTCGTCATGACTCAGGGGGGACGGGGGGGGGATAAAGAAACAAGAAAGAAAGAGCAGGAAGAGGCATCACGTATTCTTCCGGCCCACGAAGTCATATGGGGCCGTTATCATGACACAGAACTCTCTCCCCACATGAATGACCTCATTCAGGATATCGAAGGGGTCATAAAGAAAATTGCCCCGGAGCTCACATTTGTCAACTTTTTCGATGATACCCACCAAGACCACAGAACCTTGGCAGAGGCCACGGTCAGCGCCACCCGGTATATAAAAAATGTCCTTTTTTACGAAGGCCCAACGACCCAAAACTTTTCCCCCACCATCTTCGTTGATATCACCCCGACCATAGAAATTAAAATGCGGCTCCTTCAGGCCCATAAATCTCAGGTAACAAAAACAAACATCGAAGGCCTTTCCATTCTTGACATCGCCCGGTCAACGGCCGTCTTTCGAGGCATCCAGGCGCGGGTAACATGGGCAGAAGGTTTTGTTCCACTTAGATACCTTCTTACGGCGGGGGATGTGTTATGATTCCCCATTCTCGACCCTTTTTCGACACGGCAGATGAGGAGGCCGTGCTTAAGGTCATACGTTCGGGTCACGTAGCACAGGGCAGTGAGGTGGAACAATTCGAAAAAGAAATGGCCGCGATGATTGGCGTCAAACATGCAGTGGCCGTAAGCTCCGGGACAGCAGCCTTGCATCTGGCCCTTCTATCTCTCCATATTGGCGGACATGATGAGGTTATAATTCCTTCCTATGTGTGTACGGCGGTTTTAAACGCCGTCAGATACGTTGGCGCCACACCGGTCGTTGCCGATATCAACGAACAGGATTTTAATCTCTGTCCTGATGAGGTGACCAAAAAACTGAGCCCGCGCACGAAAGCCATAATCGTACCCCACATGTTCGGCCTTCCCGCCGAGTTAGACCGCCTTTCCCATTTAGGCATAAACATAATCGAAGACTGTGCCCAATCCTTAGGCAGCGTTTACCGGGGAAAAATGACCGGCAGCCTCGGCCGACTTTCCATATTCTCTTTCTATGCCACTAAAGTGATCGCTACCGGAGAAGGGGGAATGGTGCTTACAGACGAGGATAACCTGGCGGAAAACCTCAGAGAATTGAGAGATTATGATGAAAAAAAAACGGACAAAACCCGTTTCAACTATAAGTTAACGGACTTACAAGCTGCCCTTGGGAGGAGTCAGCTCAGCAAATTACACTTTTTTATCTCTCGCAGGAGGGAAATCGCCCATATGTATCACGAAGTCTTAAGAAAAGGCGGTTTCTCTCTTCCACAGGCCCTGGAGGGGCGCCAGCACATCTACTTCCGTTACTGCATCCAAGCGGAAAAGGCTGATCTTTTCATAGGGGAAATGGCGGCTAAGGGCATTAAATGTAGGCGTCCCGTATATCAAACGATCCATAGATATTTAGGTTTAGATAATTATCCGATCGCAGACAAGGTGTGGCAAAAAACGGTTTCCCTTCCCATCTACCCGGGCTTAACAGATGAAGAGGTACTTTACATATGTGACACTTTAACAGAACTATATAAAAGGGGGGTGTTGTGGTAACCTTTGCGAAAAGGCGGTTCTTCGTCTATTGGTTGTTGGCGGTTTTCGTTTTTCTTATCTTTCAACTTCCACCGGTAAGATACTTTTTCTTTAACTTCGTGGGTCGTTGGGTCTACATCTTTTTGTATTCCCTTTGCCTTTCTTTTACCCTTACCCCGCTAGTCAGGCAAATCGCGGTGCGACTCAACATTCTTGACCATCCGGCGGACAGGAAAGTTCATGAGAAGGCAACCCCTCTTCTCGGTGGCCTTGCCATCTTTCTTGCTTTCACGGCATCTCTGTTATCAAACATGATCATCAACCGCCAGATGGGGGTGATCTTGGTAACTGGTTCCATTCTGGCCGTCGTATCTCTCATCGATGACTGGAAGGGACTGACTGCAAAATTCAAACTAATGGTTCAATTAGTCATGTGTCTCGTTTTAATGGCAAGTGGTACCGTTCTAGATTTTTTCCCTATCCACACCTGGTGGGGACAAATCCTCAATCATCTTATGACGGCAGTCTGGATAATAGGTATCATCAATGCCATGAACTTTCTCGACGGGATGGATGGTTTGGCAACGGGCTTAGGAATAATAATCTCGGGTTACCTCTGCATCATCGCTTTTCAGACCGCCCAACCTAACTTGGGATGGATAGCGATTGCCATGTTGGGGAGCTGTTTGGGTTTCCTCCCATACAACTTTAGAAAAAAAAAGCCCGCCCTCATTTTTCTCGGCGATATGGGAAGTATTTTTCTTGGCTATGTGCTAGCCGCTTTGGCCGTGGTGGGAGACTGGTCTGAACGGGACCCGGTTGTGTCTTTCGCTGCACCCGTCCTCATCTTCGGAGTCCTGATTTACGACATGATTTTCATTACCATCGAGCGCGTAGCAACGGGAAAGGTAAGAAGCGTCAAAGAATGGATTGATTATGTAGGAAAAGATCACATCCACCACCGCATGTTTTACCTCTTAGGGGACAAGAGGAAGGCGGTCATGCTTATTTTGCTTTTATCCCTCACCCTGGGAGTGACGGCCATAACTCTCAGAAATGCCAGAACGATCGATAGCATTCTTCTCGTCATGCAAGCCGCAAGTATTACCATCATTTTTTCCATCCTCGATCATGTCGGCCGCAAACG
The DNA here is from genome assembly GCA_026416455.1 of Syntrophales bacterium. Taxonomy (GTDB): domain Bacteria; phylum Desulfobacterota; class Syntrophia; order Syntrophales; family UBA8958; genus JAOAFE01. Next base: position 57,014 of record JAOAFE010000010.1, read on the forward strand.
GATAAGAGAAATGGCAATTGACAAGGACCGATTCAATGATTAATTTTAAGGCGCTTACTCAAGAAGGAGGATCTAGTAGCAATTGACTAACTATTATCGCTGCAAGAAGAAAGGTCACTTAATAAGGGAAATCTGCCGAGAAAATACGTGCGAATGGTTTATTAAAAACGAAAACTTCTACAATTGCACCTGGGTGGCCTGTAATTTTGGTCCCTTTACCCTGGAAGAAGTGGGAGAAATGATGGGTGTGACGAGGGAACGGATACGGCAGATCGAGGCTAAGGCCCTTAAAAAACTACAACATAAAAAGAGAAGAGACCTTTTAAAGGATTTTGCTTCACCCGATAATGAATGGGAATATTAAAGCCCCAAGTTCAGCGCTTTTTTAATTTTCCTAACAGCTCGCGGGTCATAAACTCACTCATAAGTAGCTTTCTCTCCACGCTGGAGAAGAGTCGACGCGTCACATCAAATTCCAATTCCAAGGCTTGGCCCTTATCCAAATGGGGTGTAATTTCTGACAGTTTTTTCACCGCCTGGATGGCCGCTTCCGATTTCTCAGCCAGCCTTTCGGCCAATCTCACCGCTTCCGTCATGAATTCTTCGGGAGGACAAAGGCGGGCCACCAGACCAATTCGGTAGGCTTCCCTCGCTCCGATTGGTTCCCCGATCATGGTCAATTCCTTGGCCTTGGCCATACCGACGAGCTCTTTTAACATATGGAAAAGGGGGTTAAGACCAAATCTCAATTCCGGATGCCCAAAAATGGCACTTTCTGAAGCCACGATCAGATCGCATAAGGTCGCCAGATTGAAACCCCCTCCGAGGGCAATCCCTCCCACGGCAGCAATGGTCGGTTTCTTACAGGTATATACGCGTTTGAAACTCCTCTTTAAAAGATCAAAAAAAGGGGGTATCTCTTCATCGGGTAAGGTTGATAATTCCTTAATATCCATACCGGCGCAGAACACCTGATCGCCGCCCGTGACTATAATCGAACGGATGCTATGATCATTCTCAAGCGATTCCACCGCTTCATAGAGTTCGCCTAACATCTCCCTTGTTAAGGCGTTCATTTCCCGGGGTCGATTCATCGTTACTATCGCGTAACCATCTTTCTTCTCTACCAGAATGGAACCCATTTCCCTACCTCTCCTTTACCATTCCCGGTGTATATACATAGAAGAGCCCAAAAGGGGCAAACTCTCTATTCAGGGAATCGGTGGTTAGAAAAGAGAGGGTTTCTTTCAGTAACATGCCCCACCAAGATTTCTTCTTCCTAGGGGCGTACACGGCCTCCGGTGTATCTTTTACATTAGCTAATCGGGCGGCGAGCTTGATTGCTTCTTCCAAACCTCCAAGCTCGTCTACCAAACCCACCATCTTCGCTTGGCGCCCTGTAAAAATACGTCCATCGGCGATTTCTTTCAATTTTTCTTTTGAAATTTTTCTCTCCTGTACGATGATATCAAGGAAGTGATCGTATATGTCATCTACGACAAACTGGAGCAGTTCTTTCTCTTCCGATGTCATCTCCCGCATAGGGGAGCCCATATCCTTATACTTTCCACTTTTTATGACCTGGGATTTAACCCCTACTTTCTTAAGCAGGTCTTCGATATTCGCAAAATGCATGAGGGCCGAAATGCTTCCTGTTATTGTACCGGGGCTGGCTAAGATTTTTTCCGCCCCACAGGCAACGAGATATCCTCCGGAGGCCGCAATCGAGCCCATCGAGGCTACCACCCGCTTTTTCTTCCTCAATTCCTTAAGGGCACCGTATATTTCCTCTGAAGGAACGACCCCTCCCCCGGGGGTATTTACCCTAACGACGATGGCTTTGAGGCGCTCTTCTTTCTCAAAATACTTGATTTGATCGAGAACATCCTGGCTGTCCGCAAGAATACCTTCCACGGTAATGACACCCACATTACCTGCGGTCACAGCGGTCCGTCCCCCCACCAAAAACGCCAATAGATAGACAACCATGCCTAGTGCCACCACGGCTGCTATGATGACAATGAAAGCCAGTAGTATAGGGTGTCTTCTCATCTATTCGATTCTATTCTGTTCCGGAAAATTTCACATCGGCCAGGACCTGCCCAAGATTAGATACCAGTTTTTCCTTGTTGTTTAAATATTGTTTTACCGTACCCTGGTCTGATTCCCTAGGAGCTTGAAATTCTTTAACACTGAGTCGGATCTTACGGCTTTTTACGTCTATACTCTTGACGACCGCCGTTACCTCATCACCGGGAGAATAAAGCTCCGATGCCGATTTGACCCTTTTATGACTCAACTCTGATATATGGATGAGCCCTTCAATGCCTTCTTCCACTTCTACAAAGACCCCGAATTCTGTCACATTCGTTACCCTACCGGTAACCACGGAGCCCGGGGGATTCTTTTCTGCAAATTCTTCCCACGGATCCTTCTCCAGTTGTTTTATTCCCAGGGAGAATTTCTCATTTTCCACATCAACCTTGAGGACCATGGCCTCTATTTCCTGGCCCTTCTTAAATAGTTCCGACGGATGTTTAATTTTCTTCTTCCACGAAATATCGGACAGATGAACGAGTCCGTCGATTCCTTCCTCTATCCCGACAAAGATACCAAAGCTAGTTACATTTCGTATCACGCCTTTGACCACGGAGCCCTCGGGGTACTTCTCCTTTATCTTCTCCCACGGATTGGGCATGGTCTGTTTCAAACCGAGGGAAATGCGTTTGGCCTCTTCGTTAACTTCTAACACCTTTACCTTCACTGTCTGCCCAGGAGAGACCACCTTGGACGGATGTTTTATTTCTCGGGTCCAAAACATTTCTGAAATGTGGATTAGTCCCTCGACTCCCGGTTCCAATTCAACAAAGACACCATAATCGGTGATGTTCACGACCTTACCTTCCACGATGTCACCGGCGCGATATTTTTCTGCAATTCTTAGCCACGGATCTTCCGTAAGCTGTTTAATACCTAAAGACACCCGCTCTTTTTCCGGATCGAAGGAAAGGACCTTCACCTTAACCTGATCCCCCTTACGAAACATTTCCGTGAGTCGACCCACCCTCCCCCAGGACACATCCGTCACATGGAGAAGGCCATCCAAACCGCCTAAGTCTATAAAAACTCCATAGTCCGTTATGTTCTTAACCGTACCTTCTACAATCGAACCTTCCGAAATATGGGCCAATGTTTCTCTTTTCCTTCGCTCCTTCTCCTCCTCTAAAACTGTTTTCCGAGATAGGACTACATTGTTCCTCTTACGGTCATATTTAAGAACATGGAAATCGAGGGTCTGTCCGACCAATTTATCCATATCTTTTATCGGTCGGATATCTAAATGCGAACCGGGCAGAAAAGCCGTCACACCAATATCGACAGAAAAACCACCTTTCACCCTTTCTATGATCGTACCTTGAATTACATCTTTTTCTTCGTAGGCCGTCTTCAAACGCTCCCACACCTTCACCCAGTTTGCCTTCTCCCAGGACAGCACTAAGTTTCCTTCCTGATCTCGGCGATCGACCAATACTTCTATTTCATCCCCTTCCCGACAGCGGAGATTCCCATGTCGATCTTTTAATTCCTTTATCGGAACGTAACCCTCCGTCTTCCATCCCACATCTACCATGACTACTTCAGGCGTAATTTGGACGACTTTTCCGGTCACAATCTCCCCCATGTGCAAACTCTGCAGGGACTGTTCATAAAGCTCCTTGAACCCGATATCTTCCGACCTTTCCCCTTCTTCGGCTTTGTTTTCCATCGGGTCCGTTTGATTCTCGTTAACCATTACCTATACCTACCCCCTAACGTTTATAAATCATCAGTTCTTTCTGTGGCTGCGTAGCACACTGAATATCAAATATCAAGTTTAATCAGCCCGTCTTAACATCTTAATGTAGCTCAACATGTTTTTTACGACCTCTTCCACAGAAAGATAGGATGTATCGATAATTATGGCCTCCGGATGCGGTTTCAAAGGAGCGATGCCTCTTTCCATATCCTGTCGGTCACGCTTAATGATACTCTCGGCAATGGCATTCTGGTCCACCTCTTTTTCCCCCCGCATGATAAGTTCTCGCACACGTCTTCTCACCCTTTCTTCCACAGAGGCATCGAGGAAGAACTTCACCTCCGCCCAAGGGAAAACAACGGTCCCCATATCCCTCCCCTCCGCTATTATATCTCCCATATCTGATGCTTGTCTCTGAACAGGTAAGAGCCTCTCCCTTACCGCAGGGATTTTAGATATGCGCGATGCCAAGGCCCCTATCTCTTCTGATCGAATCTTATCCTCCACTTCTTCACCCCTTACTCTTACCCCCAAACCCATGTCTTTTCTGAACAACTCGATTGTTATCTCGCCCAAGAAGGATAATAATTCTCTCTCTTCTTCAAAATTTACCTGCTCCTCTCTCAAGGCATAGGCCAGGGCCCGGTATAGTGCACCGGTATCAAGATATAAGAAACCCAGTTTTTGAGCGAGCGATTTGCTTACCGTACTCTTGCCCGCTCCGGCGGGTCCATCGATTGTAACAACCATGTTTTCTCCTTGACGCTTGAGTGGTAACGACATATATCACAAGCCATAAAAAAATGAATCCACATAATCCATGAAATACATGAGAGCGGCAATCGTTTTGATTATACTTGGCATCTTCATCGTATCGCCGGTATGGGGAGCCTTTACTTTAGAAGATGAAAAAAGGGTGGGGCTGGAAACGTACAAGCAGCTGGAAAACAATAACGCCTTTCTGAGGACAAAAAAAGTCGTCGATTATATAAATGCACTGGGCAACAAAATCTTGGCACAAATGGACACCAAACAACCCTTCGACTATCGGTTTAATATAATAAGGAGTGCCTCCATCAATGCCTTTGCTACACCTGGTGGGTACATATACATTCATCGAGGCTTGATTAATCTAGCGGAAAACGAAGCGCAATTGGCATCTGTCATCGCCCACGAAATCGCCCACGCCAATTTACGTCATATCGCTGATGCGATAGAAAAATCGAAAAAGATAAACTTGGCCACCTTGGCCGGTATCTTGGCTGGAGTTTTAATCGGTGGCAGTCCAGAACTAACCGCTGGTGTTATGACCATGTCCGTGGCGGGCGGCGCTCACATGTCGTTGAAATACAATCGAGAGCATGAAGAAGAAGCGGATCGCATGGGGATGTATTATCTAGTCCGTGCCGGGTATGATCCCCAAGCCATGGTGGACTTTCTCAAGGTAATGAAGAGGCAAGAGCTTTATTCTGGCCTTGTACCTTCTTATTTTCTTACCCATCCGGGTACGGAAGAGAGGATTAGGTATCTCGACTCACTACTCCAGACGATTTACCGTAATCCGGGGAAAACGGAAATCATAGGAAATTTTAAGCGCATTCAAACCATTCTCCTCATCGTGTCCGCTCGAGATCAGGAAGCTAACAAACGCTACTTCGAAGAAAACCTAAAGAAAAATCCCTCTAGCGTTGATGATCTCTATGGGCTTGCCATTACCGAGGCCAAAATGGGCCGTCTAGACCATGCATTGGGCCTCTTCGAGAAAGCCCTATCTCTTTCACCAAATGATCCTGACATCCTCGGTGACCTGGGTATTACATATTTCTTGGCGGGCAGGACGAAGGAGGCCATGAAACCTCTCTCCGAGGCCGTCGCCCGTGGAAGTGAAGACCCAGACGCTTACATTTTTCTCGCCAAGGCGCACGAGGCATTGGGGGATCGGGAAAACGCATTAGCCTCTTTGAAACTATTGGAAGAAAAAAAACTGGGTAGCGAGGAGGAACTTTACTATAACATGGCCTCCGTGTACGGCAAACTTGGACAAAAAGGAGCTTCCCATTACTACTTTGGCCTTTATTTCAAGAAAAAAAACCGCCTTGACAGTGCCCTTTATCACTTTCGCGCGGCAAGAGAAAACCTGCCACCGGAAGACGGCAGAATAAAAGATATTGAAAGAGAAATTCAAGACCTAGGAAAGGGCAGAAAGCCTAATCGCCCTTCTAATTTGACAACTCCTTGAGGGCGTATTCCTTATATATTTGCTTTCTCAAAAACAGGTCGAAGATATTGCGATCGACATGACCTTTCCCTGCCAAATCGGCCATTACACGAAGGGCCTCCTCCATCGGCATTGCCTTTTTGTAAGGTCGATCTCGTGCCGTCAGGGCTTCGAATATGTCGGCAAACGCTAAGATCCGGGCTTGGACGGATAAGTCCTGGGCAGATAGACCTTTTGGATATCCGCTTCCATCCAACTTTTCATGATGACTGGCGGCAATGAATGGAACACGGCGTAGCTTTTTCGGGAAGGGTAAACTGGACAGAATCTTAAATGTCATGACGACATGGTTATTTATGATCTCTCTTTCCCTTTCGTTTAGAGTCCCTCTTCTTATGGACAGATTTTCCACTTCTTCGGGAGAAAGCAAGGGTTCTTTCCTGCCATCGATGGAATAAGAACACTGAGCAATGGTCTTCAAGCGCTCTATCATTTCATCCGTGACGAATTCATCTCCCCGATTCAAACGCTCGAGAAAGGCCAGGTTGTCTTTCCAACTGCCCATTTCCTCATTCTCCATAACCTCCCGTTTCATCAATTCCATTCTGAGGCGTATTATTTCCATGCGATCGTACAGGGATTCAAGCTTCGTGGCCTTATCGACTACGTATTCGGGAGTGGTAATTTTTCCCACATCGTGTAGCCATGAGGCAATTCTTAACTCCTTCAACTCATCTTCTGTAAAATGCACGTCCGCAAAAGGTCCTTCTTTTTCTTCGTTAATAGCCCTAGCTAAGGCAAGCGTAAGTTCCGCCACTCTCTTTACATGACCACCTGTGTAAGGGGACTTTTCATCTATCGCCTGCCCGATAGCTACTATGAAAGAATCGATTAGCCTTTCCAAATCCATTATGAGTTGATTTTTTGATAAGGCAACGGCGGCCTGAGAGGCAAGGGCCTCCCCCATAAGTTGATTCTCTTCGTTGAAAGGTATAACCCGACCGGAGACAGGATCAACGGCATTGATGAGCTGAAGAACACCTATGATATCCCTTTCATGGTTCCTCATAGGAACGACCAACATGGATTTAGATCTATAACCAGTTCGTCGATCAAATTCACGGGTGCCCTCAAAGTTGAATTCTCCTGCCTTATAAACATCTTCAATATTGACGACCTCGCCCGTCAAAGCCACATGGGCGGACACGTGAGAGTGATTTTCCGTACCGTCGGGGTGGTAGATGGGAACGGGGGGCCAATTTAGACGGTCCCCCGTTCCCATCTTTATCTGAAGGGTCCTATTCTGAACAACAACAAAGTTCAATTGGCAGTGATCCTCTGAAAGGAGGTACAGGGTACCGCCATCAGCCTCGGTGATGAGACATGCATTATCGATAATGGCATCGAGAAGCCGGTTTATATCCATTTCGGCAGAAAGGGCTACCCCTACTTCCGCAAGTAGTCTAATCTTTTCGAAGGGCTGGTAATTCTTGCCGATGGATGTCTTCACAATAAACGTGAATAATCTATTTTCTAACTATTACGCAAGGGATAATTTCGGCAAGGGTGTTTTTTATTCTTTCCAACATTTCGTCGGTAGGTGGCTGCAATGCCGGGTTAGCCTGCAATCCCCGAGACGGAGGACGAAATTTCTGCACCACGAGACGACTTACGTGTTTATGTTTGAGCCCGTGCCCTAAAGATATGAGATCATCTTCCGTGACAACTGGCAGCGCCACGGTCACCCGGCATTCGTATTCTACTCCAGAAGCGAGGATGATCTCTAAACTCTCATTCACTTTTTCGACATCGACTTCGACGCCTGCCACTTTTTGATATGAATCCCACGGGGCCTTCACATCTATCGACACATAGTCAAGTAAGCCTGCTTGGAGTATCCGTGAGAGGTGATGAGGACACGTCCCGTTCGTATCGAGTTTAATGAGAAATTCCCTTTCCTTTATGGAGGAAATAAAACTCCCGAGATCCTCGTGCAAAAGGGGCTCTCCTCCGGTGATGACAACGGCATCTATTTTCCCCCGGCGCTGGTCGAGAAATCTCAGTATTTCGGACGGTTCGATCGGTTCTCCCCAAAATTGGGGATAAACAAGCTCGGGGTTATGGCAATAGATGCAACGGAGATTACACCCCTGGGTAAAGATGACGGAACTGATTTGACCAGGATAATCAATGAGAGAGACTTTCTGTAAGCCGCCAATCCTCATAGTCCTAAAAATTAAAAACCTTTCGGTGGGCAAACTCCTCCTGTTTACCTTTATTCCACTGCCTCACCGGACGCAGATAACCTACAACCCGTGAATATATCTCACACTCTTCTCGACATTCAGGACATACGTCGTGCTCACCTTTTAGGTACCCATGTGTAGGACACACACTAAACGTGGGGGTAAAAGTAAGATAGGGAAGATGGTAGCGAGTGCAGATTTTCTTAATCAGTTGCCTCACTGCTCGAGGATCTTCAATTCTTTCCCCCGCATAGATGTGAAAAACGGTTCCCCCCGTATATTTGACCTGGATTTCATCCTGCAGATCGAGGGCTTCGAATATATCGTCCGTAAAGTTAACGGGGAGTTGAGTGGAGTTGGTGTAAAAGGGCTCCGCCCTTCTGGCTCGGAATTCTTCTTCGTTGGCACAAATAATATCTGGATACTTTTCTTTGTCGAGGCGGGCCAAGCGATAGGACGTACCCTCCGCTGGTGTGGCTTCCAGATTATAGTTGTTCCCCGTTTCCTTTTGATATAAAAGCAACCTTTCCCTCATAAAATCCAACACTTTTTTTGCGAACTCTTTTCCTTCCTTGCTTGCAATGTTTTTCCCCAGTAAATTAAGACATGCCTCATTCATCCCTACGAGGCCGATGGTGGAAAAGTGGTTTTTCCAGTATTCACCGAACCGTTCTTTCACCCCTCTTAAATAGTAGCGGGTATATGGGTAAAGGTTTCCATCGGTAAACTTTTCGAGAACCTTTCGTTTCGTCTCCAGGCTCTCTTTCGCTATATCCATAAGCCTGACAAGACGTTGGAAGAAGTCCTTTTCCGTTTTTGCCATATAGCCTAAACGAGGCATATTAATCGTAATGACGCCAATAGACCCTGTCAAAGGATGTGAGCCGAAGAGCCCACCTCCTCTTTTGTGCAATTCTCTATTGTCTATCCGGAGCCGGCAACACATGCTCCGTGCATCCTCCGGATTCATGTCGGAATTTATGAAATTAGAGAAATAAGGCACCCCATATTTGGCTGTCATCTCCCATAGGCCTTCCAGTACCGGATCATCCCAGTTGAAATCTTTAGTTATGTTATAGGTAGGAATGGGAAAGGTAAAAACCCTCCCCTTTGCATCCCCTTCCGCCATCACCTCGAGAAAGGCTCGGTTGAATAGATTCATTTCTTCCTGAAATTCACCATACTTCTCCTTCTGAGGACGACCGCCGATAATCACGTTCTGATCGGCATAATAAGGTGGTACAGTCACATCCATAGTTACATTGGTAAATGGCGTCTGAAACCCTACACGGGTAGGTACATTGATATTGAACACAAACTCCTGAAGAGCCTGTTTTACTTCTTTATAATTAAGTCCGTCATAACGGATGAAAGGGGCAAGCAAGGTATCAAAATTGGAAAAGGCCTGAGCACCAGCTGCCTCGCCCTGTAATGTATAGAAGAAATTTACCACCTGCCCTAAGGCACTGCGTAAGTGATTGGCCGGTCTGCTTTCTACCTTCCCTGCCACTCCACGAAAGCCCTCTAACAACAGATCATAGAGATCCCAACCAACACAGTAAACGGAAAGGAGACTCAAATCGTGAATGTGGAAATCGCCGTTGACATGAGCCGCCCGGACCTCGGGAGAGTAAATGCTATTTAGCCAGTATACTTTACTCACTTCCGATGAGATGTAATTGTTCAAACCCTGGAGGGAATAGTCCATGTTGCTGTTTTCATGAATCTTCCAGTCAATTTTCTTTAGGTACTGATCGACCAGATCCACCTCCATCTTGTTGGCTATCTCTCTTAGGCGCGCATGCTGGTCTCGGTAGATGATATAGGCCTTGGCCGTTTTCCGATAAACGGAGGACAGCAACACCTCTTCGACAATGTCCTGAATCTCCTCAACCCCCATGATCTTGTTTCCGTACATCTTCTCCGCCAGGTTTAGCACCCTAATTGTAAGCCTTCGGGCCACCTTCTCGTCGAATTCTCCCGTGGCCTTTCCCGCCTTGGCAATGGCATTGGTGATTTTTTCTGCGTCGAATTTAACGAGACGGCCGTCCCTTTTACGGATTTTCGCATTCATGACTTCCCCTCCTCGTAAAAAAACGCTATATATAGTGTATGGGAGAAAGCATACCACTATATATAGCGTATATCAAGAGGATAAATTCAGGACCCTACCTCATCCCAAGCAATTTCCTTGCTACTACTATCCTCTGTATTTCGTTCGTCCCTTCGTAAATTTGACAAATCTTTGCATCCCTCATGTGTCGCTCAGCTGGATACTCCTTACAATAACCGTAACCGCCAAATATCTGCACACATTCTATTGCCGCTTTCATAGCTACGTCGGCAGCATAGTACTTCGCCATAGCCGCTTCCTTTTCGAAGTCAAAGCCGTTATCCTCAAGCCAAGCCGCCCTCAAAGTAAGCATCTCCGCTGCATCCAGCTCCGTTGCCATATCGGCCAACTTAAACTGGATGGCCTGAAAAGCTGCGATCGGTTGACCGAATTGAACCCTTTCTTTAGCGTAGTTGATGGCATCTTCCAAAGCGGCCCGCCCAATTCCACATGCCTGGGCAGCGATACCGATTCGCCCGGCATTCAGACCGGATAACATCTGTCGAAACCCTTGTCCCTCCGCACCTAGAAGATTTTTGGCCGGTACCTCTGCATCCTCAAAAACAAGCTCGGCCGTTGATGATGCGAGGATGCCCAGCTTCTCTTCAATCTTCCCCACGGAAAAGCCGGGGGTATTTTTCAAATCTACCAGCAGGTTTATAATGCCTTTGTATCCCTTGGATGGGTCGGTGGTAGCGGCCAGCACACAGTACCGTGCCACCCCGCCATTAGTGATAAATCGCTTTGTTCCGTTTACTATGTACTTGTCCCCCTTGAGGACGGCCCGGCAGGTAAGGGCCGCAGCATCAGATCCGGCACCTGCTTCCGTCAAGGCGTAACAACCTTCATATTGACCGCTCGCTACCGGATAGAGAAACTCCATTTTCTGCTCGTGATTACCGAAAGTTTTAACCGGATACCCATAAAGGGAATTATTGACAGAAACGATAACCCCCGTACTGGCACAAGCCTTGGAAATAGCTATGAGAGCGAGGACGTAGGTGACATTGTCCATACCTGCCCCCCCGTATTCCGTCGGCACCGCCACCCCCATCATTCCCATCTCTCCCAACTTCCTACATATTTCTTCCGGATGACGGTGCGTTCTGTCCAATTCAGCGGCAATGGGCTTTATCTCCGCTTCGGCAAAGCGGCTGACCATGTCCTTTACCATCTGTTGTTCTTCTGTAAGCGCAAAATTCATCGAAACCTCCCCTTGTCACTTATACTCGTAAAAGCCACGTCCCGTTTTTCTCCCCAAATAGCCAGCGTCAACGTACTTCCGGAGAAGCGGGCAGGGGCGATACTTGTCATCACCGAAGCCCTTGTGGAGCACCTCCATAATCGCCAAGCACGTATCCAGGCCGATTAGATCAGCAAGGGCTAGAGGACCCATGGGGTGGTTAGCACCGAGTTTCATTATCTCATCTATGTCTTTGGCTTCTCCCACACCTTCCATTAGGGCATAGATGGCCTCGTTAATCATGGGCACGAGAATTCTATTTGCCACAAAACCGGGGAAGTCGTTGCACCTGACAGGGGTCTTCCCCATCTTCTCCGCCAGAGAAAAGGTAATCTGGAAGGTTTCATCGGAGGTGGCGAGCCCTTTTATAACTTCGACTAGACGCATCACCGGCACAGGGTTGAAGAAATGCATACCTATTACCTTATCCGGCCTGTTCGTAGCCGCGGATATGCGGGTAATAGGGATCGATGACGTATTGGAAGCGAGGATGATCTCGGGTCGGCATAATTTATCTAGTTCACGGAAAATGTTGATTTTCAGATCTTCTCTTTCCGTCGCCGCCTCTATTATGAAATCCGCTTGTTCCATATCTCGAAGAGCCACACTCTTTTTTATTCGACCCAGGACCGCTTCTTTTTCCTCCGATGTAAGACGACCTTTTTCCACGAGACGTTCTAGATTGGTCGTGACCGTCTTCAACCCGCGATTCACGAACTCTTCTGCGATATCGTTGAGGATGATATTGAATCCTCCCACCTGAGCTGCCACCTGAGCTATGCCGCTACCCATCTGTCCAGCCCCTACGATACCTATTGTTTTCACCTCCATCTTTCACTTCCTCCTTTCACCATCTTTCCAGCGCAATTGCCATCCCTTGACCACCACCGATGCAGAGGGAAGCGAGGCCAAAGCGTACCCCTCGGATCTTCATCTGAACAGCGAGGGAATAAGTAATTCGCGCCCCCGTACATCCAATGGGATGCCCAATGGCAATGGCCCCACCGTTGACATTGCATATATCCTGGTCTATCTCCAGCTCTTTAATACAACACAAGGCCTGGGCGGCAAAAGCCTCATTGAGCTCTATCAATCCGAAGTCTTTTATTGTCATATCGAGCTTCTTGAGTAGTTTTCGGATAGCGGGAATGGGACCTAACCCCATATACTGAGGATCCACCCCACCGGAGGCATAACCCATAATTCTGGCAAGTGGCTTGATACCCAACTCTTTTGCTTTTTCCGCCGTCATTACCACCACGGCCGCCGCCGCATCGTTAATGCCAGACGCATTGCCCGCCGTCACAGTCCCGTCTTTCTTAAATACGGGTGGCAACTTTGACAAAAGCTCCATATTCGTTTCCCTTGGCCTTTCGTCTACCTGAAATACTTTCGGTTCGCCTTTTTTTTGCGGAATCAAAACGGGGACTATCTCCTCCTCAAAGGCACCCGAACTAATTGCAGCCCTAGCCCGCTGATGGCTCGTCATGGCAAAACGGTCCTGTTCTTCCCTCGTTATCCCGTACATAGCGGCGATATTTTCCGCCGTCATACCCATATGATACCCATAGAATATCTCCGTCAGTCCATCAAAGACCATGAGATCTACAATTTGACCGTACGGCATGGTCATCCTGTAACCCCATCTGGCATCGGGCAATCCAAAGGGCACGTTGCTCATGTTTTCCATACCGCCAGCCACCACTATTTCTGCATCTCCAGCCAAAATGGCCTGGGCTGCCAAGGCAATGGCTTTCATACCCGAACCGCACACTTTGTTCACCGTATAAGCATTGGTTTCTTCAGGTATTCCGGCATGAATGGCTGCTTGACGAGCCACACTCTGCCCTTGACCAGCCTGAATGCCACAACCCATAATCACCTCATCCACGTAAACGGGCGCAAGCCCCTCATCGTATTTGTAATGAGCCTTAACGACTTCGGTCATCTCAATATCTCTAATAGGTAACGGGCGGCATTTTTTAAGGGAATCAGACACGACCGGACGGATGCCGGCTCGAACCAAAGCCTCTCTTATAACCAAAGCTCCTAAATCCACGACCCGTATGCCTTTTAACGATCCACCGAACTCGCCGACGGCCGTTCTTGCCCCACTGGCAATGACTATCTCTTTCATCCTTCCCGCCTCCTCTTGCTATTTTTAGCTAAGCCACCATATATGGACTCGTTTTTCCTGTCAAGGAAGAGGCAACGGGTCTTCACATAAAATTCTTGACAGACCCAGCAAACGGAGTAAAATTTATTCAGACGGGTTTCTGCAGTACGCGTGTCGAGTCGATGTGCTGGAGACGAACATTAAATGTAGGGAAGGGTCTTCGTGGTCATTGCGACCCCAAATAGACCGACTTTTTTGGTGAGACGACTCCAGCTAGGGCGAGACGGTACAGGCGGATCCCGTTCCTTTTTATGTTGTCCGTTACTCCGCTGCTTTATTGATAATCAATGAAGAAGGGTCAAGGATGAGATGTTTCAACTCTTCCGTTTGAGGTCCAAGGAGAGATTTTATCCTAATTCCCGCTTCTTCGGACGTAAGGAGAAGCAAAATAGAGAAAAGTTGTTCCAAACCGATGACGGGAAGAGGTATTCCCGTTCTCCCTTCCTCCAGATGGCGGTGAATAGGCACGGAAAACCATACACCCGCCCCTAATTTAAGGGCTAAAGACTTCATTTCTTCTACTGTGACTTTTACGTTGCGATCGAATCCCAAACCGTCAATGATGAGAAGATTGGGGCGAAAAACTCCCTGAACTATTAAATCGTTAATCCTTTCTTCCAATCGGGGGATGGTTAGGTCTTCTAACTTGAAGGTCAGGATAAAGCGATGAGGCAGGATAGATTCAAAAAGGGGCTTTGACATCTCCCTGTTTTTCGGACCGACCAGATGAAGAAAGATTTCTTCATACCAGAGCATGACCTTCCTTACAGGCTCCGTCAAGCTTACGTGCAAAACGTTCTTACCCTTTAACATGGCATTTAGAGCGATTTGGACTAAAAGGGCTGTTTTTCCCACCCCGTGGCGAGCCAAAATCGCCCCCATCTGGCCGGGGGCTAGGATGTTACCCATCGCATCCTCAAACATACGAAGGGGATAGCTCTTAAGCAAAGTGTCTCTCAACATTCTTTTCATCCTTCCTTTGATAGTTGGAACCTGACTTAGCCAGATTACTAGGCCGCGTTTCTTTTCCTCGCCGTACATTCTTCAGCAATTTTTTCTGCAACGGAAGCGGGTACCTGGCGGTAAAAGGCAAATTCCATAGTGAATTGGGCCTTACCCTGCGTCGCCGACCTCAACACAGTAGAGAACCCAAACATTTCCGCCAAAGGTACTTGGGCTTCGATTACGCATACGATACCTTCGTCCTGAGCACCCAGGATGATTCCCCTTCTCTGATTCAATAGGGCCATTACGCCCCCCTGAAACTCCGCGGGCGTCTCTACTACGACCTTCATTATCGGTTCTTGAATTACGGGCTGGGCCTTGGGATACGCTTCCCGAAACGCCCCTTTTGCTGCCTGTTGGAAGGCAATGTCCGACGAATCTACACTATGAAATGCCCCATCAGTTAATACGACTTTAACACCTACAACGGGGAATTCATACTTCGGGCCTTTCTCCATGGCGGCCTGAAATCCCTTTTCGCAGGCCGGTATAAACTGGGAGGGTATAGCCCCTCCCGTAATCCGGCTTTCGAAAATGAAGTTACCTTCTGTCGTCGGCTCTATGTAACCCGCCACCCGGGCAAACTGTCCGGCACCGCCGGTTTGCTTTTTGTGGGTATAGTTAAACTCTGCCCGTTGGGTTATGGTTTCTCTATAGGCCACCCGCGGTTTCCCCGTGGTTATATCGGCACCGTATTCTCTTTTTATCCTCTCCACATATACCTCTAGATGCAATTCTCCCATACCGGCAATGATCGTCTCATTGGTTTCCGTATCTATATACGTTCTAAAGGTAGGATCTTCTTTGGTAAATCGGTTGAGGGCCTTGGATAGGCTGACTTGAGACTTGTTATCCATAGGTAAGACGGCCAGAGAAATAACTGGTTCCGGCACATAGATAGATGATAAGGCCAAATTCAACCCCGGAGACACGAAAGTATCTCCCGAAGCACACTCGATTCCGAAAAGGGCACCGATATACCCGGCGGGAATCGCTTCAATGTCCTCCATCTGATCGGCATGCATTCTCACCACACGGCCGACTCTGACCTTCTTGCCCGTTCTTACGTTTACCACCGTCGTACCACGATATATGGTACCCTGATATACTCTAATGTAGGTGAGTTGACCATACGGGCCATCTTCCAGCTTAAAGGCAAGGGCAACTACGGGTAGATCGGGATCACTTTTCAAAAGGACCTCTTCTTCGCCTCGGTCTAAATCACGGGCCGTATTAGAA
This sequence comes from Syntrophales bacterium, assembly GCA_026416455.1. Classification (GTDB taxonomy): domain Bacteria; phylum Desulfobacterota; class Syntrophia; order Syntrophales; family UBA8958; genus JAOAFE01. The sequence goes on from JAOAFE010000010.1 coordinate 73,050, forward strand.
ACATCTGCTGGACAGGGAAGAAGCTCCGTTACAGCGTCAAGCAAGGGTTGAACCCCTTTGTTCTTATATGCCGATCCCATCAAAACGGGTGTCAACTCACCACATATCGTTCCCTTTCTCAATCCTTCAACAATAAGAGCTTTTGTTACCTCTCCCCCCTCGAGAACGGCTTCCACTAACCGGTCAGAAAAGAGAGAGGCGGCATCTATAACCTCTTCCCTCTTTTCTTTAGCTAGGAGAACCATAGAAGAAGGGATCTCTTCCTCCCTCACGATCTCTCCGTTCTTTCCATCAAAATATATGGCCTTCATGGAAAGGAGATCGATCACTCCTACAAATTCCCCTTCTCGGCCTATGGGCATTTGAAGAACGACTGGATTTCGGTTTAAGCGAGACTTGATCTGCTCAACCACGCGGTCTGGGTTTGCTCCGCTTCTGTCCATCTTGTTTATAAAAGCCAGACACGGGACCCGATAGCGTCTCATCTGTTGATCAACAGTGATGGATTGAGATTGAACGCCACCCACGGCACACAGAACCAAAATTGCCCCATCCAGAACCCGGAGTGACCTCTCTACTTCGATCGTAAAATCTACATGACCTGGCGTATCGATGATGTTGATTTCATGGTCTTTCCATTCACAGTAGGTAGCCGCCGAAGAGATGGTAATGCCTCTTTCCTTCTCCAGTTCCATGGAATCCATCGTCGCTCCCACACCATCCTTACCTTTGACTTCATGGATGGTATGGATACGCTTGGTATAGTATAGTATCCTCTCCGTAAGGGTAGTCTTTCCGGAATCAATGTGGGCACTGATACCGATATTCCGAATTTTAGAAGCATCTTTCTTCATGTACCGAGTTACCTCGCAAAAAAAAATAAAAAATCCCTCATCGGGTAACTCCCAATTAGGGACTCCGTTTATCACAACCGAGAGTGCCGTTTCCTAGATGATTTTTTTTACGATGTCAAGAACTTTATTCAAAAAAAGAAAGGAGGGGACTGAAATTACACCCCACCTTTCTTTCATTATTCACAGATTACTTTCCAACCGCTTCTTTGAGTTTCTTGCCTGCCGTAAATTTGGGAACTTTCTTCGCCTTAATCTTTAGTGGTTTCCCTGTCTGCGGATTTCTCCCCGTCCTGGCCGCCCTCTTGGCTACCTTGAACGTACCGAAGCCGACAAGAGTTACTGAATCACCTTTCTTGAGGGCTTCTGTAATAGTGTCCAGAACACACTGCACCGCATCTTCCGCAATTTTCTTCTTCCCTACGACCTTTGCTACTTCATTTACCAGATCACCTTTATTCATTCCTCACTTACCCTCCTTCACTTTTTTTTAACCGCAAACTGCGGTCTGACGCCTTATTCCCGCCTGCCGTCTTCGCTGAAACTTCAGTAAACCTGAATTATACAATTGTCAAGAAAAAAATCTCGTAATCACCTAATACAGACCCTTTTCACCTGCCTAAAATCAGTCCAACCTTGTAGGGCCTTTTGAATACCATCCTGCAGAAGGGTCGTCATGCCCTCCTCGATAGCGAGAGCCCTTATTTCTTCTACCGTTGCATGTTTTTGAATAAGTCTTTTAATGTTATCACTGGCAATAAGGAGCTCATGAACCCCTATTCTCCCTTTGTATCCACTCTTGTCGCAAACCTCGCAACCTTTAGGACGATAGAGGACAAAATTATCATCATAGGGAACGTTTAGTTTTGCGAAGAGATCCGGCCCGTAGCTTTCCACAATCTCGTCGTACTCCTCGCGAGAGGGGTGATAGGCCTCTTTGCAATTCTTACACAGCGTGCGAACAAGGCGCTGTGCAAGGATTCCCAGCAACGCATCGGCAAAGTTCAAAGGGTCTATCCCCATATCCAACAAACGGGTAATCGTTTCCGGTGCGCTGTTGGTATGCAACGTACTGAAAACCAAATGTCCTGTGAGCGAAGCCTCAACTCCGGTTTTTGCGGTTTCATAATCTCTCATCTCTCCTACCATGATGACGTCTGGGTCCGCCCTTAAAAAGGCCCTCATAGCGGCGGCAAAATCAAAGCCGATCTTAGGCTGCACCTGCACCTGACGTAAGCCATACTGTGTTATCTCCACTGGGTCTTCGGCCGTCCATATTTTCTTTTCTGGCGTGTTTATATGTCGAAGGGCGGCGTGAAGGGTAGTGGTTTTACCCGATCCGGTGGGGCCCACAACGAGAATCATGCCATATGGCTTTTCACAAATCTTCACGAGCTCTTCGTAATTTCGTTTCGACATACCCATGGCCTCGAGAGGCATCGTTTCCCCCTTGGCCAAGATTCTCATAACGACATCTTCTACCCCTCCCTGAGTAGGAATGGTAGCTACCCGTAATTCTATTTCTTCACCGGTCGGTCGACGGAATTTTATCTTTCCATCCTGGGGCAATCTCTTGACCGTAATGTCCAAATTGGACATGATTTTGATGCGTGATACCAGGGCCGCACGGTAGCTGTATGGAACGGTTTGGTAGGGAACACAGTCACCATCGATACGAAACCTGATCTCCACGTTTTTTTTCATCACATTGGGCTCAATGTGGATGTCGGAAGACCTCTTAACGTAGGCATCGTTTATAATTTTGTTTACGAGTTGCATGATGACACTGTCCGATTCAGATACTCGTTCCTCTTCCCCCACATCCTCTTCTTCCTCGTCCTCTACCTCCAACTTGCCCAATAGATCCGAAATGGACGTATCATCCTCCGGAGATTGGAAAAAATAGTTTATGAACTTAACTATATCTTCCGGCAAGGCTACACTGTAGATTATGGCCTTGGTCTTCATTATACCTTCTATCGCATCTCTTTTGATGATGTTATTGGGGTCGTCTACGAGGATCTGGATCTTTCCTTCCGTCCGGCCCAAGGGAACCCACAACTCTCGGCGCAAATACTCTCGTTTTAAATTCTTGATCAAATCTCCGGGAATAGGCACCTTGTCACTAAATTGGACAAAACTGCACCGATAAAATTCCTCAAAGGATTTCCCTAAATCCTCCTTGGATATCCCGTACTTCTTCACGAGAATGTTTTCAACGTATTCTTTTTCTTCCCTGGCGATTTCCCATGCCCGGTCCAGGTCTTCCTCCGTAATGAGGCCTCGATTTATGAGATAATCAAATTTCGTCTTTCTTCTTTTAGCAAGACGCTCCTGGTTGTAAAAAGCAACTCCCAAGACTTCTGCAATTTCTTGGACAAAGGCCACCTCTTCTTCTGTGAACTTACCACTCCCCGCTTTTTTATTTAAAATCTGAATGACTCCCATCAGGCGGTTACCATGGTTGATGGGGGCACAGAGAATTTCTCTCGTCCGGATGCCTGACTTCTTATCCCAGCTCTTATCAAATGTAAGATTGGGATCGATAGCTTTGAGTTCATCATCATCATAAGCATCGGCAATATTCACAATACGCCCCGTATTCGCCACAAAACCTGCAATGCTCTTGTTGCTTACGGGCACGCGGATTTCGTTTAATTTGTCACTCGCTTGCATGAAAAAAGAATAAATCTCGTTTTTTACCCGGTCGTAAGCATAGATCGTAAGATAATAAGCATTGAAGAGGAGGAGGATACTATCGCGCAAATCCACCATAATCTGCCGCAAATTCTGGGCTGAGTGAATACGATTCGTGATCTCCTGCAGTTTTTTTCGCTGAAGGAGCTTCTCTTCCAGCTCGCTTATTTTACTTGTTTCCAGTTCTGCCATGGTTTCTCAACACTTCCTTCGAGCTTTTTTATCCGATTCCCCCCTTTAGTCAAGCCCTCACCCTTCAACAACGAGTCGAGAGAAGTCGGCAACTAACCGGAACATGATTGCTATACGTCCCAATAGAGAAATACGGTTTACCCTTATCTCTTCCTCTTCAACCATAACGAGGACATGGTCAAAAAAGGCGTCAATTGGCTCCCTCAAAGAGGCCATTTCTTTTAAGGCGGACAGATAATCCTCTTTGGGTAGGTAAATCCCCCGAACCAATTCTTCCACTCTAAGATACTCTTCCCATAGTCTGCGCTCTTCCATCGCCTGAAAGAGGTTCGGATTAACAGCACCGGTTGTAGTCTGTCCCTTAATAATATTCCCCACCCTTTTGAAGGCGTATGTCAGAGGAAGGAAAGAAGAGTCCTCTGTAAATTTTAACAGGGCTTTAATCCGGGAAACACATCGGCCTAGGTCTTCTATGCCCGTCGATATCACGGCCTGAACCATATCCGCTCTATAACCCTGAGATAAAAGGTAATTTTCCAATCGGCCACGGAAAAATTCCATAACCGATTCCTTTACCGTCTCGGGTGACTCGGTTATTTTGTCCTTGAGAAGATGTAGGCTATAATCAATCAATTCGGCCAAATTCAGGTGATATCCGCGGGCGAGAATAATATTTATTATGCCCAGGGCCTGCCTTCTTAAAGCGTAGGGATCGGCCGTTCCCGTAGGAGGCAGATTAACGCCGAAGAAACCGCATATCGTGTCCAATTTGTCAGCTATGCTTACAATGGCCCCTTCATCGGACTTGGGTAACTCTCCGCCGGCACTGATAGGCAAATAATGCTCGTATATGGCTTGAGCAATGGTCGGATCTTCACCCTGATGCTTCGCATATTCTCTACCCATAATGCCCTGCAATTCAGGAAACTCTCCTACCATTTGCGTATTCAAATCTGCCTTCGCCAGGAAGGCCACTCTATCCACCCGATCGATCAATTTTACATCAACCTTTTCTACGATAAAGCGCGCCAGGGCACGAAACCTCTCCACTTTTTCGTACGATGTACCCAACAGACGATGATAGGTTACAGCTTTTAGCTCTTCTAAGCGTTTCTCCAGCGGCACCTTAAGATCAGCATCAAAAAAGAACTGGGCGTCCGTAAGGCGCGCACGGATGACTTTTTCGTTGCCTTTTATCACCACACTGGCATCTGCTGGCGAGGTGTTGGCGATGGTAACAAAGTAAGGTAAAAGCTGCCCCTCCTCACCGAGGACGGGGAAATACTTCTGATGGGACATCATGCAGGTTGTTAACACTTCTCTTGGAAGCTGAAGAAAAAGGGGATCAAAGCCACCGAGGAGGGCAACGGGATACTCGACCAGAAAAACAACTTCTTCTAGAAGCTTCTCATTCTCCATCGGTCGTCCCGATACCGCTTGGGCCACTTTTTGTGCCTGCTCTAAAATTATCTTTCTTCTTTCCTCCGGATCGCAAATGACGTAATTTGCTTTCGTCTTCTTCAGATAATCATTAAAATCAACCACTTCAAAGGTATGGGGGCTCATGAAACGGTGTCCACGACTTTCGTTACCACTCTTTACGTACTCCAAAGAAAAAGATACGATTTCTCCTCCAAATAGGGCCAAAATCCAATGAATGGGGCGAGCAAAACGGATATTAAAATTGCCCCACCTCATGGATTTGGGAAAGGGCAGTGAAAGTATCAGTTCTTTTAACATGTCGGGGAGAAGAGATGCCGTGGCCACACCCGATAAGGTTTTTCTCGCACACACGTATTCGCCCTTTTCCGTCTTGACCACAAGGAGATCCTTCACCTCTAAACCCTGACTTGAGGCAAACCCGCGAGCGGCCTTCGTCGGCTCTCCTTTTTCATCGAAGGCAACGGCCTTGGCCGGACCTAATTTCTCCACCACTTGATCTTCCTGTTTTTCAGCCACGTCTTTTACACACAAAATCAGCCTTCGAGGAGTTGACATGGTGATTACATCTCCATGACTAATACGTCCTTCTCGAAAAGCTCGTTTTATCGTCTCCGCCATGGCCTCCATGGCCTTAGGTAAAAAGGCGGCTGGAATTTCTTCTGTTCCTATCTCTAGCAATAATTCCTTCCCCATATGCGGCCTCACCGACTGATGTTCCATTGCCTATTGAGTAGGGGATAACCCATCTGTTCCCTCTGACGAAGGTAGAGCTCGGCACTTAAACGAGCCAAATTCCTCACCCTGGCAATATAATTGGTTCTCTCCGCCACGCTGATTGCCCCCCTCGCGTTAAGGAGATTGAAGATGTGTGAACACTTCAAACAGCAATCGTAGGTAGGCAAAACTAAGGCTTGCTCTGCCATCCTTATACCTTCCCCTTCGTACATGTCAAAGAGACGTCTCAGCATGTCAATATCTGCCAGTTCAAAGTTGTATTTTGACCATTCCACTTCACCTTGGTGATGTACGTCTCCATATGTACACGTGTCATTCCATTTCAAATCGAAGACATTGTCGATCCCTTGGATATACATGGCAATTCGTTCGATTCCGTAAGTAATCTCAACACACACGGGCTTTAAATCGATTCCGCCCACCTGTTGAAAATAGGTGAATTGCGTTATCTCCATTCCGTCCAACCACACTTCCCACCCGAGACCCCAGGCTCCCACCGTCGGCGATTCCCAATCATCTTCAACAAATCTAATGTCATGCTCTAAAGGGTCGATACCGAAACTCCGCAAAGAGTCCAAATAAAGCTCCTGAATATTTAATGGAGATGGCTTCATTATGACCTGATATTGGTAATAGTGCTGTAAACGATTGGGGTTCTCTCCATATCGGCCATCCGTTGGCCGACGTGAAGGCTCGACATAGGCTACATTCCATGGCTCCGGCCCCAAAGACCTGAGAAAAGTGGCCGGATTGAAGGTGCCGGCACCTACTTCAAGGTCATAAGGTTGTTGGATAATACAACCTTGATCGGCCCAAAATCTTTCTAAGGCAAATATCAATTCCTGAAATGTCACGTTCAACCTACCTCATTCCTTTTTATCGTATCTACAAGACTGGAAATGCTGATTATCACGCACAAAAGGGGGTGTCAACATAAATAACACTTTCTTTCCCTTGACAAAACAAGAAACATGTGCTTCTCCTCTTGTCACGCATAAGGGGAGGTCGTAAATCCCGGCCTGAGAGTTCCGTGGAAGCGGAAGACCCTCATGACCTGATCCGGGTAATGCCGGCGTAGGGAATGCCTGGAGAAGAGTGAAAAACCCCTTATGCGAAGCGAAGCAAAGGGGTTTTTTCCTATATGAGACAAAAGCCTTTTATCTACCTCGTACTGTCTGAGATAGAGGGTAATGATAGACCTCTGTTGTCGATGGCAAGAGCAGCCATAGAGGGGGGTATCTCCTGGCTTCAGATGAGAATAAAGGGGAAAAAGAGGCGAGAGCTCCTACCCTTAGGAAGGGCTTTAAAGGCCCTCTGCCAAGGGGCAGGCGTCACCTTTATCGTCAACGACGATCCCATCTTGGCCCGTAGGCTCGATGCCGATGGGGTCCATCTCGGACAAGAAGACCTCTTGCGTTTCCCCGTTCCGATGGTGAGGCGCATTCTGGGAAGGAAGAAGATTATCGGAGTATCCACTCATTCCATAAGTGAGGCTGAATTAGCCCTCGCAACAGACATAGATTACATCGCCTTCGGCCCGCTGTTTCCGACGCCCAACAAGCCTTACCATATAGGCTTAAAAGACCTTCCTGAAGTGCTAGCCAGATCGACAAAACCGGTCGTCCTGATCGGAGGAATCAACATGCAAAACATAGACGTACTAAGAGGTATGGGCGGGAAATATTTCGCCATGATCCGTGGAATTTTGGACGCCGACGATATTGCAGGCCGAGTAAGGGAATTACGAAGACGCTTAGAGATTTAGGAGAAAAAATGATAACGGTCAAGATAAACGGGAAAGTAACAAACATAGGTCAAGACGTAAGAACTGTCTGGGATGTAATCCAAAAAGAAGGTTTAACCCCCGACGAGGTGGTGGTCGAGTATAACCTTCAGGTGCTGCCGCGGGACTCGTGGGGAATAACGAATTTAAAGGAAGGTGACTCTTTAGAGATTTTGAGCTTTGTGGGGGGAGGATAATGGAAGACGTCCTAACAATAGGGGGAAAGGAAATAAAGAGCCGCCTGTTCATAGGGACGGGTAAGTTCTCCAGCCTTGATCTCATGAGGAGGGCCATTTCGGCGGCTGGGGCAGAAGTGGCTACCGTCGCCATGCGTCGCATAGATCTTAAGAATAGGGGACCCAATATCCTCTCCGGCATTCCCGAGGGCTGCACCGTGATGATTAATACCTCCGGGGCAAGAAATGCGGAAGAGGCCATCAGAATTGCTCGTCTTGCAAGGGCTGGCGGTTTAGGAAATTGGGTGAAAATAGAGATCACGGCCGATCCAAAATATTTAATGCCCGATAATTTAGAAACCTTGAAGGCCACTGAAACCCTAACCAAAGAAGGTTTTTTCTGCTTTCCTTACGTAAACCCCGATCTCGTCTTTGGCAGACATTTGTTAGAGGCGGGGGCTGCGGCCGTCATGCCACTAGGAGCCCCCATTGGATCCAATCGCGGTTTAAAAACCAAAGAACTAGTAAGGATTATGGTAGAGGAGCTTCCGATTCCCATCATCGTCGATGCAGGTCTGGGCAGACCTTCTCACGCCTGCGAATGTCTAGAAATGGGTTGTGCCGCCGTTTTGGTTAATACAGCCATTGCTATAGCAGAAGACCCCGTTGCGATGGCGAAGGCCTTTTCTCTAGCCGTCGCCGCAGGAAGAATGGCTTATAAAACAGGCATAACAGAGGCCGTCTCTTACGCTCGTGCCTCCTCACCCCTGACGGGATTTCTCGGTTCACCTGGAGACGGGTCATGAGCTTCTTTGATATCCTTTCCTCTCTAAAACTACCATCGATAACAGACCTATCATTTCGTGAAGTAGAAAAAACCTTGGCCAAAGAAAGTCTGAACGAGCGCGATCTCTTTGTTCTGCTCTCAAAAGAAGCGGAGCCGTATTTAGAAAACATGGCTCAACGCGCTCACCGAGAAACCTTAAAGCACTTTGGGCGCACCATGCGTATTTACACCCCCCTCTATATCTCCGACTACTGTGACAATGCTTGCCTCTACTGTGGCTTTAACAGAAATAATAACTTTCCTCGTCGAAGGCTTTCTTGGGAAGAAGTTGAAGACGAAGGGAAGGCTATTGCCAAGAAGGGCTTCCAGGATCTCCTAGTACTTACGGGAGAATCACGCTCTCAGAGCCCCGTAAGCTATATAGCAGAAGCTTGCAAGATACTTCACCCTTATTTCCCGGCCCTGTCTGTCGAGATATATCCTTTAAGTCGAGGAGAATATGAATTACTCCATCGCTTTGGTGTAAACGGTCTTACGATTTATCAAGAAACTTACGACCCACATCTCTATGACACCCTCCATCCCGTCGGCCCGAAAAGGAATTTCCGTTTTCGTCTTGAGGCACCAGAGAGGGGAGGAGAAGCCAAGCTGAGATGGATAAATATAGGCGTTCTTTTAGGACTGGGAGACTGGAGGAAAGATATATTCATCCTCGGCCTGCACGCCCGTTATCTTATGGAGAGATTCCCCCACTGTGACGTGGGGGTGGGAGTACCCCGTCTGCGACCATACTTTGGAACCCCTGCCTTTCAACCCCAACCGGTTACTGATAGAAATCTGGTACAAATTATCTGCGCCTTACGTCTCTTCCTTCCCCGACTGAACATATCTCTCACAACTCGGGAAAAACCAGATCTAAGAAACAATCTAATACCCTTAGGCATTACGAGAATCTCGGCCGGTTCCGTTACCTCCGTCGGGGGCCATAGACGAGAAGACCCTCCACCTGGGGTACCTCAATTCGATGTGGCCGACCATCGTTCCCTTGACGAACTAGTAAGAATAATAAGGGCAAAACAGTACGAACCCGTCACCCACGATTGGCTGGACGATGCTCTGTGAACATTTACCTCCGCGGATAGAGGAGCGTATCAAAAAAATAAAGGTAGGAATTGCCGGGGCAGGAGGCTTGGGATCCAATCTGGCCTATTTGCTTGTTAAAACCGGGTTCGCCGACTTAAAAGTTGTTGATTTCGACCGGGTGGAGCTTCCTAACCTCAACCGTCAATACTACTTTCCCCAGCAGATAGGCATGTATAAGGTCGACGCCTTGAAATCAAATCTGCTTGCCATCAATCCGAATCTACAATTTGAGGCGGTGATATCCAGAATCGATGTAGGTAATGCCCTCAGCCTCTTCGAAGATTGCCATATCGTAGCTGAATGCCTCGACCGCCGTGAGGAGAAAAGTCGGTTTATTGCCTCCTTACTTTCTTCGCGGAAATTCATCGTGTCTGCTTCAGGAATTGGGGGCTACGGTGACAGCGAAGATGTTCGTAAACACCGCATCAAAGACTATCTTTTTCTCGTTGGAGACTTAAAATCCGATGTGGCGATCCGCCCCCCTATGGCTCCAAAGGTTATGGTAGCCGCAGCTATGATGGCCGATATAATTCTCTCTCACGTCGCCCATAGTATTTGACAAACGGCGATCGATAGCGGAAGATGGAAATCATGAATAGCCTTTTTTCGTCATCTGCCATTTTAGTTGATGAAGATCTTCTTTCCTCTCTGCCTTCCTCAGCAGGGCGAGAGAGAATCATTCCTTTTCGACCAGGACTTAACATTGATACGCGCCGTATTCGACATACTTTCATTATAAGTGACAGACCGGAAGCAATTGAGGTCTCAAAAAAATACAAGTGTACCCTCCTTTTCGTTCTCACCGATCGAGGACTTACCCACTTGGATAAACTTCCTCTCTCTTGGTTTGTCTTTCACACGCAAGAAGACGCCTTGAACTGGATTAAGGCTCATCCCGCGGGAAAGGAAGATTTCATCAAAGACCTGCGTGAGGGTGCGAATGTGATAAGAAAAGGCGGTCTGGTTGCCTTCCCTACGGAAACGGTTTACGGATTAGGCGCTGATGCCTTAAACGAGGAAGCAGTCGTGCGCATCTTCGAGGCCAAAGAGCGTCCTCTCCATGACCCACTAATCGTACACGTTGAAACTGAAGACCAGATTAAAATGCTCGTTCCCTCCATCCCGCCTTCGGCCCGGAAGCTGATGGACAAATTTTGGCCCGGTCCCTTGACGCTCGTCCTGCCGAAATCTCCTTTAGTCCCTGACCTTATCACCGCTGGACTTCCCAGTGTAGCGATCCGTATGCCCGCCAACCCTTGGGCTCGGAAACTCATCTCTCTCGCCGGGACCCCTATTGCTGCCCCAAGCGCCAATCTCTTCGGGAAAACAAGTCCTACTTGCGCCAGGCATGTAAAAGAGCAACTCGAGGGACGCTATGATTTTATCGTCGACGGGGGCGCCTGCCGCATCGGCATTGAATCGACAGTGCTTTCTTTGGTTGGCCCTTGTCCGGTCATTCTCCGGCCCGGAGGTATCACATATGAAGACATTGAGGCAACCATTGGCCCTGTCGAAAAAAAGTCACCACCCGCGAGTAATCATAGGGCGAAACTCAGCCCAGGAATGCTTGACACTCACTACGCCCCTCATACTCCCATGATGGTCGTCTCCGATGTGGGTCCCTATCTGGAGAAGAAAGATGTTGGATTAATTACCCTGAGGAAGCCCGTAAAGCAAGCTTTGGGACCCCTCGTTTCTCTAAGTAGCAGAGGAGATTTAAGGGAAGCGGCCACCAACCTCTACCGTGCCATGAGAGAACTAGATCGAATGGGATTAAAACTCATCATCGTGGAAAGAATGCCCGATATGGGATTGGGTTCTGCAATCAATGATCGCCTTAAGCGGGCCTCGCAAAAAACGACCGAATGACCACACTTACATGGGTGATTGTAAACAAACTTGAAACCTCGCTTCCTATCGTTGGGTAATTTTAAGCATGGTAAAACCGACCTTTTGGGGGTGGGAAACACTTACTCCGACTACTTTTAGGGGATAAACGCTCTTGATGGAGGTGATGAAAACGTTGTTGATGTAGTAGTATAGTTGGTTCCCCCTCACCTCCACTCGTTGGTGATTTTCAACGGTCTTTCCATCTCCCACGCGGGCGGTTCCAGCTCGCCATGGCATGGCATCATCACGAGGGACGTTTCCCTCTGTTACCCAAATCACAGACTGTCCGTTACCTGAAACCCCGAACAGATAATTAGTCTCTCGGCTTTCACCGAGCACAAGTCCATAAGCCGAATTGTTAACTCCCTGAAGCCACATGCTGAGAAGCTCAACATCAAAATTTACCGGAAGGCCAGCTGGAAGGGGAATAACCTCCACGGATTTTTTATTATTCTTCGTTTCCATGATGTAACGACCATCCTGGAAGTAGGCATCGTAGTAAGGCGCATTGCGATAAATTGCCCAATTGTTCTTGTTGGAGGAAAAATCGTCATAAAAAAGAATTCGCCCGTAACCTCCATCGTCTCTTGGTGACGCTTTTATGGGAGGAGTTTTAGTCTTGGCGATACCGAAGAGGTAATCTACCAACTCTCGGCTCAATCCCGTGAGAGCATTGAGATCATCACCCGTAACATTCTTACCCAACGTGGCTTCGCCCGTCTTCACATCAATGAGGCGGGCATTTATAGTGTAATTGTTTCCGATCCTTACGACTGAACCGATTATGACTTTATCCGCCCCTAAGATTTTGCCTATTTCCACCGCATTCTTTTCATCCACCAGGCCCGAATAATGCATCTTTTGTTCAGAGAGGAGACGGTCCATTTGAGACCTTTCGACGACGCGATACATCTTGGTTCCTATTATTTCTGTGCGTACTATCTCCGCCACGGCCCGACCGAGGTGTCCTTCCGCCCCTATGGCCTCAAAATCGAGGACGGCGACAATAGACCTCTCAGCTTCTGCTGCGGGGAGAAAAAATAGAAAACCTGCTAAAAAAATAATAAGAAAAGGGACCTTTTTCATTTTGACACGTCCTCATTAATAAATTGGCACACGGCCCCTATAATCAAGTCCCAAGCGGCTGGAGGTACCTCGTGCCCCATCCGAGGGATCAAGATGAGCCGTGCTCCCTCAATAGCCTCCGCCGTGGCCACGGCGTGTTCGGGTGGAATCAAGGGGTCTGCATCACCGTGCAACACCAAAGTTGGAAGCTTAACTTTTTTTAAAGCCTCCCTACGGGAGCCAGAAGCCAGAATAGCGGCCATTTGCCTGGCGAGGCCCGGCAAATGAAGTCCCCGCTCATAGAACCGCCGAGCTCTATCTTCTAACATGTCTTCCGGCATAGGCATATAAGGTCCGCCGATAACCTTCCAGGCCTTAACTGACGCCGTAATAAATCCTTCACGATCCTGTGGCAAGGGCGTCATCAGAACTGCCGCTGCCTCCGGTGTAGGAGGTGGCAGAGACGGGTCCTGGGTGCCGGGAGAAGACGAGAGGGAAATTAGGCTTCTAAGCCGCTCAGAATGTTCAAGGGCCATCGTCTGGGCAATCATTCCTCCCATCGACATACCCATAACATGGGCCGATTCTATCCCCAACCGATCCATCAGACCTACTACATCGTCCGCCATATCGCTGAGCAGATATGGAGCAGTAGGCTTTTTCCCTTCCATCATCTCCTGCATTATTCTCCCCAAGTCGGGTATGCCGTGCTCAACCAACCAAGTCGAATGCCCAATATCTCTATTATCGAACCTAACTACCCGGAAGCCATTTTCTGCCAAACGCGAACAAAAATCTTCATGCCAGGCTATCATCTGCATACTGAAGCCCATAATGAGAATTATTGGTTCACCGTCTGGTACTCCAAATTCGTCGTAGGCAAGCTCAACACCGTTTACTTTAATTCTTCTTTCTTCTCGGTGGGGCACCAACAAGGACATGGAAGCCTCCTAAGATTTTTATTCCATAAACTTTTCCCACATATATCCGAAAAAGTCACCCTCGGCAATAAATTATCGTTGACGGTTCACAGACATACGTGTTTTTAAAAAAGCGATTTCTAAAAGGAGGAGAAACCTACGATGGAATGCCAAGATGTTTTATACACGAAAGAGGATTTCATCAGCATCATCACCCTCAACCGCCCCGAAAGAATGAATACAATTTCGGCCTCCATGCTGCTTGAGCTTTCCCGTGCCTTGTTGAAAGCCAATGAAGATCCAGAAGTAAGGGTGGTCATCCTCACCGGTCAAGGTAGAGCCTTTTGTGCCGGGCTTGATCTCTTGGCTCAGACTCAGGGTGGGAATAAGGCCCTCCTTGATGGAGAAAGGGTAGTTACTCATTTAAATCTTAGAGAAGCCCCTCCTATCGTTCTCTTCGAGATGGACAAACCTACCATCTGCGCCATGAATGGATCTGCCGCTGGGTATGGTCTAGACTTAGCCTTAGGCTGCGACATCCGAATAATGTCTCAAGAAGCAAAGATGGCTGCCGCCTACGCAAAAAGAGGTATTGTACCAGAATCGGGAGGTACATGGTTTCTACCTCGCCTCATAGGCTGGTCAAAAGCGGCGGAAATAATCTTCACTGGGCGCACCCTCTCCGCCGAAGAGTGCCTGGCCTTTGGCCTCGTCTCTCGTATCGTTTCTCCCGAAAAGGTTATGCCGACTGCCCTTTCCATCGCCCGAGAAATCGGGGAAAATGCACCTTTAGCCGTTCAAGCTGCCAAGAGACTTATGCGCATGGGCTATGAAGAACCCTTCCCCATTCACGTTCATCACGTCTTTTTGCAGCTCTTACCCCTCCTTAGGACAGAAGATTTCCTCGAAGGGGTAAAATCGTTTATGGAGAAGAGAACACCCAAGTTCAAGGGTTGCTAATTTACTCCTCGACCCCCGCAGCCCTCTTGGCCATAGTTTCATATCTATTGAGTGGCGCCTCGGCCAGGATCATCATTTTTTGTGCCGCCATCGAGCCCTCTGCATGAACCGTAGTGACCTCGTGAAAAGCTGACTCGTGAGAGCATACGTGTCGCATCGTCTCATGTATCATCTTCAAACGATCCAAGGTTGAGTACTGTTCTGCACCTCCGAGGTAGTGTTCCAAATACTCGTGTATCTCCGGGTTTTCCCAATCTTTTTTATCGGGACAGGTGGCAATGATTCCTCCCGATATGTCCTGAATGAGTTTGACAAATTGATGATAGTTATTGGCAAAGTGCAGCTTTGCCATATTAGTAATCAAAGGATTCGGTACGGCTATATCACCATACATGACAGGGTTCTGAGCGGCTGCATTGGCTAGGGCACGTAAAGTTTCTACATAGCCTGCTATGTCCGCTAGCTTATCCCTAATATGGCTTACATTAAAAAGCCCATTGTACTTGGCCATCGCCACAGCGCAACCAGCCATAACCTCGACGGCCGGCACCTTATAACTGATAGCAGTAAATCGATGAAAAGTCGCAAAGGTATAAGCGAGGAGCATAGAATACTGCCATTCACCGCACATGAAAACTCGTTCCCAGGGAACAAAGACATGGTCGAAGACAATCATCGCTTCCGTCAATTCCCGTACTGGCCTTTCTCCGTGAAACTCGTGGGGTGTCCACTGTCCTCTGCCCCCGCGGCAGATAAAAGTGATACCCGGTGCGTTCGCGGGAACAGCAAAGCTTACGGCATAATCTCCCTCCCCCTCTCTCATCTGTCTCGTGGGGACAACAATTATTTCGTTAGCTGCCGGGGCACTGGTTATATGGATTTTGGCTCCCTTTACTACAATTCCCTTTTCTGTTCGATCCACTACATGGAGGTAGTAGTCAGGATGCTTCTGTTTAGAAGGCTCTTTCGATCTATTTCCCTTGACACAGGTGACGGCGCCACACGTATGGAGGTCGTTGGCTCTCAAATACTCAAGAAAATTCATGGCATTTTCCTGATACTTCTGTTTTTTCATTTGGCCCGCCACGACAAAAGCTGCATTAAGACAATCGGTCCCGATATCTTTTCCAAAAGGGAGGCCCCCCGTCAGTTCGATGGACCTTTGGATCATCTTCGTTCTATTGGCCAAATCTTCTTTGGTGCGTGGAGTTATAAAAAATCGATTGATGGGCTCTCCCGTCACCGGATGGGGCGCTACAAAAAGGTCCCTTACCTCAGCATCTGGCGATTGTGTAAGTTCATAGCCAGCGGCGATAGTGTCACACGTAACTCCTAATATCGGATGTTGGGTAATATCGTCTACCCTCTCCCCCCTTATGTAAACCCGGCGACCATCCTTCAAACTGTCTTTATACTGTTGTGGCGTTCGTAATCCCATGTTGTTCCCTCCTTAATGTATAATGTCACCGGCGCGTCGGCCGGTTTCTTACCTTGGTTCCATTTGTTCCAATACCCTCGCCGTCCTTAAATTTCGGCCCAGGAGGTGTCGAATAAAAGTGTCAACCAAAAGTCGGCCCTCCTTTAAAGATCGAAAGGTCAGTCTCATGCGCCCGATTTTATCTATGGGACAAGTGATAGTAAATAGAAGAGCCTTTATCGTTCCACGATTCACCCTAATGGGAGAGGAATCGCGGGGGGAAATGCATTGATCACACTTTATTCCCCCAACCTCAGCCACAAAAAAGAAACTCTTTCCTTCCTCCACCCCTTTCTGACACGAAAGGCACCGATCGAGGGCAGGAGCATACCCTACGCAGGCTAACACCCTCATTTCGAAGCCGATGAGACTAGCTTCTTCGGCCCCCTTTTCATTCAGCATGGATAGGAAGCAGCTGAACGTATCAAACAGCTCCTCGTTCTTTTTTCTTTCAGGAGAAAATGTGTCTACCATTTCCCCAATTCTAGCTGCATACATCGTCTTCACAGGATCCCGCCTAAGTTCACTGAAATAGTCTATCGGCTCACAACGTTCCAGGAAAACAAGCTTTTCCGGGGTAGTTTGTATAAAAGACACGCGAGATAAACACCACGGCTCCAGAGTGCCGGGAAAGCGCCGGCGGCTGTTTCTTGCGCCTTTTGCCATTCCCGCTATCTTTCCAAAATGGCGGGTAAATAACCGAACAACTCGATCGTAATCTCCGTAGTCATACGTTCTTAGAACGATGGCCTCTGTCTCGTGATGGGTTTTAACCTGCATTTATTCCACATCTCGGAAGACAACTTTGCCGCCAACAATGGTTAGGTAGGGCTTACCTCGCAGTCTAAAACCATGGAAAGGACTGTTTTTCCCCTTGGACTTAAACTTCCTAGTATCTACCGTCCATTCGCGGTTGAGGTCGACTACGGTTATATCCGCCGGTGCTCCAACCTTGAGCGAACCCCCTTTGACCCCTAAAATCTTGGCCGGCTCAACACTCATCTTCCCAACGAGATCTCTTAAGGTGAGATAACCTTCGAAAACAAGGGCCAGGGAAAGGGCTAAAGACGTTTCTAGCCCCGATATTCCACAGGCGGCATATTCAAATTCTACCTCTTTGTCCGTAATCGCGTGCGGGGCATGATCCGAAGCAATGACATCAATGGTCCCATCCTTAAGCCCCTCTCGGATGGCCGCCACATCCTTTTCATCTCTCAACGGTGGGTTCACTTTAGCATTTACATCGAATTCGTACACAGAACGGTCCGATAAGGTAAAATAATGGGGCGCTGTCTCCGCCGTTACCTTCACTCCTCGGGCCTTTGCCTCTCTAACTATTTCCACCGACCTAGCCGTACTTAAGTGTGCTATATGTATCGGTGCCCCTGTATACTCACCGATCATCACATCGCGGGCTACCATAATCTCCTCCGCGATGGACGGTATTCCCCGTAATCCCGTTTCTATGGAGGCAGGTCCTTCGTTAACGGTCCCACCCGCAGAGAGATTCAAATCTTCACAATGGGAGATAACCGTTAGACCAAGGGATGCCGCATATTCTAACGCCCTCCTCATTAGGGCACTATCCATAACGGGACGACCATCATCGGATATTGCCACTGCTCCGGCTTCTTTCTGATCCCAAAATTCCACCAGATTTTTCCCTTCCAGTCCCATGGACAAAGCAGAGATGGGATAGACCCGAACCAATCCCGCCTCTTCTGCTCGGCGGAGGATGAATTCAGTAATGGAGCGAGTATCGTTGACAGGATTCGTATTGGCCATACAGGCAACGGCCGTAAAACCACCTGCGGCTGCCGCTGATGCCCCGGTGCGGATGGTCTCTTTATATTCATAGCCCGGCTCTCGCAGATGGGTGTGCATATCGATAAGACCAGGGAACACGACCATACCGGTTATGTCTATAACCTCAACAGAGGCCGGGTCGGCTTTCAACCCCTTTCCCAACTCTTCAATCTCCCCCTCGCCTATGAGGACATCCAGCACTTCCTCTATGTTCTGAACGGGATCAACAACCCTTCCACCCTTTAGCAGTACTTTCATCACATTTCCCTCTCCTCATACATCGCGAGCGCCGCCGGCCAAGAGGTAGAGTAGGGCCATCCGAATGGCAACGCCGTTTGTTACTTGATCGAGAATGACCGAGTAAGGACCATCGGCCACCTCGGGAGATATCTCAATTCCACGGTTCATAGGTCCGGGATGCATAATAAGAACATCCT
Source organism: Syntrophales bacterium (assembly GCA_026416455.1). Classification (GTDB taxonomy): domain Bacteria; phylum Desulfobacterota; class Syntrophia; order Syntrophales; family UBA8958; genus JAOAFE01. Next base: position 91,412 of record JAOAFE010000010.1, read on the forward strand.
CTTTGGCCAATCGTACCTTGCTCTCCGTAAGGCAGAACCGCTGGGCGTACTCTCTCAGAGAGGGGAAAATGCTCTGTTTTTCCCTCTCCAGCTGAATTCTTAGCATCATGATTACATCAGCATCTTTGATTGCCTCTTCCATCTGGGAATAAACAGGAATCCCCATAATCTGTCCGAAATCACGCGGTAACATCGTGGCGGGACCTGCCACAACTACCTGTGCTCCCATCTTTTTTAAGGCATAAACGTTCGAGCGAGCTACTCTACTGTGAGCTATGTCTCCTACTATGGCTACTTTAAGGCCCGCTATTCTTCCCTTCTTTTCTTTCATGGTCATGAGATCCAAAAGTGCCTGGGTGGGATGTTCATGGGCCCCATCGCCTGCATTTATGATGGACGCCTTAAGCCTCTTAGCCAATAAATGGGGGGCTCCGGCTGCACTATGCCTGATGACGATCACATCGGGATTCATAGCTTCTAGATTGCGCGCCGTATCGATTAGCGTCTCCCCTTTCACCACGCTGCTCGTGGAAGCGGCAATGTTTATGGTATCGGCTCCCAGTCTTTTGCCTGCTATTTCGAAAGATGTTCGCGTCCGTGTACTGGCCTCGAAAAATAGGTTGATGACGAGCTTCCCCCGTAAGGTGGGCACTTTTTTAATCTCCCGGGTTGAGACCTCGATAAATGACTCTGCCGTCTGAAGAACTAGCTCAATTTCCTCAACGGATAGTTCTTTTGTCCCCAAAATATCTTTTCTCGTAAGAGCGGTAATCATGGGTTACCCCCCGGATGCTTTTCCTTCCCGACCTCGATAATAACACAATCCTCCCCATCTTTTTCCATCAGATGAACAGAAATGTCTTCCCATAAGGCTGACGGAAGGTTTTCCCCTACAAAATCTGCCCTAATGGGCAATTCCCGGTGCCCACGATCTACAAGGACAGCCAATTGAATCATCCGGGGACGACCGAAATCTATGAGAGCATCCATAGCCGCCCTAATGGTGCGTCCCGTAAACAACACATCGTCTACTAATACGACTTTTTTATTCTGCAGAGAAAAAGGAATATCCGTTTTCCCTAACTGTGGCTTTTCCTGTCTTGTAGCGAGATCATCTCGGTAGAGGGTAATATCGAGGATACCGAGGGGGATTTCCTTTCCTTCGATAGCTGAGATTTTCTTTTTCAACCTTTGGGCAAGAAAAACTCCTCGCGTTCGGATACCTACTAACACTAAGTCTTCTACACCTCGATTCTTCTCCAAAATCTCATGGGCGATGCGGGTTAGTGATCTCTCTATACCCGCTGCATCCATTACCACCCTTCTTTTATCGGTCATTACAATATCCTTAAGTTATAGGCTTAAAAAAAAGCCTTCCCACTGTTTCGGGAAGGCTCTAATCATCGTCCTCTTATGAGGCAAATCGTGTCTCATGGGCATATATCCTCATCTTTTCTAAACGATTCCAAACAATCTGTCAAGAAACGACCGACTTCAATGGATTAACTTTCCTATCCGTCCCCAGCGGACTCCCATATTGTCCCTATCCCAAGACCAATAAATGATGAAAGCTTTTCCTAGGACGTCCCTCAAATCGACGTACCCCCAGAAACGGCTATCGTAACTTTGATCCCGGTTATCTCCCATGACAAAAATTTTACCCGGCGGTACCGTGACGGGACCAAAGTTGTCTCTCGGCTGTACGGAAGAAGGGATAACTATGTTGTCCACATAGACACCATAATCATCAGTATAAGGCTTCCCATTCAGGAAAATTTTCTTATTACGAATCTCCACCGTATCCCCCGCGATGGCGATGACTCGCTTTATGAAATCCTTCGATCTATCCTCAGGATAGATAAAGACCACGACGTCCCCTCTTTTAGGCTCCGTCACAGGAATGATGGTTTTCCTTATAAAAGGAATTTTAATCCCGTATATAAACTTGTTTACCAGCAAGTGATCTCCTACGAGCAGCGTTGGCTTCATAGATCCGGAGGGAATTTTGAATGCCTGAACGATGAAGGTTCTTACGAAAAGGGCAATCAAGATGGCGATGATTATCGCCTCCGCATATTCCTGGACCTTGGATTTCTTCTTTTCTACGTCCATCTCCCTTCCTTACGAATAAACGTGGATCAAAGTAATCGATATCATATAAACACCGATCAGTCCTTTTATGGCGGTGGAACCCAACCTCTTAAAAATAGACAAACTACTGGCGCGAAACGCGGGTTTCAGTTTTATCTGTCTTATCAATTCGGCCGCAGCTACACCTCCAAAACCACCTAAAAAGAACCCAAGAAGAGTCCCAAGTCCCATAAGAAAAGGAGTAAAAAGTGTCATACCTAAAATTGAGCCGATCAAGGCGGCCAGGAAGTTATGGATAGACAAACCCAAGTAAAAACTGGTCGTAACTCCGACGGAAAAATCGATTATCTCCGCTACTACGGCCAAGACAAATAGTAGAATGAGGGTATGCACGCCCAAAACCGCGAACTCTGTAAAGAGGGCATAAACCAAGACGATGAGGAAAATGATTGCCACACCCGGAAGTCCGAAAATAGTGAGAAAAAGGCAGCCGAAGAGAGCAATAATAAAAATCCCAGCCAACACCATTTCCAGGGAAGTCATTAAAAGATTACCTCTTGCGTCTTGAGGTACGAAATCTTTCGAAAGCAAGAACCACCGGACTTGCAATAAAGACGGAAGAGTAAGTGCCAAAGACAACACCGGCGAGCAGAACGAAGGCAAAATCCCGAATAACGGCTCCACCAAAGGCATACAGAATAGCGCAGACCAAAGCCGTGGTGAAGGAGGTAAGAATGGTTCGGCTTAAGGTCTGGTTGATGGAAGCGTTCATAACAGTTGCGAGATCCTTCCGACCTTCTTTGCGAACGTTTTCTCTGATGCGATCGAAGACCACGATAGAATCGTGGATGGAATAGCCGATCACCGTAAGGAGAGCGGCGACGATGGGGAGGGTAAATTCTTTACCCAGAAAAGTAAAAATACCCAAGACGACAATAACGTCATGGATCACCCCCACAATCCCACCTACGGCATAACGAAACTCGAACCGGATGGCCACGTAGATAAGCATCCCAATCCAGGAAAAAAGGACCGCAAGAATCGCCTTTCTGGTAAGGTCTTTTCCTACCTTCGGTCCAACAACTTCAACCCTTTGGATTTCAAATATTTTTTTCTTTTGATATTTGTTGGACAGTACCTCTTCTATCCGGGTTGAAATTCCCTTCAAATCGGAGCTTGATTCCGCCGTCCTTACTACCACCTCATCCTTTCCAAAGGGTTGGATGATGGCATCCTTTACTCCTACTTCCACCAAGGTTTTCCTCAAATCATCCGTTGGAATAGGCTCGAAAAACTTGATCTGGATCAAAGTTCCTCCAGCAAAGTCAATGCCCAGAGTGAACCCTTTCCACAGGAACGTTATAACACAGAGAATTGTTAGTACGACAGAAAAGACCACGCACCATTTCATCTTGCTGACAAAATCTATGTTTATACCCGGTTTAATGAACTCCATCTTCCTGTGCCTCCTGAATTAGACGCTAATGACCTTTACTCTTCTCTGCCACACGAAATAATCAAATATGATGCGGGTCACGAAGACGGCCGTAAATAAGCTAGCGATAATACCCACACTCAAGGTCACGGCAAACCCTTTAACCGGTCCCGTACCAAAGCCGAAGAGAAAAAGGGCAGCGATTAGAGAATTTACATTCGTATCCAATATGGCGAAAAATGCCTTCGCGTAGCCCGTCTCTACAACGGAGCGAGGAGCTTTTCCACTTCTCATCTCTTCTCGCATACGTTCGAAGATAAGAACGTTGGCGTCAACCGACATACCGATAATAAGAACTATACCCGCAATGCCCGGGAGGGTAAGAGTAGCTCGGAAAGCCGCCAAGAAAGCGAGAATTATGATCATGTTGAAGAATAGGGCCAAGGTGGCAACAAGACCCGAAAGTTTATAATAAACGATCATAAAGAGGGCAATGGCCACCAGTCCGATGATTGCTGCCCACGTTCCTTTATCGATAGAGTCTTGTCCTAGGGAAGGACCTACCGTTCTCTCTTCCAAGATCGTGACCGGCGCCGGCAGAGAACCTGCCCTCAACACGATAGCCAAGTCTTTTGCCTCCTCCATAGTAAAAGACCCTGTTATCTGGGCATTGCCGCCGGCAATTCGTTCTTGGATCACCGGTGCAGAGTAAACAACCCCATCTAAGACTATGGCTAACCGCTTTTTTACATTCTCGGCCGTAATTCTCTCAAATTCCTGTGCTCCTTGCGAATTGAATTTAATGGACACATAGGGTTCTCCAAACCGATCACTGATTGCCACCTTAGCACTCTCTAAGGCACTACCCGTGAGCACGGCCCGGCTTTTGAGAAGTATGGGCACGGATGTTCGGCGCCCCGATTCTTTATCTAAGCGACTTTCATAGGCAATATAAGATCCTTCCGGAACTTTCCCTCTTAGGGCCTCTTCCAACGAATGTTCTTCATCTACGAGCTTGAATTCTAAGAGAGCCGTCTTCCCAATTAGATTTTTTGCCCGAGCCGTATCTTTGATCCCTGGTAGTTGAACTACTATCCGATCCTTCCCCTCTGGGATTATCTCCGGCTCCGTTACCCCGAATTGGTCTACCCGGTTTCTGATTGTTTCCAAGCTTTGCTCAACGGCATGTTTTTTTAGCTCTTGTGCCCGCTTTTCCTTCATTTTCAGGACCATCACGTCACGGCCTTCTCTGGTTTCCGTCGAGGCGATTTCCAGGTCTGGAAAATTGTCACGTACCACCTTCTCGCCCGCCGTTCGGGAGGATACATCAGGGAATTCTAGGGCAATGGTATGGGGGGCAGCCTTGGTCAAAAATCGAAATCTCACCCGGTTTTCCATAAGAGATTCTTTCAGATTCTCCGCCATCCTCTGGATACTTGCCTCCAATGCTTTCGCCGTATCTACCTCCAAAACGAGATGGGTCCCACCCTGGAGATCAAGACCTAAAGGGATTTTCTCAGTTGGCAAATACGTTTTCCAAAAATCCGGCAGATCAGGTACGAGGGAGGGTATCAGGAAAAATACAGAAGCCAGAAGCACAATAGCGGCGATGGTCGACCTAAGAATCAAGCTCTTTTTCATGTATATAATCCCCTTTTACGAGTTTTGTTCTTTTCCCGCCTTCTGAATCACTCCACTGATAAAGTTCCTCCCCACTTTGACCCTCACTTTATCAGCAATCTCCAAGGTAACAACCGTGTCGGTCAAGGCCACCACCTTACCATGCAGGCCGCCTTGGGTTATAACTATATCTCCGTGGGCTAAATTGGCCAACATCTCTTTCAGTTCCTTTTGCTTTTGCTGTTGGGGACGAATAATAAGAAAATAGAAGATGGCAAAGAGGATAACCATTACAATAAGAAAACCGAAATCACCCTGCCCTCCTGCCCCGCCACCGGCATTGCCCATAGCGTAAGCTAAATTCATGTTTCTTGTCTCCTTTCATCCATACTTTCTTTTCCGTATTGCGAAAAAAAATCCTTACTGAATTCTCTAAATGTTCCTGTTTCTATCGCCTCCCTTATCATTTCCATGAGGCGAACATAAAACCGCAGATTGTGCACCGTATTCAACGTCATGGCGAGTATCTCTTTGGCCATAAATAAATGCCTTAAGTAAGCCCGACTAAAATGCCTGCACGTATAGCAATCACAGGTTTCATCAACAGGTCGGGAATCGTCACGATAACGGGCGTGCTTTATAACAAGCTTTCCTCTTTTTGTAAATAACAATCCATTACGCGCACATCTAGTTGGTATGACGCAATCGAACATGTCTATCCCCATAGCGACACAGGCAACCAAGTCCTCCGGTTTGCCTACCCCCATAAGGTATCGAGGTCGGTCAGAAGGAAGCAGCGGGGCTGTTTCGTTAATCACCTCGTACATAAGTTCTTTCGGCTCACCGACGCTCAAACCGCCCAGGGCGTAGCCGTCGAAACCTACTTCTACCAGATCCTCAACGCCCTTTTTCCTCAAATCCTTATACATGCCACCCTGAACGATACCAAAGAGGGCACCTGTTGCTCCGTCGTGCGCCTTTTTACACCTTTTCGCCCATCGAATTGTCTTCTCTAAGGAAGCCTCAACCTTCCGACGCTCCAGGGGGTAGGGAATGCATTCATCTAGGACCATCATAATATCCGACCCCAGGGCCATTTGGACTTCTATGGCCTTTTCCGGGGAAAGAAAATGGCTCGATCCATCTATATGGGAGCGAAAATAGACCCCTTCTTCTTTTACCGATCTTAGGTCTCCCAAACTGTAAATCTGAAACCCGCCGCTATCCGTCAGGATAGGACGAGTCCAGTTCATGAACTTATGGAGCCCACCTAAACTATTTATAAGGCCGTGGCCTGGGCGCAGGTATAAATGATACGTATTGGAAAGGATTATTTCCGCCCCTAAGTCGACGAGCATCTCTGGGATTAACGCTTTTACGGTCCCATGGGTACCAACGGGCATAAACGTAGGTGTCTGAATGTCTCCCCGGCGGGTCTGTATTTTTCCCCGGCGTGCTTCAGTCTCTCTATCATACGCCATCAAGGTAAAGGAAAAAGTGTTCATCACGGCAGTAAAAGTGTGCAATCTCCGTAGCTGTAAAAACGGTAGCCCTGCTCTACTGCTAGGCGATAAGCCGTTAAGAGCAACTCCTTTCCCGTAAATGCAGCCGCCATGAGGATAAGGGTCGAGCGGGGAAGATGAAAATTCGTGAGCATGGCATCTACCCTTTTGAATCGATAGCCAGGATAGATGAATAAATCCGTCATTCCCGTTTGAGCCCTTACTACTCCCCTTTCATCCGCAACAGATTCCAAAACGCGGGCCGAAGTAGTCCCAATGGCGATTACTCTTTTAGCCTTATTTATTTCTTCTGCTGCCTCTTCACTGATCGAGTACCATTCCTCCTCCATGTGATGTCTCTCCACCTCTTCCGTTTCAACGGGGCGGAATGTACCATAGCCCACATGGAGGGTAACTCGAACTATTTTCCCTCCCCGAGCCTCGATCTTCTCCAAAATGCGGGGTGAAAAGTGAAAGCCTGCTGTTGGAGCCGCCACTGAGCCGGGATGGGAGGCGAAGATGGTTTGGTAACGTTCTCGGTCCGCAGGAGTATCTTTTCTTTTAATGTATGGTGGTAAGGGAACCTCGCCATGAGTTTGAAGAAAGTCTTCAAAGGAGCCCTCTACTAAAAAAGATAGACGCCATTTCTTGCCCTCCAAACGCTCCAATACTTTGGCTACTGCCCCGGCCCCTAATTTGATAACCGTTCCTTCCTTGACGCGGCTTCCCGGTTTCACGAGGGCATCCCACACGGTAGTTAACCTCGTCTCGCCTATCTTTCTAAGTAGAAGGAGTTCCACTTTTCCTCCCGACTCCTTCCAGCCATGTATTCGCGCCGGAATTACTCGGGAGTCGTTCACAACGAGGACATCGCCGGGAAAAATGAAGTTGTCAATCTCACTGAAAAGATGATGGGAGATTGATTTTTCCGCCTTCTTGATGACCATCATCCTCGATGCATCCCGCGTCTCTAGGGGATATTGGGCGATGGCCGAACGAGGCAAGAAATAATCGAATTCTGAAATTTTCATTCCGTCCTTCCCAGGTAAACAAGGAACAGACCCAAAAGTATAGAGATAAAGCCCATAATTCTTAAGTTTCTGGCGGGCATATCAGCCATTCGCAAGAGAAATGTCTTGATCCTCTCAGGAAAGGCAAAGTAAGGAATCCCCTCCAGCACAAATACCATGCCTATGACACAGAGAAAGTACTTCATTTTTCCATCCCTTAATTGATTTCCGTCTCAGGAATGTTTACTTAACCAGGAACACATCTTTCTCCCGGTCTTGAAAGTAGACATAATTATATTTAAATTTAGGCGTGGATTCAAAAATATATTCTCCTTCGGCCCGGCAGGCAGCGCAGCTGCGCCCAGGCACGCAGATGGCATATATATGGTAACCCGTATCAGCCCTCGACTCTATTAACACCAGCCCCCCGCAGCTGTCGCATACCCTTACCGATTCTTCTTGAAACTCAACAATCCCATCCGTATCATAGTAAATACGCTTACGCCGCTTAATATAACCATTTACTATTCTCCCCACATCTTTAATATTCTTCCTGTCTTGCCACTTTCTGTAGATGGCTTCCGCTAAGGTCTCGATGTAGGCGGTGATTTCCGCCGACTGACGCAACGCCTCCGGGTCGTAATCCGGTTCTCTTATGTCCGAATAGTCAAAACCGGCCATGGCCAGAATGATGCCCACATTTACATAAGGTAGGGCATGTTCGATAGAATATCCTCCCTCCAAAACGGCAATATCGGGGCACAGCTTGTCATTCAAAAGGGCATAACCATGGGCGCTGAAGCGCATATTGGTGATGGGGTCTGTATAATGATTGTCCTGCCCCGCGGAATTAATAATAAGGTCCGGCTGGAATTCGTCAAGAATGGGAAGTACTACATGATCCAGTACGTAGAGGAAACCTTCGTCCGAGGTACGAGGGGGAAGGGGAATGTTGATCGTTGTTCCCAAGGCGTTAGGTCCTCCAAACTCATCGACAAATCCGGAGCCGGGATAAAGAGTGCGCCCGTCCTGATGCATGGATATAAAGAGGGTATCGGGGTCATGCCAGTATATATCCTGCGTCCCATCTCCATGATGGCAATCCGTATCCACGATGGCTATCCTTTTATGACCATAGTGGCGACGTATATATTCTATCATGATGGCCTCGATGTTAATATTGCAGAAACCCCTCGCCCCGTGCACAACCCGCATAGCATGATGACCGGGGGGTCTAACGAGAGCAAAGGCATTATCGACTTCACCCGATAGTACCTTTTCTGCCGCTGTGATGGCGCCACCAGCGGAAATCATATGCGATTCCGTCACGACACTGCTTACATCGGGCACACAGATGTGCACTCTTTTTACGTCCTCTTCCTTGGCGATCTTGGGCTTAAACTCCACTATATTATCAAAATCCAAGAGACCTTCTTCAAAGACCTGGTCTTGCGTATAAAGAAGCCTTTCCTCCCTCTCTGGATGATCAGGGGCAATCGCCCAATCAAAAGCGGGGAAAAAGACCAAACCTGTTTTCCGCATCTTATCCTTCTTCATCTTATACCTTTCTCGCTGTTATAACCAGCAATGAGACCGGGCTTGATTTGAAGTTTTACTCTTATATTTTTGCCAATCGTATCAAAACCCCTAACCATATTGAATTCTTGCTCCTCCAGTACCTCTATCTCCAATTCATCCTCCTTGGCCCCCATTCTCTTGGCCCGCTCTTTCAATCTCTCTTTCCCCAATGTGATTATATCGTCTATTTTCGTACGGGGAGGAATATACATTGTTTCTCCTTCTTCTGCGATCGTCAGAGTTCGTTTCTCTGTATCGGCAAGGAGTGTAAGTTCCGTAGTTGTCCGCGCTAAAGCCGCCCCGATGGCATTTGCCACTTCCGCATGGGGAAGGAGGTGGGGCGTACAGCCGAGCATCTTACCTAAAGGTTCGGCCAACCCTTCCGAGGGCCCTCCTACAAGATAAAGATTCGTCGGCCTAATTTTTCTTCCCTCTAAGAGCTCATGGATGGTGTATACGGGCTCATTATTAATTTCGTTGACAAACTCCTTCACCGCCTCGCAAATCTTTTCCAAGGTTGTATCCAACATCTTACGGGCCATCTCATCTACCGAAAGACCTGCTTCCCTCGCTAAAGTGTATATGGCCGCACCTGCTTTATCCCTATCGCCAATCTTGATTAAACCTAACCACACCATGGCATCGGTAGGTGTCGGATATGGGCCTCCTAAAGCAGCCGCATCTCCTTCTCTCTCCGGCCCAATTGCAATCTTGCCGTCCTGCCACTTTATCCTACTGTCTCCTCCCGCGCCAATAGAACGTGTTCTCAATCCCCTAATTAACGTCTTTAGCCCACCGATCTTAACCCCAAAACCCTCCAGCAGAGGTACGCCATCGGCAAACACGGCAATATCCGTTGTTGTACCACCGATATCGAGAGCAATAGCATCACTATTTCCTCGAGATAAGGCGAGGACACCCATAATACTTGCGGCGGGCCCAGACAGAATGGTCTGACAGGGAAACTGAATCGACTCTTCAATTCCTATCGTGCCACCATCAGCTTTTAAAATGTAAACCGGAGCTGATACACCCAAGTCCCTAACAAAATTCATCACCGCCAAGGCAAATCTCCGATAAAGACTGGAGATAGCAGCATTGAGGTAAGTAGTAGCTATTCTACGACGAAAATTGAGACGACCAGATAATTTGTGACCTAGCGAAACATGCTTAAAGCGGCCTCCAATGAGTTTTGCTATTGCTAACTCATGGGCAGGATTTCGGGTGCAAAATTTACCTACGACTCCTAAATGCTCAATGCCTGCCTCGATGAACCGAGACACGGCTTCCTCTACTTCCTTTTCGTCTAACGGCACCACCTCAAAACCACGATGGTTCATGTATGCCGAAAGAAGATATGTGTCCTCCGGAAAAGGTAGGAGCGAGGGAGGGATGCCGGGCCCTCGGGCTATAATCAACCCCACCCGCCTTATTTTATTTTGAACAATAGCATTAGTAGAAATAGTGGTACTTAAAACTATGCGCCTCAGTCTTTTTGGATCAAGGCTCGCAAATATGCTAGATGTTGCCTCCAGGAGGGAAGAAAGAATATCTTCCTGATTAGTTTTTACCTTTACCTTCTTCTTTACTTCGAAATCTTCCAAAAGTGCGGCATCCGTATGTGTCCCTCCAACGTCAATCCCCAAAATCATCTTACACCTTTTGGTTTAGGGTAATTTGTACCGAAGGCGGCTTATATACTTAAAATTTTCCCTTGACAAGCTAAAAAAAAAGCGTAAGTTTGCTGCTCGATACCATCTAAATGGGTTGTAAGAGGTTGAATACGAAGGGAAAGGAGGTGAACGAGGAAAATGAAGAAGGTCATTGCCATCATTCTGTCCTTGCTTTTGGTTGTAACCATGTCTTTTGCCGTAGTTGGCTGCAAGAAGGCAGAAGAGCAGAAACCGGCTGAACCAGCCAAGACAGAGGCTCCGGCACCTTCGGCCGCCCCGGCTGCACCCGCTGCTCCGGGCGCACCCGCAGGCTCTGCAGCACCGGCCGCTCCAGGCGCACCAGCTGCACCAGCCGCCCCGGCTGCACCCGCTGCTCCGGCTGCTCCTGCTGCACCAGCTGGCAAGTAATTACAGTTTCTCATCGAAAAGCCGGATTCTCCTTTGAGAATCCGGCTTTTTTTATGCGACAAAAAGGGTTGTCTAATTTTGGCATCATAATTGCTGTATTATAATCCAAACAAAAAATCGAAGGAGGTGATGCGATGGTAGGTGAATAACTACGCATGTGTGGACATTTATGGAAAAACTAACAAATAAACAAAAATAGGAGGTTCAAATGAAAAAAGCATTTACATTTTTTGTTATGTTGACGGTGTTGATTTTTGCGGGGGGAACGGTTATAGCAGCCACGGTGACCCAAAATTTAAGTGTAGGAGCTCAGGTAGTGGCCAAATGTTCGATCCAAAATGCAGGGCCCCTAAACTTTGGCGACTATGATGTAACCTCTTCGACGCCGACTGATGCTCAGGCCAGTATGACATTCAAATGCACCAAAGGAACAACATATAAGACATACATCACTGGGACGCGACAGATGACAAACGGCACAGACAACCTAAACTTCCAACTTTACTCCGACTCAAATAGAAGTACAATCTTCCCCAGTGACAACAGCGGATCGGGCGAACAGGCTCCCAATGCCTCACCCATTACGAAGTACATATACGGCCGTATTCCAGCTGAACAGGATGTCGGGACGGGTACCTATTCAGCCACTTTGACCGCGACGGTGGAATACTAACAAATAGGGGAGGGGAAGAAAGCCCCTCCCCTATCAAATGCTGGGGTGATGAGCGGTTATTCTTCCGAGGGAGGGTAGATCATAGATGAAAAAATTAAGCCTGGTGTTTCTCTTTGTTTTGATGAGCACCCCCATATGGGGGGCCAATATAGAAATAAATCCCGTTAAAATATTCTTAGATCCGCAAAACCGGATTGAAAAAATTGCCATAAAAAACCAAGATGATGCGGAGATAAACATCCGGGTCAAAGCCTTCCGTTGGCGTCAAGGGGAGGATGGACAAGATAAATATGATGAAACGGAGAATATCATTGTTGTTCCTCGCATCCTAAAATTAAAGCCGGGAGAGGAAAAAATAATCCGTATCGGAATTAACCAGCTACCCAAAGATGAGCAAGAGGAATCGTACCGTATTTACATAGAAGAAGTACCCATCCAAGAAGGGGAAAGAAAAGGAGCCGTTGTCAAATTATACATGAAAATAGGCATCCCCGTTTTCGTGACACCGGCCAAATCTCAACCGAAAATCGAGATAGAAAATCCCACCATTGAAAATAAAGAGCTTCGTTTTAAAATTATAAATCGGGGAAACGTGCATAGAATATTAAGCGAGGTAGTTGTATTAGGTAAAGATAACCACGGCATAGAGATTTTTAATAAAAAGATTGGAGGTTGGTACTTGCTGACAGGGGCGGCTAAACTCTACGCTATCCCTTTTTCGACCGATGGAAAGATAAAAATTATACACATAACGGTTAACACTTCCTCCGGAACGGCCATAGCGAAGGAATTTTCGCTCAATCAAATTTTCGTAAAAGGGGTAAACAATGAAAATTAATAGAAATAACACGAATAAAAATGAATATCTATCCCCATCCGTACTCCCCGCTCTCAGCGCACCTAAAAAACTGGGAGAGATTCTCGTGGAAATAGGAGCTACCACCCCAGATAAAATAGAATGGGCCTTAAAGAAGCAGGAGAAAATTAAGAAAAAAAAGAAGTTAGGCGAGATTTTGATAGAGGAGGGAGTGGTAGATACCCACTCTATTCGCCATGCCCTTATGATCCAATCCTTCGTTACGATTGTAGCGTTAATGACCTCGTTCTTTGTTAGTCATATATCTGACACTGTTACCCCCGCTTATGGAGAAAGCAGAATGAAACCTCTTGAAGTTGCGGTGAAAGTCAGGCCCCATTGGAGCATCAAAGTAAAATACCAGGTTCAGAGTATACAAGTCTCCGAAGCGGATGTGAAGCGAGGTTACGTGGATGTCCCCCACGCGACGGGTATTGCCATTAGAGATACCAGCCGCTCTGGTTTTTTGCTTCTCTTCGAGGGATTAGAAAAACCCTTTAAATCAGTCAGTGTACAAGGCTTGCCCGGCGCTGGAGAAATATTCATCACCTCAAAACATGCCCTAATCCATCAACCTAATAAAAAAACATCCATCGATCTCGATTTAAGCTATCGGTTCTACTTGACGGAAGATGCCAAGCCAGGCGAATACTCATGGCCCATCACCGTCACTTTGCAACCAGCCTGATTCTGTATTTTTTTGTCCTTTTCTCTCTCTTTCCCCCTGCCCATCCAAGTGTTGCCGGGGAATTTAAGGGGGAAAAGAGCATCGCTACCGTTATATTAAACTCCGTAAAAAAAGGCGATTATATTATCATCCTGACCCAGGAAAAAGATGTCTTTATGAAAGAGCAAGACCTTTCCGAGATGGGCGTCAAATTAATTACAGGAGATCGTCAATTAATAGACAGTCAGACGTATGTTTCTCTACGTTCAATATCAGGAATAAGGTTTAAATTCATCGAGGAATCTCTAACCCTCGAGATCCAAGCCCAACCGGAGATGCTGGGAACAAAAAGCACCATCGACTTTACCTACACTCCCAAAAGGGCCGTTCAACAACCAAAAGGACTGAGTGCTTTTCTTAACTATTCCACTTCTTGGAACGATAGCCTCGCCAGCCGGGGTTTTTTCGATTTTTCAGCCGAAATAGGTCTAAAGGCGTATGATTTTCTCTTTCTTTCTAACTTTACGTACCGAGATTTGCCTTTGGAAGAGCGATTCGTCCGCCTTTCTTCACAACTTATGTGGGAAAACAAAAAAAAGCTTCTGAGCATTACTCTCGGCGATTTTTATGCCACCTCGGGGCCGTTAGGAAGCACATTAAATATGGGGGGTATAAGTATCACCAAGAATTACTCTCTCAATCCTTACTATGTGAAGTCACCTACCTTCGATTACTCCGGTTATGTAACGTTACCGACGGAAATGTGGTTATATGTAAACGAAGTACCTATCCGAAAAGAAAAAATCGAACCTGGTCGGTACGATTTGAAAAGCATCCCTTTCGTTTCTGGTTTTAATACCATGAAGGTCGTGCTGAAAGACGCGTTCGGTCGCGAAACGGTTGTCTCCGAATCTGTATATTACACCGATGTCCTTTTGAAAAAGGGGGAGCATGAGTTTAGCTACAATATAGGAAGTATGCGAAAAAATTACGGGGTGGAAAGTAATAGTTACGGACCGGAGGCTTTTCTCTTCCACCATCGTTACGGTATATCGGACGCCGTCACTTGGGGGATAAGAGGCGAAGGGAGCAGGGAGGTTATTAACGGGGGCTTAACTTCAGCATTTAAACCCCTCCCGGCCATCGGTGTCACGGAAACACACCTTTCCTTTTCCCGGCGTTTTGATGACACCGGCACTTCTATGTACGCTGGTCATTCCTTTTCCTCGGAGAAAATCTCCCTCGGGCTTTCAGGGAGGATAAATTCAAAAGAATATTACACTTTAACGGGAAAAGGAAATGCGCGCTACGAATCATACATCAGTTTAGGGATAAAAGGTCTTATTCCTGATAACATAGTGGCCAATTTTGGCCGCTCTTGGTACTTCGATGGATCGACGGGAAGCCGCTTCACTATTACGTATAGCAAAAATGTAACCAAGCATTTCTACTTGACGTGCTCAGCAACCCGCATCCTTGAACAGACGAACGATACCCAGTTTTTCGTCAACCTCATCTATTATCCATGGGAGAAGACGAACCTCTCCGGCTCTTTTTCCCGGGATCGCTATTCCACAACTGGTTCCCTCACCCTACAGAAAAACCCCTCCATGAAGAGCGAGGATTACTCATTTCGGGTAACAGCAAGCAGTGCTCATATAAGTGGAGAAGAGGGCAAAAACTCAAGCAGCCTCAACCCATATCTTCAGGTCAACCGCCGTTTCGGTCAATGTACAGCGGAATATATGGGAACATGGAGTCGATTACGCCGGGAACAGGAATCCTACCGTTTGTCCTTTGCCGGTGCTGTCGTTTATGCCGATGGGCATGGAGGATTATCCATTCCCGTTTATGATAGTTTCGGCATCGTCAAAGTAGGAAATATAAAAGATGTAACAGTGAAATTGAATTATCAAGAGGCAGGGAAAACGGACTCAAGGGGAATATCCGTCCTCCCCTATCTCAAATCAAACGTGGATAACTACATCTCGATCGACGACAAAAAAGTTCCCCTCCATTACTCTATCAAAACGGTAAATCAGTGGATAAATCCAGGCACCCGACAAGGGGTCTTCGTACCTTTTGATGTCATTAAAACCCAAGCCTTCATGGGGAAGATTATAATCAGGGAAAAAAACGTGTCTTTTCCTATAGAAAATGTTAATATAAAGCTCAGGGCGCATGCCCAAGAGCATGTAATACCGGTACTAAACGACGGCGAATTTTACTTCGAAAATATTGCGCCGGGCTTATATGAAGTAGAATTCCTCTACAAGGGTAATCCGGCACGTTTCACCCTCCGGATACCAGAAAGTGAGAAGTTTATGGTGGACATGGGGGTAATAGAAATTGAGATGGAGTAACTGGTGTCTATTGCTATTAATTACCCTTATCTGCACTCCGGCTGAAGCGGCATGTACGGTGAGTACGACGGGTATTGCCTTCGGTAACTATAGCCCCATAGACATAACCCCCGTTGATTCCCAAGGAATCATCACCATCACCTGCAATACGAACGAAAGGACTACCACTGCGATCGGTCCCAGCCCTAACTCGGGTGGTTTCAATCCGAGAAAGATGAAGCAAACGGGTGGAAGTGAGCTGCTAAATTACAATCTTTACACTGACGCAAGTCGCTCAACCATCTGGGGAGATGGCACCGGGGGCACGAGGACGGTAACACAAAGGGTAAACAGGACAACGGTTAATTTGACCGTCTACGGTCGCATTCCCGCTGGTCAGGATGTGTCGGTAGGACAGTATTCAGACATACTTGTCATAACCGTGAATTACTGACCTTTTTAGCCCGATTTTCCTTGACACATCAAATTGCTTGCTTATACTAAATAACAAATCAAAGAGGGAGGTAGGGAAAAATGGAGGAAAAGACCGAAAATCTGTTATTGGGATTATTGATTGGGGGTATTGTAGGCGCCGTAATCGGCATTCTTTATGCGCCAAAAAGCGGTAAAGAAACGAGAGAAGAATTAGGAAAGAAGGCGGACGAGCTCCTCGCTCAAGCCAAAAAAGAATACGAAGAAGCCAGAGAGAAGAGTAAAAAGGCTTACGATAATCTTTTAGCTCGCCTAAAGAAAACGGAGGAAGAACTTAAATCCAAGGCAACCGAGCTTCTCGAAGAAGGGAAGGAAAATTTAGAGGAAGGAAAGGGAAAATTAAAAAGGGCTATTGAAGCGGGTGTAGAAGCCTTTAAGGAAGAAAAAACACCTCAGGTGTGAAATTTTAACAAATGTACCTTGAAATTTCGCTGATCTTACTCAGTGCGGCTGTGTGCGGGATGGTTCTCATGGTCATACCCTTAGCCATCCAATTAAATCGGTTTATCAAGGGGCTCTCCCAAGCCTTAGAACAAATAAACAAAGATTTGCCGAGGATTTTGCAAAACATCGAAGAAATTTCTGCCAACACTAGAACCTCTTCTTTCCTCATCCGCCGCAGAGTAGAAACGATGGATGCTGCCTTGGGAAAGCTCCAAGGGTATCTCGGGTTTTTTTCTTCCTTGGAGCATATAGTCCGCCCTTTCCTCAAGCTACCATCCTTTAGGTTACTCAACACGGCAGGTGCCCTGATAAAGGGGTTACGTGCCTTTCTTTCCGTCCTCTTTGCAAAAGATATGCGGAGGTAACTTCTTTTTTTTATGGGTCGCATCACCTTTAAACCGTCAGGGCGCCGAATTAAAGCGGAAAGGGTGCCAACTCGACGTAATGAAAGGCCCCTGGAAGAGATCATCCGCGAACTCAAAAATAGTCATAATGACCCGCGATGGAGCTACTATCGCGAAAAATCGCTTGCCATCCACGGCCCGATCTGTGCCCGCTGCGGGCGAGAATTCTCGGGAGAAAACCTACGATTACTGACAGTTCATCACAAAGACGGAAATCACGACCATAATCCCCCGGACGGATCTAACTGGGAAAATCTGTGCGTTTACTGCCACGAAGATATTCATAGTCGTGAGACGCTGGGAGAATATTTTGCCGGTGAAGGAGGCAAGGAAAATGAAGAAGCTACGGCGAAAGGCCTGGCCAACCTTGGTGACCTGTTAAAGCACAAGCTCAAAACCAGGTGAAAACGGTCCCTTCCGTCATTGCCAGATTGGAACGGGTAAATGAAACCCATCTATCCACTAACCGAGAATCATCCCGTCACCTTAGCAGATAATATATTGGTCTTAGGTAATTACCATTTCTGTCAGTATTTGGTGAAAGGAACTTCCGCCTCAGCTCTAATCGAAGTAGGGGTGACCGCCACGGCCCCGCATATCATCTCTACGCTTAAGATCTTAGAAATAGCGCCTCATTACCTCATTGTTAGTCATCCTCACGCAGATCACGTCATGGGCCTTCCCTTACTAAAAGAAGCTTTTCCCGAATGTATCGTCATATGTGGTTACGGGGCAAACGAATTTCTCAGCAAGGAACCCGTACAAAAGACCCTCATCAGGGATGACCTCTTCATCTCAGTCTTTCTGAAGCGACCACTTTCTCGTGTTATCGCACCAACGATAAATGCCCTATTCCCCGTCAAAGACGGTGATAGCCTTGATCTTGGTGGGATAACCCTTTCATTTCTGGAGATAAAGGGTCATTCACCTGGGCATATAGGTGTTTTTATCAGAGAAATAGAAGCCTTATTTCCCTCCGATGCCCTGGGGTTCTTTATGCCGTCTTTAGGTTTCTTCCCCACCTTTTTTACTGGTTATGACACATATCTAACGTCCTTAAAAAGGCTTGAATCTCTTCATGCGTCACTATTAGGGCTGCCGCACCAAGGATTTGTTCGAGGTGAAGAAGTAAAGGAAGCCTTTTTCCTTGCCCGAAAGTCAGCCCATGAATTATACTGCCGCATATGCTCCCATGAGGGTGATGAAGACGAACTGATAGAAGACATTTACCAGATTTATTATCGGGATGAGCTTAAGCTCTATCCACCTGAAAATATAAAAGATTGCTGTCGACTACTCGTGCGTAGGGCAAAAGAACATATGAAGGGAGGTCAATGAATCATGAAAGTCATCGCTATCAATGGCAGTGCCAGGAAAGACGGGAATACATCCATTCTTATAAATATAGTATTCGAAGAGCTCAACAAGGAAGGGATAGAAACAGAACAGATCCAGTTAGCCGGAGCAACATTATCTGGTTGTCGGGCCTGCTACAAATGTTTCGGACAAAAGAATAAACATTGTGCACAAGATAATGACATTTTGAACGAGCTCATCGACAAGATTCTACCGGCGCAAGGTCTAATTCTCGGTTCCCCCACTTACTTTTCCGATGTCACGGCGAACATGAGAGCCTTTATCGAAAGATGCGGTCTGGTCGCGAGGGCTAACGATTATATGCTGAAGGGCAAAGTCGGAGCTGGGGTCGTGGCGGTACGGCGTGCGGGCGGTATACCCGCCTTCAATGCCCTAAATTTATTTTTTCATTACATGCAAATGGTTATGCCCGGCTCTAGCTATTGGAACGTGGGTTTGGGTCGTAACATTGGGGAGGTATGGAAGGACGAAGAAGGCCTCAACACCATGCGAGACCTAGGGAAAAACATGGCTTGGCTTATGAAAAAACTTTACCCCTGACAAAAAAGAATGAAGATCAATACCGTAACAGGACCCATTGCACCGGAAGACCTCGGCGTCACTCTAATACACGAGCATTTCTTCTTCGGCTATCCTGGATGGTACGGTGATATTTCAGTGGTTTCACAAACCCGTCATGAACTTTTGGAAAAAGGATTAGTTATGGCCAGGATCTTACTTTCTCACGGGGTCAAAACGGTGGTGGACGCAACGACCAACGAAACGGGAAGGGACGTAACTCTCTTAAAAGAGATTAGTGAGCAAACGGGATTACAGATCGTTTGTTCTACGGGCTATTATTATGAGCGCGGAAGCGCCCCTGCTTACTTCAAAGCGCGAAGCGGATTGGGGAGGGTAGAAGATGAGATTTACGAGATGTTTTTGACCGAAGCTACGATGGGCATTGGAAAAACGGGAATCAGAGCAGGTGTAATTAAGGTGGCCTCTAGTCGTGACGAAATTACCCGTTACGAGAAATGGTTTTTCCGAGCGGCGGCTCGTGCATCCGGGCAGCTAGGCATCCCCATCATTACGCATACACAGGAAGGGAAGCTTGGACCCGAGCAAGCGTCCTTTCTGATCGCCGAAGGTGCTCAACCGCATAAAATCATGATCGGTCATATGTGCGGAAATACGAATCTCTCATATCATGTTGAAACCCTCTCCTTCGGTGTTTACATAGGGTTCGACCGGTTCGGGGTGGAAGGGATAGTAGGAATGCCCACCGATCGGTCCCGAATTAATTGTTTGGTAGATTTACTGTCAAGGGGCTATGAAAGGAAGATCATGCTTTCCCAAGATTATGTCCATCATTGGCTCGGGAGACCTGGTATGGAGAAACTCGCCTCCAATGCAAATCCGGCCCACCTTTTTTGTCATGTCATACCCGCCCTAAAGGAGGCTGGTATATCTAAAATACAGATAAAAACCATGTTAGAAGACAATCCGAGGCGATTTTTGGGAGGAAACGAAGATGGAAATACCATTAAATGAGGTAAAGACAATCGGCAGCGGTCTTGTAAGACCAGAGGGAGTCATGGTTACAGATGACGGTTTTGTTTGGGCAGCCGACGGACGAGGGGGGCTCGCCAAGATTTCACCAGATAATCAAACCGAAATTGTGGGGGGTCTGGGAGGTATCCCGAATGGTATTTGCTTTGATCAAAAGGGAAACTGCATTATCGCAAACATTGGAAGCGGAGAGGTGCAAAAGATCAACCCCTATCGGAAAGAATCTCACACTGTACTCTTCCGGGAAGTAGAGGGAAAAAAGACACCCGCACCCAATTTCCCTTACGTCGATACCAAGGGACGCCTTTGGGTTTCAAACTCCACTTACCGAAGCGATGTGCAGGATGCCCTCCAGCATCCGGCGCCTGACGGGTGCATAATCCTCTATACTGAAGAAAAGGTCAAGATAGTGGCAGAAGGGATTTACTTTGCCAATGGCCTGGCTTTGGATAAAGAAGAAAAATACCTATTCGTAGCGGAAACGATGAAAAGAAGAGTGATAAGATTTCCCATCCTGCCCGATAGTACCTTAGGGCCTCCGGAAGTATACGGCCCTCCATTCTTGGGCCGATTAGGATTCCCCGATGGTATCGCCTTTGATGAGGCGGACAACTTGTGGGTCACCCTACCCATGGAGAATGCCATTGGCATCATAACCTTAGGAGGTGAGTTTCATAAAGTATTGGAAGACAAGGAAGGAAAGGTAATTCGCCAACCATCGAACATTTGTTTTGGTGGACCTGATAGGAAAACAGCTTTTATTGGCTCTTTGGGGGGAACGAATATTCCTTATTTTAGGGTTCCCCACCCCGGTTTGAGGTTGATACATCAATCCGTGTGATGCAAAAAGAAGAAGTTGTAAGAATTCTAAACGAGATTGCCGTCCTACTGGAACTGGCGGGAGAAAACCCTTTTAAGAGTCGCGCCTACGAGGTAGCAGCTCGAAATTTGGAACGCATCACGGAGGACATAGAAACTTTAATCGAGAAGGATGAACTGTCTAATATCTCTGGTATCGGCGAGGCCATCGGTAAAAAGATAAAGCAACTCGTGACAACGGGAAGACTGGAATATTATGATCAGCTGAAAAAATCGATTCCCCCCGGTCACCTGGAAATGTTGAAAATACCTGGCCTCGGCCCCAAAAAAATCCGTACCCTTTATCAAGAGCTGGGAATTAAGACCGTCGGTGAACTAGAGTATGCCTGTAGGGAGAATAGATTGGTCAATCTCAAAGGGTTTGGAAAAAAAACTCAAGAAAACGTCCTCAAAGGCATTGAACGGATAAAACAATATCAAGCAAGGCGTCTATATTCGGAGGCGTATGCCGATGCCGTGCATATATCTACCTTGCTGAGCGATAGACTGGCGCTGCCAGTTACCATTGCTGGCTCTCTCCGTCGAGGGGCGGAGACGGTGAAAGATATAGATTTACTCGTAGCATCCTACCATCCAAGAGACATTGCAGATACTTTCGTTCATCTGGATCCGGTAGAAACGGTCACGAGTCGGGGAGATACAAAAGTAAGTGTCATCTTAAAGTCCGGTATCAACTCTGACTTGCGGATCATCACACCGGAAGAATTTCCCTATGCCCTGCATCATTTTACGGGTAGTCGTGAACATAATACGGCTATGAGATCCCGCGCTAAAGACCTAGGATTCAAGATGAACGAATACGGTCTTTATCGGGGCGAAGAAAATATCCCTTGTAGAAGCGAAGAAGAGATTTTTCATCACCTCGGACTACAATATATACCACCCGAATTGCGAGAGAATATGGGAGAAATTGAGGTTGCGGAAAAGGGCAATTTGCCAATACTCATTGAAGAACAAGACTTAAAAGGTATTCTGCACATTCACACTACCTTTAGCGATGGCAGTCTATCGCTTGAAGAAGTGGCAAAAATTGCGCGTCAAAAAGGTTATACCTACATCGGGATCAGCGATCATAGTCAGTCTGCCTATTACGCAGGAGGACTAAAAAAGGATGATATAATAAAACAGATGCTCCTCATCGACGAACTTAACAAAAATTTGGCCCCTTTTCGCATTTTCAAAGGCATCGAAGCGGACATCCTGCCGGACGGAAGTCTGGATTATGAAGAGGAAATCTTGTCTTTATTCGATTTCGTCATTGCTGCTGTTCATTCCCACTTTCAGATGAAGGAATCTGAAATGACGGAACGCATCTGTCGCGCGTTGCGTAATCCATACACAACCATACTTGCCCACCCGACGGGAAGACTTCTTTTATCCCGAGAACCATACGAAGTAAACATGCAAATGATCATTACAGAGGCAGCCAAACAAGGTAAGGTAATAGAACTTAACGCGAATCCCTATCGCCTCGACATTTCATGGCCGCATCTGCTGGTGGCCAAAAAGATGGGGGTAAAAATTGCTATTAATCCTGATATTCATGATATGTCCGGCTTTGGTCATCTATCCTTAGGAATTAAAATAGCGCGGAAAGGTTGGATGGAAAAAAGAGACTGTCTCAACTGTTTGGATACAAACGAAATAAGCAGATACTTTGCCAAACTCCGCTCATCAAACTAATTGTCAGGACTTGATCGAGGCAATGGAACCAATGGAAGAACTTTTTTTCTGCAGAAGGGTATCTTCTTTCACGGCCCGGGAAACAACAGATTCGAACTCATAAAGATCAATGGGTTTTTTTACATAGGAATAGGCACCGCTTTCTATAGCTTTTTTAATTGTCTGATCATCGTGAAAGGCCGTTATCATAATGGCTTTTACTTCTGGGTCAATTTCCTTCAGGCGCTTGAGAACCATGAACCCATCCATATCGGGCAACCTGATATCCAAAATTACCACTTCAGCCCCTTCTTCAGAAAATTTTTGAATTCCCTTTTCTCCCGAGGCCACCGCTATAACCTGATGCCCCTCCTCCAAAAAATACAGCTCGAGAGACTCTCGATTAGAATCATCATCATCTATAATAAGTATCTTGGCCATCCCCCCCTCGCAACCATGCGGAACGGCTGATTGACATCGATTATTTTCCGTAAAATAACTCACCAGAAAAATCAAGGGGGAGATGCGAAGAAGGAGGGGCCCGTCATGGGTGGGTCTGCCAATCCACACCCATGACGGGCAGGTGTAAAGGGAAAGGGTAAAAAATATTAGTGGCTTATAGCACCAATCATCATAGAGGCAAGAAGAACACCGCCATCGATCACAATTTCCGCTCCCGTTGTATAGTTGGAAGCCTCCGAAGCAAGATATAGGGCTGCACCGACGATATCATCCGGTACCCCTATCCTTCCCATGGGGAGTAATTTTTCGAATTCTTCCTTCGCCTTTTTTGCTTCTTCTGGTGGGAGACTGAACCAATGAGAATCCATCATTTTGGTACTGATAGGACCCGGGGCAATGGTATTAACTTGAATATTATAAGGTGCTAATTCCATTGCAAATGCCTTTGTAATCATGCGACAACCAGCTTTGGATACGGAATAGATACTGACAAAAGGCTCTGGCTTGTAGCCGTCAATGGAGGCAATGTTGATGATCTTTCCTCCACCCTGCTCTTTCATGACGCGAGCACAAGCCTGACTCATGAAATAGACCCCCTTCAGGTTAAGATTCATGATCGTTTCCCAAAGCCTTTCATCGGCATCTAAGACAGAGGCCATAGCCGGACTCGCCCCAGCGTTGTTCACGAGGATGTCAATTCGACCATATTTTTCCATGACGGTCTCGACGACCCTTTTTATCTCTTCCATCCGGCCAAGATGTGCCGGTAGTGCAAAAGCCTCTCCGCCAAAATCCCTGATCTGAGCCGCCGTCGCTTCAAGATCTTGCGCCTTTCTACTGGTTACAATAACTTTGGCACCGGCACGAGCATAACCGATGGCGATACCTTGTCCTATTCCACGGCTTCCTCCTGTAACGATAGCTACTTTTCCTGCCAGAGAAAATTTCGAGAGATCAAACATTTTCATGCCTCCTTGGACGGATAAAGGGGCCTTCTCTTCGAGGAGAAGGCCCCTTTATGCCTATTTCTTACTTCTTTCTTGAATACCAGGGTAGGGCATTCGCCAGAGCTTCTCTATCCCCACCATTCATACCGGCAATATACCGGACCAGCTTCTTCCGAGATTCGATGTCATACTGAGTCGTAATGGCAATCTGCTCCATAATGGGCGACCCACCACCGTGATAATTCCCTACACTGACAATACCACCCGTAGCAGAGCATAGGATATCACCCAGATAGCGCCAGAACTGGGCCTGATCTTCCACGGGCATCTCGGGATTCCTCTTCGTATAACGAAGCAGCTGCGGCCCCGTCTCGGGATTCACAAAATCCCGCTCATGGGGAAACGTCGCCACAACACCACCAGCAATATCACAGAGAATCTC
>JAOAFE010000011.1 GCA_026416455.1 Syntrophales bacterium
CTATGGCAGCCCTCTTTTATCCCATTTTTCAAGATTGGATTTGGGCCATGCGGGCGGTCTCCATACTCTTCGGCTCTCTAACCATCATCCCCCTTTACTTCCTGGGACGTCTTTTTTTCTATCGTCCGATTGCATTCATCACCACTTTCGTTTACGCGGTACTCCATGTATTTGTCAGCGCCAGCGTCGATGTAATACGTGATCCAGCAGCGTGGTTTTTCATTACTATGGGATTATTTACCTGTGCCCTATCCCTTAAAAGGGACAAAAAAATACTTCTTTGTGTAAGTGGCATTTTTTTTATCTTGGCAACCTGGAACCGGTTTGAGTCAATTTTTTTCTCAGTCATTAGTCTCGCTTTTCTTGTTTTATGTCAAAAGGAAGAAAAAGGTCGAAAAGTAATTGCTTTTCTCGCCCCACTTTTAACCATCATAGCGGCATTTACAATTTACTATCTAATCTCCCAAAAGATGCCTAACCTGTATCGACTGAATGATATAGTTGATCGCGCAAAAGAGTTACCGCAGAACTACCAAACCATAAGGAACGAGTTGACAAGACTCTCCCTCCATCCACCGCCAGGTTGGGAGAGATTTCCAGGATTCTTCCAACAATCTCGAACCCTTCTTTGGTTCACCGCATTGGGATTAGTAATACAACGTACAGCTGAGGCGTTTAATTATTTCTTTTTCTTTATCCTTCTGATTGGGTTTTTTTCTTGGTGCTATAAATGGCAAAAAGACCGCCTCACTTACTGGCTTGCGAGTATGGCCGGCGTCAATCTGATTTTGATCTACTTAAGTGTATTACGAGACTGGGCGTTGGAACCACGATGGATTTCCTTACTTGCCCTGCCAGCCTTTATTTTTGTCGGTTATGGCTTTAATAGCCTACTGGCCAGAATGGAAAAAAGACTACCACGTTGGGAAAGAAAGCATATTTTCTTTCTCATTTTTGTCCTCTCCATGGCCGTTACCTTGCCTAGAGAAATCAAGCTCCATGATCCAGATAAAACTGTTTTCCTGGAAATTGGAAAAACTATCGCCCTAAGGGAAGAAAAAAGACGGGATCCGATAAATATCTCTTCCATTGGGGCTTCAGGTCGTCTGATAACTCTCTACAGCAATTTGCATATACCGGTACCTTCCTGTCCGGCCCCAGAATGGAAGGCTGGATTAAATTCTTACACCCTGCCGGGGGAAAATTATAGAGATTTCATCGAAACACTAAAAAGGATAAACATCCACTATTTCATCTGGGAGGAGAAGAAATGGCCACCCCAGAAATACGACCTTTTTAAGGCCTACCGCCCGCAGGATATGGAAATCGTAGGCACCTGGTGGCACCGGGACACGGGAAAAATTGTAGTTTTCAAAATCAAGGAGACAAAAAAAGAAAAACCGCTACCCCTCTATCCGAGGTAGCGGCCATGGTTTTACTTCATCCGTACCCAGAATTGAGATTTGCAAAGGAATCCTATACAGCCCTTAACCTGCAGTTTAGCCCCTCCTTCGATCACCTTTAAGACACACTTATAGGTCTTACCTTTAGCGGGGTCTAAAATCGTTCCACCTTTATATTCATCCCCTTCTTTTTTCATATTTTTAATGATTACCATACCAACAATCGGCTTGTCCTTTTCCTCTCCCTCACATTTTGTGCAGAGCTTTCCAACCCCGCCATCCTTCTCCTGAAGGAGACGCACGATTTTCCCAAAAATCAGGCCGCCGGATTCGTAAATTTCAACGATAGACTTTTCCTGCTTCGTTTCGTCGTCGATGGTTTTCCACTGCCCAACCGGTGATTGAGCTAAGGCAACGGAAGCGGCAAACACGATGACTATGGGTATAACAACAAAGACCTTTCTCATAGAATAAAACCTCCCAAAAATTGTAATTGTACCTTCTCTAACCCATTTTTCCTTGTGCAGCAAGGAAAAATGATTTTCTAACCTGGAAAAACGATGAAATCTATGTTAGATGGCACCCTTAAAAAAGAAAGGGAGCTTGTGCGCATGAACAATCTGGGAGAGATGTTAAAGGAGTCCGTGTCGCTTTATCACGATCGGCCTTTCATTACCCACGAAAGGGGGGAGTATACTTACGGTGAGTTCTATCGGGCAACGGTCACTTTAGCAGAATGGTTCATCCAGCAAGGAATAGAAAAGGGTGATAAAATAGCTATTATGCTTCCCAATTGCCCTGAATTTCCCATTTCATATTTTGCCGCGCAGCTAGCCGGCGCCGTCGCCGTGACATTAAACGTCCAATCCACCAATCACGAGCTTCTCTACCTTCTGGAAAACAGTGACGCAAAAGCCCTTCTTACTCAGGAGGCTATAGCCAAGCGATTTTTGGACATCCAAGATCGAATTCCTTCCTGTTCCCTCCTTCTTACGACGAAAGAAATAGATGACATTGCCGCCAAGACGCCCGAAAACTTACCCCTGCCGTTGGTCGATCGTTCCGACCCTGCTGCTATGGTATACACCGCTGGTCTCACCGGACGACCCCTCGGTGCTGTCCTTACCCATGGCAACCTTTTAAGCCAATCAGTGTTGTTGAAGATCCTCTTCGATGCCGATGAATCGTATCGAAATCTGGCCGTAATACCGTTTTTCCATACTTTTGGATGCGCTGCCAATCTGCTTGTCGTAATGAGAATAGGAGGAAGTACAGTGTTGATGGAGAGATTTTCCCTTGAAGCCGTCTTTCAAACCCTCGAAAAAGAGCGCATTACATACTTCTGCGGTGTTCCACGGCTCTTTTTAGGCATGTTACTTCAGGAAGGCATTGAAAAATACGACCTCTCCTCTCTCCACTTCTGTATGACCGGCGGCGCGCCCATGCCTGCTGAATACATCCCCCGCTTCAAAGAAAGATTCGGTGTACCCCTTTTGGAGGGATACGGGCTAACCGAGGCCTCTCCCATCTGTGCCGTAACATCCTTGAAGATGAAACAGAAACCAGGCTCCATTGGACCCGTCATCCCCGGCGCAGAGGCCAGAATAGTAGATGACCATGGCAACATCCTTCCAGCTGGTCAGGTAGGGGAACTCATCTTCCGAGGTGAAAACGTGATGAAAGGATACTACAAAGATCCGGAAGCCACTGCCCAGGTAATAAAAGACGGATGGCTTCACACGGGAGATTTAGGTTATATGGACGAAGAGGGATATATTTTTCTTACGGGTCGAAAAAAGAGAATGATTATCACGAGCGGATTCAACGTCTATCCCAGAGAGGTGGAGACGGCCATTCTTCTCCATCCGGCCGTGGAATCATGTGTTGTTTCTGGCAAAAAAGATCTTCTCAGAGGAGAGATAGTAAAGGCAAAAATACTCCTCAAGAAGGGTAGGCAGATTTCGGAAAAGGATATTTTCCAGCACTGTCGAACTTACCTCTCACCATATAAAGTGCCGAGAGAAATTGAGTTTGTGTCTTCGTTAGCCGATCTAGAGTATATGGAGGCCGGATAAAATAAATGGAAGAAATCAAACCCATCTTCTGGGATGACGAGAAAGGTATCATTATCCTCGACCAGCGAGCACTGCCTCGAGAAGAAAAGTATCTCACCCTAAAGAATATAGAGGAGGTGGCTGAGGCGATAAGAAATCTAGCTATCCGCGGTGCGCCGGCTATAGGAATTGCGGCCGCCATGGGTGTCGCCCTCGGTTTCAAAATGTCTTCTCCGAAGAATAAAAAAGAGGCGGAAAACATCTTCCAACACCTGTGTCGCATAATAACTCAAAGTCGCCCGACGGCGCGTAATCTATTCTGGGCCATTGAGAGGATGAAGGAGATTTTTGGCCAGTCGCTAGACAGGGGGATAGAGGAGACGAAAAGAAGCCTCATTTCTGCAGCTAAAAGCCTCCTGGAAGAAGATTTAAGAGTTAACCGTGCCATCGGGGAAAACGGCCAAATCCTCATCCCCCAAGAGTGTGCCATCCTGACCCATTGTAACGCCGGGGCACTCGCCACGGGGGGCTACGGTACGGCAATTGGGGTTATCCGCGCGGCCTGGGAAGCAGGGAAAAAAATCCGTGTTCTAGTAGACGAAACGAGACCCGTGCTTCAAGGTATGCGACTGACAGCCTGGGAGCTACAAAAGCTAGCCATCCCCGTTGTGATCATCACCGACTCCATGGCGGGCTGGTTCATGGCACAGGGGAAAATTGATCTCGTCCTCTGCGGGGCTGACCGGGTTGCCCGTAATGGAGATACGGCAAACAAAATAGGCACGTATAGTCTCGCCATTCTTGCCCGAGCCCATCGAATCCCCTTTTATATAGCTGCCCCCATCTCGACAATTGACGTAGAAACGAAAGATGGAAGAGGTATTGAGATCGAGGAGCGGCCTGAAGAAGAGGTGGTCGAAATCGGGGGCAAGAGGTATGCCCCACCTGGCGTAAGAGCCGCCAATCCAGCCTTCGACATCACCCCCGCCCACTTGATCGATGCCATTATCACGGAACGAGGCATTCTTTATCCTCCATTCGAAGACGCCCTAAACAAATTATGTTAGAAAAGGACTGCTATCATGGGCAAGCTCTTGCTTTTTGATTACGACGGAGTTCTCGTTGAATCGCTTGAACACTATTACGAAAAGGTAAAAAGAGCACTTGAACTAATCGATCACAAATTCGTGCGTACCGTTGAAGATTATCTCACGCTCTTCGAAGATAACTTTTATACTTCCCTTGCCAAGCATGGTGTGGACCTTAACAGTTTTTTAGAGGCGATAAAAAAAGTCGAACCGCCATCGGTATCCATGCATGTGCATCCTTTTATAATACCGATCGTAAAGAAACTGGCTACAGATTGGCCCCTTGTTATCATTTCTTCCAATGCACAGGAATCAATTCTGCCCCTTCTCAAAGAGGCAGACATTCTCAGTTGCTTTCACTCCATTATGGGCGCAGAGACAGCCTTAAGCAAAGAAGAGAAGATAAACTCCGCTCGGAGGCAGTATGGGGCAAAAAGGGAAGAAACGTACTATGTGGGGGATACTGTCGGAGATATCAAGGAGGGAAAAGCAGCGGGTGTGACGACGATCGCCGTCACCTGGGGATGGCACAAAATAGACCGGCTGGTAAACGCCCAGGCCGATTTCCTGATTGAGGAACCTGAGGACCTCATCGACATCTTAAAAAAGTAAAACGCCGTCCAAGCAGAGCTTAGACGGCGCCGTTCCATCCAATTAGGTTAAGTTTTGCAGACGTCGACGGGAGGCTTTTCTTCTTCTAAATCCATGGCCTTCCAGACGATTTCTGCAATATCAAGGGCATTCATAGTTTCATCTTTGCCATGAGTTTTGAGCCCATCGCTCATCATGGTCAGACAGAAGGGACACCCCACGGCAATAGTTTGGGCACCCGTCTCGATTGCCTGCTTGGCCCGGGCATCGTTTATGCGCTCGCCATGCTCCTCCATCCACATTCTGGCACCACCCGCTCCACAGCAGAAGCTCTTAGCCAAATTCCTTTCCATTTCTAGAAGTTGAAGCCCGGGTACTGCTTTGAGCACCTTACGCGGCTCGTCGTAAATGTCATTGTATCGGCCAAGGAAACAAGAATCGTGGTAAGTCACATAGTCGGCCACCGATTTCTTGAGTTTTATCTTTCGCTCCGAAATAAGCTTCGCAATAAATTCCGTATGATGGTAGACTTCGTAATTACCGCCGAAATGGGGGTAATCCTTCTTCAGGGCGTTGTAGCCGTGCGGACAGATCGTGAGAATCTTCTTTACCCCGTAGCCGTTCATAACCTCGATATTGGCCTGGGCGAGACTCTGGTATAAATATTCATTACCTCCCCTCATAGCCGAATCGCCGCAGCAGCCCTCTTCCGATCCCAGAATACCGAAGCTCACACCTGCGGCCTGGAGAATCTTCGCAAAAGCGATGGATACTTTCTTGCCTCTGTCATCAAAAGAACCGGCACATCCAACGTAAAATAGGTATTCCACGTTGGGGTCTTCAGCTAAAGTCTTGATACCTAAATCCTTCGCCCATTCCCCCCTTAAGTGCGAGCCTACACCCCAAGGATTGGAGTTATTCTCCATATTGCGGTACGTCAACTGAAGTTCGGGAGCAAAGTCGGCCTCCATGAGAACTTTGTACTGCCGCATGCCGATGATCTTTGGTACGTGTTCGATGGCAGCAGAGCAGTTTTCCATACAATACATGCAATTCGTGCACGCCCAAAGTTCGTCCAGACTTATGACCTCACCGACTAATGCCTTCTCTCCTGTCTCAGGGCGAGCAGGCACATACTTATCAATCGCTTGGTCAATTTTGTCCAAAAAAGCTAACACTTTGGCACATTTATCCGTCTCTTCTCCGGCTGCCATCTTGGCACGGAGCTCTTCCTTCTTGGCCTGAATGGCCGCCGGTGCTTTTTCTAACCAGTAAGTCTTGATATCTTGGATAAGCTTTTTAGGAGATAGAGGTTTTCCCGTGAGATAGGCAGGGCAGCCTTCCTGACAGCGACCACAACGTGTACAGGCATCACTGTCAAAAAGTTGCTTCCATGTGAATTCCTCTATGGTTCCTACCCCGAAAGACTCGGCATTTTCAAAATCCCTTATGGGCTCGATTGTTCCCGTGGGTCGTAAAGTGGCCATATAATAATTGGCCGGTGTCGTAATCATATGAAGTAGGCGGGAGAAGGGAATGTAGGCGATGAAGCCAAGAGCTAAAAACGTGTGCACCCACCACATACCTTTGTGTAACGCCCGTGCTGTGGGCTCAGAAATGCCGTTTAAAGCTGAAGCAAGGGTCCAACCGACAAAAGACCATACCTCCCAGGGAGTTTGTTGCCAAGTCACAGCGATGCGCAGGGCCTCGATGAAGAATCCCGTAATAACAATACCCGCAATGAGCAAAAGAGCGATAGCATCATCGGGAGTGTTGTCCGGCTTACCCCGATATCCTAATCTATCCGGTTTTGAAAGATATCTACGGTCTAAGGCCATAAAAACACCTACGAGGATGGCCAGACCAGCTAAATCCATTAGGAAGGAGAAGAAAAGATAAAACTTTCCCGTCAGGAAGGCAAAACCCAAGGGCTCCGCCACATGGAATTCAGTGGCATCAAAAGCCGCCCCGAAGAACAATAACAAAAAGCCAAAGAAAATGAGGGCGTGCATGATACCTGGGTAACGATCTTGTAAAACCTTCCTTTGGAGAAGACCGTCGATAACCAAATTTTTCAGGCGAACTTTCCAATTACTCTTCCTATCTTCCGGTTCGGCCTTTCCAATGGCTGACCAGATGAGCCACCGGCGATAGAGGCCGTAAGCAAATATTACGAGGGCGATGAAGGTAAAGAAAAAAAGAAAAGGCTCGAAATGCTCGGCATTCCAAAACACCTCTCGGCCCTCATGCCCGATTTTGAAATGGGATAGTTCCATAGCGCCTCCGTATTACGAGGGGGCGGCCATGAAGACCGCCCCTCGAAAGACATTTTATTTTTATTAACCGAGGAGTTTCTTTACCTCTTTGGTCATCTCTGGCACTACTTTAAAGAGATCGTCTACGACGCCGTAATCCGCCTTCTGGAAAATGGGAGCTTCCGGGTCCTTGTTAATGGCAACGATGTATTTGGAGGAGCTCATCCCTGCGAGATGCTGAATGGCACCGGAGATGCCGCAGGCAATATACAAATTCGGAGATACCACCTTTCCCGTCTGACCGACCTGATCGGACTGGGGCCTCCAACCCGCGTCTACGGCCGCACGAGAAGCACCCACGGCAGCTCCCAAAAGGGCAGCGAGTTCTTCTAGAATAGCGAAGTTCTCCGGTCCTTTCATGCCACGGCCACCGGAGATAACAATGTTGGCCTCCGTCACGTCGATCTTTCCACCTGTATCTTTTATCACCTCGACCACTTTGGTCTTTAGCTCACCTAAGGCTACGTCTACTTTGACCACCTGACCCGCCTTCGCACATTCTACCACTGGGAACACATTGGGTCTCAGGGAGGCCATCTGAGGATCGCTGGAAATTACAACTTCACCATAGCACTTACCTGCATACATGGGACGTACCGCCACCAGACGGCCATTTTCAATCCTTAGGTCTGTACAGTCCGTTGCCATACCGGTCGCTAATTTCCCCACGAGGGCGGCGGACAGGTCTTTACCTTGAGCCGACGCGGCACATAAAAGAATAGAGGGACTGTTATCTTTCACCACCTGAGCTACGGCCTGGGCATGGGCACCAGTCGTATATGGCTCAAGGGCGGGATTGTCAACGACGAATACTTTGTCGGCACCATACTTGGCCAGTTCCGATGCCAGAGACTCTACGCCGGATCCACACAAGATCGCTCCCACTTCGTCACCCAGCTGATCGGCCAATTTCCGCGCCGTGCTGGCGAGCTCAAAACTGACCTTCCTCAGGGCGCCGTCTCTACATTCCGCAACAAAAAATACTCCTTTAGCCATCTTTCAATTCCTCCCTTCCGCGTATTTAAATAACCTTGGCCTCTTCCCTGAGGAGCTTGACGAGCTCCGCGGCCTTCCCTTCAGGTGTATCATCGGCACAAATGATCTTTCCAGGAGGTCTGGCAGGAGGCGGAACAAATTTTACGACCTTTGCCTTAGAGGCACCGGAGACACCAAGAGCAGCGGCATTTTTGATATCTACGGGTTTTTTCTTCGCTTTCATGATGCCGGGCAAGGATGCATAGCGCGGCTCATTTAATCCCTTAGTGGCCGTAATGACGCAGGGAAGTGAGGTAGAGATCACCAGTTGAGCACCTTCTATAGGACGGGTTGCCTTAGCGGAGTTTCCTTCCACTTCCAGCTTTGTCACCATCGTGACAACTGGAATGCCAAGTAGTTCGGCTAGAATGGAGCCGACCTGACCGGAGTCATCGTCGATTGCCCGCTGACCGCAGAATATGATATCATAAGGAAGACCTTTAATAGCGGCAGCCAGCGCCTCCGCCGTCGCGTAAGAATCCGCTTCGTAGAGGGCCGGGTCATCAATGTGAATTCCCTTGTCCGCTCCCATAGCGAGAGCCGTGCGAATGGTCTCCATCGCCCGAGCCGGGCCTAAACAAACGATCGTTACTTCTCCACCAAACTTTTCTTTGAGTCTCAGAGCCTCTTCTACTCCGAATTCATCGTAGGGGTTCATGACCCACTTGATACCGCCCTCGTCAATGCCGGACCCATCGGCCTTGACCTTAATCTGGGCTTCCGTATCGGGTACCTGTTTTACACATGCAATGATATTCACACCTTCCTCCTTCCCGAATGAACCCGACGGGCCATTCAGATGTGATATTGTTGTTGAAAAGGGGAGGTGTTACCCTCCCCCTCATTCCTCTATTATACGCGATTCTTGACAATATCATCCACGACCGACGGATCGGCCAGGGTAGAAGTATCACCGAGGTCCGAGATGTCGCCGGCTGCCACCTTCTTCAAAATGCGTCGCATGATTTTGCCGCTTCTCGTCTTGGGCAGACCGTCGGCAAACTGAATCTTCTCCGGTGTCGCAATGGGCCCAATTAAAGTGCGCACATGGGCCACGAGTTCCTTCTTGAGTTCCTCCGATTTTTCGACACCACTCTTCAGGGTCACAAAGGCATAGATGGACTGACCTTTGAGTTCATGGGGATAACCAACTACAGCCGCCTCGGCTACCTTCGGATGGGCTACGAGGGCGCTTTCGATTTCCGCCGTACCCATGCGGTGACCGGAAACGTTGATGACATCATCAATTCGTCCCGTAATCTGATAATAACCGTCCTTATCTCGGCGGGCACCGTCACCAGTCATATAGTAACCGGGGAACTGGACAAAGTAAGTTTCCTGGAATCTCTTGGGATCGCCATAGACACCCCTCATGATACCGGGCCAGGGCCGCTTTATGCAGAGGGCACCCGTCGCCTCCGTCTCCTGGATTTCTTTGCCTTCATCATCCAAGAGGACAGGCACAACACCCATAAACGGCAGTGTTGCCATACCGGGTTTCATGTCGATCGCACCGGGAAGGGGCGTAATCAGGATACCGCCCGTTTCGGTCTGCCACCACGTGTCCACGATGGGACATTCACCGCGACCGATGACATTAAAGTACCAGTTCCAGGCCTCGGGGTTGATGGGCTCACCCACGGTACCTAGCAGTCTTAAGGTCGAGATATCTGCTTTCTTCACCCACTCGTTCCCTTCCTTGGCGATCGCACGGATGGCCGTGGGTGCCGTGTAGAAGATGGTAACTTTATACTTCTCCACAACCTTCCAGAAGCGGCTGATATCCGGATAGTTGGGCACGCCTTCGAACATAATGGAAGTGGCACCGTTGCACAGGGGACCATAAACTATATAGGAATGACCTGTCACCCAACCGATATCGGCCGTACACCAATAGATATCTTCTTCGTGATAGTCGAAAATCATCTTATGGGTGTATGCCACGTACACAAGGTAGCCGCCGGTCGTATGCATGACGCCTTTGGGTTTTCCCGTCGAACCGGAGGTATAGAGAATGAAAAGGGGATCTTCGGCATCCATCCATTCAGGTTCGCAGTCAGGCGACGCCTTCGCCATTAAGTCTTCCCACCAAATGTCACGGTCCGGATTCCAACTGCACTTGATCTTGTCGCCGACGCGACGGACGACGATCTGTTTTTCAATGGAGGGGCAATCCTTGATGGCCGTATCCGCCGTATCCTTCTGGGGCACCGCCTTTGCTCCCCGGAAGGTACCGTCGCAGGTAATGATCAGTTTGGACTGACAATCCTGGATACGATCCCTCAAGGCCTCGGCACTGAACCCACCGAAGACGATACTATGGATGGCACCGATCCTCGTGCAGGCCAGCATGGCAATAGCAAGTTCCGGAATCATGGGCAGGAAGATGGTTACGCGGTCACCCTTTTTAACTCCCAAAGATTTCAAAACATTGGCAAATTTGCATACCTCCGCATGGAGCTGCCGGTAAGTGTAAGATTTATCCTCGCCTGGCTCGTTTCCTTCCCATTGAATCGCGATCTTATCGGGCCGCACTTTGAGGTGCCGGTCAAGGCAGTTATAAGATACATTCAGTTTACCACCCTCAAACCATTTGACATAGATATCCCCCTTCCTCACGTCGAAATTGTAGTCCATCACCTTATCAAAGGGTTTAAACCATTCCACGTATTCCTTTGCGATCTCCGACCAGAAAGCTTCCGGCTCCTCAATGGAGCGCTTGTAGAGGCGATCGTACGCCTCGCGGCCGCTGATATAGGCCGTCTTTTTAATTTTCTCTGGTACAGGATAAACTTCCTTAAGCTGCACTTTCTCTTCTGCCATGGGTTTACAATACCTCCGTTTTGTTTTTTCCTGTTGCTGCCCAAAAATTTGATAAAACTGCCGGCTCCTTGGGCCGATTAACGCCTACGCCCTATAATAAGACGCGTCTACTGTCAAGAAATTTTTACGCTTTACGACCCGCGCCGTCCTTGAAACTGACTGACATCCATTCTTAATGTGGTAAAAAAAACACAGTCCATGACGCAAAAAGACACGAGACTCTCAACGCCTGGAACCAGCGATATCACTCTATCTACTCGCTATTGTTAGATATTATGCCATTTACCCTCTCCGTGGCACCGCAGTTGCTATCACAGAAAAACGACAACTTTTTCCGGTGGGCGGCAAAAATTGTCGAAATTCCCTTGACAGGGGGAAGGGGTTTTGTTAAAAGGCCGCCATCGGCATGAAAAGTTGGAAAAGAAAGGGGGTGAGGAGGCAAAAGGAGAGTGCTTTAAATGACGAGATGCAGGCGTTTTAGGTGCCTCCCCATAAGATCCAATGCCCGTGGGGGGGTAAGACAAGGGAGAAAAAATTTTGTGAAGGAGGAATTCGGGAATGAAGAAATTTATCGTAGTGCTTATGGCTATGGCCCTGGCCATTGCCTTTGCCGTTCCCGCCTCGGCCCTGGATATTAAGGTCAACGGCCAGTGGTACATGGCGGGTTGGTATGCAAACAATCCCTCGCTCTTAGATAAGGATATGCCGTCAGGGGATGTAACAAGGACAAGCCCTCGAACTGTAGGAGCAGATGTCTATCTAGAATCTGCTAGGCAGAACCGGGCCTCCATTGCCTTCTACACCCACAAACTGAGACTCAATACGACGTTCCAGATTGTGGAAGGCTTGGCCCTCAAGACCCAGATCGACGCCCTCGAAGCCGTGATGGGCGATGCGACCTGGGCGGGTGGCGCTGCCGGGCGGGCAAGCCAGCAGTCTTCCTCGAGAACCAGCCAAGGTGCTTCTGGCGCAGCGGCCCAGGAAAGTATCGAGTTTGAAGCCGCTTGGGTGGACTTTAAGGTACCCTTCGGTCGCTTCCAGGTCGGTTACGTACCCAACGGTATCGGCTTCGGTACGGCCTTCTTGATCGATCCCTACACGTGGCCCACGATCCGCTTCGACACCCAGATGGGTCCCCTCAACATGTTTGCCTCCATCTTCAAGATCCGGGAGTGGAGAAATAGCGATGCCTTCCTTAGGGGCGGTGTTACGGCCAGCGGTCTGAATACGGATGCCGATAGCGATGCCTACCGCATCGGTCTAGTGTACAAGATGAAACCCGGTGAAGTCGGTATCATGTACGAACTGTGGCGTGACGCCCGCGCCAAGGCAAGAGCTGGATTAAATCTAACCACGGGTACTGGCGCACTTCCGGGGGCTTTAATTGTATATAATGGCTATAACGATATAACCGCGGGTCAGTGGGGAATACAACCAATTGGTACACAAGGGTGGGTAACGCAGATCAGCACAGTGAACCCCTACTTCAAACTGACCCTCGGTCCCGTTTACCTGGAAGGTGAAGGCTACTACCGCTTCGGAAAGCTACGCCGCTACGAAACCTTCACGGCTGGGAATGTCCAGCAGCCTGATATCGATCTAGCAGCATGGGGTGCTTACCTCCAGGCCCGGGCCACCTTCAAGCCCTTCTACGTCGGCGGTATCTTCGTCTACATGAGCGGTGATGATCTATCTAAGACTGACAAGGCCACAGGCTCTATCGCCCAGCTTATGGGTGACAACTACGCCTTCAACCCCTGCCTCATCCTCTGGAACTTCGATTACGTCGATGCCATGGGTTGGACCACGGGTAACATTCCGGCCTATATGGGTAACCCCAGAACGTTGGGAAGCTATCAAAACACTCGTTACATGGATAACGTCTTCTTCTACCAGATCTATGCGGGCATGTTCATTACTCCGAAGCTGGATGTCGTAGCGAAACTCGCTTACGCTTACGCCGACAAGAAACCGCGTATGGGTGTCGGTCCTCTAGGCACTGTCTTGACTCAGAACACAACAAATCCCGCTCTAGCGGGTTTGAGGAACCGCGAATTCGTATCCGACAAGTACGGAACGGAATTCGACCTGCTTGCGAACTACAAAATCTATGCTAACCTGACCTACACCGTGGGCTTCGGCTACCTCTGGACGGGCGACTACTTCAAGGGCTATGATCCCCTTGCCGTCGTAAAGAACAACTACGTGGTCATGCACAAGCTGAACCTCATGTTCTAATCGCGTCGTCCACTTGCCTTCTCAAGGCCCCGAGGTATGCTCGGGGCCTTTTTTATCTTCTTGACGCAAAAAAAATCTTCCTGATATAAGGCGAACCATGCCCCTTTACGATCTTGAATGCCTAAACTGCAGGACGGTTTTTGAGGCCTTCTTAAAACTCACGGAAAAGGAGGAGGTTGTTTCCTGTCCTCACTGTGGGGGCAAGGGAGCAAGGAAGGTCCCCACCCGCTTCCAAACCAACTCCTGGTCACGCTTCCTCGACGATTTAGAGCGCCGGGTGAGTCCGGAGAAATTTCGCTGAACTCAGGAGGCAGCCATCCGACCCATCTTCGGTTCCTTAAGCGGCCTCAAAGCCTCGCAAATAAAACGCTTAGAACACCTGTACCGGAGGAAAGTGGCCTCCGGACGCTTGGCCACCTGGGAGATGGCGAAACAAATGGCCATGATCTCCTCCGAACTCAACCGACAAATTGGTCTCCTCATCGATCGTACGGGGGTTGTAACGCACGTCATCGTCGGAGACCATCAGCGCATCGTAATCCCATCCCTCGACGGCTACCGGGCCGCACCCAGTAGACTGTCTGGGCTTCACCTCCTTCATACCCACCTGGGATGCGATGGGCTCTCGGACGAGGATCTCACGGACTTGGCTCTGCTGCGCCTCGATATGATGGGAGTGATTTCACTTTCTTCCGCAGGTGTACCGCAGGCTGTTCACCTAGCCCATCTCCTTCCCGAAAATCCGATGGGGACGTACTGGGAAATCCTGCCTCCCTTGAGACCGGAAGAAATTGACAAGTTTGACTTTGGCACCTTTATCTCGGCTCTAGAAGATGAATTAAAAGCCAAAGAGCGTCCCCGTTCCGTGGAGAACAGAGACTGTGCCCTGCTCGTTCGAGTGGAGACAAAAGATGCGGCAGCGGGTAAGAAGTCCCTCGCAGAACTTAATGCCCTCGCCCATACATTGGGTATCACGGTTTACGACAGTATCATGCAGC
This sequence comes from Syntrophales bacterium, assembly GCA_026416455.1. Classification (GTDB taxonomy): domain Bacteria; phylum Desulfobacterota; class Syntrophia; order Syntrophales; family UBA8958; genus JAOAFE01. Next base: position 14,546 of record JAOAFE010000011.1, read on the forward strand.
TGAGGCCACAACCTGATCCTCGATTCGTCGTGGGTAAAGGAAAACTGACGGACATCATCATTCGAGCCCTCCAAATGGGAGCTAACCTCCTCATCTTTGACCACGAACTAACACCGGCCCAGGTTCGTACCATCGGGGAGTTAACCGAGTTGGAAGTCTTAGATCGCACCCAAGTTATCTTAGAAATCTTTGCCCACCGTGCCCAGAGCCGAGAGGGAAAAATCCAGGTAGAACTTGCCCGAATGAAGTATCTTCTACCACGTCTCGTCGGACGCTATCGGACCCTTTCCAGACTTACTGGCGGCATCGGCGCCCGAGGGCCGGGGGAGACTAAACTGGAAGAGATGCGCCGATTAGTCCGAGATCGGATACATAGATTGGAAAAAGAGATTAAAGCCGTAGGCGGAGCACGCAAGGAAAGGAGACGAAAAAGGGCAAAAGCCATGCTGCCTATTATTTCCATCGTCGGTTATACGAATGCAGGCAAGTCAACGCTCTTAAACGCCCTTACCAAGTCAAACGTTTTGACCGAGGATAAGCTCTTTGCTACCCTCGACCCTAAAAGTGCCCGTCTCCGGTTCCCAAGAGAAAGAGAGGCCATTATCACCGATACGGTCGGTTTTATCCGAAACCTGCCCCCTGACCTATTCACGGCCTTTCGCGCCACCTTGGACGAATTACAAGAGGCCCATCTCCTCCTACAAGTAGTGGACATCTCAGATCCTGATTACCAAGAGCACATGGCAACGGTAGAGGAAATCTTGGAAGAACTGAATTGCCTCAACAAGCCTCGACTTATTGTCTTCAACAAATCTGACCTGGTTCAAGATAAAGCACAGCTTTCCATCCTGTGCGAGCGCACGCAGGCTATTGCCATCTCGGCCTTAAAAGAGGAAACGCTGCCCCCCCTTATTTCCCGCATCGAAGAGATGCTGAAGGGACACTTTTCATGAAACAGAGATTGGTCATTTCCCTGCTCCTCTTTGTCATGACCTTGGCCGTTTTCTTACCGGTGTATAAAAATGCCTTCGTGGACTTCGATGACCCTGACTACATCGCAGAAAACCCTCACGTGGCAACCGGGCTTACGTTAAAAAACATAGCATGGGCTCTCACCCACTACCATGCCCACAACTGGCATCCTCTCACGTGGATTTCCCACATGATCGATGTCGAACTTTTCGGCTTAAATCCCGCGGGGCATCACTTAATGAGCGCCCTGGTTCACGCAATGAGCGCAGTTTTGTTGTATCTCTTATTGTATCGTCTCACGGGAGCAGGGCTGACGGCGGTTTTTGTTGCCGCCCTCTTCGCCCTTCATCCTTTAAGGGTCGAATCCGTGGCCTGGGCGGCGGAGAGAAAGGATGTGCTCGCCACTTTCTTCTTTCTCCTCTCTCTTCTTTCTTACACGATCTACGCTCAAAAGGAAAAAAGCTCGGCCTACGCTTTGGCCCTCTCCTTCCATGCCCTGGGCCTCACGGCGAAGCAAATGGGGGTGACCCTTCCCTTTATCCTCCTTCTTCTTGATTATTGGCCCTTGAAAAGAATCTCCGACCGGGCATCATGGAAAAAAATAATCCGAGAGAAGCTCCCATTTTTCATTCTCTCTTTCGGTGCCGGTGTGACGGTTTATCTTGTCCAGGAAAGAACCGGTGTCCTCCATGGCGCAGAATTATTTCCCCTCACTTTACGGCTAGCAAATGCCGTCTATAGTACGGTTGCCTACCTGGGGAAAATATTCTGGCCTCTCGATCTGGCCGTCTTCTACCCACATCCGCTGAATACCCTTCCCCCTTCGACGGTACTTCTTTCCTCTCTCTTTCTTTTTGCTGTGACGTTCGGTGTCTTTTTATGTCACCGTCCCTATCTCCTTGTGGGCTGGCTGTGGTATCTTATCACCCTGCTTCCGATCCTGGGCATAATCCAGGTTGGTATTCAGGGCATGGCTGATCGCTATACATATTTGCCTTCCATCGGTATCCTCATCGCCCTGCTCTTCGGCCTCAGGGAATTCACGACAAAGGAGAAAAAAATAAAGCCCATATTGGTCGGCACTGGCTGTTTGGTTTTAATGTGTCTTTCCTTTTTGACGGTCCGCCAAATCGGCGTTTGGGAGAATTCCTATACCTTATACCGCCATGCCGTGAGGGTGACCAAAGACAACTACTGGGCTTATAACAATCTGGGGGCCGTTCTCTTTACTCAAGGACAGGTGGAAGAAGCAAAGAAAATGTTTCTTTTCGCCCTCTCCATTCTTCCCGAATACCCGGGAGCAAACAAAAATCTGGCGGCCGTCCTTTACCGGGAAGGGAAATACCAAGACGCCCTTGCCCATATCGAACGAGCCCTTCAGGTTCAACCGAGCAATCCCGAATATCTTACCGCCAAAGGAGCCATTTTGGCAAAAATGGGAAACCGACAAGGGGCCATCCATGCCTTTCGTAAAGCCCTACAAATTGCTCCCGAATGGAGCGATGCCCGACAGGGCCTATTGGAAATCGGAGAGAAACCGTAAATTCCCGTTGACTTATGACCTCGATTGGTTTAGCGTACCGCCGGACTTTTCGGATGAGGTCCGTGACGAGAGGCATAGTGCATGATTTGTGAAGTTATATGGCATGGTCGTGGGGGACAAGGTGTAGTTCTCGCCGCTCAAATGCTCGCGGAGGCAGCCTACAGACATGGATTTCGTGGCGTAACCGCCACACCCACCTTCGGGCCGGAAAGGAGAGGTGCCCCCGTCATCGCCTCAAATAGAATATCACCCGAACCGATTCGTACCTTTGCTCAGATTAGAAAAGCGGATTTGGTGGTCGTTCTTGATGAATCCCTTTTCCACGCTGTAGACATTTTAGGGCGTTTGAAGGATACGGGGGTCCTCATCATAAACACCAACGATGCGGCTCGTTATGTCCTTCCGGAGTCGATCCATCTATTTACAGTCGACGCCGTAGGCATAGCCCAGCGTCACCACCTTATGCGAGAAGGTGCCCCACTGGTCAACGTGCCCATGTTGGGGGCTGTTGCCCGGGCTTCGGAACTGGTGACCATAGAGGATCTCGCCCAGGTAGTGAAAAGAAAAATAGGGGATGACCATCTGTCCCAAAATCTGGCCGCCCTTGAAGAGGCCTATTCGGGAACGACAATGAGGAAACATGGATAAAACAAAGGATCCAAATATTTCGGCCATGTGTACCCTCGCCGTGGGGGAAGCGGGAAGAACGGGAGATTGGCGCAGCTTTCGCCCCGTTATCGACCATGGGAAATGTATCCCATCTCAGAAGGGTAGATCCGCTTGTTTTCTCTGCTGGCTATACTGTCCAGAAGGAGTCGTGAGAGCCGAAATCCCCATTACCATTGACATGGAATACTGTAAAGGCTGCGGCATCTGTGCCGAGGAATGCCCTGCCAAGGCTATTACGATGGTAAAAGAGGAAGGCCATGAGTAGGGTAGAAATCATGACCGGTAATCAGGCAGCTGCCCTGGGGGCCCGTCTGGCGCGGGTACAGGTGGTAGCCGCCTACCCTATTACGCCCCAGACGTCACTGACGGAAACCCTTGCCCAGTTGATAGAAAGTGGGGAGATGCAAGCAGAATACATCCGCGTCGATGGGGAACACAGTGCCCTGACCGTATGTATTGCCGCTTCCACCATTGGAGCCCGGGCTTTTACCGCCACGAGTGCCAACGGCCTCCTCTATATGCATGAACAGATACATTGGGCGGCCGGATCACGCCTGCCCATCGTCATGTGCTGTGTTAACCGCGGGGTAGGGGCACCATGGACAATCTTCAATGACCAGCAAGATTCCATCTCTCAGCGAGACACAGGCTGGATTCAACTTTACTGCCGTGACAACCAAGAGATAATAGATACGGTCATCCAGGCCTTTCGCATTGCCGAGACGATATACTGTCCTGTCATGGTGTGTTACGATGGCTTTGTCCTTTCCCACACCCTCATGCCCGTTGAGATACCGGAAGAAGAGAAGGTCGATGCGTTTCTCCCCCCGTACCGCCCCCATACGATCCTAGACGACACCAATCCCAGAACGATCAATCCAGTTATGTTCGCCGATTTGAGGGCGAATGCGGAAGGTATCCTCTGTGATGGCTACATGGAGATACGCTACAAGCTCGAATATGCCCTTAAAGGTGCATTAAAAACGATTCAGGATGTCTCCGATGAGTATGCCTTGGTCTTTGGGCGCGATCACGGAGGGCTCATCTGGGAATACAAAACTTCAGATGCCGAGGTTATCCTTACGGGGATGGGCTCTATCGCCACCGAAGCGACCATAGCTGCAGACATATTGAGAGAAAAAGGTATTCCCGCTGGCGTAGTAGGTATCCGAGCCTACCGTCCATTTCCCACGGAAGCCCTCATTCGGGCCTTGAAGAGGGCCCGTTCCATTCATTGCTTGGAAAAGGCCGTAAGTTACGGATTTGCCGGACCCGTTTATACCGATCTAAGAGCCGCTCTTTACGGCAGCGAATGCGATGCCCAAATGCAAGATTATATAACCTCTTTAGGTGGGCGAGATATTCAACCATCGACCATTGCCGAGGTAGTTCTAAATAGGATAAAAAGTGATGCCTTTGACGGTCGTTTCCGTGAGCCCATCTGGATCAATTGCCGCACGGAGTGAGTAATGCCGGAAACTCTATTCAAAATAAACGCCAAAGAGTATATCCTGCCAGGAAATCGTTCTTGCCAAGGCTGCGGTCTTTCTCTCGCTTATCGCATGGCGCTGAAAGCCCTGCGAGAGAAGACCATAATGGTCTTAGGTCCCAGCTGTCTGTGCGTACTGCATGGACTTTATCCCAGTACAGCTGTGCTCATTCCAGGTTTCAATACCACGTTCGCCAGTGCCGGTGCTGCTGCGTCTGGTTTAGTTGCTGGTTTGCGAGCCTTAGGAAGGGATAATGAAACAGTATGTGCCTTCATTGGCGATGGAGGTACTTCTGACATGGGGATTCAGTCCCTAAGCGGGGCGGCGGAAAGACAAACGGATTTCATCTACGTCTGTTACGATAATGAAGGTTACATGAACACAGGCACTCAGCGCTCCAGTGCCACTCCATTAGGTGCCATTACCACCACCACTCCCATTTATACCAAAGAAGAACACAAAAAAGACCTCGTCCGCATTATGGAGGCCCATGAAATACCTTACATCGCTACCGCCAATGCAGCCTATCCTATCGATCTTTATGATAAGTTTGTGAAGGCAAAGAAAATCAAAGGTACGCGCTATATTCACCTCTTCATACCCTGCCCCCCCGGGTGGGGATTTCCCCCCAAAGATACGATAAAAATAGGCCGCCTCGCGGTGGAGACGGGGGTCTTTCCTCTGTTCGAAATAGAAAACGGGAAGTTTCACTTCACCGGACGTAGTCGCGCCCTAGCTGAGAGGGGACACAAAATTCCCGTATCCACGTACCTAGAACGACAGGCGAGATTCCAAAAGATGACCCCTGCCCAAGTCAATGTCTTCCAACAATGGGTTGATAGAAGATGGGAGGACTTTCTGCGCCGAGCCGAGGCCGACGCTAAGCATTTTCTTTCTTGAGGATAGAAACGATAAGCTCGGCATATCGTTTTGCGGCCCCTCGATTTTCTACAATTATGTTCCGAGCCCTTTGTCCCCATAAGTCACGCACGTGATCATCCTTGAGAAAATGTAAGAGCCCTTGATAAAGTGCATCTACCCCGGATACCTGTATTCCGCCTCTTTTTGATACCAAGAGCTCCTTTTCGGGCAGAAAATCACTCATGTAGGGACCGAAAAACGGCGCTTTACCCCAAGCGGCCGCTTCCAAGACATTTTGTCCTCCCTTTGGAACGAGAGATCCCCCACAAAAAACGACCGTGGCTACCCCATACAGCTTGAACAGCTCACCAATTACATCCACGATGATAATGCGTTCCCTTGTCCTTTTCCGTCCCCCCATAATCTCCCGATACGTAATGAATTCCGAAAAACCATGCCTACGACATAGCTCCTCCAATCCCGCACGTCTTTCTATATGCCGAGGGGTGAGGATGAGTACGAGGCGTGGAAAATCAGCAAGCAACTTGCCGTAAACGGACAGGATGATTTCTTCTTCCCCTTCATGGGTACTTCCGGCCACGAAGACCGGTTCCTCCGGTGCAAGATTAAGTAATGTCCTAGTCTCCCTAACGAGGGATGGGTCCACGCGAGTGGCCAAGGCGTCGTATTTGGCATTTCCGTAAACGTGAATCTTTTCCCCCGAAACACCCAATTCCTCAATCTTCTTAGCATCCTGGTCGGATATCATGCCGGCAGCCGCAATTACTTTCACAAACGATCGCCAGAACCATTTAGTCGCTCGATAACGCCTAAACGACCTTTCAGAAATTCGACCGTTAACTAAAATAACGGGTATTTTGTGGCGTTGGCAGGTGTATAAAAAATTGGGCCAAAGCTCTGTCTCGGTGAGGACCATTACGTCAGGCCTCACCACCTCCAGCACTCGGCTTACCACGAAAGGAAAATCGAGGGGGAAAAATACGATGGCCTTTGCTTCCGTTCCGATACGTCTTGCCATTTCTTGACCCGTCTCAGTAGTCGTGGACAGAATTAACTGTATATCAGGCACCATTTCTTTCATCACCCGGCCAATTGCCGCCGCCGCCGTCACCTCTCCCACCGAGACGGCATGTATCCATACGCGCTTACCTGCAGGAAGGGAGGGGAAATGTACCTTGCCCAGCCGAGCGGCCAGATTCCTCCTATATTTGCCAGTTGTTATCGACTTATAAACGAAGTAAGGAAACAAAAAAACGAGGCTCAATAATAATAGCGCATTGTAAAGGTATATTAACGTTGACATGGATTTCCCTCATCGTGTATTGGACAGTCTATGAGTATCGTTGCCCCTTCCATTCTTTCTGCCGATTTCGGCCGTCTGGGAGAAGAAATAGCGGCTGTCGAAACTGCCGGCGCCGATTGGATCCACATCGATGTAATGGACGGCCATTTCGTACCCAACCTCACCATTGGTCCACCCGTCGTGAGGGCCATACGACCATACAGTCGTCTTCCCTTCGACTGTCACCTTATGATTGAGGAACCGGAAAGGTTTATACCAGAATTTGCCCAGGCCGGTGCCGATATCATTACGGTCCATGTAGAAGCCTCACCTCATCTCCATCGCACCGTTTACCAGATTAAAAATCTAGGTAAAAAATCGGGCGTTTCCCTCAATCCGGCAACCCCGTTGGGTCTCATCGAAACTATTCTCCCCGACCTAGACCTCCTGCTTATCATGACCGTCAACCCCGGCTTTGGTGGACAGACTTTAATCTCCTCTATGCTGGAGAAAATTGCCGCTGCCCGACGTCTCATCGACGAACGCGCTCCCCATGTCCTTTTGGAAGTGGATGGAGGCATCACCGTGCAAAACGCCGGTACGGTGGTCGCCAAAGGTGCTCAGATACTCGTTGCAGGCGCGACCATTTTCACCAGCAATGATTACAGGAGCACGATCGAAGCTCTTAAATCAGTTGGATAGCATAATTAATCGCGTAAGTCATGCATATCATCATCGACGGTTACAACATGATTCGCCAATCGCCACTCCTTCGCCATCATGAGCGTCTGGGACTGGAAGAAGGCAGAAATGCCCTCCTGAGATTTCTCCATCAGTGGCTCGCCGAAAGTCGACATAGAATAACGGTCGTTTTCGACGGCTGGAAGGAGGGATCACCGTCACTGGAGCACGATCGCCGGTGGGGAATAGATATTTATTACTCCCCTCGCGGCATCACCGCCGATGAAGTAATCAAGGAGATGGCCCTAAAATCGGGGGAGGAAGTAATCGTTGTTACCTCAGACCGGGAGGTGGCAGTTTTTCTGGAACGTCGAGGGAAAACGACCGTCCCTTCCACGGAGTTTGAATCATATCTGATGGAAAGAGGGGAAAAAAACCGAAATGAATTGGAAGAAGAGGAGGAAACAAAAAGGAAGAACAAAAAGGGACCTGCCCGTCGACTATCCAGAAAGGAACGCCTTGCTCGTCTCCGGTTGGCAAAACTGTGACTTAATGGCGAAAACTTAAAATAAAATTCTCAATGACCATACGGGCATCACAAGATGTGGTTTTTAAAAGTTTATCCACATATGCAAGCTGTCTTAAAGCGTTCGTGAGCTCAGTATATCTGAAACGTGCAGCATTTTTCATGACATGGAAAGCCCCATAAGGGGGCAAGGAAGCAAGTTCGGGACTATCCTCTTTAAGATTAGGGAGAACGCTACGCTGAAAATCCCTCATCTCCATACTCTCTACCGAGAGGCCTCTTTTGTCGATTATCGTGCGAGCCCTTACGAGGTGTCTAAGCTCTCGAGCTAGGAGAGAAACAATATTAAGAGGAGCCACTTGCTCATCAAATAAATCGTTTAACAACTTAAGCGCCACCTTCTCTTCCCGCCGGGCTATAGCTGCCACCAGGTGGAAGACCGACTCGGTCTTGGTTTTCTCTACTCCCTCTTTCACATCCTCTTCCGTAATCAGACTCTTATTGCCCGTAAGGAGAATGAGTTTTTCTATTTCACTCATCGCTTCCCTTAAATCATAACCTGTTTTAGCCCCTAACTGGTTCCAGGCACCATCCGTAAGTTTTTTCCCCGCCGCCGATAATATGCCTTTTGCAAAATCTATTAACCGAGCTCTTTTTTCTCGTTCGCTAGAAACACGGGGGAAATGAAGAACCCAACCTACGGAGGCAATCAACTGATAGAGTTTTGACCGCTCATTAACAGAACTGGCAGTCATTATAAGTGTATGTCCATCGGGTAGCCCGGTGGACAAAAGATCGTATACCAGTTCTTCTTCCCCTTTCATTTCTGCTGCTTTAATGCCGTAAATAAGACACGCATCCAATACCTTAGGAATCCATGTCCGGTCGTTGCCCAAAAATTGCCATTTTCCGTTATCGCTTTTTTTCCATTCATCCGATTCCAAAAGGTCATCTAAACTCCATCCCCATTGCCTCAGAAATGTAGCAAATTCTCTGGCGGCCTGAACGAGATCGCTTCCCGCGAGTTCTCTTATATGATCTATATCGTACCTTGTCCCTCGGTCGGGTTGAAGAAACCGGGCCCTTTTGACAACCACGGCCTTTCGACCCGGGATGATGGGAAAAGTAAGGAGCGTCTCGCAGAGCCAGTTTAGCTCCAAATTATCCCCTTCGGTAACAAAAAGGTTAAAATCACGATGCGGCGGGGTAATGATAGCGTCCACCAAACGCCGGTAGGAGTCCTCGACTAAGTATTCTTCTTCTCCCCACAGAAGATAACAGGGCCTTACCTTTTCTGCCCTGATCTCCGCCAGAGCGGCATCCAATCTTTCCAGAACGGACATGTCACACGATTACGTATCGTTGGATATGGCGGACAACCTCTTCAGGATCATCTATGACATCTATTAAATGAAGGTCTTCTGGTAGGATCTTCCCTTCCGATAGCATGGTGTTTCGTATCCAGTCGAGCATGCCGCGCCAAAAATCACTACCCATAAGGATCACGGGAAAAGATTTTATTCTCTTCGTTTGAATGAGGGTGAGGGCTTCGAAGAGTTCGTCCATTGTTCCAAAACCGCCCGGCAAGATCACATAGGCGACAGCATACTTTATGAACATCACCTTTCGAATGAAAAAGTACTTGTAATCGATATGCACATTCGCATAGGGGTTAGGCTTCTGTTCAAACGGTAGCCTAATGTTCATCCCCACCGATTTGCCTCCCGCTTCGGCGGCCCCTTTGTTCGCCGCCTCCATGATACCAGGCCCCCCTCCCGTGATCACAGCAAACCCGGCTTTCGCCAAATGACGCCCTAAAAGTTCCGCCTTTTTGTAGTAAGGATCGTCCGGGGTTACCCGAGCTGATCCAAAGATAGTAACCGCGTTTCCTACTTCAGATAGAGTTTCAATGGCATCCACGAACTCAGCCATGATCCTAAAAATCCGCCAAGATTCGTGGACGGTTAGGGCATCGATGAGATATTGCTTTTCTGTCATCAGCCGAGGACGATTAAATCAGGAACTTCGCCTTTTCTGCAATTTGGCATAACGACGGCGCGCTTCCAAGGCCTTCCTTTTTCTCTTGACCGAAGGCTTCTCATAGGCCCGACGCAATTTAAGCTCCTTAAAGAGTCCGCTTTTTGATAGCTTGTTTTTGAGAATCTTTAAAGCCTTCTCAACGTCGTTGTCAATGACCTTGACTTCCAATAATCACCATTCCTTTCCTTAAAAATTTTAAACCCCGCATCCACGAGGGGTAATTAGGAATTGCGTCTCCCTTTAAAAAAGTCATTCACTTATACTAAAATTTGTCATCTATGACAACAAAAATCTTTTCTGCCAAGGCCGGTATTTTTCTTCTAGTAACCTATTTGCCGTCTTTTCCTCTTCCCGCAGAAGGAATCCCTCCTTAAAAGACACATTAAAATACTTTGAAAATGCCATCTTCCATGCATTAGCGATCTTTTCATGAATTGAAGAAAAGTCAACTTTTAGCCACTCTGAAACCGAGGTGATGGAGGCCTTCAACTTTTCTATCGCCTGTGTCCGAGGTTCCAGGTGGGGTAAAAAGCAATCATAAATGCGCTCGACCTCACAGGTAATAAGAAGAGATCCGTGCTGAAGAAAGGTTTTTCTTCCCCTCACCTGAGCACTACCGAGAATCTTTCGCCCTGCTACTGCAAGCTCCGCCGGCGCACATGAAGAGAAGCAGAAGGCCGTCATAGCGTGCTTACTACTTTTACTTACCGAACCGAAAGATACCGGAATACCGATCTCCGAAAGCCCGGTGGCAAGGGCATGGCTGATTAAAGCATATGTCTCTGGAATGCTTTCCGGAAACGAATGCCCCCCGGGGCCGCAAATAAGGGCATAGGTGAGATCATTTTCATGGTAGACAGCTTTCCCCCCCGTCGGTCGAGGAACAACTTCTATATGCTCCTGCCGGCAGTAATCAAGATCTACCTCCCTCTCCACCTGTTGGAAACGACCTAAAGATATAGCCGGTCTCAACCAACCATAAATGCGCAAAGTGGGAGGGGTGCTTCCCTTTGCCGCCTCGATGAAGAGAGCCTCATCGATGGCCATATTTTCCACCGCCGTCGCCCGACGGTAAGGAAGATAACGCCAGATTAGCAGGGATCAATCACCCTCCACTTCCTGGATGATAAAGTCCTGGTAGCCTTGGGCATCAAGCAGATCGTCGAGTTCCGATGGATCCTTCATCTCGATGACAATCATCCATCCCGTATCGTGGGGGTCGCTATTCAAGATACCAATATCATCCGTTAAATCTTCGTTAACACTTATAATTTCTCCACTTAAAGGAGAAATCAACTCGATGGACGCCTTGGCCGACTCCAGCATGCCGAAAGGCTCATCCCTCTCTATTTCCGTATCGGCCTCGGGCAGTTCGATCGAAATAATCTCGCCCAGTTTTTCCTGGGCATAATCCGTAATGCCTACGGTCGCAAGGTCTCCATCAACCCTAACCCACATATGCTCCCGGCTATAAAGCAGATCATCTGGAAATACTTTCATAGCGTTTTCACCCTCTTTCAATCAATGATGTTTAATTCTTTGGCAATACTGGTAATGAGGCGCCCTCCCGTTTCAGTAACTAAAACCATGTCCTCCAATCTTATTCCCCACCGGCCAGGCATATAAATGCCCGGCTCTACGGTGATCACCATTCCTTCTTTTAGGCATTCCCTCGATTTAGGGCTTAGACGGGGAAGCTCATGGACTTCCAAACCTATTCCGTGTCCCGTTCCATGAGCGAAAAACTCTCCATACCCCGCTTCTGAAATAAATTCTCGTGCCACCCGATCAACATCCGACGCGTTTACTCCCGGACGAACGGCCTCGATGGCCTTCTTCTGAGCTTCTTTTACAACCTGATAGGCTCTTATCACCTCCTCATCCCTTCCTAAAAGGAAGGTACAGGTTTCATCAGAACAATACCCTTCTCCTTCTACCACGCCAAAATCCAGAACCAAGGTGTCTCCCTCGGCCAGGATACGGCTCCCCGTCTTCGCATGGGGCATTGCCGATCGGGGACCGGACGCCACGATGGTGGGAAAGGCTACGTGTTCTGCTCCCTTTTTCTTCATTTGGTAATCTAATTCGATGGCAATATCCCGCTCTCTTATGCCCGGCTGAATGAGGGGTAATATATGTCTTAAAGCTTCCTCCGCAATCTTTACCGCCCTCTTTATAGCCTCGATCTCTCTTTCATCTTTTATCACTCTCATCTCGGCCACAAAATTCTTTTCTTCTTTCACCTTGACTCGCCGAAGGGCATGGCGAAGGAGACGGAAGTTCGCCACACTTAGCGCATGTGCCTCTACCGCTAGGAGAGAAACGCCTCTTTTTCTTATATATGAAGCCACATCAGCCATAACATCCCGTATGAGGACAATCTCTACATCCCGTGGCAATTCCTCCCTCGCCTGCGTCACATAACGCCCATCCACGAAGAGAATCCACTCTCCTCCATGGAACAAAAGTAGTCCCTCTTCCCCCCGGAAACCCGTCAGATACCTGATATTATTCATATCAAAGAGCAAATAAGTCTCCACACCGCAAGCGGAAAGTCTAGCCTTTAGCGCTTCTCGACGGTCGCTCATCCGGAGTTTAATCCACTCCTATAGATATTTTGCAGCCACCGGTCAAGCTCAGCGAGAACTTTCTTCCGCCTTTCTTGCGATTCCGTTTCTTCACCCATGAGGGCTTGCACTCCTTTTATGCGCTCGATAATTTTCTCATTCGCCGGATCTCTTCTTTTCATTGATTCCAATACCTCTAGGGCCTCCTTCAGATGCCCTTGTTTTACATATAAATCAACTAGCGTTAACGTTTGAAAGTCTGGAGGCACTTCTTTGTCAACCGCTGGCGGCCGATCTTCCTCAATTGCGAACTCCGCCACCACTTTTTTTAAAGCTCTCACTACCTGCGGGGCCGGGAAAAAGTCTATATACTTCATATAGTAGTAATAAGCCTTCTCCCATTCAGCTCTCTCGCATAACATATCCCCCAATTCTCGGTAAAGTTCCATCCCATGCTCATCTACCGATGTGATTTCCCTCAAGGCCGAAATCGCTTTCTCATCATCCCCTTTTTTTATTGAGGCGCGAATGAATATATACGATGCTTCAATGTCCTTTGGATTCTGAGATAGACGTTTTTGGGCCAGTTCAAGAGCTTTTTCCCACTCACCGCGGGATATACAGGCCTGGGCGGCTGCGACTAATCCGACGCTCACTTTCTCTTCCACCATTTCCCCTATCTCCCGGAGTGAAAGGACGCTAACATACGCCTCAGAAACCTGTCAAGGTAGATTTAAATGGTAATTTTCACCCATAAAACCGGTGAACTTCGCCGAAAGGCCTTTCCATTACCCACTGACAACGTAAATTGTCTTACATGTCTGCGGCATAAATTTTGAAAATAAAAGGTGTTGATTTTTTGACGTTTCCGGAGATATATTTAACCTAAGGTTGTAGACATGAAAAATGAAAAAAAAGACAATCAGGGCTTTTCTCTGATTGAGCTAATTGTCGTTATTACCATTTTGGGCACCCTATTGGGTCTCGCTTCTTATTCTTGGTCCCGGTATAGGGACAATAGCAACCTCAGAGCCGCAGTAAGGGAACTCCAAGGGGACTTAGAATTGGCCAAGGAAAAGGCGCGAGCGGAGAATAAGACGTATGAGATTACTTTCACCGAAAATTCCCCTTCCTATGTGATCTCGGCTGAAGGGACGGTGCAAACGAAATCCTTGAGCGCCATTGCCACCGATATTCTGGTGGAAAGCACCAATTTTAATCAAAAAAAGATTTCTTTCCTCCCGCGGGGAACCCTAAGCTCAAACACGGGACGCATTATCGTGAAAAATTCACGGGGCTCAAGAGCAACTATTACCGTAAACATCACGGGGCGCATCTATGTATCGTACGATTTTAGATAAAAAGGGTTTAGGTTTGATAGAGGTAGTCATTGCTATCTTTCTCACCACTGTGGCCGTTTTCGCCATCTTAGCCCTGCAACCTTCTGCATGGCGCACGGCAGGGAAATCGGACTATTTAGGTAGGGCTTCCAATATCCTGTTCGACGAGCTTCAGCGTTGCGAAGCGATCATCATGAACCCCTGCCAACCCATTCCGGCAACAAGCTCGACCAGAATCGTTTATGCTAGCAACACAAACACCGCTCAGGCGGGAGATGCTGTCTTCAATGTAACCACAACGGTTACAGACCTTGGAAACAATAGTTGGCGTGTAACATCACGGGTAAATTGGGGAAATAACCCGGGTATCAGAGAAAGTCTAATCGTCACAAGGCAAGAAACCTATCGCTATCCACCAGGATGTACGAGCCAATGAAGCGGGAGATCGGATTTACCTTAATTGAACTAACCATAACGATGACCGTGACTGTTTTGCTCCTTTTTGCCGTCTATGGAGCGGTGAATTCCATCCAGCGTAGTTCTGCCGGATTAGAGAGAAAGGTGGCCGCCCAAATAGATGTTAAACCAGCTTTAGACCTCATGGCCCTGGAGATCAGTATGGCCTCGTTTAATCCGACCTTTACCTCCAACCTTTGGGTTTCTCCTACGAATTGCACAAGTACGTCGGGAAATCAAGGATATAAAGGTATTCAAGAGGCAACCACAAGCACGATTACGGTCGAAATGGACATTCGGGGACCCTCGGGAGGGAATCCCGATGGCATGTTAGGGGACGAAAACGAGGTTATCAAGTACAGTTACGACGCCAATAATCAATACATTACACGAACTACCAACTGCGGCACTCCCCAACCTTTCCTGGGAGACCGACCGGGTAACGTGAGGGCAGTGCGAGTCATAAATGGCACCCTAAATATACCTCTTTTCCGCTACTTTGATGGATCAGGAAATGAAATCAGCGCGTCATCTCTGCCAGCCGCCATTCCTAATATCCGTAGAATCCTCATCACCCTTGCGGTTGAGACGGAAGATATAGATCCGGCTTCGGGGCAGAGGAGACGATTAATCTACTCCACCAGTGTTATTCCGAGGAACCATGCCATCGCGTACTAAACTTAACTGCCAAAAAGGAATTGCCCTCGTCACTGCCATCTTAGCGTGCGTGATATTGTTCGCTCTCGCGATGCTGGCTCTCCACATTTCAACAGGAGACCTAAGAGTAAGTGCCAAAGTATCAGGAGAAAAGAAGGCCGCCCTTGCCGCAGAAGCAGGTATTCACCGTTTAATACAAAACCTCGACCCTCAGAATTTGGCTGCGGCCGTAGGCTCCAATGTTCCCGTGGATGCCCAAACGGACCCCAACTCCGTTTACTCCGTTTCAACTCCCACTAATCCAACCGTTGGCCCCACTTTCGTGCCCATGACCGGCTACTCCATTGGAGGAGGGCAGTCCTGGGGTTATCGGGTGTACGAAGCGACTGTAACGGGTCGACATCTAAGTTACAATACCCGCGTGGATATCGATATCGGTGTGGGCTACGGCCCTGTGGAAATCACTACGATGTCGAGGTGAGAAGGAGCTAAACATGGTAAAGAAGATTGCATGGATCTTATTTTTAGGGGTTCTCATTTTCCCTATTGGTTATAGCCACGCCACCCAACCTGAAGCGGGAGAAGAAGCCCTCTTTACCAATACCAATTCACCGGATGCGCTCATTCTTCTGGACCTTTCCGGTAGTATGGATTGGAATCCGGCGGGTGGTGCCCTCTGTGTACCCTCCACCTCGACGTGCGGAGGTAGTGGGGTAGGTCATATCGCCATGAACGCCGATGGAACATGCCCTTCTGGATACAAGGCGTGCACCGGGTCTTTCACCTATCCCATTTATAGTGAGCCTTCATGCTCTGGCCCCTTCTATACCACCTCTACCGCCCGGAGTGGTTACTCGACGAACTGTACCCGCCTCAACATCGCCAAGCGTGCCCTCTTTAACCTTCTCGACGATAACGGGGATGGCGTAATAAATAGCGCCGATGAGGGAAGTTTAAATGTGCGTCTTGGTTATATGCGTTTTTATAACTGCTCCAGCGACGATACGGGCGGCAGTTATACGAGCGGGTGTATTCAAATTCCCGGTTCCTCTTCCTCGTCGCGTCGCTATATCGGGTCCAAGTACAGCCAGATATTCTGTGGAAGTAATACGAGCTGTTCAAGCCCAAGTTATTCCTCGACTTCTTGCTATTCCATCGGCTGCGAATCCGCCGCTGGCGGCACTCCCTTGGCATCCGCCCTCGCTGAAGCCAAGATTTACCTCGACACTCATAAGGCCAGCGATCCGGCAAGAAACTGTCGGCATAAGTTTGTAATTCTTATTTCCGACGGCGCCGATACTTATGCCTGTTCGGGTACTGGCGCGGAGTGCCAAAGCCATATGTACAAGCGACGCCGTGAGGTAGTGGCACGTGCCAAAGCCCTGGCCGATGCGGGCTACCGAGTCTTCGTCATCGGTTTCGGCGCTGCCATGCCAACCTATTTGGAAAATACCTTAAACTGGACAGCGTATTACGGAGGAACGGACAATCCCAATCAAACTAATTCGGGTGACCCGACCGCCTTTACTCCCGGCAGTCCCGGGGCCTGTACGACAGCCTCTGATCCTGCCACCGCCACGTGCTATAACGAAGACGGTTCCCAATCTACTTCAAATTTCAGAGCCTTGACCAATGATCCCGGCTACCTTAATCTTTCTGGATATGCCTTCATCGCCGCCAATGCCAATCAGTTGGCCGACTCTCTAAAAGCAGCGATGACCATCATTCGTCAGGCTAACTACTCCTTCTCCCAAGCCTCCGTTCAGTCCTCCCGCACAGCGGACGAAAACAACTTATACGAAGGTTCCTTTGAACCAGTGGAGAATGACCCCTTCTGGCGGGGTCACCTCAAAAAATACCAAATCAACACAGATGGCACAGTGGGCTCTGTCCTGTGGGATGCTGGGGAGGTTTTGGCTGCAACGAGCGCATCCAACCGACGGATTTGGACATATAAGTCAGGGACTTTGACCTCCTTTACTACCGCCAACATATCTCCCGCCGACCTCGGTATCACGACAGGTACTACGACGGAACAAGAGGCAGCGAGGAACAAGATCGTCGGCTATATCAGGGGCGAGGGAAGCTTCAACCCGGAGACGGGAGGTTGGAAATTAGGAGATGTATTTCGCTCTACTCCCATTACGGTGGGAACACCCTCGGCCTACTACGAGGATACGCGAGATTGTAGAAACCGCTTTTCTGAACACAGATCAGGTCATGTTCGTTCCACGGCCAACGGCCTGCGCCTGATAGTAGCCGGGGCAAACGACGGTCAATTTCACGCCTTCCGAACGAACAACGGAAGTGAGGCGTGGAGTTTTATCCCCCCCAACCTATTGACGAAACTGAAACTCATGACCCATGATACCCATCCGACTTCTCTTACCCACCAGTACTTCGTTGACGGCCCGGTGACGGTAGCAGACTACTGGACTGGACAAGACGACGGGAATTGCGGGAGTGCCTGTCCCTTCCATGGCAACTGCAAAGCGGCCGACTCTTGGCGGACGATTCTGGTTTTCGGTTTGGGTAGGGGCGCAACGGGATACTCCTGGAGCTCATCTGCCAGCTGTGACTCTGGTATTTCGGCGACTTACTCATCGACCAATCGTTACTACTGTGGCTACTATGCCCTTAACTTGAATGATTCTCTCAATCCCTCTTTCCTCTGGGTCGGCCCCACCTTTAGCGATGCCTCTTCGGCAGCCGCTTTAGGTCCTTACCTCGGTGATCCCTGGAGTAAAATGATGGTCGGCCGGGTACGAGTCAAAGAGGGGGGGGAAGAAAAGGAAAAATGGGTCGGTTTTATCGGTGCCGGATACAATGCTGGTGATTGCTCGGGCGGTGGTGGATGTGATCCAAGGGGAAAGGGCTTCTTCGTTATCGACTTAAACGACGGAAAAATTCTCTGGAGCTACACCCGGGCCAATAATGCGAGTATGAACTACAGCTTTCCTGCGACACCAGCCATCGTAGATACGGATAACGACGGCTTCATTGATACCGTATACATAGGTGATTTAGGAGGCAATATGTGGCGTTTTACGCTCTGCCGCGCTTCGGACACAAACTGTTCCTATGCCAACTGGCGTGGCGGCATGTTCTTCGACTCTTCTACCGGCAACATCCGGCCTATATATACCAGCGCGGCCGTGGCGCGGGATACATCTGGGTATCTTTGGGTGTATTGGGGCACCGGAGATAAAACGGACCCGACTGCCCCCAACGCCCAGGAACATTTCTACGGCGTCAAGGATGTCGACCGCACCTCGACCTACAGAATAAGTGATATTGAGAACTTGACCTCCATCAATCAAACTTACTCCGGAAGTACCGGCAAGGTCGGCTACCGTATCCAGCTTACGGGTCAGGGAGAAAAGATTCTGGCCGATCCGACCGTCTTTGGCGGGGTTGTTTACTTCACCACCTTCACCCCCGCCTCGGGAAACGACCCATGTCAACAGGCGGGAACGGCCAGTTTATACGGCATCAACTACATAACCGGTGGAGGCGCAATTACTACCTCTTCCGGTACGACTCGTAGCCTCGTAATCGGAACCGGCATCCCCTCTGCCCCCGTTGTTTCCCTGAAACCCGGGGGGGGGAGCACACCTGATATATACGTGACTACCAGCGGTGGTACGGGCATCTCAGCTAGCACCCAGCGGGTTAATATTACACCACCCGGTGCCGCCAATAGAACCAACATGCTTTACTGGCGGGACAGAAGAATTCGTTAATTACTTTTGGGCAACCTTTTCCCCGACTTTCAGAATCCGAGGCGTGATGAAGATAAGCAGCTCTCGTGAGGTCTTGGTTATTTCCTCCGACTTGAATAGCCATCCCAAAACAGGTATCTTAGATAGCCAAGGCACACCGGTCACCCCCTCCGACTCCTCCGTTTTCCTTACTCCACCAATCACCACGGTGTCTCCGTCTTTAATGGCAATCCGGGAATCGACCTTACTGGTGTAGATGGGCATGTTACCTGTGGCTGGATCTTTTTCCGCTTTATTGGCCCGGTCGTTTTGAGCCAGGATTTCCAACAGGATATAATCGTCAACAATAACAGTTGGTTTGACTTGAAGGCGAAGTACAGCATCCTTATAAGTGGTAGAGGCAGGATTGGTTGAGGTTGCCGGTGTAACAACAGGAATTTGCTCTCCTTGTTCGATAATTGCTTTCTCCCCGTCGGCAATCACCACCCGGGGGGCAGAGAGAACCTTCCCCGTTCCGTCTGCTTCAGCCACATTAATTCGGGCATTTAGGACCGCATTCGCCCCACCTACAATTACGCCGAAGGAGGGATTCAATGCCGTGGAAGCAAAATTGACTGCCAGGGGGCCAGCCGACGTAGCGGCAGAAACGAGGGCGATGCTGGTTGGCGTCAGCTGCGTCACTGGGGTAGAAACGGTAGTGGTCCCACCGGCAAAACCATAAGAATAATTACCACCCCCAAAGGATCCGCGGAAGGCGCCACCCCATTGGACACCTAAGGTACGACTGAAGTTCGAACTCGTCTCTAAAATCTTCGCCTCGATGAGTATTTGTCGAGTTTTCCCTTTTTCCGCCGCCTCCTTTTTTTGGACTTCCCTTTTAAACTCTTCCGCTTTAACGCGGCTTTCTTCCGCCGCTCTCTTCTCCGCTTCGTCCTTCTTTACCTTTTCATAAGACATAATCAAGATGATTCCATCCTGCTCCCTCTTCACGAGGCCATGGGTTTCCGCCACCGTATCTATCACCCTTTCCCAGGGGACGTTTTTCATTGTAAGTGTAACTTCCCCTTTGACCTCCGGGCTGACCGCGATATTGCGACCCGTCTGTTCAGCGAGAAGACGGAAAACAGCCCGAATGTCAGCCTTTTGAAAATCGACGCTGATTTTATCATCCCTGCCGACCGTAGGTTCAGAAGCGGCGAAAAATTCGACGATAACCTTTTTACCCTCCTCGCTTACTTTGAAGGGAATGGCCTTCTTCCAACCAATCTTTAATCGAACCCATCTGTTTGCACCTTCATTTATCTGTTCGGCCACAGCGTACTGAACTACCGTCAATTTTCCCTCTCCCATTCGTCGGCGCATATCTTCGGGGGCAGAACAATTATCCAACCTAAGGCTGACCTCTTCCGGAGTGGTGGTATATGAGACTTTAACTGGCTGCGAGAGAGAAACCGTAACCCTCTCTTTGGCACCGGATCTCGTAAACTCAATGCCTTCTACGTAAGCCACTTCTGCCGCCGCCACCCCTACAACTACACATAAAGAGAGATAAACGACAAAGATAAATGCATATCTAAATTTCATGGTTTTCCCTCATCTTCTGCTGATTTCAAGACCCATTCTACCCGTCGCGCCTTGCCACCGCGCCCGGTCGCCCGTTCTTCGAGAATTATTTTTTTCTCGAGAATAGACACGATTTTTGATCGGTTCTCTCCGATGATCATGCCCACGGTAAGGGGATAAAAACGCCCCGTAGGATCCACCACAATGGCAACTCTCTTCGTCTCATTCCCCGCTATTCCGACCAGACGAAAACTTTCGATGGGCATACTGATTAGTGGCAAAGTCGATTCGAGGAGAGCCTTTTTTTTCTTCATTTCTTCTTCCAGCTTCTTTCTATCTACCGTGAGGTCGATAAACGGCCTGAATGGATCGGCCTTACCCGTTCGGGAGTAGGTAAAGGTATCACCCGCCGTAGGTAAGCCCGAAGGTATAACGAAAGAAGGAGCGGCCGCTGGAGGTGCTGCCCAGGCGGCACTCCATGTTGCAGCGATGACCATCGCAACAAGGAAGAACAGATTATTTCTTTTTTTCATCCTTCTTTTTTTCCGTTTCCTTGAACATGTAAGTTTTAAGGGTGCAGGAAGTGGCAATAACGCGTCTTTTGCCAGTCGTATATTTTCCCTCACCCATCTGGACATCGCTTACGTGCACTATCCGGGGAAGCTTGGCCACTCGGTCAAAAAAGTAAACCGTATCGACAAAATTGCCCACCACCTTCACCTTGACCGGAATCTCTTCGTAAAACTTATCTCCCTTATCCTTTGCCGAAGAGGTTCCTTTTTCTTCTTTCTTTTCCCCTTCCTCTGCCCGCTTATCCGACGGTTTCATGGCGGATCTAACCTCCTCACCCGGCTTTGCTTTGGTCGTATCCGGCTTTGGAGGGGCTGGCTCAAAGAGGAGAAATTCTAAACCCGCCTCTTTTCCTGCAACGGAGACGGCGTGAAAAAGCCCAGGTATTTCCCGGCGATCGGGCAGACGAATTACCGCCTCTCGAAACATCTCCTCAAGTTTTTTCACCTCTTTTAAGTATCGTTCTCTCTCTTTTACTACCCTTTCCCGGTCGGCAATCTTTTCATTCAACTCCTTAATCTGTCCTTTCAATTGAGAGCGCTTAGACATAACGGGCTCGAAGAGATAAAAATAGAAACCTATAGCGGCAAGCACGTACACTCCAACGACGAGCGCTATCCGTGTCTTTATGGGTATTTTTTTCCAGTCGTCAGCAATGGCCATGTGAGCTCTCCTAAAACCCAGGTCTGAGAAGGCAGGACACATGAAACTGTTGGAGTTTCACCTGCGCTTCCTCTACTTGCTTCGACGAGACCAACTCTACCGATTGAATAAAGGGCGAGGTCTCCAGATTCTTCATGAGCTGGACAATGGCGAAGTTATCCCGTGCCTTTCCTTCTAGTTGTATACCCCCACTTCCCTGGATCAACTTCTCCAACCACACACTGCCGACGGGAACGTGATTAGCAATATCGGCGAGGAGTTTCACCGTGTAGATGCGCCCCCGTTCTAGTTCTCCTATGACGGCCAGTTTCCTCTCCAAAATCTGTTTTTCCTGCTTTATTCTGTCCACTTCCCCCACCATTTTATTCAGCGCAAGGAGGCGCGCTTCCTTCCCTTTCACCTCTTCCGCGAGGTAGGCAACCGATCTCTGAGCCCAGAGATAAAGAAAAGTGAGACACAAAAGAAACAAAATGGTTCCTGCCACAACAAGGGTAAGCTGCTTTACGTACGTCTCCTTCTTCGCAATTTCATGATAGGGTAGTAAATTAATTTTTATCATTTATCACCCACCCTCCTTAGGGCCAAACCCGTGACGACTGCCAAGCGAGGAGCCATATGTTTGAGATCTTCTGCTTCGGACAGTTTACGATTGAGCACGACGTTTCGGAAGGGATTGGCCAAAGAAACCGGTATCCGAAGGCGGTCGGACAACTCCTCCGGAAAACCGGACAGAAGGGCTCCTCCCCCAGAGAGGATGACTTCTTTTATATCTTCGTTTCCTTCATAGGTCGAACGGAAATAATCAATGGAACGCTCTATTTCCAACACAATAGGATCAGCGTAACTTAAAATTTCATGCTTAAAATCATTGCTCTGGCATGTGTCTTCTGGCCCATAAAGCTTGAGCTTCTCCGCTTCCTCAAAAGAAAGTCCGTATTGCGCCTCGATCGCTTCTGTTACATAGTTGCCACCGAGCGAAAAGTCACGCGTGAAAACAGAGGTGGCGTTTTTCACCACGTTAATATTAGTAATGCTAGCCCCGATATTGATCAGCACGACTAAGTCTTGTTCGTCATATTCGTAGTTCCGCTCATACATGGTTTCTAAGGCAAAAGAATCCACATCTAGAATAAGGGGCTTGAGTCCTGCCAGCGTTACGGCTTCAACATAACTTTCGACAAATTCCTTTTTGGCAGCAACGATCACGACATCGAGCAAGTTGGGATTATGAATATTTTGTCCCAGTACTTGAAAATCGAAGTTCACCTCATCCATATTGTCGAAGGGAAAATACTTGTTCGCCTCCTCGAGGATGGCCTCCCTCAACTCATGTTCGTCCATGTCACGAAAAGGGGCTTTTTTTATAATCACCGATTGGCCTGAAAGGGACATGGCTACTCCCATACCCTGGCATCGCGCCTCTTTGACGAGCCTCTTTATGGCTTCAACCAGCTTTCCTAAATCGGCAATCGCCCCCTCGGCCAGAACACCTTTTTCGAGGGGTATTTCACGATATTTCTCAACGGTCGCCCTGCCTCCCTTATCACTAATCTGCATGAGCTTTACGGCATGAGACCCGATATCGAGACCGACAATCTTACCCTTCTTGCCGGCAATTAAACCCCATACATCCAACCCAGAAATTTTCCCTATCAAATCGCCGATTGCCATCTTTTCCCTTGGTCGCACTTATTCTAACGACTGAAGCGGTAAATAATATCCCCCTTTTTCACCATTCCCAGTTCATCTCTTGCTATCTTTTCAATATACACAGGATCCGTTTTGAGAAGTTCAACCGTTCTTGCAAGATTGCTATTTTGAAGAGCCAGCTCGCAATTTGTCTGCTTGATTGCCGCCAGTCGCTGACGCAGAAAATAATTGTCTCGTAGACCTCGATTACCAAAAACGGTGATAATAAGAAAGATGAAGACAATCACCAAAACGAAACGCCCGATTTTCATCACGCCCCCGATGCGGAATTGCGAGGATAAATAAATTTACAACAGGAAATTATAATTAATCAATCATTATTTTCTCCTCTCCCCGATGGCAGTCTCATCTGCGGCTCGCCGAGAAAAAATTTTCCCTCCTCAATCCAATCTTTAAGGATGTAAGCAATTTCCCGAGCTTTATAATAACTTGAAAGAGGCGCTGTCGGTACCTTTTTCCCCATAATGGTAATTTCACCACTTCGCAACTCTTTATAGCTAACCTCACCCAAACTTTTGACCATTCCTTTTGGATAATCGACACTATAATCATATACCTGGGTAAAGATATCCTCGTCTTTCACCGCCGTAAAGCGGGCCATTTCTTCGTCAAGAATGGGAATGGGAACCCCAATACCTACAAAAAGGGAAACTCCATATCCCTGGATGCTAGCCCCTACGAGCCAGCGGGGTGACATTTTCTTTAGATCACCAATGACGGCAATGGTTCCAGCTCCAGATTTAGGCACCCCATTCGGACCCCGCGGTACGTGGGGATTATGTTGGGTGCCTGGCCAGGCGACAAAACCCTCGCCCCCACCCAAAAATATGCGCGTCCCTACTCCTATCGTTCTGTAGTAAGGATCATTGAAAAGAGGGCTGAGCTGACCAGATGTCGCATAATTAGCATTTCCCATGCGGGGACGCAACATCCCCATATAGGTATAAATAGTCTTATCCGACATGTTTACGGCGCAACTATAATTTTGGTAAGCATTTCGAGGGTTAAAGAGAAAGGCATCTCTTAAGTCATGGATCGTAATGTTTTTTTCGAATCTCCGAGCGGGGTAGCAATCTGTCCCATAGCCTTCTGCCCGAAGGCGGATAACATTTCCCGCCACCAGGTCTTCAATGACGTGTCCGCCGCCATAGTTAAACTCCCCAGGGTAGACACTGTTTAAAGGGTCACCTTCTATTACCTCTGTGGCCCCTATGTAACAATCGACAGCTGCCAGACCGGCATAAGCGGGAACATCATTCAGCCAAACTCGATGTGCCTTGATCCTAGGAGATGTATGCCCGAAATTTATGAAGGCCCCAGATGAACACATAGGGCTAAAAGTACCAGTTGTCACCACATCCACACGCCTAGCCGCTTCCACCTCTCCATGGCGCTCTACAATGTCTATCATTTCCTCGGCCGTCACCACAACGACACGTCCCTGACGTATCTTTTCATTAATCTCTGCGTAGGTTTTCTTTACTCGACGCTTTTTCATACCTAGTCGACAATATCACACCTACATCCTCAAGACGTCAAGGAAAAACTCCCGTTCACAAAGAGGACCGACGGCAACGATCGTCATCACTTCCGGGGAAAACATCTCTCGGGCGAGCGTGCTGATGTCCCCTTCACTCACCTGCTCCACTTCTTGCAGTATTTCTTCTTCCTCTAAAGGTCGACCAAAATAAATTTCCCCCCTCGCCAAGCGACTCATGCGGGTATCAGTGTTTTCCATACTGAGCAGATAATTGCCCTTAACTAGCTCCTTAGCATTTCTCAGCTCTTGCGATGTCACTCCTTCTTCTGCCACCTCCACAAGCCCTTTTAGTATCAATTCCAAAACTTCTTTTGCCTCTTTCACCCCCGTGCCGGCATAAACGCCCAACATACCAGCTTCCAAATAAGGCGCCCAAAAAGAATGAATAGCGTAAGCCATTCCTCTTTTTTCCCTTATCTCTTGAAAGAGGCGAGAACTCATACTTCCGCCCAGGATCGTATTCAGGATAATAGCGGAATATCGGTTTTTCGCCGTAATAGAAGGAGCAGGAACGGCTATCATCATATGTACTTGCTCCAGATCTTTTTCCAGAACCGCGATTCGATGATTAAAAAAAGGGGGGGCCCTACGAGATGGTTTTTCGATGAAATCACCTAAACGGCCAAATGTGTTCTCACACAAATCGACAAGACGATCGTGATTTAAGCGCCCTGAGGCAGTGACAATGACATTTCCGCCCCCGTAACGAGACCGAAAAAAACGCCAAATCCTTTCCCTGGTGAATCCACCAATCACTTCCCGCCGCCCCAGAATAGGAAAACCAAGTTCATGGCCGTTCCAAAAATGGGTGTCACAGAAATCGTGGATAAAATCATCGGGCGTGTCCTCAAGGAGACTTATTTCCTGCTGGACAACGGACTTCTCGCGCTCGATGTCGTTTTCATCGAATTTTGGGTGAAGGAACATGTCTGCGAGTACATCGAGGGCAATTTCTAGACTGTAATCGGGAACTTTCACATAGAAGGAGGTTAATTCTTTACCGGTGGAGGCATTTATTATCCCCCCTACCGATTCAATGGACGATACTATTTCGAGGGCACTCCTTTTGGTCGTCCCTTTAAAGAGCATGTGCTCTATGAAGTGGGAAATACCATTATCTCTTTCCGTCTCATACCGTGATCCACAATTAACCCAGACCCCTAAGGAGACGGAACGAACGTAATCAACTGCCTCGGAGACCACCCGCACGCCGTTTGGTAACACCGTTTTACGGTACATTTTCTCCCAAGGCTTCTTTTCTGCTCAGTCTTATCTTCCCCTGTTTATCTATTTCCAGCACCTTGACTAGGATTTCATCTCCCTCCCGGACGATATCAGTGACCTTTCTAACTCGGTTACGGTCGAGTTGAGATATATGCACAAGGCCTTCCGTACCGGGTAATATTTCCACAATAGCCCCGAAATCCACCACTTTTTTTACCGTTCCCCGATAAATTCGGCCTACCTCCGCATCTTCCGTCAACCATTTTACCATTTCCACCGCCCGGGCAGCAGCTTTGGCATCGTTGGAAGCAATTGTCACGGTACCATCGTCTTCTACATCGATGGTCACCCCTGTTTCGCTTATTATCTGCCTGATGTTCTTACCCCCGGCACCTATCACATCGCGTATCTTTTCTGGTTTAACCTTTACGGTCGTAATACGGGGAGCGTAAGCAGATATGTCTTTCCGCGGTTCCGGGAGAGTGCTCTTGAGCTTCTCGAGAATGAAGAGCCGACCTTCTCTAGCCTGAGCGAGGGCTTGCCGAAGAATATCAGACGTTATCCCATCAATTTTTATGTCCATCTGCATAGCCGTTACGCCCTTCTCTGTCCCGCATACCTTGAAATCCATGTCACCAGCGTGGTCTTCATCCCCTAAAATATCCGATAGGACGACTACCCTGTCTCCTTCTTTTAAAAGCCCCATGGCGATGCCTGCCACCTGGTCCCGAATGGGCACACCGCCATCCATAAGGGCCAAGGTACCACCGCAAACGGTTGCCATCGACGATGAACCATTAGATGACAGGATATCGGAGACCAAACGGATCGTATATGGAAACTTTTCCTTATCCGGTAGTATAGGTAACAGCGCTCTGCGCGCCAAGTTTCCGTGCCCTATCTCTCGACGGCCTGGACTTCTCAAGGGCTTGGCCTCACCCACACAGTAGGGAGGAAAATTGTAATGAAGCATGAACGACCTCATCTCTTCCCCTAGGACAAAATCCAAACGTTGTTCATCCCCCGCCGTACCTAGCGTTAAAGTTACCAAGGCCTGTGTTTCTCCTCGATTGAAAAGAGCGGACCCGTGGGCCCTTGGAAGAATGCCCACTTCAGCGGTTATAGGCCTAATTTCTTTTTCTGTTCTACCATCTATGCGACGCCCCTCCTTGATAATCATCTCTCTCATCACGCGTCTTTCCAATCCATCGAGAACCTGATTGGCAGCAAAAAGACTACCCAAATTCTCTGAGGTGACTTTTTCTAGTACCCGATCCCGCACCTCTCTCAGCATCGCCTGACGTTCTTGCTTTCTTGCCGTCCTGTAGGCGGACTGAATGCCTTGAACAGCCAGGTCTTCAATAGCCTGAATCAGATCGGGTGCGATCTCCACTTCCGTCACTGGCCTTTTCGGTTTTCCTACCGCGGCCCTTACGTTTTCCTGTAGCTCGATGACGGGTCTCATCGCTTCCAAGGCAAAACCGATGGCTTCAACTATCTCTTCTTCCCCAACTTCCTTTGCTTCCCCTTCCACCATTACGAGGTCTACAGTATAAGTTCCATCCGCCTGGAGGGTGCCTTTCCGACCGGAGATGAAAAGGTCCATTTCACTTTTTTCTAACTCATCTTGAGAAGGATTTACAATCAACCTTCCATCTACTTTACCGAGACGAACACCTACCACCGGTCCTTTAAAAGGCACGTCGGAAATGCACAGGGCAGCCGAAGTCCCAATCATGGCAGCCACAGCAGGGTCATTATCGGCATCGACGGAAAAAAGAGAAGCAATGATCTGGGTTTCGAAAAAGTACCCTTTGGGAATGAGAGGACGAATCGATCGATCAATCATTCGAGAGGTCAGAATCTCTCTTTCATTAGGGCGCCCTTCTCTTTTGAAAAACCCCCCGGGAATCTTTCCGGCGGCATAAGTTAGCTCTTGGTAATCAACCGTGAGTGGCAAGAAATCGAGTCCCTCTCGACCAGTCTTGGTAGAGACGACGGTGACCAAAACAACTGTGTCGCCGTACCGAACGAGACACGCACCATCTGCTTGACCGGCCATATAATTCGTTTTTATTGAAATTTCTCTCCCGGCAAATTCACACGCAAAAATATCGCTCATAGGCTACTATTATCACCTTTCCTTGTTTTTTTTCATCTTCTCAAGCCCAACCTTTGGATCAAGGCTCGGTAACGTTCTATGTCTTTGTTCTTTATGTACTCCAGAAGCCTCCGTCTCTGACCCACGAGCTTGAGCAGACCTCTTCTCGAATGATGATCTTTCTTATGGGTTTTAAAGTGTTCCGTAAGATACTCGATCCTTTCGGTCAGAATAGCCACTTGAACTTCCGGTGATCCAGTATCCTTTTCGTGCAGTCGAAATTTCTCAATAATCTCTTTCTTTTTTTCACTATTCAACACCTTTCCTTCCTCCTGAAAATATATAGACTGCTGGTTTCATCCAAAATGGAAAACCCGGCTAATCCTCGCTCGGCCATTACCTTCCCACCTGGCCAGGGCAATTAAATTGCCGCTCAGATTACAGAATTTTACCACATCTCCCTTCCCAAGGGAAGAAATATCACAACCCCTAAATATCTCCTCTCTGGGCTGATATCCTCGTCTCAATTTGTCCTCCCAATCCTTCTCAACTCTTATGGCCGGCAGATGGGCCAAGGCGTCGTTCAACGAAATTACCTTTTCTCGGAACTGTTCGGTCTCTTTAAGACTCACGGCCACCTTCTCTTCAAATGGTCCCGCTTTAAGCCGACGTAACTCCTTGAGGGTCCCCCCGCATCCTAAGGCCTTGCCTATGTCCGCACAAAGGACTCTTACATAGGTCCCTTTCGAGCAGGACAGAAAAAACCGCACATACGGAAGATCAATACTTTCTACATCAAGGCGGTAGATTTCAACGGTCCGGGGAGGCACATCTATCCAAACACCGCTTCGGGCCCAACGATGTAAGGCCCGTCCACGGTGCTTTACAGAGGAAAAATAGGGCGGCTTCTGCTCTATCTGTCCGACAAATCTACTCATGACCTCATATATCGCTGCTTCTTCCACCGCCCATGATTTTCTCACTAAAACTGTCCCTTCCATATCCAAGGTATCCGTCTCTACCCCCAAGACCATTGTCGCCCGATAACACTTATCACCTTCCAACAGATAGGGAACGATTTTGGTCGCCTCCCCTAAACAGATTGGCAGCACCCCAGTCGCCATCGGATCGAGGGTGCCGGTATGCCCAGCTTTTTTAACTCCTAAAACCTCTTTCACCCGAGCCACACAAGCGTAAGAGGTAATACCCGCCGGTTTATCTATGACCAATACTCCATTCACGCGATAACTCCATAGGCCTTAATGACTTCAAGAACCCTCCTCTTCACGGATTCTATATCGCCCTGGAGCTTACATGCCGCCGCATTGCGATGCCCGCCACCCCCTAACATACGTGCTACCCTCTCTACGTCTATCTTGTCTTTGGAGCGCATGCTTATCTTAAAAGTATCCGGCCCCACCTGAGAAAAGAAAAGGGAAACGGCCACCCCTTTTATGTGCCGACCCAAATCTACAAACCCCTCCGTGTGATTATGGGACGCTCTTGTTTCCTCTAAATCCTTTAAAGTTACCACTAAACAAGCCACCTTTCCCTGTTCCTCTAAACTTAAACCAGAAAGCACTCGCGCCATGAGCCTCATCTTCTCCAGTGGCTCTTTTTCATAAATTTCCTGAGAAATAAGCTGCGGACTGGCCCCATATGCCACCATTTGGCTTGCCGTTTTCAAAGCTTCAAATGTCGTGTTTCCGTATCTGAACGACCCTGTATCGGTTAGGATAGCCGTATAAAGGCATTCCGCTATAGGTGGCGACGGCTCTATTGCCATTGCTTCAATTAGGCGCCATATCAGTTCCCCCGTGGAACTTGCGCGGGGGTCAATCAGTCTTATCTCACAGAATCCATCGTTACTTAAGTGATGATCAATGTTTATCAGCACCCCAATGGTCTTAATTCTTTCTGCCTCCTTCCCCACTCGCTCCAGCTCACTACAATCGAGAATGAAAGCTGCATCGTACTGGGATACATCCCCTAAGGTCTGGGTTATTTGTGAACTACCTGGCAAAAATAGATAATTTTCTGGAAGGGCATCCTCGTTATAGACTACACATTCTTTCCCCAGCCTCTTTAATAACAAATAGAGGGCTAACTCGGAACCTATAGCATCTCCATCGAGCCGGACATGGGATGTGATTAGAAAATGCTGACATTGGCGTATCACCTCAATAATCTTATCAATCATCCAATTACTTTCCACTTTCCTCCTTCTCATGAATCTCGCGTAACAAATTTTCTATGCGCGTCCCGTAGGCAAAAGACGTATCGGCGATAAAGGTCAGTTCCGGTACATATCTTATGCACAGACGTCTTCCCAATTCCCGGCGGAAGAACCCCGAAGCATGTTCTAGGGCCATCTTCGTTTCCTCTCGACACGTTTCCTGTCCCATTTCTACGAAGAATACTTTTGCATGTCTCAAATCATCCGACACTTTGACCCCCGTGAGGGTTACCATAGCCATCCGAGGGTCTCCCATTTCTTTCCTCATTATGTCCGCCATTTCGACCATAATTTGTTCAGCTACCCGTATGGAGCGCTTAATGGTCGCCATATTTATCCTCCATGTAAGTAGAAGATCCCGTTTTTTCTTTTTGCGAGATGTGCATTACCTCTTGATGAAAATGAACTACCTCTCCCAAATTCAATTCTTCAATAAAACGGACCACCATCGCCATTTTTCTCTCAATGACCACTCGATCGTTACCCACTACAGCAAACCCTACGCACGCCCGCTTCCAAATCTCGTTGAGACCTACTTCAGCTATGGATATGTTAAATTCGTTCTGGGTCCTTTTGATTAGTCGAGCTAAAATGCCCCTCTTCTCTTTTAAGGAATGGGCATCCGGTATCAGGATTTCAACCCAACCCGAACCCACAATCATAGCTTCCTTTCTACCCTCTCTTTCACGTAAGCCTCTATGACATCTCCCTCTTTGAGGTCATCGAAATTCTCGATACCCACACCACATTCAAAACCGGCAGCAACTTCACGTACATCATCCTTTAATCGCTTCAGGGAGGCAATCCGACCTTCGTGTACAATTTCATTGCCCCTTATGATTCTCACATTACTATTTCTTGTAATTTTCCCTTCCGTTACGAAACAACCAGCCACAACGCCCACCTTAGGTATGCGGAAAAGTTGCCTTATCTCCGCTTTTCCTTGTCTGACCTCTTTGAAGACGGGCTCTAGCATGCCTTCCATAGCCGCTTTTACGTCGGAAACAAGGTCGTAGATAATATTATATAGTTTTATTTCCACTCCCTCTTGCTCTGATACTTCTAGTACCCGGGCGTCCGGTTTTACGTTGAAACCTATTATTACCGCATCGGCCGAAGAAGCGAGCATAACATCCGTTTCCGTGATATTACCGGTAGAGCTATGAATTATTTTAATCTCGATATCCGCCGTACTTAATCTTTTGAGTGCTTCCGTTATGGCCTCGATCGAACCTTGAACATCCGCTCGCAAGATTATGTTTAATTCCTTTGTGCCTTCCTTCATGCGGGCATAAAGCTGCTCGAGAGTAATTTTAGTTGAAGCCGAAAGTTCTCTTTCCCTCTCTTTCCTCATCCAGTATTCGGCAATCGCTTTGGCTTTTTTATCATCGTTGACGACTACAAATTGGGCGCTTACCTGAGGTACACGAGAAAACCCGATGACCTCAACAGGCATAGAAGGGCCGGCTTCTTTAACACGTTTTCCTTTGTCGTTTATTATTGCCCTTACCCGGCCGTATTCCGAGCGGCAAACGAAGATATCTCCTTCCTTAAGAGTTCCCTCTTGTACTAAAATAGTGGCCACGGGGCCACGTCCCTTATCCAATTTTGCCTCAATGACGGTCCCCTTCGCCGGACGGGTGGGGTCCGCCTTCAACTCCAAAATATCTGCTTGAAGAAGGATCAACTCCAGTAGTTCTTCAATATTGATTCTTTGCTTAGCCGACACCTCGCAAAACACCGTATCTCCACCCCATTCCTCCGGGACAAGATCATACTCGGCCAACATACGCTTCACCCTCTCCGGATCGGCTTCAGGTTTATCAATCTTATTGATCGCCACCAAAATAGGTACTTTCGCGGCCTTCGCATGATTAATGGCTTCTATGGTTTGGTCCTTAACCCCATCATCGGCG
Organism: Syntrophales bacterium; assembly: GCA_026416455.1. Lineage (GTDB taxonomy): Bacteria > Desulfobacterota > Syntrophia > Syntrophales > UBA8958 > JAOAFE01. Next base: position 46,896 of record JAOAFE010000011.1, read on the forward strand.
GCCACCACGAGCACCACGACATCCGTCACCTGAGCACCTCTCGCTCTCATGGCTGTAAAGGCTTCATGCCCCGGTGTATCCAAGAAAACGATATCACGATTGTTTATCCTCACGTGATAGGCCCCGATCGCCTGGGTAATACCACCCGCCTCTTCTTCCGTAACATTTGTTTTTCTAATGGCATCCAAGAGAGATGTTTTTCCGTGATCTACATGACCCATTACGGTCACTACGGGAGCACGAGGAACCAAATGACGGGGTTCGGACTCCGCCGGGGATAGAGTTTCTTCGTAATCAAACTCCTCACGCTCGAGGGTATAAGAAAATTCAGAGGCGATAAGGCTGGCCGTATCAAAGTCAAGGGCCTGATTGATGTTCGCCATCACACCAAGACTGATCAACTTATTGATTACCTCAGCCGCCTTTACTCCCATTTTTTTCGCCAAATCACCCACCGTTATCGTATCTACTACCTTGATTCTCCTTTTTATCGCCTTCGGAACGGTAATTTCAGTTTTTTTCATTCGTTCGGGAGGGATTACTTTCTTCTCCTCCCGAGGGCGCACCGGCCATTCTTCTATTTCCGTCTCGATGACCCTTAACTTCCTTTCTACCAGCTTCTTCATCAATATCTTTTTCTTGGCCGGTACCGGTTCTGAGACTATAACCTCGATGGGCTTTTTGCCCTTTTTCTTTTCCGGTTCCCAACGGGGTGGTTTTTCTGGAAGAACGGTCGATGCTACTTTCTCTACCTTTGCCTCAGCTGAACCGATGGGTTCCGGAGCCTTAGCAACTTTCTCCGGAGGTGGTGATGGCCTTTCCACGGGCGGCGGTTCTGGTTCTAATTCCGGTTTCGCTTCCTGCTTTTCCTTTACCAGCTCAGGGAGCGCTTTTACTTTTACTTCTTTTTCCTCTTCCTTTTCTCTCTTTTCCTCTTTTACCACTACGGCAGGTTTCGGTTCTGGCTTCTCCCTTTCCTTTTCCCGAAGAGGTTTAACTTCTACTGGTGACTCAGACACGGGAGGTTTGGGAGGTGGAGGAGGGGGTGTTATCTCTACAGTCGCTGGGCGCACTGCTCGACGCCTAATAACGGTAGAGGTAATCCTCTTTTCCTCTACTTCTGTCTTGGGTCTACCCCTCAACTCGCGGTAAATCCTCTCCACCTCTGCCTCTTCAAGTGAGCTGGAATGGGTCTTGCCCGCAATGCCCATCGCTTCCAGGCGAGCAATCAGTTCTTTATTTTCCAGTCCCAGTTCCTTGGCTAATTCATAGACTCTCTTTTTCGTCATGTTTTACCTTCCAGTATCCCTAAGTCCTGGTCATTTCATCTATTAGCTGAATAGCACCATTTATCAACTCTTGTGCCTTCGCAGCATTTACGCCTGTACTCTCCACTATCATATTGGCATCGGCGGCGGCAATTGAAGCTACACTTTTTAAACCCTTGGCTGCCAGGAGCTTGGCTAAACTCTCCGTCATACCGGGTATGGTCATCAGAATTTTTTCTCCCGGTTCGGGTGACTTAACAGCGGATTCATTTTTCACATCGATTTTCCATCCTGTGAGCCTAACCGCCAAACGCACATTTTGCCCGTTTTTACCGATAGCAAGAGAAAGCTGATCATCAGGCACAATTACTTCCATGGCCTTATTCTCTTCATCAATATAAACGCGCTCCGCCTTAGCTGGGGAAAGGGCGGCACAGATAAATTTAGCCGGGTCATCGCTGTAAGGTACTATGTCTATTTTTTCCCCTTTTAATTCCTGGACGACCGCTTGTACCCTTGCACCCCTCACCCCCACACAGGCACCCACTGGATCGACGTCGCGATCACGGCTTAATACGGCTATTTTTGACCTCCGCCCCGGTTCCCTCGCGACGTTTACAATCTCTATAAGCCCCTCAGAAATTTCCGGCACCTCGATTTCGAAAAGAGCTTTAAGGAATCCGGGGTGGGTGCGGGAAAGTATGATCTGGGGCCCTTTGGTGTTTCTTTTTACATCCAATATGTAGGCCCGAATTCGATCTCCCCTTCGGTAAGATTCGCGGGGAATTTGTTCTGAAACGGGCACAATCCCCTCGGCCATTCCAAGGCTAACAATGATATTCCCCGCATCCAAACGGTGAACGAAACCAGTTACGATGTCACCTTTTCTATCCTTATACTCTTCATAGATAACATCCCGTTCGGCGTCGCGAATACGCTGGGTTATTATCTGTTTCGCCGTTTGAACGGCAATTCGACCCAACGTAGTGGTATCCACCTTTATACCTAGACTGTCTCCTATCTCGGCTTCTTCGTCCATTCGCCTCGCTTCCTCAAGGGAGACCTGGGTTACGGGATCCGTCACCTTATCCGTAACCGTCTTGAAAAGGAAAACTTCCAATTCTCCAGTCTCATCATTGTAATGGGCTTCCACTTCCGCTTTGGCTCCCAACTTCTTCCTCGCCGCACTTACTACTGCCGACTCTAGAGCCTCGATGATCACAGATTTATCAATCCCTTTGTCTTTGCCCATTTGTTCAATCAGGCGTTTCAATTCCGGGAACATCTTAAATTTCCTCCCCCTTAGAAATCTGTACTATCGTCCAAGTGTGCGCTAGCTACCAAAGAGCGCGGAATAGCAAAAACATTCCCACCCGTACCTACTCTCAACGTTTTCACTCCTCCCTCTTCTCGATAGGAAAGAAGCACACCGGAGAAGGCTTTTCTACCCTCAATTTTCTCTTTTGTCTTGACCTTTATTCGCCGACCCTGGAAACGAAGGAAATCGGCGTCCCGGTGAATAGGTCGCTGGGGACCGGGAGAAGAAACCTCTAGCGTATAAGAACAAGGTGGCAGATTGTGTACGTCCAATACATCACCGGCCAATCCACTAATAAAAGCACAATCTTCGACCGTAATACCACCCGGACGATCCAAATATAATCTTACTATCCATCTGCCCCTCATGGGTAAGCATTCAGCATATATGAGATCCATCCCCTGGGCCTCAACCACCGGCTCTAGCAATTCCCTCACTTTTTCCGAATATTCTTCTTTCAGATCCATAAAATCTCACCTTATAAATTCACAGAGCGGAAAAAAAAAGTGGGCAACTGCCCACCCGTACTAGACACACGGATTTATAATCTGATAATACAAATAAAATGAAATTGCAAGGAAAAAATGGAGCGGGCGATGGGAATCGAACCCACGACGTCCAGCTTGGGAAGCTGGCATTCTACCTCTGAATTACGCCCGCCACCTTCTAAAGTTGACGGTATCTTAAATAAGGTGCACCATTTGTCAAGAATTTTCTCGTCTTTCCTCAGCTAAACGCACTTCAACGGCCTTTCCGTGGGCAGTTAGCCCTTCACATTGGGCAAATCTCATCGCCACGGGACCTAAATCCTTCAGGGCTTCGGGCGAGAAGGAAACGACACTAATTCTCTTCACAAAATCGTAAACTCCCAGCGCCGAAGAGAAACGTGCCGTTCCCCCTGTTGGGAGAATGTGATTCGGTCCAGCCAGATAATCTCCCATCGTCTCCGGGGTATGGGAACCAAGAAAAATTGCCCCCGCGTTTTTAACCAAAGGCAAGAGTCTTTCTGGGTTGACGGTAGCGATTTCGAGATGTTCCGGGGCAAATCTATTAGTTACCTCCATTGCTTCTTCCAAATCACGGACAATAATCGAGATGCCATATCTAGACAGGGCCTTGGCACAAATAGATTTTCTCTCCAGGGCATTCATCTGCTTTTTCACTTCTCCTCTTACACGGTAGGCGAAAGCCTCGTTTGGGGTAACAAGAATAGCGGCTGCCATTTCATCGTGTTCGACTTGGGCCAGCAGATCCGCCGCCACGAAAGAGGCGTTGACACAGCCGTCAGAGACGACCAAAACCTCGCTGGGACCTGCAATCATATCGATGTCTACGCGACCGAAAACAAACCGTTTAGCTGCTGCCACGTATGTGTTTCCGGGTCCTACAATTTTATCTACCTTTGGTATCGTCTCAGTACCGTAGGCCAAAGCGGCAATGGCTTGGGCACCACCGATTCTAAAAATCCTTTTGACGCCCGATATGTTAGCAGCGGCCATAACCAAAGGATTGAGATCTCCGGGAGGAGAGGGGGTAACCATAATCACCTCTTCCACTCCTGCAATCACCGCTGGTATTGCGGCCATCAAAACGGTCGAGGGATAAGAGGCACGCCCTCCGGGGCAATATATGCCAACGCGTTCCAGAGGAACCACTTTCTGACCTAACGTAATCCCTTTTTCTTCTATCTGCCAATTAGACACAACTTGGTTACGGTGGAAGAAGGCGATTCTTTCCGCTGCTATTCTCAACATTTGTAAATCTTCCGGAGATAATCGTTTTGTCGCCCGTTCTATTTCTTCAGCATCTACTTCAACCGTTTCGGGAGAGAGACAATAGCCGTCGTATTTCTCTGTATATTCAAAAAGGGCCTCATCTCCCCTCTTTTCTACGTCGTGACATATGCGAAACACGGTGTTTACTATTTTCTTCTCCAACACCCCACCCCTTCGGTAAAGGCGCATAAATTCTTTCTCGAAATCAGAGTCCGTCGTCCTTATTATTTTCATTTTTTATCTTTCACCCTTTCAATATCAGCCCCCAAAGAGCGAAACTTTTCATCCAATCGCTCATACCCACGGTCTAAGTGGTAGATACGAGAGATGACCGTCTTTCCTTCGGCAGCCAATCCTGCCAGAACGAGGGACGCGGACGCACGCAGGTCTGTTGCCATGACCGGTGCCCCTTTCAGTTTTTCCACCCCTCTGACTACCGCCGAAGCCCCACGCACCACTATATCCGCGCCCATTCTCAAAAGTTCACTTACGTGCATAAACCGGTTTTCAAAAACCGTTTCTGTTATCACTGAAAGCCCCGAGCCTAAGGTCATAAGGCTCATGATCTGAGCCTGCAAATCCGTGGGAAAGCCTGGATAAGGGGCAGTTTTTACATCCACACTTTTGATAGAATCCGAACCGATCACCCTGACCGCCCTTTCATAAATCTTTACCCCGATCCCCGCTTCTTGTAGTTTTGATACTAACGCATCTTGATGAGAGGGATCGCAATCGAGTACGGTTATATCCCCTCCCGTTATTCCTGCCGCTAACATAAAGGTGCCCGCTTCAATGCGATCAGGTATAACTGATGCTTCCACCGGTCGAAGCTCAGACACCCCGTCTATCCTTATAACATCCGTTCCTGCCCCCCAAACTCGAGCGCCCATCCGGTTTAACACTTCCGCCAGATTAACCACCTCTGGTTCTCGAGCCGCATTTTTGATTATAGTCGTCCCATCAGCCAAAGCGGCTGCCATCATAATGTTCTCTGTGCCCGTGACGGTAGAAATATCAAAATAAATATTAGCCCCTCGCAGGCGGCGAGCTTTGGCCTCAATATAACCTTCTTTCAACTCCACCTCCGCGCCCATCTCCTGAAGAGCCCGAATGTGTAAGTTAACCGGTCTCGCCCCGATGGCACATCCCCCTGGTAAGGATACTCGCGCTTCCCCCATGCGGGCCACCAAAGGCCCCAAAACCAAGATGGAGGCTCTCATGGTACGCACCAAGTCATAGGCAGCTTCGACGGATGAGATGTTTTCCGCATTGACCCGCACCATGTTTCCTCGCTCCACCTTAACTCCCAGACTCGTAAGCAAAAGAGAGATCGTCTTAATGTCAGCAAGATCCGGAATGTTGTAGAAGGTATTCCAACCCCGGGTGAGAAGTGACGCCGCCATAATGGGCAAAGAAGCGTTCTTCGCTCCACTCACCTTTACCTCGCCCTTCAGAGGTTTTCCCCCAGTAATAACCATCTTATCCATGATCTGTCCGATTTGATTTTCTCAGAGCTAATACTCTCGCCTGTCCGTGATAATCGTTAATAATCTTCATTTCGTCGTAACTGTCTTCTTCTAAAGCTATCTTCTCAATACCCCTAGTCTCCCCTCCCACTTCCAAGACGAGCCAACCACCAGGCACCAACCTTTTTTTAGCCTCACGAATTAATTCGCCATGCAGTTCAGTGCCCGTGACTCCTCCGTCCAAGGCAATAAGCGGTTCGAAGTCCCTAATCCCTGCCGGTAAGTGGTCAATTTCTCCCGTCGGTACATATGGGGGGTTGGACAAAATGAGGTGAAAAGCACCTGATATGCCCTCTAAACCAGAACAAAGAACGAAATCCATTTTTTCTTTCACTTTCAGCCGGCGCGCATTTTCCGTCGCTACCGCCAAAGCATCCCGAGATATATCCGTTGCCAGTACAAGCACTCTCTCTATTTCTGCCGCCATCGTTATACCTATCGCACCTGAACCAGTACCAACGTCGATTATTTTAAGCCCCGGAACCGAAAAGCGCCGGGCCAATTCAAGCGCCGCTTCCACTAAAACTTCCGTTTCCGGGCGGGGAATGAGTACTCGACGGTCTACAAGAAAAGGACGAGACCAAAACTCTTTTTTCCCCACGAGATAGGCTACGGGCTCATGGTTAAGACGGCGTCGCAATAATTCTTCGTAACGCCACTTCTCTTCTCCTGTCAACACATAATCGGGATGGCTATATAGAAATGGTCTTTCTCGATTTATCACATATGCTAAGAGCACTTCGGCATCAAGCACCGATGTGGAAAAACCGGCGCCTTTTAACCTCTCGGCGGCCTCCTTTAGGGCTTCCTTTAGCTGCATGTCACCTGGGACATGCTGTTTTTTAACGCCTCAGCTTGATGGTGGGCGACGAGGGCATCTATCATCGGTCCAATCTCCCCGTCGAGAAATTCTTCTAAATTATAAATTGTGAGATTGATTCGGTGATCCGTAACCCTCCCCTGAGGGAAATTGTACGTGCGGATCCTTTCGCTACGGTCGCCGGTTCCGACCTGACTTTTTCTTAGCCGAGCCATTTCTTCATTCTGTTTCTGAATCATCCGATCTAACAACCGAGCCCGGAGTACCTTCATGGCTTTGGCTTTATTCTTGTGTTGAGACTTTTCGTCCTGACATGATACGACAATGCCCGTTGGCAAATGGGTGATGCGCACCGCCGAATCGGTAGTGTTTACACTTTGACCACCGTGACCACTGGAATGGAAGACATCGATGCGAATATCCTTCGGGTCTATTTCTACCTCTACCTCTTCTGCCTCTGGCATAATCGCAACCGTAACGGCCGAGGTGTGAATCCTGCCCTGGGCCTCTGTAACGGGCACGCGTTGCACACGATGCACGCCACTTTCATACTTCAACCGGCTGTAGACTCCATCTCCCTCGATTAAAGCTATGATCTCTTTAAAGCCCCCCAAGCCTCCCGCGGGCGAAGTACTTACTACCTCTACCCGCCAACCTTGACTTTCCGCATACCGAGCATACATACGAAACAAATCGGCGGCAAAGAGAGCTGCCTCATCGCCTCCCGTGCCTGCCCGGATTTCCAATAGCACGCTGCGCTGGTCATTGGCATCCCGAGGCAGGAGAAGCATTTTTAATTTCTCTTCAAGAAGATTCTTCTTTTCCTTCAGGCCGGGTAGTTCCTCTTTCACTAAAGCCTTTAACTCTTCGTCCTCTTCTCGAAGGATTCTTTGGGATTCTTCTAATTCAGCGAGAACTCGCTCGTACTGCCGATAGGTATTTACTAGCTCCTGCAAGTCCGCATGCTCCTTGGCATACTTCTGATAAAGAGAAGGGCGGGCAATGACTTCAGGGTCGCCCAAAAACTCCTCCAACTCCCGAAAACGACGGTCTATCTCTGCCAAACGTTGAAACATCTCGAACTTAAATGGAGAAGAAAGAATTGATTAGTTGCTTCCGGCGTATTTCTTTCTGAATCGCTCCACCCTACCTTCGGTATCGACGATCTTCTGTTTTCCTGTCATAAAAGGATGGCAACGCGAGCATATTTCAACCTTTATATCCTTTTTGGTAGAACGTGTATGAATCACATTCCCGCAGACACAGGTAATGGTCGTCTCCACATACTCCGGATGAATACCTTTTTTCATCTAACCTTCCACTCCCTTCCGTAAATTTAATAAGCGATTGGTTTATAATATCTTTTTTTGTGTTTGGCAAACAATTTCCTTTTCTATTGGTTCATGGAATCTAGAAATTGCTGATTAGTCTCTGTCCGCTTAATCTTATCGATAATGAATTCCATAGCATCAATGGGGTTCATTTCCTGTAGGATACGCCTTAAAATCCAAATGCGGTTTAGATTCTGCTTTGGAATCAAGAGTTCTTCTTTCCTTGTACCGGAACGTATGAGGTCGAAAGCCGGGAAAATACGGCGGTCAGCTATACGGCGGTCCAAGTGCAATTCCATATTGCCCGTACCTTTGAACTCCTCGAAAATGACCTCGTCCATCCTACTTCCCGTATCTATCAAGGCCGTAGAAATGATGGTTAGAGATCCGCCATTTTCTATGTTTCGCGCCGCTCCGAAAAATCTCTTTGGTTTGTGCAAGGCATTGGAATCCACCCCCCCTGATAACACCTTGCCGCTCGGTGGAACGACGGCATTGTAAGCTCTCGCTAATCTTGTTATGCTGTCCAGCAAAATTACGACGTCTCTTTTATGCTCTACTAGCCTTTTCGCCTTTTCGATTACCATCTCGGCCACCTGTACATGTCTGGTTGCCGGTTCATCAAAAGTCGAAGAAATAACCTCTCCCTTTACGCTCCGCTGCATGTCAGTAACCTCTTCTGGCCGTTCATCGATAAGGAGGACAATTAAGATCACCTCTGGATGATTCCGCTCTATGCTGTGAGCCACATCTTGAAGCAACATGGTTTTGCCCGCGCGGGGAGGAGAAACAATGAGCGCTCTCTGTCCTTTACCTATGGGCGTGAACAGGTCCATAATGCGGGTGGACAGATTTTCAGGATCCGATTCGAGATTCAATTTTTCATTCGGATATAGCGGGGTTAGGTTATCGAAGAGAATCTTGTCCCTGGCCGCCTCTGGCGGCTCAAAGTTTACCGTATCCACTTTTAGGAGGGCGAAATACTTCTCTCCCTCCTTGGGAGGTCGTACTTCACCTGTTATCGTATCACCCGTCCGCAAATTGAATCTTCTGATCTGAGATGGAGATACGTAAATGTCATCAGGACTGGGTAGATAGTTATAATCTCCCGCTCGAAGGAAACCGAATCCTTCCGGCAGTATCTCCAATACTCCGGATGCGGAGATGACTTCATTCTTCTCCGCCTGGGCTTGCAGAATGGAAAAGATAAGTTCCTGTCTTCTTAATCCACTAGCGCCTTGAACGTTGAGTTCTTTGGCCAGCTCAGTTAGTTCACTGATAGGCATGCGTTTGATTTCTTCAATGTTCATTCACACTTACACCCCACATTGAAATTTGGGTCAGGCTTTGAATCCACCTGAAGGGATTTTGGGTGGTCAGGAGAATCACCTGCTCTTATGGATTACTCTTTAAACACCTTCCCTCAAGGGGGATACCTTGTCGATTTCAGGATTGACCATCCGAACGCCTGATTTTCATCATGAAGGATTTGAAACTACGATAATTCATTTATACTACCGTATGAATAGTGTCAAGAAAAAATTAACACTTAAGCAAGTTGTCCCACGGCAGCGAGGGGAAAACGGTGTTTAGCGCATGGTCATCTTCCACCACATAATGGGTAAGGTCAAGAAAGACATAAGTGGCTATTTTCTTAACCTCTTCCAATGGAACAATCTCATCCTTGTTTCCATGATAAATCACGGTCGGTATCGATAATCGGTGGTTCCGGAAAGGAACAAATTCCTGCAAATGTAACGCGGGAGCGAGAAGTATTAATTTTTTTACCTGATCAGGGTGGCGACACGCATAGACGGCGGCCATCAGGCCACCATAGCTGGAGCCAACGATAACTAATTTAGGTGCCTTCGAAAGTCTTTTTTCTAATTTTTCCATCCGTTCCGAAAAACTACCGGTATAATCGTCAATGATCATATTTGGGCGTCGAGTACGGAAAAATTTTCCCTTCGTCCCTTGAGCCGAGCTCTCTAATCCGTGAATAAATACTTCGACCACTTTTCCCATCTTCCCATCTCATCATAGATAAGGAGGAGAGGATGTCTCATTTTTTTCCTCCCCCCCTTTGATCTTTAATTTCCCCAGGGATTTTTTCCTTTACACCTATCCAATTTGGGATCCATGGAAGGTAAGATCTTAGCGGCCGGCACCAGCCACATGGGTCCTGCACTGGAAGTCCCCTGGAACCAATAGTAGGGTGGGATCGTCATGGACTGCTTCTGTTCTTCCGGCGGCACATATTCCGTAACACCCAGTGGTTGAATGGTTTTGTGATCGCAAGCTCGCATTTTTACAAGCTTTCCATTCGCATATCTGAACACGTCCCCCTCCCACACCTTGATTATCTTTTCCGGATCCGTGCTTTTCGCCCTCTCTATTACGCTAAGGAGCCAATACGTTATCTGTCCATACAGTCCGATCGCACCAGAGCCATGTTCGAATAGGCGACTATTGTATGGGGGAGTCTTCCATTTCTTATGCCATAGCTCATTCCACGCCTTATAAAAACTGACAGAGGGAGGATAGTTGGTAAACGAATACGGCATATCGTAGACATCTATATGGATCAGCCCCTTCGTGCCTTCCACCCCTATCTCATGTAAGAAATTAGGCTCGTCCATAAATAAATTGGCGAAGGGGATGGTAATACCCATTTGCCTGGCCTGCTTTAAAAGATTAGCCGCATCCGGTATCCAGTCTCCCGTATATACCACTTCCGCCCCGGAGGCCTTTATCTTGGTCAGGTATGGCGCAAAATCGGTCAGAAAGAGCTTGTGGTAATCTTCCCCTACAATTTGGGCTTCGGGATAGTACATCTTTAAACCCTTCTTAAAGGCCTCGGCCATATCACGACCAAAAGAATAATCCTGGCAGAGAATATAAAATTTCTTTTCCTTTTTCCTAATCTGGCCAAAGTAATAGGCCATACCAACCCCAATCTGTTCAGTTGTGGGGGAGGGCATGAAAGAATACCGACCGAAATTGGTGGCATCCTGGAGTTCGTCCGAGAGGGCTCCTTCGTTTACCGAAATAACTTTGTACTTATTCCCTACCTCGTTGATGATCTTCATGAGATGGCTTCCCGAGGTACCCATCAGGACATGTACCTTATCTTGCAGTACTAACCGCTCGCATACTTTCTTGCAAACATCTGTCTTTGATTGATGGTCGGCGAATATTACTTCGATGAGCTTCTTTTTCCCATCAACCCAAATTCCTCCCCGTTTGTTGATGTCGTGGGCCGCAAACCTAATGGGAGTGAGATGAATAGGACCGTTCAGGGCTGCCGGTCCTGAAAACACGTTCACATAACCGATCTTTATCGTATCCCCCGTGGGTGGCGTATAATTTGCGGGATCGAAGTCCGACACATCAGCCATCTTGGAGATATCGACAAATGCCCTTGGTTTATCCCAATCCTCCCCGTATGGAACCTCCTTTACAACCTCTTTTTTCTTGGCCCCAAAAGCCAGCCCGGTGGCCAGAAAGAGGACAAGAAAAACCACCAACCATTTAAACCAACCTTTTTTTGTCATGGTCTTCCCTCCTTCAATCAAACAAATCTACCGGGTCTCTTTTTCCCTTTCCCTCAACGCCTCCTCGCGTAACACGGTTTTAAGCACTTTCTGCATTGCATTTTTGGGCAACGACGTCCTAAATTCAACTAAAGCCGGCTTTTTGTAGCTCGCCAGACGATCTTTACAATACGAGATGATTTCATCTCCCGTTGCCATCTCTCCTTCCTTCAACACGATCACGGCCTTGACAATTTCCCCCCAGTAATCATCGGGGACACCAATTACTGCCGCTTCCTTTATTTTGGGATGCTGAAGCAAAACCGCCTCTATTTCAGCAGGATAGATATTCTCTCCCCCTCGGATAATCATATCCTTTTTACGTCCTTTGAGATAGATATAACCGTCCTCATCCATGTACGCGAGGTCTCCCGTATGGAGCCATCCGGACACAATAGTTTCTCTCGTGGCCTCCTCGTTTTGCCAATAACCCTTCATGACTTTCGGTCCTCGGGCCACAATTTCTCCCACTTCTCCTCGTGGAAGCTCTTCTCCTTTATCATCCACAATCTTTGCCTCGCTTCCCGGTATGCACCTCCCAACACTGGAGAGTCGTAGCTTCTTCTTCTCTACAATACCATCGTCACCTATGAGTTCATGATCCTCCGGGGGTAACACGGAAATGAGCCCCGTCGTTTCCGTCATGCCGTAGAAATTAGTAAACTGAACCGATAGGGATTGGGTTGCCCGCAATAAAAGCCCTACCGGCATAGGCGAAGCCCCATACCCGATATGCCGGAGCGATCCAGTATGCCTTCGGCAAAAATCAGGGTGATCGAGAACGGCTTGCAACATGGTAGGGACGAGATATGTCGTCTGTATTTTTTCCTTTTCCACTACCGCTAGAAACGTACCTGGATCGAAGGCGGGGAGAAACACCATCGTATCACCCCGATACATGGGCAGAATAACACTCGAGATTCCAGCGATGTGGTACATGGGCACATTGACAAGAATGTTCCCCGGTTGGAACGTGTAAACATCGAAAAGAGGGGTAAGAAGGTTGTCATGGGTGATCATCGCCCCTTTCGGCCATCCTGTCGTACCACTTGTATAGATTATGCATGCCACATCTTCACCGGCTCGCCAGAGGGACGGAAAAAGAGTTTCACCGTAAGAGTCCAAAATCCATTCGTACTCAATCATGCCAGCTACGGTTCCCCCTAAAGAGATGCAACTTTCAATGGATGGAACAGAGGATCGGATGGAATTTATCATCTCACCATACCGGGCTCCGCAGATTACGGATTTAGGTGAGCAATTTGAGAGAATATACGCCGTTTCTTCTGCCCGGAGGCGGTAATTTATGGTCACAAGAACCGCTCCAACTTTTTCCACGGCGAAAACCATTTCAGGGAATTCGAGGCAATTAACCTGAAAGATGGCCACTCGGTCGCCCGGTTTTACTCCTGAAGACACCAAAAAACGTGCTAAAGCCCCGGCTCTTCTATTTACCTCACCGTAGGTCAGCTTCCTTTCACCTTCAACGGCACAGACTTTTGTACTAAACACCTCACATGTTTTCTCTATCACCTTCGCCAGGTTCATAAGCCAACCCTAAAAACCAGAGGCCCTGGAGTGTCTCAATCTCTCCAGGGCCTCCGTTCCTCTCACTCAATCACCCCAAGCATTCTTTCCTTTGCATCGATCTAATTTCTCGTCCATCCAGGGGAGTACCTTTTCTGCCGGTACGTTCCATGAGGGACCTGGACCGCTCGCATTTTTGTACCAATAGAAAGGTGGCATATTAAACGATACCTTCTGCTCCTCCGGGGGGACAAATTCGGCAATACGGAATCCCTGAATGGCCTTGTGGTCACAAGCCCTCATTTTGTAGAGACGGCCGTTCACCATCTGATATACATCATTTTCCCAAATCTTTATTATCTTCTCCGGGTCCGTCGATTTCGCCCTTTCCAGGACACTAAGCAACCAGTAGGTACCACCTATCCACTGGCCGAGTGTACCAAAGGGATGCTCATAAAGTGGTTTATTGTAAGGTGCCGATTTGAACTTTTTCCATTGATCGTTCCAAGCTCGATAGTACCTAATCATTGCCTCGCTGTTGAACGCCGCGCCGGCATGGTCAAAGTGCTTAACATTCACCAGGCCTTTGGTGCCTTCTATACCCACTTCGGTCAAGAAATCTGGGTTGTCCATAAAAAGGTTGGCAAAGGGAATGGTTACCCCCATCTGCCTCGACTGTTTTAAAAGATTGGTGGCGTCGGGCATCCAGTCACCCGTCCAAACAACTTCGGCTCCTGAGGCTTTTATTTTCGTTATGTACGGTGCAAAGTCCGTTATGAACAGCTTGTGATAATCTTCTCCTACGATTTCCGCCTCCGGATAGTATTCTTTGAGCCCCATCTTGAAGCCCGTCGCCATATCCCGACCGAAGGAATAATCCTGGCAGAGGATGTAGAATTTCTTTTCCTTTTTCCTAATTTGCCCATAATAGTAGGCCATAGCGCGACCGACAGAAAAAGTAGAGGCTTCTGCCATGAAGGCATAACGGCCGAAATTCTCCGCATTCTGGAGTTCGTCCGAAAGGGCACCAACGTTGAGCACTATCACCTTGTATTTATTCCCCACATCGTTGGCCACCTTCATCAAATTGCTACCCGAGGTACCGATGATAAAGTTTACCTTTTCTTCTAAGGCCATACGTTCGGCAATCTTTTTGGCCTGATCTTGCTTAGACATGGTGTCAGCTTTGTAAATAGCGATTTTCTTTTTCTTCCCGTCAACCCAAATGCCACCCCTTTGGTTGTAATCGTAAACGGGGAAACTTACACATGCCCAACCCAGTTCGCCGTTGGCGGCAGCAGGTCCCGAATGGGGCCAGAAAACGGCTATTTTTATGACATCACCTTCCGGATTCTTCCAATTGGCTGGATCCCAACCGTCCATATTCGCCATTTTAAAAGCATCGAACTTAGCGTTCGGCTTGGCCCAGTTTTCAAAAGGTTCTGAATATTTGGGAAGTTTGGTCTCCTTTTTCGCCACACCTTTCTTTTCTTCTTGCTTTGCCGACAAAGCCGGGAATGCAAGAATGAACAGGGCAAAGATAACCATCATGCCCCACAGAAAAAAGATTTTTCCCTTCTTCATGTCTCCTCCTTTTACTTTTTTGTTCTTTTCATCAAGTTAGCTATGGTGAGTTCCATGGCGAGTTCTCGTCCTGCGGACATGGCTGGGGCGAAGCGGCGGATGAAGTCTATTTCTTCATCCGAGGGAGGGGGGGTTACGGATAAGTTTTCCGCCACCTTCAAATCCCACGGCACATCCTTACGCACCTCCTCCACCGTCACCCCAGGATGTATCTGCGCCAAATACATCTCCTTCGTCACCGGATCAAACCGAAATACCCCCTTCGTACTCAACAACATCGTAGGACCCGACCCCGGCGGAAATAAACCACTCCGATCCCGACTATCCCCACCATCCAAATAACCCGGCGACGTCACATAATCCAACCTCTCCACAAACTCCCCACCCAACATCGTCAACACCGTCCGCTTCGCATAAGAAATAAAATCACACGCCCCACCAGAACCCGTCAACCTCATCGTCGGCCGATAATAATCCCCTATCACCGTCGTATTCAAATTCCCATACCTGTCCACCTGCCCCACCCCCAAAAAACACACATCCACAAAACCACGATACGTCATCGTAAACGTCGAAAATAAATCCGTCGCATAAGACCAACCACGAACCGCATGCGCATCCGCTATATGAT
>JAOAFE010000012.1 GCA_026416455.1 Syntrophales bacterium
GGGTCGCCCATTATGGAGCAGATTGCCATTACGACCCAGTATGACATCGAATCTCGGAAGAAGCTGGTTCGGTATATCGCCGGTATGAGCGGAGGAGACCGCGAGGCCTTGGCAAAAGAGATACTTAATCCGGAAAAATAAAGAGTAAAGAAGTGACAAGCGGGGAATTGGGACTCATCCCACCTCCCCGTTTTATTTTAATTATAGTGATAGAAAAGGAGTGGACATGGTTGACCGCAGTAAACGTGTGCAACGTTCTTTGATCCCTCTGGAAGAATTACCCTTGCTTAAAGGCAGGCGGCGTGACTTTTCCAATGTGGCGGAGATGATCACCCATAGAGCAGAAGAATTTGCCGAAAACAGAATGGTTCTCTATTACGAGGATGTTATCTCCTACGGCGAGGTAAACGAGAGGGCGAATCGGGTGGCCTCTTTTCTCATTAACCAGGGTGTAAGCAAAGGTGATATCGTATCTGTTATGGTTCTCAATTCCCCAGAGATTTACTACACTATGTTCGGTGCACAGAAGATTGGAGCAATTGCTGGCGCCATTAATTACATGTTGAAAGGCCCAGAGATAGCCTATGTTCTCGATGATTCGAAACCAAAGGTTGCTTTTGTCGGAAGCGAATATATGGTGGAATTTGCTCGAGGTGTGTCTTTGGCTAAACACAAACCTCTGGTTGTGGAAGTTAAAACAGAAGTGGAGCATGGTCAGAGCATAGCAGCGACAACCCTCACAGATATCTTGCAAGCTTATCCGGCCGTCGAACGCCTCACGAAACAATCGCTGGATGACCCTTTCTTGCTACTTTATTCTTCGGGAACTACAGGTGTGCCTAAGGGAATTCTCCTTTCCAACCGCAATCAACTGGCCATCTGTAAAGGGAAAGCAACCTTTGGTCTGAGCGAACCGGGGGATGTTATATTGATTATTCTACCTATGTTTCACGTCAATCCCCTGTGCGTTTGGACCTATCCGACCATCTACCTAGGGCTCACCCTGTGCATAAGAAAAACCTTTTCTCCTAAAGAGTTCTGGCATGTTCTCACTCGGTATGGTGTTACCACCGTACAGGGTGTACCAGCCATGTATGCTTATGTGTACAATATAGCCGATCCGTCTACGATCGAATTCGATAAGTTGAAGTTACGCCTGGCTTACACGGGCGCAGCTCCTATGCCGGTGGAATTGATTCGGGGTTTCAAAGAAAAGTACGGGGTGCAGGTAATTGACGGCTATGGCCTGACGGAAGCAACCGGGGTTTCCACGACGTGTTCTCTCGTGCCAGAAAACATAGGTTCCATCGGAGTAGCCTTCCCGGGCTTGGAAGTAGAAATAATGGATGACGATAACAACATTATGCCGTACGGAGAAAGAGGGGAAATATGTGTCAAAGGGGAGGCCGTCATGTTGGGTTATTTGAACAAACCGGAAGCGACGGCGGAGACCATCAAAGACGGTTGGCTCCATACGGGGGATATGGGATGGATGGACGAAAGAGGTTACGTTTACATCTCCGGACGGAAAAAAGAGATGATTAACCGAGGAGGTGAAAACATTTATCCCCGGGAGATAGAGATTCCTCTGGAGCAACATCCAGCGATAGAAGAAGTGGCTGTTATCGGTGCGCCAGATCCGGCGTTGGGTGAGCGGGTAAGGGCAGTCATTCGCCTGAAAGACGGGTTTTCCCTTACGGCGGAGGAGGTCAAGACCTACCTGGAGGATAAAATTGCGAAGTACAAAATCCCTGAGTATGTCAACTTTGTGAAAGAATTTCCTCGTAATCCGACGGGCAAGATACTCAAACAAGAGCTAAAAAAGCTATTTTCGTGAGGGTTTTTTAACGGCGACTTGAAGTCCGTCACGGGCCGATCTGGTGGCGGGGAATACCGTCTTCGCCAATTGCTCGGCTTCTTTTCGATGAGAGACAGAAGGGTATTGGAAAGCGTCGAAGTGGACGAGTACAAGTTCTTTTACCTCTGCTTCTTTGGCTATTTGGGCTGCCACGAGCGGGTTTAAATGGGGCCATTCTTCGCTAGTCAAAGTGCCAGCGTAGGCGCATTCGGCAAGGAGTAGCTCGGCTCTTAAAGCCAATTCCACGGCATTGGGGCAATATCCGGTGTCGGGCAGGTAGGTGACGGTAACCCCATCGATCTCAAGGCGATATCCCAGACATCTAGTCACATGACGGAGATCTTTAGCCACCACTTTGAGGGGCTGGAGTTTTTCTTCGTCCCCAGGTAGCTCTAAAATTGTAACGTCATAAGGTAGGCTGTTTAATGGAGCGGTGTATGGTTCTCCCACAATGGTTTCTAAATAGTTAACAGTACCTGAAGGAATAACGATGGTCAGTCCCTGGGAAAAGAGGAATTTATTCAACACGTGGAGACCTACAGTATGGTCGAGATGGTAATGGCTAAGAAAAAGAACGACTGGCTTTTCTCCTGGTTTCACATATTTATCGAGTTTTGCCAGGCCGTATCCTGCATCAAATATCACATGGTAGCTAGAAGTCTCTACTAAAACGCAGATGGTATTTCCCGTTTTCGTGTCGTACCATCCGTTGGTGCCGAGAAAAATTACCTTCATAGGGGCCACCTCAAAATTTTTCCCTTCATGGCATAGACGAAAAATAAATGCAATGGAACGACGAATCCTGTTGACCTCTGGGTTTTTTGCAAGTAAAAAAGAGGTAAAGAAAGGGGGGGATAAAATGGAGATTGCTGGTCGCACGGCGATTGTAACAGGTGGGGCATCGGGTCTAGGGGCGGCCACGGTCAAGGTGCTCGCAGGCGCCGGAGGGAACGTGGTGATTGCCGATATTCAGGGGGATCGAGGACGCTCATTGGCTGCAGCCCTTGGAGGGAGGGTGACCTTTACCTCAATAGACGTCACGGATGGGGAAAGTGTCAAAAAAGCCCTAGAAGAAGTGGTAGCCCTCTTTGGGACGGTGCATATTTTAATTAACGCTGCCGGTTCGGGTTGGTCAGAAAGGACCGTAAAAAAAGATGGTCCCCATAGCCTCTCCATCTTTGAACAGATAGTGAGGTTGAACCTGGTCGGTACTTTTAACTGCGCTTCGCAGGCGGCCTTCGTCATGAGCAAGAATACACCAGATGAAAACGGGGAACGCGGTGTTATTGTGAATGTGGCCTCCACGGCCGCCTTTGACGGGCAGATAGGGCAGGTAGCCTATGCTGCCTCCAAAGGTGGAGTGGTCAGCATGACCCTCCCCATGGCTCGCGATTTGGCAAGTCTCGGCATCAGATGCGTAACCGTTGCCCCCGGGGTATTTGACACCCCTCTTTTAAATCTTTTGCCACTGGAAGCGAAGCGCGCCCTATCAGAAATGGTACCATTCCCTCGACGATTGGGTGCCCCCCACGAGTTCGCTATCCTTGTTGAGCATATTATTAGAAATCCATACATCAACGGAGAGGTTATTCGTATAGACGGTGCCTTGCGCATGCCGCCACGGTAGGGGAGGTGCATGATGAAAAAAGAAGTGTTCATTGTGGGCGTCGGAATGACACAGATTAAAAAGCAGGGACCCAGTTACGAAGATCTGTGCCGCGAAGCGATCGCAGAGGCGATGGCAGATGCGGGCTTAGACTACGAGGGGGAAAAAAAAGCGATCGAAGCCATCTATTACGGGAATTGCACGCAAGGTCTCTTTACGAGCCAACACTCCGTCAGGGGGCAGGTGATAACGAGACGCCTTGGATTTTCGGAAATACCGGTGATCAATATTGAAAATGCTTGTGCAACTGCGTCTACGGCACTTCACGAAGCCGTCACCCGCATCAGGGCGGGGATGGCCAATTTGGTGTTAGCCGTAGGAGTGGAAAAGATGTTCCCGGATATGGAAAGAATAGATGATTTCCCAGAGATAAAGGCAGCCTTGCCTTATCTCGGTTTTGCGTCTTTTTGGATTGCCTGTGAACAGGACCGAAGAGAAAAATATATGGAGACATGGAGAAGAGAAAAGGCCGAACTTCTAGGCATCCCCTACGAAGAAACTTCGGTCGGAGGAGATAGAAGCCCATTTATGGATTATTATGCCATAAAGGCCCTCTATTTGATGAAGAAATACGGTTACACGCAAGAAGATTTAGCTCGGGTATGTGCCAAAACTCATTTCCACGGGTCTTTAAATCCCAAAGCCCAATATCGGAAAGCTATGACTTGGGAAGAGGTTCTTTCCGATAAGTTGGTGACGTATCCATTGACCCGGCCCATGTGTTCTCCCATCGGGGAAGGGGCAGCGGCGGCCCTCGTCTGCTCCGAAGAATACTTGAAACAGCATCGAATAGTGAATTCGCCAGTTCTGATCCGAGCCTCCGTACTTATCTCCGGGAGAGATCGGGATCCATATGAGGAGGATATATCTGCGAGAGGGGCGCGATTCGCTTTCACCGAAGCGGGTCTTACACCCCAAGACATAGACGTTCTGGAAGTGCACGATGCCACGTCCTTCGGAGAAATATATCAGACGGCCCAGGCCGGTTTCGTTTCTCCGGAAGAAGCGGGAAAATTCTGTACCTCCGGGGAAACATCCCTCACAGGTTCTCTACCCACTAACACGAGCGGAGGTCTCGTCTCCCGGGGTCACCCCGTGGGATGTACGGGTCTTGCTCAAGTATATGAGATCGTAACTCAATTGCGCCATAGAGCGGGAGAAAGACAAGTATCCCGTGCTTCAATTGGTATGTGCTTAAATGGTGGAGGTGTGATCGGGGCGGAAGAAGCCTCATTTTGTGCTCATATCTTTGAAGCATGTTGATTTATGGCCTTTCTACACGGTCTAAAAATTTTAGATTTTACGGCCCTTTTGCCTGGACCATTTGCTACTCTCTGTCTCTCCGACCTGGGAGCAGAAGTGCTATGGGTTAAATCTCCAACCCGTCCCGACCTGGTGGACCTTTTGCCTCCATTTATAGATGAACTGGGAATGTCGGCCGCCTCAGCTTATCTGGGACGGGGTAAACGCATCATAAAGCTCAACCTCAAGGACCCACGAGCGGTTCAAATCGTCTATAAGCTACTTAACAATTATGACATCGTAATTGAGCAGTTCCGTCCGGGAGTGATGAATAGACTAGGTCTTGGTTACGATCACCTGAGAGCCATTAATCCCAGTATCATTTATTGCTCTCTGAGTGGCTACGGCCAGTCGGGGCCTTTCAGCAAGAAAGCGGGGCACGATATAAATTATTTGGCCCTTTCTGGTCTTATGGACTATTCGGGTAGGAAATCCTCAGGTCCAGTTCTATTGGGTATGCAGGTAGCGGATTTGGCCGCCGGTGCCCAAAATGTTGTCATCGGAGTGCTTTCAGCCGTTATCCATCGCCTAAGTACAGGAGAAGGCTCTTATCTCGATCTAGCTATGGTTGATGGCCTGATGGCATTTCATGCCCTCTATGGGGCGTCTTTCTTGGCTGGCGGACGGGTGCCGAGAAGGGAGGAAGAGGTATTAAATGGCG
Source organism: Syntrophales bacterium (assembly GCA_026416455.1). Lineage (GTDB taxonomy): Bacteria > Desulfobacterota > Syntrophia > Syntrophales > UBA8958 > JAOAFE01. Next base: position 5,488 of record JAOAFE010000012.1, read on the forward strand.
GGTCGCTTTACGATTTTTATGAAACGGCGGACGGCAAGTATATAAGCGTAGGTCCCCTGGAGCTTAATTTTTTTAGTGACTTTTGTCACCGATTGGGAAGGGCAGATCTAGCACCCTATGGAGTGCTTCCACCCCAGTTAGAGAAGGTTAAAGGGGAGTTACGAGATATTTTCAAATCTAAAACGAGAGACGAATGGGTAAAAATATTCGAGGGATCTGAGGCCTGTGTGGAACCGGTATTGACATTGGAAGAGGCATTAAATTCAGAGCTCGTCCATTTCCGGGGGCTGATAAAAACTATAAGACTGCCCGAAGGGAGGGAAATCAAGCAGATAGGTTCACCCTTTCCTCAGGCCAGAGAGAGGGAATATACCCCCCCCGTTGAGTGTACACGAGAGATTCTATCCAGTCTCGGCTATAGGGAAGGAGAGATTGAAGACCTTTTCCAGGCGGGCGCAGTTTCCTGAGATGGCCTTGACATGTGTCCGTCCGTAATTTATATTGATATACGCTTAAAAGAGTATGGAAGGCTGTCTGTAAGAGAATTAGGAGAAAGGAGGATTTGAGATGCCTACGTATGAGTACGTGTGCCAAGGCTGCAATCATGAATTCTCCGTGATCCACAGTATCTCCGAGCACGAAAAGGCAAAAGTAGCTTGCCCCAAGTGCAAGAGCAAGAAAGTAAAACAGCAGGTGTCCACCTTCCAGGTCAAGACATCGAAGAAGAGCTGATTGATTAAGGCCGGCGCCGGTCGGAGGAAAAAGATGAAGACATCAAAAGTCAGTGTACCGAGGGGTTTTTTTAACTATCGCTATGGGGGAGATGAAAAGGGGTTCCCCATAGTTTTTATTCACGGCTGGCCGGAAAGTTCGTATTGTTGGGAGCAGGTAGTGAAATATTTAAGTCCAAACTTTCGCCTCATAGCTCCTGACTTGCGCGGCTTGGGTGACAGCGAACGAACTCTTGATCCTGCTCTTTATCTCAAAGTGGAACTGGCCCGTGATATGGTAGAGGTGATCGATGCCCTAGATATAAAGGATTTTTATCTCGTCGGACATGACTGGGGCGGCATAGTGGCCCAAGAGGTGGCAATTGCTTGCCCAACGAGGGTAAAAAGGCTCGTCATCATGAATATACCCGTAATAACTAACTCCCGAGGGAATAAAGAGGCAAGAGATGTAATCAACAGCTGGGGAGGGCTTCCCCACTGGTATCAATATTTTCAACAGCAGCCTGGATTGGCCGAGGCTATGATCAAAGGGAACGAGGAAGTCTGGGTAAGTTATTTTTTCGGCCGAGCCGGGCGCGAGGGGAAAATTCCTCGGGAGGCCATTGAAGAGTATATTCGTTGTTACAAAATAGAACATACGCCTGCTACGGCGGCTTACTATTACCGGGCTATGCGTCATGATTACGCCCGTTGGGAAAGCCTAGCAGGGAAGAAATTCCCCATGCCTACCCTCTATGTCTACGGTGAAAAAGATGTCGTCATCATTCCTCAATATCTAAATCACATTGAGGATGTTTTTGACTCCATTCGGGTGGTGCGCATTGAGGCGGGGCATTTTGTTCAGGAAGAGGAACCGGAAAAAGTGGCGCAGGCCATGAATGAGTTCTTCATGTCTTAACCGAGGCACCTAGAAAGTCTCGTATCAATTTCCACTCGTTCATTAATCGATCGAAGCCGGGAAAATTTAATGATTGGGCTCCATCGGAAAGGGCCTTGTCAGGCTCCGGGTGTACCTCGACCATGATCCCATGAGCGCCAGCTACTAATGCCGCCTTGGCCATGGGGGGAACGAGGGAGCGTCGACCGGTCGCATGGGATGGATCCACTATGATGGGTAGATGGGAGAGCTCCTTGATTAAGGGGATAACGGATAAATCGAGGCTGTTCCTTGTTGCCGTTTCGAAAGTTCTGATGCCCCTTTCGCATAGAATTACATGAGGGTTACCCTCCGTAAGAATATACTCGGCGGCGGCGAGAAATTCTTCTACCGTCGCACTGAGCCCCCTTTTCAGAAGCACCGGCTTTCCCGCCTGCCCCAGCTCACGCAGGAGGTCGAAATTCTGCATGTTTCTCGCTCCAACCTGTAGGCAGTCAGCATAAGAAGCAACGAGCTCCACATTCTCTGGTGACATAACTTCTGTCACCACCGGAAGTCCATAGGCGAGGCCGGCTTCTTTCAGCAATTTAAGTCCCTCTTCTTTTAGTCCTTGAAAAGAGTGCGGTCCCGTGCGAGGTTTGAAAGCTCCTCCCCTCAGCAAGTCAGCGCCCGACTTCTTTACGGCTTGAGCCGTTTTTATGATCTGCTCTCTACTTTCTACGGCACAAGGGCCGGCTATGACTACCGGTCTTTTTCCTTCCCCCACCTCCACGTGGGCAATCTTCACTACCGTCGAACGAGGATGAAAATCTCGGGATACGAGTTTGTAAGGTTTTGTCACATGGATGACTTCCTGGACCCCAGGTAAATCACGAATGGTTGTATCATCTACGTAGCCCTTATTGCCGAGGACACCGATGGCCGTTCTTTCCGAGCCGGGGACCGGAACAGGCGTCAGACCCATTTTTTCAACTGCGGCTAAAACGGCCCCAATCTGTTTTGGCGTCGCCTTGCGATGCATGACGATAAGCATGCTCTTTAACCCTCCTTAAGATTCAGGCCCCGAAGGCTATCAAATAACTTGGCATATGTGACACACGGGAATGGAAAGCTTTGAAAGTTGGATAAGACAGCCGGGGCATGAGGTTACTACCATTTTCGCACCGGTTGCTTCAATGTTCAATTTCTTTTTTTCCAGAAGGCGTTGCGCTGTGTCTGGATAATCGAGATGAAAGGAGCCAGCACCGCCACAGCAAATATTCGACCCCTCCATATCTCGATAGTCGCCTACGGCGGATAAGAGTTTTCGGGGCTCCCATTTGATTCCTTGACCTCGGGATAGGTGACAAGGGTCGTGAAAGGTAAGAGGTCCCATATCTTTAGATTGGGGAATATAACCTACCTTCACGAGGTATTCAGACACGTCCATCACCCGCTGAGCGAATGCTTCTGCCTCCTTTGTTGGCAGGAAGCGGCCAAGATGTTTTAAGGTACTCCCACAACTAGCACAGTCTGTGATTACGGCATCGACATCGGAAAAGATGGCCAAGTTTTTCTCGCTGAGGCGGATGAAATCTGCCATCATTCCATGAGCCAATAGAGGGAGGCCGCAGCAGAAATTGTTAGGAGTCTTGAGCTTTTCGGAAGTAGAAGCCAGAATGCGCTTCGTCTGATGCGCCACGGAAGGGAAAAAGAGTTTCATTCCACATCCTTCAAAGTAGGCTACTTTCTCCATTCGTCTCGGGGAGAGGTCCGATATGTCTGATTTGTTTCCCAATATGGCTGGACCTGCGACGATAGCCAGATACTCGTCCGGCAACCAGCCGGGGGGAAAGAGTTTGTTCATCCTGAGCCGCCTGAGAAGGGAGAAGAGAGTTGCCGTTGTTTTCACCGATAGTCTATTCCCCAGCCATTGACCGATAAGCCTATACTTAATCCGTGTTCCACCCGTTTTTTCCGTTAGGTACTGGCGGGCATAAATGACGGCCTCGTCGGTTTGTACCTGGCTGGGACAAACCTCCACGCAGGCACGACATAAGAGGCAATATTCTAGAGCTTTTAGAGCCTCTTCTTCCGATTTTAGGATACCCTTAGCGATGGCCCTTACGATAACGTTTTTACCTCTTGCCGAAGTGCGCTCCACTCCGTCGGATGCGAAGAGGGGGCATACGGTAAGGCAGGTGCCGCATCGATCGCAGGAGCTGACAATGCCATAGGCCCGGTCAAGAAGGCCAATGTCAGAATGAATTATCACCATATCTTTCCCGGGTTTAATATGCCCTTAGGGTCCAGGGCTATCTTTATGGCTTTTAGGGTAGCTACCCCGCTATCACCCAGAGCTTTTCGAATATAGGGTTTTTTTGTAATACCGATGCCGTGTTCGCCTGAAAGTGTGCCGCCTACGGCCAAAGCGGACTCAAATATCTCCTCCACCGCCTCGTGGACACGTTTTTCCTCTTCGGGGTTTTTAAGGTTGCACAGGATGGAAGGATGAATATTCCCATCTCCTGCATGTCCGTAGACGGCAACTGTAAGATTGAACTTCTTAGCGATAGATTCTATACGCCTGACCACTTCGGGAAAGGCCGAGCGCGGTACAGAAATGTCCTCCCCAATTCGGTCTGGGGCCAGGGAGGCAATAGCTGAACTGATTCCCCGTCTGATGGCCCACAGTTCTTCTGTTTCCTTTGAGTCTTTAGCAACCCGAAAGGAAAGGGTGTCGAAGTCATCGGCAATCGAACGGATAGCCTCGATTTGTCTCTCTATTTCAGGTTCATAATTGCCGTCGATTTCTATAATCAGGCAGGAGCCAACTTCGGGATTAATAGGGATCTTCCGATATTTCGACACGGCCTCAAGGCATATCTTGTCCATAATTTCTGCTGCGGCGGGTGTAATTCCGGAGACCAGCATCTTTTGCACGGTGAGGCAACCTGCTTCCAGGTTGGGAAACATGATCTGAATCGTGTTCCTCATCTTCGGCAGAGGGATGAGGCGGAGGATGGCTTTGGTTATAACACCCAGAGTTCCCTCCGAGCCGATAAAGAGGCTCGTTAGGTCATATCCCGTCACATTTTTGATCGCTTTCCCCCCAGTTTGGATGATGGTACCGTCGGCAAGAACTACCTCCAGTCCCATGACATAGTTTTTCGTCACGCCGTATTTTACCGCTCTCATCCCTCCTGCATTTTCCGCAATGTTTCCGCCGATGGTCGAAAATTTCCAGCTCGCCGGGTCCGGCGGGTAAAAGAGTCCTTGTGTAGAACAAAAATCATACACGTCTGACGTCCTTACCCCCGCTTCCACTGTCACCATCATATTTGCTGCGTCAAGTTCTAAAATTTTCGTCATCCGGTCCAGCGTAAGGGAAATACCCCCGGCGACGGGTATGCTTCCCCCCGTGCGGCCACTGGCGGCTCCGCGAGGGGTTACGGGTATTGCGTGCTCATACGCCAGTTTTAAGATTTGGGAGACTTCTTCCGTCGTCCCAGGGCGGACGACCAATTCTGGTCTCTGTTTAGCCTCCAGGGGAACGAAAGAGGCATCGTATGAGTAACCGAAGAGATCCAGTTCCCCGTCCAGACAGTTTTCCCTCCCGACAAGATGTCGAATTCTTTCTTTTACACTTTCGTTCATGAAGTTTTCTATTAGGGTAAGGCGAGGAACCTGTCAACGACTTTCAGAAGAAGGGTCTTTGTCTTCTTCTGTGAGTTCGGGGAAACAGTCAGAATCGACCCAAAGACCACCTATTTTGCAGGCCCGTTTTTTGGGCGCAGGAATTGATTTTTCCTTTTTGGTCTTCTTTTCTTTGTCAGCCGGCTCCTCTTTCATGAGGTATGGGGTACCTTGCCCATATAAGAGGCTCAATCGGCTACCTTCTGAATTAACCGTGGGAGGATTGGCAAATCTCTAATCGGCATTAGTCCGATGGCTGGAAGGTTGCCTTACTTTACCGTTTTTCCGATGAGGCGGTAATTGAACTCGTACCCCAGGGCCCCACTCCAGTCTTCTTCGAAGACCCCCTTGTATCTGGTGCCATCAACTGGTCCTACGGGCTTACCGTAAGTGTAAAACCAATTGACGACGGGTGATCCCGTGAAACCAAGGGCGATCCAATAACGACCAGGCATGAGAATGGGTTGGTCGGGAAATTCGAAATCTTCCCAACGATAACCGGGTCGCAGAGAAAGCCTTTCCAGATCAACGAAGGCACTGGCCGTAATTATCTGGCCCGGCTTCCCGTTTTTGTCGGAAAAAAGATCTACCCAGAGTATGCCTTCTCCTCCGAACTTGTGCAGAGCTAGCCCTACTTTTTCCAATTTTACCGGGCGATTGATAACGAAGGCTTGGGCGTACTGGGTTACGCCTTGGGTTACGTATTCTGCCGTTTCAACGAGGAAGTTCTTTTTCATTTCAAACTGGTTTTCCTTGGTTTTGGATGTTGTTCGTGGGAAGGCAAAATCTACGTTCTCCGGGAATTTAAGATTACCGTAAAGAAACGGCTGGTCGTATTTTAAAGTCTTTTTCTCTTCCTCTGTAATGACTGGGGGTGGAGGAGGCGGTGGAACTACAACGGGTTGAAAAGTGGCCAAAACTGGTGGGGTCAAAAGCAGGTTTTTCGGCCCATAGGATTCACGTTTTCCCGCTACATTAACCCGGTCATCTTTGAATTCTGCGTTGATATTTTCCTGCAGAGATGGTTGCGCCGCTCCCTTTATCTGCACCCAACGTACGAGTCCGTCATTCTTGGTTTCTCCATTATCCGTCCCAATTTCAATCCTCAAGAAACGATTCGAGACGAAAAGCACGGAGTTCTGGGCATCGAACGGTACCCAACCCAAATCGGGGAACCACACCTCAATCCAGGAATGACGTCCTTGTCCCATCTTAAAGGTAAGGATACCCCGTTCCCATTTGACATCGAGAGGCTTATTCAGAGTAACCCCGTTTACAATCCGAGTCGGGATGCCCACTGCCCTGAGGAGGGCGGCGCTTAAGTGTGAATAATTCTGACAATTTCCCTGCCCCGATTCGAGCGTGTAGAGAGCATCGTAATGAGGTGGAGGGGTTACATATTTTACATGGTCTACAACCCATGAAACGATCCTCTGGACGGCATCATATTCCGTTGTTACCCCTTTTGTTAGTTCATCTGCCAGCTTTTTAATGCGTGAATCGTCAGATTGGACGAGGGCGGTAGGTTTAAGAAAATCGGCCGTTTCTGCGGGAGGAGAAGCGATAGGAAAGGGAGCGTTGGTCTTGATCTTGTCTAGGCGAGTGAAGCTTTTTGTGTCGCAGGTAAGGGTGATGTCTATATTGGTGGGCCTTGAGGTCCATGTTGCTTGCAAAATCTTGTTCCCCCGCTTATCGGTGGTGGTATTCCTTTCTTGGGGTTCGGGGGAGAAGGAAAAATTGCACCCCTTTACCTCTTGTCCGTATGTCGGGGAGTTAAAGCTCTGTGGTATAACGAAGGAGGCCTCCAGTCTTCTAACTCCGTCAGGAGCCGTAATTTGTTGTTTCAACTCATACCGAAGGACGGAATCCATATTACCGTTTAAAGTGTAGTTCTCCGCCCCAGCATAAAACGCCTGTCCTAAGAGAAAAAGAAATACTGCAGATTGGAAGGTTTTTCGTTTCACTTTTTTTTCCTTTCTCAAAAGTTAGCCGGCTTACACAGAATCTCCCTCACTTTGAGGTCGAAGAAGTCAGCACTGTTGGCCGGTTTTACAATTAGGGCTGCATCTATTCCGGTGGCAGTTCCTCCCGTAGATATGCAGTCTTGATCCGTTCTTACCAATCCGGCGTCAGCGGCCATGAGAGTTATTTCGATGGCCACTTTGACCCCTTGACCGAAGGTTCTCAGGGTGTAGGCCATGATCTCGTCTATTTGATAGGTACCGAGCTTTTTGCGCACTGCTCTTCCCACACCGCCAAAGGCGTGCTGGCATGTAAGGACTTTAACTCCCATATCCTCTAGTTTACGCCTGGTGTCTGTGGGCATTTCTTGGACGTTAGGTTCGCTGAACCCAGTGACGTGGGTCACGCAGATGATATTCGCCCTGTTTTTTAAGATCTCCACCGCTTTAAGGGCTGTCTCACCGGAGCAGGAGGGAATAATTACGTCTTTTATTCCCCGCTCTTCTACACATTTAAGCACGACCTCAAGTACCATGGCCGTATTTTTCCCCCCTGGTTTTGGAAAGTAGCGGTACATAAGGCCTCAACCTCCCTGAATTGAATAGGCATTCGATTTGTTAATCATCTCTGTTTTTGTCGTTGGTTGTCAATGGGAAATATACATGTTATTCAAATATATATTTTGGGGAGGAGGCACCATGAAAGTAGCCCGGGTAAAAGAAATGAGACAGATGGATCGCTATGCCATTGAAAATTTACAGATTCCTGAGACGGTGCTTATGGAAAACGCTGGATTGGCCGCCTTGGAGGTTCTAGAAAGGGAAATAGGGGTCAGAGGACGGAGGTTCCTTTTTTTGTGTGGCCAGGGAAACAATGGTGGTGACGGATTCGTTTTAGCCCGACAGGTAATTTCGCGCCGTGGACAGGTACAGGTTTTCATTCTCGGTGACGAATCTCACATTCAGGGTGCGGCCGGAGTAAATCTGACCATCTTAAGAAAAATTACCTCTTCGATCACCGTTATATCATCCGTTGAAGAGATAAGAAGCGCTGTACAGGAGGCAGATGCCATCGTCGATGCCTTATATGGTACAGGCTTGAATCGGGAAATTGATGGGTTGGCGAAGGAAGTGATAGACTATGTTAACGGCTCGAGTAAACCGGTATTAAGCCTGGATATACCTTCCGGTATAAACGGAGATACAGGGGCAATAATGGGGACGGCCATACGGGCGAATTATACCGTTACTTTTGGTCTCCCTAAGGTAGGGAATCTCCTCTATCCTGGTTTTGCCCGGGCAGGGAAACTTTATCATTCTTATATTTCCTTCCCACCCGCCCTTTATGAAGATGAAACCTTGAAGGTAGCCTTAAATGAACCATTACCTTTGCCTCCCCGTAATCCGGATGTTCACAAAGGTGGAATGGGAGACTGTCTAGTTATTGCAGGAGCTCGGACTTATTTGGGCGCCCCCTTTTTCGCCGCTATGTCATTTCTCAAAGCGGGTGGTGGTTATGCTCGCTTGGCCGTGCCGTCTTCGATTATAGGTACAATTGCCTCCTTGGGACCGGAAATTGTCTTTCTCCCTCAGAAGGAGACACCCGAAGGATCTATAGCAAAAGAGAACGCTGGGGACCTGATGGAGGTGGCGGAAAAATGTGATGCAGTCATAATAGGTCCTGGCCTCTCGTTGGTGGGGGAGACGAAGGAACTTGTTCGTTTCCTAGTGAGTAAAATAAACCGACCCATGATCATTGACGGAGATGGACTTACGGCCATAGCAGAAGACCCTTCTTGCCTCAAGGGGCGCTCTGCTCCCACCTGTCTTACTCCCCATCCGGGGGAGATGGCAAGGATTGTGGGTTCATCTATTAGAGATATTGTCGCCCGTCGATTGGAGGTCACTGAAGAAACAGCCGGCCGGCTCGGGGTTACCGTCGTGTTGAAAGGAGCTCATTCCGTGATTGGCCTGCCAGATGGCCGTACTTACATCAATCTGACCGGTAATGCCGGTATGGCGACGGCAGGAAGTGGGGATGTATTGACGGGAACAATTGCGGCCATGTATGGACAGGGCTTATCTTGGGAAGAAGCGGTGAAGAAAGGGGTTTATATGCATGGCTTAGCTGGTGATCTTGCTAGCCGAGACTTGGGAGAGGAGGGAATTACGGCAAGTACTATTATGTCTTATCTGCCCTGTGCCGTTAGGGAAGATAGAATCAATGGGTTTCAGGCCGTGGTTGCAAAAAAGATTATTTCTCTCTCGTGATGATGTAGTCGGCTAAAGTATATAGGGCCCAAACGTCTTCCGATGAAGGAAGGAAAGAAAGGCTTTTCTTTCCCTCATGCACAAAATCGCGAGCCCTTTTCATTGCGTAACCAATGCCATCGTAATGGTCGATGAAATCCTTAATCCAGAGGAAATCGCCTTCGTATCGTTCCGATCGGTGAAGGATAGCTTTTACTCTTTCTTTCTCCCCTGGGGTCCCCAATGAGAGGGCATGAATAAGGGGAAGAGTAATCTTCCCCTCGTCCAGGTCTTTGCCAATCGATTTGCCCAGTTGTCCTACTTCGGCTATGTAGTCGAGGGCGTCATCGACTATTTGAAAGGCCATGCCAACGGTGTGACCATAATGGGAAAAAAGCCTTACTTGATCATCATCTGCCCCGCCAATGATGGCACCTATCTCACAGGCCGCAGCTATTAGCACCGCCGTTTTTCCTTCGATTATCCTTAGGTAGTCTTCCTCCGTGATATCCACATCGCCGACTTTTGTCAGTTGGAACACCTCTCCCTCCGCCATGGCGGTCGTGGCCTGGGCTAAGCACCTGATGACCCTTTCATTTCCGTATTTGGTCATGAGGTCGAAGGAACGGGCGTAGAGGTAGTCACCCACTAGAATACTAGCTTGATTTCCCCAAATGTTATTTGCAGAGCGCCTTCCACGGCGCGTTTGTGCGTTATCTATGACGTCATCGTGAAGAAGGGAGGCAGTATGAATGAATTCCACTACTGCCGCCAGGGGATATCGACCGTCCCCTTTTCCACCACACGCAGACGCAACTGAGAGAAGAAGAAGAGGTCTTATACGTTTACCACCACCGCCGATGATGTGGCCTCCCACCTCGGAAATCAATCTTACTTCCGAAGAGATAGACTCAGTCATCCAGCGCTCCACCTCCTGGAGCTCCTGTTGATACAAATTGATGACGTCCGTCATTTTCATGGCGTTCCTATAGGTGACTTACAGGATATTGTCAATATGCCTTCATTCTATCTGGGCGAAGAGATCGTAGGTATCAGCTGCGATGATAAATCCTTCTACGATCCCGCCTACTTCTAGTCCCTCCCCTTTAACGTACGTGATGCCATCTATATCTGGGGCCTGTCGACGTGTTCGCCCCCGATAGGGAAAGTCACTACTTTCGGTTAGCCCTTCGATTAAAATTTCTTGCCGCGTTCCGATCTGGCGTTCATTCAACTCTCGGGAGATGGCTGCCTGCATTTCCGTGATAAGATGTATCCGTTCGTCTTTTATTCGGCGAGACACTCGCGATGAGGTCATCCTGGCCGCTCGTGTGCCCTCTTCGGCATAGAACGGGAAAACCCCCAAGTGATCGAAACGAATTTCTTCTAGAAAGGACAAGAGCTCTTCAAATCTCTTTTCCGTTTCACCGGGGAAGCCCACCATGACGGTCGTACGCAACGCCATATCTGGTATGGCGTCTCTGATTGCGGCAATAATTTTCTCCACGTCTCGGCGTCGATAACCCCGGTTCATTGCCTTGAGAAGATCGTCGTTTATGTGTTGGATGGGTAGATCGAGATAGGAACATATTTTTTTATTGTCGGCCATAACTTCGATCAAACTTTCTCGGATGTGAGCCGGGTGCGCATATAGCAATCTAATCCAAGACACAGATTCAATGGTGCAGAGGTCTTGAAGAAGTCCCTCAAGGGTGGGGTGACCTGGCAGATCGGTTCCATAGACGGTTGTATCTTGGGCCACGAGAACAATTTCTTTCACTCCAGAATAAGCTAATTTTTCCGCTTCTTGCCTAATATCTTCCGGAGGCCGACTCCTTTTCCTCCCTCGAAGGCGGGGAATGAGGCAATAGGAACAAAAGTTGGAACACCCCTCTGCTATTTTTAGATAAGCTACTGGGCCGGAGGGAGGAAGAACCCTGTCTTCATGCCTCATAAGATTCCTGGGTTGGGACAGGCAAAACGGTACCTTTTCGCCCCTTTGGAGTTTTTTTAGATAAGGAACGAGGTGGTGAATATCTCCCGGGCCGACGAAGAGGTCTACCTCAGGGAGGGCTTGTTTCAGAGGACGCCCGTACCGCTTGGGGAGGCAACCGGTAACGGCTAGGATACGACAATTTTTTTCTTTATAACGGGCGAGTTCTAATATTTCTTCTATTGCCTCCTCGACAGCTGGGCGGATAAAGGCGCAGGTATTGACGATGATTATCTCTGCTTCTTCTGGTCGCGCCACAAGAGAAAAGCCCCCTCGGAAAAGGGCTCCCATCATTACCTCTCCATCTATATTATTTTTCGGGCAGCCGAGATTGACGAAAAAAGTTTTGATATTCCTCTACCTCACCGAGGGCTCTTTCTTATAAGGACTTTACGCGGCTTGACACCATCAGATTTGCTCACTATGCCTTCCGCTTCCATGCGCTCTATTATTCTCGCCGCGCGGTTGTATCCTACTTTTAAATATCTCTGGATGAGAGAGATGGAGGCTTGACCCAGATCAGCGACCAGGGCTACGGCTTCGTCATACTTTTCATCGTAGTCCCCTCCTTGTCTGCCCTCTTCTTCTTCCATTTCCATCTTTCCTATCGACTCGTCGTAAGTGGGCTCAGCCTGTTTCTTCACAAACTCCACAACCCTTTCTATTTCGCTGTCTGAGACATAAGCACCGTGGATTCGGGTGAGTCTCGAGGTTCCAGGGGGCATGAAAAGCATGTCACCGTTACCTAAGAGGGCCTCGGCGCCCAGCTGATCTAGTATGGTGCGGGAATCGACCTTCGAAGAAACCTGAAAGGATATGCGTGTAGGAAAGTTGGCCTTAATGATACCTGTAATAACGTCAACGGAAGGGCGTTGGGTTGCAAGAATAAGATGAATACCCGAAGCCCTTGCCATTTGCGCAATGCGAGCGAGAGATTCCTCAACATTTCTTTGTGCCACCATCATGAGGTCAGCAAGTTCGTCAATAATGATGACGATGTAGGGTAGGCGTGGTAGGGCCGTTTTCTCCTTTTCAATGATTTCATTATACGAATCAATACCCCGTACCCCCTTTTCGGCCATGATGGCGTACCTTTTCTCCATTTCCTCCACCGCCCATCGGAGGACTAAAGCGGCCTCTTTTGGATCTGTCACAACCGGATGGAGGAGATGTGGGATTCCTTCGTAAGATGACAACTCCAGCCTTTTGGGGTCGATGAGGATGAACTTTACCTCCTCCGGCGTGGCCTTGAAGAGAATACTCATGATCATTACGTTAAGGCACACACTTTTCCCCGATCCGGTGGTGCCGGCGATGAGAAGGTGGGGCATGCGAATAAGATCGGCAATGACAGGGTTACCAACCGTATCCACCCCTAAGGCAATCGGAAGTTTGGATCGTGAAGCGAGAAAGGTATCGTGATCCAGTACTTCTCGAAGGGAAACGACATCCCTTTCCGGATTTGGAATTTCGATACCGATAGCTGCCTTTCCCGGGATGGGGGCAATGATACGGATACTTGCCGCCTTTAAAGCCAGGGCCAGGTCGTCTGTAAGATTAGTGATACGGTTAATCTTAACCCCCGGTGCCGGCTCCAGTTCGTATATGGTGATGACCGGACCTGGCCTAATCTCCGTTACCCGTCCTTCCACCCCGAAATCAGCCAGCGTTTTCTCCAGAGTCCGGGCATTGGCAATAAGTGTGTCTTTTTTTACCCGTCCTTCCTTTTTCTCTTTTTGGTTGAGTAAGCTTATGGGAGGGAGTTGATATTTGACTTCTTCCTCGCTAAAGGCAAAGGGTAGTTGAGCTTCCGGTACTTCTTCTTTAGCTTTTGCTTTCTTTTGAGGAGATGGGCGCATCTCGAAAGAAGGCGCGAGGGTGATCTCCTTCTTGCTCTGCTGTTGCATCTTTTCCCGGATCCTGGCGCCCAGCTTTTGTGCTACAAATCGACCTTGCTCCCAAATTCGCACGACGGAAAGGTCAAAAACGAGTATTAGGGATAGTAAAAGGGCCGTACCGAGAATGAGAAAAGAGCCGGTCTGATTGAAATAGTAAGCAAGGTAAAGGGTTAGACCTTGTCCGATCACACCGCCTGCTTCCATTTCTTCACCGTATATTCTGACTTTTCCAATCAAAAGGGTGAAAAGGCCGCAAAGGGAGAGGAGAAAACATCCCAGACCACCTATTTCACTCATCTGTAGGACGTATCCCTGAATGCGGAAGTATCTAACGGCAACTATAGCGCAGATAAAGGGCATAAGAAGTGCTCCTATACCGAGGATGCGAATTAAGGTGTCGGCGAGGTAAGAGCCAAATTTCCCCATCAAGTTATGAGTCTTGACGTCCCCTTCTACGAAGTGCGTAAACGACGGATCGGCGGGATGGTAAGAAACAATGCTAAAGAAGAGCAGGAAGGCAAAAAACAGGTAGAGGCTTCCTTTTATTTCCCATGGCCTTTTTATGACGGGCACCTTGGTCGTCATAGATTCATTCTACAGGTGGAGTGCCTTCTTTTCTCCACTGGTTGAAATTGTTTACTATGACTTGCCTTACCCGGGCAATCAGTTCATGCCTCGTCTCCGATGAATAGGGACTAACATCGATCGGTTTGTCTATGATCATTGTAATCTTTCCCGGATTGATTCGAATTTTCCTTTTGGGCATGATGTCTGAGGCCCCAATAATTGTTATGGGTACGATCGGTACTCCCGCCTGCAAGGCCAGATGAAACATCCCCTGTTTGAAAGCCTTAATCCTTCCATCTTGACTACGGGTGCCTTCGGGAAAGCTCATGACAGATTTTCCTTCCCTAATCTTTTGAGCGGCGATCTTGAGGCTCTCCATCGCCTTATCGTGATGTTGGCGGTCGATTTCTATATACCCCGCTTTTCTCATAGCTTGACTGAAGACGGGGATACGGAAAAGTTCTTTCTTGGCAATCCATCGAAATTGACCCGGAACGTGGGCCAAGACGATAAAGATATCAAATCCACTTTGATGATTGGACATGAAAATCTGCGGCTGGTCGGTGAGAACATTTTCCACGCCTTTTACCTCAACCTTTACCCCCGAAAGAAACAGAATGAGACGCGCCCACAGACGGGCCAACTTGTGGATGGAATTTTCCGTTCCTCCCACTACAGCCATGAACAGAGCGGTAAAGCTGAGGTAAGCAGTAATCAAGACTCCAATTGGCACAAGCACGTAAGTGCGAATCATGTTCCCTCCTTAATGGTAAATTAATTCTCCCCTTTTTCTCATCTCTACCTGTCCGGTACCGGTCTCTCCTTTAAACCGACATATATTTGACGAGGCCGCATGATTCGGGCGTTTCTATCCAGAGCCCCCTCTCTCCAGTGGGCGATCCAACCTGCCATCCGGGCAATGGCAAACATGACGGTGAACATATCTTCCTCAATGCCGATGGCGCGTAAGAGAATACCGGAGTAAAAGTCGATGTTGGGGTAGAGATTTTTCTCTTTGAAATATTCGTCCCCTAAGACCTGTTTCTCTATTTCTTGAGCGATGGGGAGGAGAGGATCGGAGGTATGATATTCCTCAACCAAGCGACTAACCGCTTGTTTTAAGATGGCGGCCCGTGGGTCGTAGGTTCGGTAGACTCGGTGACCTAAGCCGGGAATCTTTTCCCCCTCTTTTCTTTTCGCGGCGGCGATGATTTTCGGAATAGTTTTTTTCCCTTCGTATATGTCTTTGAACATCTTTATCACTTCCCGGTTGGCGCCACCGTGAAGGGGACCGGAGAGGGCGCTGATTCCCGCCGAAACGGAATCGAACAAGTTCGCCCGGGAAGAGCCCACCATCCTCACGGTAGAGGTAGAACAGTTTTGTTCATGATCTGCGTGGAGCATAAAGAATAGATTGAGGGATTCGACCACAATTGGGGGTGCCATATATCGTTTGTAGGGGAGAGAGAACATCATATGAAGAAAATTGCTACAGTAATCGAGTGATGGATCTGGATATTCGAAGGGCATGCCGATTGATTTCTTGTAACTAAAAGCAGCAATTGTCCTTACTTTGCTTATTAGTTTGGCCGCTGCCATCATAAAGGCTTCTTGGTTGCGGGGGTCGATTGACCTCAAATCTGGATGGTAGAGGCTACTACATTGAATGGCCGCGGCGAGAATAGCCATGGGGTCACCGTACGGTGGCAGGGCATCGAAAAATTTCAACATTCCTTCGTGCAAGATCTCTTGTGTGGTCAGAAGCTCTCTAAAGTATGCCCTCTCTTCTTTAGTCGGTAGCTCACCATTGATGAGCAGCCAAGCAGTTTCGACAAAGCTAACCTTTTTTTTCGCCAGATCGGCTACATTGTAACCTCGGTACCGGAGCACCCCTTGTTCACCATCGATGAAGGAGATGGCAGAATAACAACTGCCTGTGCTCATGTAGCCTGGGTCGCAGGTAAGTACTTTCCATTTTCGGTATAGGTCCGTGATGTCTACGGCTATTTCTCCCTCCGTTCCATGAACCACCGGAAGGAGAATGGGCTCGTAGCCTTCGATTTTCAATTCTGCCTGTAACGTCTTCATTCTTGGCTCCTTTTAATTTTTTCACAAGACAGGTTGACAACTTCGTGCCAGAGAGAACCTGCTATCGCTGGTTTCCACCTCGCTTCTGGCGAGACTATTTTTAGCATCGGCTTGTTTTTATGGTCATAATAAATGAGTTCTATATGTTTTATTTTCTGTTCTTTGCAGTTAATCTCTTCTTTCATTTCGATGTATTTTACTTCCTCAATCCTTTTTGGGATCCTCTCAAAATCCTGCTTCATTACCTGGCGAAAAAGACTTTTCTTTCCGATGGTGAGTTTTACCCACAGCTGGACCGATTCATTCGTTACACGTTCTACCCTATCTTCGTCAATATAGAAAGCGTCCCGGTAGCGGTTGAAACCGACAAACTTCCAGGAAGCGCCCCATGCTTGCTCAAATAGGATGCACAAGAGTGTGAAACATACAATTAATAGGCCCTCTTTGCTCATATTTTCTCCTTGTCCCCATGACCTCTTGCATTGTAAAAGTTAGTAGCTCATTTTACAACGAGGAAATCAATATGGCAAAAATTTTGATTGTTTACCATACTCAAACGGGGCACACAGAGGAGTTGGCAAAAGCGGTAGCCGCTGGGGTAAGAGAAGTTGAGGGGGCCGAGGCCGTTTTAAAAAGGGCCGGAGAGGCCACGGTCGAAGATCTTTTGGCGGCTGACGGTGTAATTATTGGTTCTCCTGAGAATTTCGGTTACATGGCCGGAATGGTAAAAGATTTCTTCGACCGTACCTTTTACCAAGCGCACGATAAGGTATTCCGAAAGCCGTTTGCCATCTTTATCAGTGCCGGAAATGACGGAACGGGAGCCTTGAAAGCTATCGAGAGAATCGCCCTGGGATACAAATTCAGGACCGTGTTCCCTCCTGTGATTGCCAAAGGAGAAATAAGGGAAGAAGATTTGAAGCTGTGCCGTGAGATGGGGGGCACGATGGCGGCTGGATGCGAGCTGGGGATTTTTTAGGACAGGGACTTCGATTCAATCGCCTCGATTATAGACTGTACGAGATTTTCAATACTGAATTGGTCTTGCGTCAAGATCCGGCGTGGATCTTCGCCGCCGAAAAGCCGTTCGACTATTTCCGCGGGCCTTAAGCCAGAATAGTAGCAATCGGCTACTTTGTCCTTCAAATCTGATAAATACGATAGGAGCATGTCGGTAGTTTTTCGGCCATCGAAGAAAATCCGGCCTGTCCCAGAGAAGAGAATCATCCTTTGCGTCTTTATCTTTCTTAATTTCGCGATAGACGAGATGATTTCTTCTATTTTCTCTTCCCGTCGTATCGTTTTGACCCTTTCTCCAGGGATAAGATCTCCGGTAAAAAACCACCCTCTTTCTTTTTCCACTAAGGTGATGTGATCCACACTGTGACCTGGGGTGGGAACTACTAAAAAGGTATATTTTCCCGTCTCAATCTCCTCTGACAGAGGCAGAGGACAGGAGGGCTCTGGATATCCCCAGACCAGTTCCTGATAGGGATGGAGGCGAGGGCGGGTCGCAATAAGCGGAATCGCATTTTGAGACGCGTAGATAGGACAGCCAAAAGTTTCACTAAGGAGGTGATTACCCCCGATGTGGTCTTCGTGATAGTGGGTGTTAACGATCATTTTGGGTGGGTGGGTGATTAAGAAATCCTTTAACTCCTGGGCCGTGTAACTTGGACCCGTATCGATGAGAATTCCGTCGACAAAAAAAGCGGAAGTCCAGTAAAGGGGTTGGCCGTTATGTTCTCGACTCATTCGTAGATGGATTACATCCTCGAATTTTTCTGAAAGAAGCATAAAAACCTCGTAAATTCTGTTGCGTCCTTAAGCCTGGTCGTCTATAAAGTCAAATAAAAAAATTGGGAGGCAGAGATGGATAAAACGGCACTGAACAGAATCGTCTCCGGCGTTTATGTCGTAGGCTCAACCAAAGACGGAAGGCTAAATGGTCAAATAACTAATACTCTACTTCGTATTACGGCTGATCCCGTCTATGTGGCAATCAGTATCAACAAAAACAATCTCACCTGCGATTACATAAGGGCTAGTCGGGTTTTCTCTGTTTCTATCCTGTCCACCTCCGTTCCCATGACCTTTATCGGTCTTTTCGGTTTTAAATCCGGTCGCGAAGTGGACAAGTTCACGGCCACCGGATACCGTATCGGTAAAACGGGAGCCCCTATTGTCATAGATCATGCCACTGCTTGGTTGGAGGCGCGCGTAACTAACGAAATAGAATGTGAAACCCACGTGATCTTTATAGGCAAGGTGGAGGATTGCGGAACCCTCTCGGATGCCCCGGTTCTCACCTATGAGTATTACAGCACTGTGATGAAGGGCAAGTCGGCCCGGAATGCACCCACCTATACGCCACCGGAGGAAAAGAAAACTATCGCCGCAGAAAAGAAATATGCATGTACCGTCTGTGGTTACATTTATGATCCTGAAATAGGGGATCCAGACCACGGAATTAAACCCGGGACGCCTTTTTCTGATCTTCCCGAGGATTGGACATGTCCTATTTGTGGGGCTCACAAATCCCAGTTCGAACCGGTAGTTTAATTACTTAAAGAGCTGGGCAAGGGTTTTGGTGTCAGCGCCGAAGTAGGTTTCTTTTCCGATAACAACGATAGGTCTTTTTATCAGACGGGGTTCTTCTATCATTAAGGAGATAAGATCTTCATCGGTAAGCTGATCCGGGGAAAGTCCTCTCTTTTTTACCTCCGGGCTTCTTGGATTGAACATGTCTTTAGCTGACCGCCCGTGGAGGAGAGATTTTATTTCCTCCGGAGAAAATGGGAAGCGAAAGAAATCCCTTTCTTCCAAATCAAGGTGCTGCTGCAAGAGGAACTCCCTTGCTTGGCGACAGGTATTTCAGCGGCTCCAGCAGAAAAATTTAACCTTCATCGGCTACGAATCCTTTCATCTCCCGTTTTTACCCGTTCGAAGACCCGACGGAAGTGGTAACCATAGATGGCATAAGTTATATAGAGAGGGAAAATTTTTGGCTTCTTGAGGAGGGTCCAGATAAATCCCTTCCAGTAGTGCCATCTTTCCCTGCCTTTGATTCCGAGGACAATGATAGATCGAAGTAAGGCTTTGAAATGTTCTATACGGAGGATGAACACCTTTTTTTGCGGAGGATTGTATTCTCTCAGAAATTTAAGGACCCGCGTGTAATATACTTTGGGTGCATACAGGGTGCGCACTACTTTTTCGTATCCCTGGATGAGGTGTTCCATTTTCATTTTAGGTAGGATGTTAGTAGAGAAATCGGTATTGTCGCCCGTAGTTTTGCTTATGATTCTTCCCTCCCTCTTCAACCTCTCATAGAGTCTAGTGCCGTAAGGTGCATTGAGCAAACCCACCATAGCGGTTACTATGCCTGTGTTATTTACAAATTCGATCAGACGATCGAAAATGGTCGGCGGATCGTGATCGAAACCGAGGATGAAGCCTGCCTGCACTTCTAACCCATGTTTCTGAATTCTTTTTATGCTCTCCATCAGATTGCGATTAACATTGTGTATTTTATTGCACTCTCTTAGGCTTTCTTCATGAGGTGTTTCCAAACCTATGAATACCGTATCAAAGCCCGCTTTTACCATTTGTTCCATTAGTTCTGAATCATCGGCGAGGTTGATAGAGGCTTCGGTGTAGAATTTGAAAGGATGATTTTTTTTGTCCATCCATGACTGGAGGGCAGGTAGGATCTCTATTTTGAGCCTCTTTTTATTCCCGATGAAGTTATCATCTACGAAAAACACACCACCACGCCAGCCGGTTTCGTAAATGCTCTCCAGTTCCCTAATAATTTGAGCACTTGTCTTCGTTCTAGGTACGCGGCCGAAAAGGACTGTAATATCGCAGAATTCGCAATCGAAAGGGCAGCCTCGCGAAAATTGAATGTTCATGGCCCCGTATTTTTTTATGTCTATCAGTCCATGGAGGGGAACGGGGCTTTTTTCCATATCCGCCCATCCGTTCGCTCGATAGATGCGCTTGGGTACCCCTGCCTCTAGATCGGCCAGGAATGGGGGTAGGGTAATTTCTCCCTCATTTAACACAAAATGATTTACCTCTGGATACTCCTCGTAATGGGCGGTAAAGAGAGGCCCTCCGGCGACAATGGGTTTCCCGAGAGTACGGCACCTTTCTATCACTTTCCGCGCCGATTTCGCCTGAATGATCATGGCGCTTATGAACACGTAATCGGCCCAGAGAATATCATCGTCAGAAAGGGAGGATGTATTCATATCTATGAGCTTTTTCTCCCACTCCGCAGGCAATAAGGCGGCAATCGTCATAAGACCTAGGGGTGGATAGGCTGCCTTTTTGGAGATAAATTCCAGGGCATATTTAAAACTCCAGAAGGTAGTAGTATATTCTGGATAGACGAGTAACGCTTTCATCGGGTCTCCATTCTTGGTTTTCCATTTATTTTAATTATCATCTCACCAGCTGTGAATGTCAAGTTACAATTTCATGAAAGTTGCTTGACAAGCTTGAATTCTCCCTATATGGTGGAACCCATATGGAAATTGAGGATGTAGAATGATAGTTCGATGCTGGGGCGCACGCGGCTCAATTCCCGTATCTGGTCGGGAATATGTGAAATATGGGGGAGATACCCCGTGTATTGAAATCAGAACCCGCAATGATGACGTCTTAATTGTAGATGCGGGTACGGGTATTCGTCGATTGGGTAATGCCCTGATAAAGGAAGGGCGTTTTGAATATACAATGTTTTTCACCCACGCCCACTGGGACCATCTTATAGGATTTCCTTTTTTTAAGCCTATCTATTTCTCCCAGGTCAAGATCGGTATGTACGGTTGCCCGGCGGCTCAGACAAGCATAAAAGATATGCTTTCCAATGTGATGATAGCTCCTCATTTTCCCGTCGATTACAGGGAGATACATTGTCAAATTGAATATCATGAAGCCTGTGCCGAACAGTACATTCTTGATTCACTCTTTGTTTCTACCATAGCCATCAGCCACCCCAACGAGGGGGTGGGTTATAAATTTGAAGAAGAGGGAAAGAAGTTTGTCTTCCTTACGGATAACGAGCTCACATTCCGACATCCTGGAGGGGGGGTATTTGAAGATTATCGAAATTTTTGTTTGAATGCAGATCTCCTCATCCATGATGCGGAGTTTACACCCGAAGATTACAAGAAGACCTGGGGGCATTCAACTTATAAAGATGCAGTAAAGCTGGCCCTTGCGGCTGGGGTGAAAAAATTGGGCCTTTTTCACCATAATCAGGAACGCACAGATGAAGATATAGATAAAATAACGCTCCACTGCCAGGAACTTATAAGAGAAGCAGGCTCTTCTATGGAATGTGTAGCTCTCTATCAGGGGATGGAACTTGACGTTTAGCTTCTTCCCTATTCTTCCCGTATGATAAGGTCCCACCATGTCTGAAGAAGTACCGCTAGTTCCTCTTTTTCAGCTCCGCGAAGGTGAAGAGGGGACAGTTAAGAGTCTCTTAGGGGGTAAACATTTCTCCAGTCGTCTGGCTGCCCTCGGTATTGCTTTGAATATGGGAGTCAAGATGCTCCGCAACCATGGTGGCATGGTCATCGTCCAAGCGGGGGATACTCGTGTCGCCTTGGGGGCGGGAGAAGCAGGAAAGGTGCTCGTTCAATTGAAGGATGTAGGTCAGTGCGGAGAAGTAGAAACGAGGACCGAAAAGATACTCGTCGCCCTCGCCGGGCAGCCGAATGTTGGCAAGTCTACGGTATTCAACATTCTAACAGGTCTTTCACAGCATGTGGGTAATTGGCCGGGTAAGACGGTGGAGAAGAAAGAAGGTACTTATCTCTGCGGTGAAGTAGAAATGAGGATCGTAGATTTGCCTGGCACGTATAGCCTAACCTCCTTCTCCGAAGAAGAACGCATTGCTCGGGACTTCATCTTAAGAGAGAAACCAGACGTGGTAGTTCTTATTGCCAGTGCCGCTGCCCTGGAACGGGGCCTCTACTTATTATCGGAGCTACTCCTTTTGGGGCCTCCCGTGATAGTGGCGGTGAATATGTTGGATGTAGCAGAGGCCCAGAATATCTATGTTGACCTCGATGCCCTCCAGAATGCTTTAGGCATACCAGTAGTGGGGATGGTGGCAAACAAAAACCGAGGGATAAACGAATTGGTCTCCCAGATTATAGCCACCGCCAGAAAGGATATCACCTATCTTCCTCGTCATCCGCGGGTCGCGGCCCATCACCGCCACGTATTTCAAGAAATATACAGCCTTTTGGAAGATTATTTGGATTACGGTCCCCCGAATGATGCGGGGTACAAAAGATTTCTAGCTGTAAAGCTAATGGAGGGAGATGGGGAGATATCAAGTCTGGTGGAAAAGAATTTACCAACGGAAGTATGGGAAAAAATAAGGGGATTATTGGTAGCTCATGAAGATTCCCTCCACGCCGTCGTCGGTGGCAGATACGAGTGGATCGGGAATGTAACACGGGCGGCGGTTTCCCGCCATAAGATGGGACAGGTGCTCCTCACCGACCGCATAGACAAATTTCTTACCCGTCCTTTGTTTGGCATCCCGGCCCTTGTAGGAGTGTTTGTCCTTGTTTTCATCGTAACTTATGGTTTGGGTGCGCCCATGCAGAAGGGAATGGAATCGGTCATGAGTTTTTTGGGGCAGAAAATATACGATTTTCTCGGCTCTTTGCCAGAATGGGTAAGAGGCCTTGTCGTCGATGGCATTATGAGTGGTGTCGGGATGGTGCTTACCTTCATTCCCATCTTATTAATCTTCTTCGTAGTTCTCGCTATCCTCGAAGATGTAGGTTATATGGCGAGGGTGGCTTTTGTCATGGACCGATTAATGCATGTCATCGGACTCCACGGGAAAAGTGTCCTACCTATCTGTCTGGGCTTTGGTTGTAACGTGCCGGCCGTGATGGGAACGAGGATCATCGAATCGGTTAAGGAGAGATTAATTACCATTTTTCTTACCCCTTTTGTTCCCTGTACCGCCCGACTCACGGTTCTTACGTTTGTTACGGCAGCTGTATTCCCTACCCATGCCTGGCTCGTTGCCTCGGGGCTCTTTACTTTGAACATGGTATTACTTGGAGTAACAGGTATGGTGGCAAAGAAAATAATTTCTCGTGATGAAGTAACACCTTTCATTATGGAGTTGCCTCTCTACCATAAACCTGATGTGAAAACGATCAGCATGGTTGTCTGGAACAGACTCATTTCCTTTGTGAAAAAGGCAGGAACGATTATTCTCGCCGTATCAATTGTTATCTGGGCGCTGTCCTATTGGCCCACGGGCAGAATAGAGGAAAGCTATCTCGCTTTTCTGGGAAGGATCATAGAACCTTTGGGCAAACCTTTGGGATTTGATTGGCGTATCATGATGGCTTTGGTGACTAGCATTATCGCGAAAGAGAATGCCGTTGCGACGCTGGCCGTTCTGTATAATGTAGGTCGAGAAGGTCTTATACAGACCCTCTCGACCTATATACCCCCTGCTTCAGCCCTTTCATTCCTGGCTGTCCTGCTCCTTTTCATTCCTTGTGTTGCCACGGTGGCGGTGATGAAGCAGGAGTTTAAAAGTCGCAGGTGGTTTCTTTCTTCCCTTCTTTTTATGCTCTTCGTGTCTTACTCCATTGGCTTTCTCGTTTACAACGTTAGCCGAGCTTTCGGTTTATCTTGAGATACTTCATTCACCTTTGAAAACAGGTTCTCTCTTCTCCAAAAAGGCCGTAAATCCTTCAATAGCGTCTTTTGAGCGCGCGACCATGAAACTGCCTTCTAGTTCAGCCTTTGTTCCTTCTTCGAGTCCTTTTTCTATACCTATGTTGACGGCATTTAGAACTGCTCGGACAGCGAGAGGCGGTCTTTTGGCCAAAAATTCTGCCATTTCCATTACATCCTTCATCAATTCACCTACTTTCGACACACGATCCACGAGTCCTATTTCTAGGGCCTCTTGAGCTGATAAGCGTTTACTGAAGAGAATAAGTTCCAGCGCTTTAGATTTTCCCAAAATGCGGGGCATCCGCTGAGTGCCACCCCAGCCGGGGATAATGCCTAAATTCAGTTCCGTGAGCCCAATCTGGGCATTTTCCTGCATTATACGGAAGGTAGAGGCCATGGCAAGTTCACATCCTCCGCCGAAAGCATAACCATTGATCGCAGCAATTACTGGTTTAGGGAAGTGGTCGATCCTCGTCCACAGTTGCTGGCCTTTAGGAGCCGTCTGATCTGCTTTTCCTGCATCCTTAACATCGAATCCTGCTGAAAATCCCTTTTCTCCCGCTCCTGTGATGATAAGAACCCTTACTTCCTTGTCGTTTTCGGCGTCATCGAGCACTTTTTCGATATCAAGTAGAGTGGCGAGATTGATCGAGTTGGCCGGTGGACGGTTTAACGTCATTTTGGCAATGTGTCCCTGCTTTTCATAAAGGACGTTTTCCAATTCCATTGTGACAAAAACCTCCTTTCTTTTTTTTTGCGTAAAGACCCTTGCACAGTTGGGCTCAATTGTCAAAGTAATCGTTGACATACCGGAAAAATTCTAGCAAAGACCGAAAAAATTAGAGGTAAAGAGTTGAAAATAGGATGACCCTAAGCTTTCAGGAGATATCGAGAAAATTACTTCACTTGGTTGCCCTTTCCATGCCCATAAGCATTCTATACCTACCCCTTTTAGCTCCCTTCGCCTTGGGGTTACTCTTTTTTGTTATCTTGATAGTAGAATGGGGTCGTTTCCGCCATCCCATGATTCAGGGACTGTTTCGTCGTTTTTTCGGGTTCATGATGCGGAAAGAAGAGTCTCGTATGATAACAGGGGCCACCTGGATAATTCTTTCGGCCTTTCTGTGTGCTCTCTTTTTTTTCAACAAACCTTACATACCTTTCATGGCCCTCACTATGTTCATCTTAGGTGATTCCGCGGCTGCCATAGTAGGCCAGACGATGGGAAGGGTAAAATGGGGGAAAAAAACCCTGGAAGGGTCTTTCGCCTGCCTGACGATGTGCTTGATACTTTGCTATGCCGTTTTCCCCTTCATTCCACAAATGGATAAAAAGTTTCTCCATCCTGCTGTAATCTGGGTGAGTTCTTTGGTAGTTACTTTTTTTGAACTGGTTCCCCTTCGGGTTGGGGATTACAGGATTAACGATAATCTTTCTGTACCGTTAATTGCGTCCTTCGTCCTTTACCTATTGGAAGGTATGGTGAGAATTTGAGATTTTTTGGGGGTAGCATATATGTGGATGTTTGAAGGGCAAGGGCTTATCATTGTTTTGCTTTTCTGGCTCCTGTGTGGGTGTGTAAGCGCATTCCTTGCATCTACTAGAGGTAAAAACAGCTTTCTCTGGTTTTTTTTAGGGCTTCTTTTTGGTCCTTTTGCCTTTATCGGGGCCGTCTGGAGAGGAGACGGAAAAAAGTCCGATTAATCTCCGTTGTCCACAAAAATCTCCACAATTTGGAATTCTCTTACGCCCCCAGGTGTATGAACCTGGATTTCATCGCCTACCTTGTGACCGATCAGGGCTTTACCGATGGGAGAAGTAACGGAAATCATGTTATTAGCGATATCAGACTCAAGGGGTCCGACGAGTTTATAGGTTATAACCTCTCCCGTATCGAGATCTGTAATAACCACGGAGGCACCGAAAACTACATGGTCGGTCGTGATGTTTCTAATTTCTATAATATCGGAGGCGGCGAGCTGACTTTCTAACTCCTGAATTCGATTTTGAAGAAAGGTTTGCCTTTCTTTGGCGGCTGTATACTCGGCATTTTCCGACAAGTCCCCATGGGCCCTGGCGGCCTCAATATCTCTTATATTTTCCGGTACGACAACTGATTTTAAGTGATCAAGTTCCCGCTTTATTTTCAGGAACCCTGCTTTGGTAATAGGTATTTTTTTCATTTCATCCGTACATCCTTTTGCTTGGGAGTCAAAAGTAAGGCTATTAGATAACTATTACCCTGTCAAGGATTAAAATTTTCCTTGACAAAGGAAAATCCTTTTTTATAGTGTGAGTTCCCATGGAGAGAGAAATTATGGCGGATCTAGCGGTCGAAAGAGTTTTGGATTTATTGCTTAGCGTAGTAGTAGTACGTACGGGGACCGCTGCTCCGTGCTAATGATTTAGTAGCAGCCAGAGCCGCGGGCCCCGAAAACCCGCGGCTTTTCATTTTTACGATGATAAGCCGCAGTCAAAAAGGACTCGCGGCTTTTTAATTATGGAGGAGGTAGGTAAATGAAATTAAAAGGCGCTCAGATACTAATCCAGGCCTTAAAGCAGGAAGGGGTGAAGGTAATATTCGGCTATCCAGGTGGTGCAGTAATCGACATCTACGATGAATTGTACCGGGAGAATATAAAGCACGTACTTGTCCGTCATGAGCAAGGTGCCGTCCACGCTGCCGATGGTTATGCTCGGGTAACAGGTCAGGTAGGCTGCGTACTTGTTACATCCGGTCCGGGAGCGGCCAACACGGTGACTGGAATCGCTACGGCATATATGGATTCTATTCCCCTCGTCGTGTTAACTGGGCAGGTACCCACCGCCCTCATCGGCACCGATGCCTTCCAGGAGGTAGATATTGTCGGCATTACTCGACCGTGCACGAAGCACAACTTTCTAGTCAAACGCATTGAAGATTTGGGGAAGACGATTCATGAAGCGTTTCATATCGCAAGATCGGGGAGGCCAGGACCGGTATTGGTGGATCTGCCAAAGGACGTTATGCAAGCGACAGGTGATTATGAGCCCGTATCCTTTCCCGACCATGCCCCGAAGAGTTCTCCCGTACCGTCCCAGATATTTTACATAAAAGACCTTATTGCTCAATCAAGAAGGCCGGTCTTACTCACAGGTGGCGGTGTGATTTTGGGTCGGGCTTCGGAGGAATTGAGAAGGCTGGCCCGGAGGACGATGATCCCCGTAACCTCCACCCTAATGGGTATCGGGGCTTTCCCGGGTTCTGACTCTCTGTGGCTTGGTATGCCGGGCATGCACGGAACCTATTATGCCAATATGGCTATAAGCCATTGTGACCTGTTGATAGCTGTCGGTTGTAGATTTGATGACCGGGTTACAGGCAAAGTGGATCATTTTGCTCCAGAAGCAAAGATCGTTCACATCGATATTGACCCTTCATCGATAAACAAAAACGTAATAGCCGATGTACCGATTGTCGGAGATTGTAAGGCCATTCTGAAGGCCATAAATGATCTCTTGGAAAAGGATAATTTTACGGTGAAGGAAGAAGAAAGAACAGAATGGCTGAGACAGATTGATACGTGGAAGACGGAAAATCCCCTCTCTTATTGTCAAAGCGATGAAGTGATAAAACCACAGTTTGTGATTCAAAAGCTCTACGAGCTGACGAGAGGGAAGGCCATTATTACAACTGAAGTGGGGCAAAACCAGATGTGGGCGGCCCAATTTTATCTGTTCGACGAACCAAATACATTCGTGACCTCCGGTGGACTGGGTACTATGGGCTATGGTTTTCCCGCTGCCATAGGGGTTCAGATAGCTTTTCCCGATCGTTTGGTTGTTGATATTGCCGGTGATGGCAGTATTCAGATGAATATTCAAGAAATGGCGACGGCCATTCAGGAGATGTTGCCCATAAAAATTGTGATTCTCAATAATGGATACTTAGGTATGGTGAGGCAGTGGCAACAGCTGTTTTACGAGAAAAGGTATTCGCAAACGGACATGACTTATCAGCCTGATTTCGTCAAACTCGCAGAAGCCTATGGCTTTATGGGTCTTAGAGCGACCAAACCGGAGGAAGTAGAACCGGTGTTAAAGAAGGGATTGTCCCATCCCGGGCCGGTGCTCATGGATTTTCGTGTTGCCCGCGAGGAATGCGTTTATCCCATGGTACGCCCGGGGGCGCCGATTCATGAAATGACTCTTGGTAGTCGTGAAATGACAAATTAGTCCAGAAGGAGGTTGTCTATGGAAAAGAAGGAATATACCCTGTCGCTCCTTGTCAACAATAAGCCAGACGTGCTTGCTCGTGTGGCCGGTGTTTTGGGTGGTCGGGGTTACAATATCGAAACCCTCTGTGTGGATGCCACCTTGGATCCGAGATATTCGAAGATTGTCTTGACAACCATACAGGATAAGAGCACCATCAACAAAATTGAAAAACAGCTCATCAAACTTCATGACGTCCACAAGGTAACAGACATTACGGATACAGGCGCAGTTTCCCGAGAGTTGCTGCTTGTGCGCATGAAGTTGACGGAAAAAAACAAGGCTGATATAGCCCTTATAATCAACTCCTTTAACGGGCGCGTTGTAACCATGAACGGTGACCACTGTGTGATAGAAATAACAGGCGAAAAAGAATTTTTGGAAAGGGCGATTGAGAGTTTGAAACCCTTGGGAATAGAAGATTCGGCCAGGACGGGCATTGTAGCCCTCGAGCGATATTAATTTTGATAGGAGGACGGAAATAATGGCGACACTGAACATAGGAGGGGTGATCGAGGAAGTAATTACGGCCGACGAATTTACTCTCGATCGGGCAAGAGAGGTGCTAAAGGATGAAATTGTAGCTGTGGTCGGCTATGGAGTGCAAGGGCGGGGTCAGGCCCTCAACCTACGTGATAACGGTATCCGAGTAATAGTAGGGGAGGGAGATTACAATTGGAAAAAGGCAATCGAAGAGGGGTTTGTTCCAGGAGAGACTTTGTTTCCACCGATCGAGGCAGCGAAACGGGGGACGATCGTTATGTACTTACTTAACGATGCCATGCAAAAGGAAATGTGGCCGGAGTTGAAACCTACCTTGACAGCGGGCAAGGCACTTTATTTTTCTCACGGTTTTTCAATAGTTTATAAAGACCAAACTGGGGTAATTCCTCCTTCGGATATAGACGTCATCATGGTGGCACCGAAAGGGGCAGGAAGAACGGTGAGAGATAACTTCCTGGCGGGCAGCGGAATCAACTCCAGTTATGCCGTTTATCAGGATGCAACGGGGCGAGCCTTGGAAAGAACGCTGGCTGTAGGTATTGCAATTGGCTCAGGCTACCTTTTCCCCACCACATTTGAAAAAGAGGTTTATAGCGATCTCACCGGTGAAAGGGGTGTGCTTATGGGGTGCCTGGCCGGTGTTATGGAGGCACAGTACAATGAGCTGCGGCGTCGGGGACATAGTCCCAGTGAGGCTTTCAATGAAACGGTAGAAGAACTCACTCAGAGCCTGATACCGCTGGTGGCAGAGAATGGTATGGATTGGATGTTTGCCAACTGTAGTACGACGGCACAAAGAGGTGCTCTCGATTGGCGTCATCGGTTCCGCGAGGCTGTAGAGCCTGTCTTTAAAGAGCTTTACGATCGAGTAGCTTCTGGTAAGGAGACTGAGATAGTCCTCAAAGCGGGTGCAGCTCCCAACTATAGAGATATTTTACAAAAGGAGCTGGAGGAAATGCGCATGAGTGAGATGTGGCAGGCGGGAGCAGTTTTGAGGGCCTTGAGACCGGAACGAAGGGCTAAAAAGAAGTAATCCGGCTTGTTTGGTATGCCTTGCTTAGGAGCAAGGCCGGTTATTGTCGAATGAGAGGAGGTGCAATCGATGCGTAGCGATTTGATGAAGAAGGGATTGGAACGGGCACCCCATCGCTCTCTATTTAAGGCTATGGGTTATACGGACGAAGAGCTGAAAAGGCCGCTTATCGGGGTTGTGAATTCGGCCAACGAGATAATACCAGGGCATATTCATCTCGATATAATTGCTTCCGATGTTAAGGCTGGGATTAGAATGGCTGGTGGGACACCGGTGGAATTTTCTGTCATCGGTATTTGTGACGGGATAGCCATGGGCCATACGGGCATGAAATATTCTTTGGCGAGCCGTGAGCTCATCGCCGACTCAATCGAGTCGATGGTTATGGCTCATCCTTTTGACGGATTGGTCATGATCCCCAATTGCGACAAAATAATTCCGGGCATGCTCATGGCGGCGATGAGGTTAAACATTCCAACGGTGGTTGTAAGCGGTGGCCCCATGCTCGCCGGGAAACTTGAAGGAGAAACGATTGACCTTATTTCTGTGTTTGAGGGAGTAGGGGCGGTAAAGGCCAAAAAGATGACCCCGCAGAAATTAAAGATGTTGGAGGATTATGCCTGCCCGGGATGTGGTTCCTGTTCCGGCATGTACACGGCCAATTCTATGAACTGCATAACCGAAGTCCTGGGTTTGGGACTACCAGGTAACGGCACCGTGCTGGCCGTAAGTGCCGCGAGGCGACGGCTGGCAAAGCAAGCGGGTATGCAAGTTATGACCCTCCTCAGAGAGAATGTTAAGCCGAGGGATATTGCGACCCTCGCTGCTTTCAAGAATGCGATCGCCGTCGATATGGCATTGGGATGCTCAACCAATACGGTCCTTCACCTGCCGGCCATTGCGCACGAGGCAGGCATAAAATTGGATCTCGATCTCTTCAACAAGATTAGCGCCAAGGTGCCAAACCTCTGTAAGTTAAGTCCGGCCGGGAGACATCACATTGAGGATCTCGATTCGGCCGGAGGGATACAGGCGGTAATGAAACGCATTTCTCCTCTCGGTGTCCTTGATCTAAAAGCCAAAACGGTCTCGGGTAAAACCGTTGGCGAAAATATAAAAAATGCAAAGGTTCTCGATGATAGTGTAATTAGGCCTTTGGATAATCCGTACGGTAAAGAAGGAGGCCTTGCCATTCTACGAGGGAATTTGGCACCCGATGGAGCGGTCGTAAAGCAGTCGGCAGTAGCAGAAAATATGCTTGTAAACGAGGGACCAGCGCGGGTATTCGATTCGGAGGAAGATGCAATCTCCGCAATAATGGGTGGTAAGATTAAGCCTGGTGATGTGGTGGTGATCAGATACGAGGGACCTAAAGGGGGACCCGGCATGAGAGAAATGTTGGCCCCCACCTCGGCCTTGGCCGGTATGGGGTTGGATACGAGCGTTGCCCTCTTAACGGATGGGCGGTTTAGCGGGGGTAGTCGTGGAGCGGCGATTGGTCACATCTCACCGGAGGCCGCTGAAGGGGGCCCGCTAGCATTGGTGAAAGAAGGTGACATCATTGCGATCGATATTCCCGGAAAGAAGATCAACCTGAAAGTGTCGGAGGAAGAACTGAAAAAGCGTAGAAAAAACCTTAAGCCCTGGGCACCTAAAGTTACGACGGGATACCTGGCCCGCTATGCGAGGTTGGTCACTTCCGCCAGTACAGGAGCCGTCTTTAAAGATTAGAAACCTTTTTGGGGTGGAGCGAGAAGCTCTACCCCCATTTGTTTTACCCGTGCACGATCGACTGAACCGTCAGGTTTTTTGGGGATATCTGCGACGATCAGTACCCGCCGGGGTCGCTTATATCGTGCAATGCGAGCGGCTACGTAGCTTATGATCTCGTCTTCCGAAAGATGCTTGTTCTCTCTCAGAGTACAGACGGCGACGACCGTCTCCCCCCATTTTTCGTCGGGCACTCCGATCACGCACACTTCTTTTATATCGGTATGTGTCAGAATGACTTGTTCTACCTCTCGGGGGTAGACGTTTTCTCCCCCCGTCTTGATCAGGTCCTTTTCGGGCTTTCTTCCGGAGAAAATAAGGGTACCGTTGGGTAAGAGTTGTCCCAAATCACCTGTATGGTGCCATCCACCGCGCATAGTATAGTTCGTCTCTTCTTTCAAGCGCCAGTAGCCCAGAAAAACTGATGGTGAGCGCACGCATATCTCTCCTACTTTACCTATCGGTAGTTCTCGGTCATCCTCATCCCGAATAGAGATGTGCGTAAGGAGTGTAGGATGCCCGATAGAATTCCTTTCTGCCCGATAGATGCCTCCTGAGACGGGCATACACTCTGTCTGACCGTAGATATGGTAGAAATTGGAGCCTGGATGGATGGAAAGAAATTGCTCGATCGTCTCTGGGGTGTCCACACCCCCCACCAGCCGAAGAGAGGAAGACACCTTATTTTCTTTCTTTTCCGCATCGAGAATGGCTGAAAGCATTGGAGGAAAGGTGATGAAAAAGGTAATCTGCTCCCGCTCAATGATTTCTGGAACCTTTTCCGGTTCAAAGCGCGGGCTGATGACGTTTTTCCCTCCGACCATGATGGTTGCCAGGCTAAAGGCTAACCCTCCGATATGAAAGAGGGGTAGGAGACAAAGATGACGGTCTTCTTCTGTAAGATTGAGGAGATGGGCGAGTTGTACCGCCGTGGATATTAGATTGGCATGCGTCAGCACCGCCCCTCTTGGTTTACCACCCACGGCAGCCGTATGGATAATAAGGCAAGGACTGTCAGCGGATATTTCCTTTGAATGGTTGTTGTCCTCTTTATCCTTGCCCTTCGAGAAAACATGTTCCATATCTTCGATGGGAAGGTCTTTCATCTTTGTTGCTGTTTTTTGCGCCAATGTAAGATAATTGGCCGAAGCGATAAATAGAGATGGCTTTGTATCTTTCAGCACGTGAACAATCTCCCCTTCACTCAAGCGTGTATTAATAGGAACAGCGATGGCACCAATCTGCCAGCAAGCAAATATGCTAAAAAGGAATCGGGGACTTCCCTCGGCTAAGAGGGCTACACGCGAGCGATGTCTTATCCCTTTATCTGTAAGATAGGCGGCAAGATATCTGACCTGGCGATAGACATCTGCATAGGAATAACGCTCATTTCCCATGACAATCGCTTCTGCCTTTTCGTGGAAGGTCGCATGTTTTTCCAATAGGACCGCTATGTTGTAAGGCACTTGTTTCATGCGCTTTTTTTCCCCTGGTTTGCTACTGCTTGGATGGCCGCCTTAAGTGTCTCTTCGTCGGCCAGGTAGTAATGTCTTAATGGGTTGAGATCGTTGTCCAATTCGTAAACGAGAGGAATTCCGGTAGGGATGTTGAGTTCGACGATGTCGTCATCGGATATACGGTCTAAATACTTAACTAGGGCGCGCAGGCTGTTTCCGTGGGCCACAATAATAACCCTTTTACCTGACTTAACGACCGGTGCAATCACCTCGTGCCAGCAGGGCATAAAACGGGCAATGGTATCTTTCAAGGATTCCGTAAGTGGCAGGTCGGTTTCTGGAAGATTTCCATACTTGAGTTCGTGTCCGGGATAGCGCTCGTCCTCCTTTGAGAGGGCAGGAGGCCTTACATCGAATCCCCGGCGCCATAGCTTAACCTGATCTTCACCATACTTGGCTGCCATTTCCGCCTTATTCAGGCCCTGCAGTGCTCCGTAGTGTCTTTCGTTTAGTCTCCAATCTTTCACGACGGGTATCCACTGCAAGTCCATCTCCTCGAGGATAATGTTGAGGGTTTTTATGGCCCTCTTCAAGACGGACGTAAAGGCAATGTCAAAGAGGTAACCCTCCTTTTTCAAAATTCTTCCCGCTTCTCTGGCCTCGGCGATTCCCTTATCCGACAGATCCACATCCGTCCATCCGGTAAATCGGTTCTCCTTATTCCATATACTTTCTCCATGCCTAACAAGAACCAGCTTTTTCATCTTCGCCACCCCTAATCGTTGCCGTAATGATTGGTTACAATGCCTTACCATGCCGGTCAAGGGCAAATTTAAGGTGTTGACTTTTTTGGCCGGTTAATCCATTTTCCGAGAAAATCTTGGGGCGATGAAGTTCGCCGGAACCGCCCGCCTTTGAATTCCGGGCTGATAACTTCTACTTTACTTATCCATGAGAAGGGGGTTATCTCGATATGGAATCGAAGGCGCGATGTTCAACCATCAGTGAAAGGGATGGACATTTCTTGCGTCCGTCGAACGGTGAAATCCATTACATTTGGTGGTACATGCAAGGTAGCATTATGAATCCCGAGGTGCGTGGTTCTCTGCGCCGTGCCTGGGGATTTTGTGAGAGGCATGCTTGGTTGGCCCTTTCCATCGAAGCTTCTCTCCGACATTCTTTCCTCATGGGTCCCGCGATCGTCTACGAAGAACTCATGGGGCGGGCAAACCAGATTATGAAGAAGAGGGGTCCATGGGGCGGATTTAGACGGCTGACAGCCCTCCGGGCTCATGGCAGGTGCCTTATGTGTGAGATGGGTTTGGGACCGCACTCGCGGGGTTTCCCCTCTCCAGAAGTTGTGGTCAAAGCGCAAGATACGAGGGAACTTATGAATTTTGCTGAAATTACAAAACCATTCTGGGAAATGACGGTCTGCGGAGTGTGCGCCGGTAGTGAAAGTAAGGTGCTCTGTAGGTCCCACTTGATAGAAGGCTTAGTCAAAGGTCATAAGGTAAACTTGCAAGAGCAGAGGGAGCTAGTGAAATCTATCGCCAATCGCCTACATATTTATTCGAGGGCCTTTGTTTGGGAGCATCGCGGTACGGATACGATGGCCGACCGCGCTGCCCTCATCAGTGCCGTCGGTTGGACAAGTGGTTGGGGGCCCCTGATTCGTCTCGTCTATGATAGAAAGGGCAAAAGAAGCTGAAAGGAAGAGATGGCCAAATAGGTGTCTTCCAAGGAGGCGATACCCGTATTGGTGGTGCGGGCATAACCTCCATTCACTCGATAGCAGGCTTGCAGGAAGTTAAATATACTTCCGGGATAGGTTGGGGAAAAGGAAAGCCAATGACATATTTCTAAGCCGGCCTGGATGTGTTCGAGGTAGGAAAAACGAATCCCCTTTATGTTTACGAAACCATGATTAATGTCTTCGCAAGCGGATAAAAAATCTGTAATGTTCCAAGGACAGGTTACGCCAAGGCCATCGAGAATGACCATAGCGTCCCTTGTTTCCATAAGGGTCGCCTTTATGTGCCCGAAGCCGCCACTTTCTTTTCGATGGTAGAGAACGAAAGAAGTGATCTGGTGTCTGCTCTTTTTTGGCACCTTTATATTCAGCCATTTTAAGGTGTTCACCAGAAAGTAAAGAGGGGCGAAGATGGAATTGGTCCCGGGAGGGAGAAGGGAGACGTCGTAAGCTTGGGTATGGGCGAAAAGGTATTCTCGAGGATCGTAAAGGGGTTTCAACTTTAAGAGGCGTAGACCCCCAATGGAAAAAAAGGCTTGGGAGAGGCTCTCGTATGAACCGTCTGGTCTTTGACGGGAAAGCAGAAAATCTGCCGTCTCTTTATCGAAGGATAGGCGATCCATTAAATGAAGAGTTGCTAGGGCGAAATAAGTGTCTGAGCAATTAGGCTCTTCTAAGCGGTAGAAGCAATAGCCTCCGGATTGGCATCGTCTCATTCTGATGTAATCCAATGTTGAATCGAGATGAGGAATGAACCTATGAAAGGAGATTTTTTTCGATACACACATTTTCTGTGCCTTAGGCCTTGCCCAGCTCAAGCATTGCTTCGTCTAATTTTTTGATCATTGTCCCTATTTCTGCCGAACGACCCTTCGTTTGCGACAAGATTGATTCGATGGTTTGAATTTCTTCCTTGATGTAGCGTGATGCCTGCTTGCGCATGTCCTCAATTGCCCGGTTTATACTCATCTCCCATTGGGCCCCCAGACGGGAAAAATTGACAAATACCTCTCGGTAAACGAGGCGCAAAAAGTGCCTTTCGAAAAGGGGACGGAAGATGAACATGGGGATCAAGAACCACAGGAGGTCAAAGTGAAATTCAAAGACGTGACCTACGCGGATATCGGGCCGTGCAGGTTCAATTACCTCTATCTTCCATTCCGCTGGGGCCATTTTTACTCCCAAAACACGCTCTATATTCATGCCGAGCATGGTCCTGAAGGTTTCCAGGTAACGTTCCAGGGCTGCTTGAGCCTTGATTAGTGTTCCGAAAAAGTGCTTCCGTTCCCGGAAGGAGATGACGTCTATCTCAGAATAAAGGTTTTGTTCCATCCACTCTTCGTACTGGCGGGTCAAGCGCCAGAGATTGCCCTGCCATGAAGCCATATCTCTCTTCAGTTCTTCTCGAAGTCGATTTGCCATGGGGGCCCGAAAGGCCTCGAGATGTTTTTCTATGTGGGTTCGCGTATGGATGGCTTGGGCTCGGGTGAGCACAATGAGTTCTTCCTCGATTTGGGCAAGGTTTGATTTTTCCCCAAGAATTTGAGCCTTTAAGTTTTCCCTGTCCGTTTCCGCTTGTTGGGAAGTCTTAAGGGCTACTTCTAAGTAATCCCGAGTTGCCTGGGCGAGGGATCTGATCTTATGCTTGACAATGCTCTTGAATTCCCGATCTTTGTTTGCCGTGAGAGGTAATAAGAGCTCCATATCGAGACGGTGTTTGAACTTCTCTAAGTTTTCCCGGTTTGAGTAGAGGAAGATGGGAAATTCCCGATTCAACTCTCGAGTCAAAGTTTCCTTAAAGAATTTAACTACTTCCTCTCTTTGTTCGGGCGTAATGAGATCTACTTTTGTGATCATGAGTACAATGCGAGGGGTGTAACGGAGCAACTCTCGGATCAATCCGACGTCGTTTTCTGCCAACGGCCTTTCGGCACTTACGGCAAGGATGGCCGCGCCCACTTCAGGTAACCACTGTTCGGAGGTTTCCATGTGGTATTTAAATACACTTCCTAAACCGGGTGTATCCACTATTCTCAGTCCCTCATAATCCTCGAGGGAGGGAAGTTCTATGTCTACGACGGCCACATCTTTTTGGTTGGCAGGATTTTTAGCCTCCGAAGTAAATTCATCTAGCCTCTCCAAGGGGATTTCTTCTTCCGTGCCGTCGAAATGAGTAACTATGGCTCTTTCTTCCGGGCCGTACTTTAGTCTCGTGATCACCGTCGTGACGGGAATGACCCCCACGGGGAGAAGACGTCGCCCAATTAGACTATTTATAAAAGAGCTTTTCCCGGCCTTAAACTGTCCCAAAATGGCCACATCTATTAAAGGTGATTGACTTACGAGGCGATTGGCAACCTGTAATTCCCGCTGAAGGGAAAGGAGATTGAGTCCTTGGGTTGCTTCCTGCACGACTTTCAGTACCCCTTTGGCGGGGGTAGTAATAAAGGATGGGTTTGAATTGTTTTCTGTCATTTTCGCCTCCAAAAAAAAACTCCTGCTTTTTTCATGCAGGAGTCATCAGCCCGTTTTGGGCATTTTTAGCGGTGAACTCCATCACCTAAATCGTTGTTATTTAAATACATTATCATGTCCCTTGTCAAGGGAAAAGTTGACCTCCGCCGGGTATGATGATAGTGTTTAACCATGTGCGGCCGTTATGTGCTTCTATCCGATCTCTCCCAGATAGAGAAAAGCTTCGGTTTGAGTTCCCTTCCATCTTCTTTTAGCCGAGGGAATAACATCTTTCCGGGAGAAAAGGTGTTGGCCTTATGCAAGGTAGGAAACCGAAGAGAGGCAGAGGTTTTTCGCTGGGGGTTAATACCTGCATGGATGAAAGAGGTACCTAAAAGTGGGGGCTTCATCAACGCCCGAGCAGAAACGCTGGCATCGAAAGTCAGCTTTCGTGATGCCTTTCGCTCCAGGCGGTGCCTTATCATAGCCGACGGTTTCTATGAATGGCAAAAGGTGGAGGGGAAGAGAAAACAACCCTGGTTCTTTTGTCTGAGTTCCGGTGAGCCTTTTGCCTTTGCTGGCCTTTACGAGTCTTGGAAACCGCCTCAGGGTGAACCTGTAAATACGTGCGCGATCATTACGACTCAGGCCAACGAGATCGTTGCCCCTGTCCACGACCGCATGCCGGTCATTCTCCCCCCCGACGTTTACGATTCTTGGCTGGATCCTGCGAACAGAGACATAAGGAAATTGACCGATCTTCTTCGCCCCTATCCTGCTTCAGAAATGGCAAGCAGAGCTGAGTTTCCGATCTTGAGAATAATATAACTCAAAAGTAGTCTTTCTTTCAGAGTAAACTCCGACCCCTCTTGAGGAGGGATGGTCTTTTGGCGGTTGGTTACCCATTTTTAAAAAATTTGTCGGGACAGATTACCCAAGGGTTATAATTTCAGATGCAAGAGAGGGAGCCCTATGTGCTTGCGTTTTGTCTCTCCCGGCAGGGTTGTGGTTTCCCGGTAGGTGGGTTCTCCCCGTTTTCCCTTCCCCCTTTCTTCAATGAGATGAGAAGAAGCGAGATGCAAGGTGTGTTTCCCATACTTGCCATTGATCTCGTCTACAGCATGGTAGAGGAGACGAGTTTTTTCTGCTCGAATGGGATCTTCGAAGAGGGAGTACGACACCTGCTCTTCCGGTTTGAGATGGATGAGAATGACACCCGTTGCCCGGTAAGTATTGTGGGGTCGGTAGAGATAGTTGAATTGCTCCCGCAAAAAAGGAGAAATCTCCAGAGGGTAGCTGGAGGGACGATTGAGCTTCGTTTCCGCTGCCTGGATTTCGAAATTTTGTTGTTTGAGAAAAGATACGAGTCCTCCTGCCGCCAGGTCATATCGACGGGCTTTGATGCACGCGGATTCCAGGTTTCTTAAAAGGTGGGCATAAAGGTAGTCGGGGTCATTGGTAGGAGGAGAGAAGGTTTTCGTTTTGCTGATGGAGGCGTAAGTTTCCTTTTCTCCATCCACAACGGGGAGGACCGATTCTCCTCTCAATTCGCGCCAGATTTCTACTCCCGGTTTGGTAAGTCTTTTTCGGACAACGTGTTCGGGCAGGCGGGCGAATTCGAGAGCCGTTAGGACTCCCAGTTTGTGTAGGTAGGCGGAGGTGGCAGGCCCAATGCCCCAAATCTTCTCCACGGGCAGATCCTTAAGGAAATAGGCAATTTCACGCCCAGGAATAAAGGTGACGCCTCCCGGCTTACGGTATTTGGAGGCAACCTTGGCGAGGACCTTGGAGAGGCTCAACCCTACAGAAACGCTGATCCCCACCTCTTTCAGGATTTTCTCCCGGATGGCAAGAGCGATCTCCTCGTAAGACATATTTAGCGCCCGCCTCATTCCCGTTATATCGGCAAAGGCCTCGTCGATGGAGTATTCCTCAACCTGAGGAGTGAAGTGGCGAAGGACGGAGAACATGCGACGGGAGAAGAGGGAATAGGTTTCATAGTCCGAGGGCAGAACAATAAGGTTAGGACAGCGCCTTTTTGCCTCTTGGATGGGAATTCCCCGCTCAACACCGTAAGCCTTGGCGGCATAACTGGCACAGGCGATGATGCCCCTCTCCGCTCCCGTGACAATAGGCTTCCCTTTCAGCTCGGGGTGAATCGCCTCTTCGCAGGAGGCAAAGAAGGCATCGGCGTCGATGTGTACAATGGCCCGAGGCCAAGAATGAAGACTGAAGATAAGGTCTTGCATCGAAGAATCCCTCCCTTCCGGAGGACGAATTCTATTAGAACATATGTTCTATTGTCAAGAAGAATAATTGGTGCTTGAAGGGTGACAGGCGAAGGTGTACAGTTTCGCGGGAGAAGGTGGTGGAGGGTACTGGGAATGAAGTATTCTGAGGCTAAATTGGGTAGAATTTTTGTCATTCGTCTGGAAGATGGTGAGGTATTGCACGAGGCGGTAGAATCTTTTGCCCGCAGGGAGGGTATTCGTTCTGCCGCCCTCATCGTGGTGGGCGGGGCGGATGAAGGCAGTCGTCTCGTCGTGGGTCCGCAAGAGGGTAGGGCAAGGCCCGTTGTGCCCATGACGCGCGAGCTATGTAACGTCTATGAGGTAACTGGTGTAGGAACCATCTTTCCGGATGAAGAAGGTCATCCCGTGCTCCATATGCACGTCTCTTGTGGCCGAAGAGGGGAAACTACCACCGGTTGCGTTCGAACAGGGGTAAAGGTCTGGGAGGTGATGGAAATTATACTTTGGGAGCTCATGGATTGTAAGGCCACCAGACGATTGGACGAAAAGACGGGTTTCAAGTTGCTCGTCCCGTAGGCAAAAGTCATGGCACATAAGAGAGGTATCGTTTACGTTATCACCGGTGACGGCAAAGGAAAGACGACGGCAGCTTTGGGACTTGCCCTCCGAGCCATTGGTCATGGACAGAAGGTCTATTTTGCCCAGTTTATGAAAGGACGAGAGTATGGGGAGGTAAAGGCAGCCAGGGAATTTATACCTTCCCTAGTGATCGCACAATTCGGGAGAGACGAGTTTGTAAAAAAGGGAGATGCCGATCCCATAGATATTAGGTTGGCCCAAAAAGGTTGGCATGTTGTTCGCCAGGCCATAGATACTGGCCAGTACGATCTTGTCGTCCTGGATGAAATCAATGTGGCGGTTGACTTTGGCCTGATCCCTTTGGAGTGGGTTCTCGATTTAATCAAGTCCAAGCCTGAAGGACTGGATTTGGTACTGACCGGACGAAACGCTCCGCCGGAGGTAATTGCCTTGGCTGATACGGTCAGCGAGGTGAAGGAGATTAAACATCATTTTCGCCAAGGCATCAAGGGCCGGGCGGGTATGGAGTTCTGATTGCGATATTTATCCCCGGATGAAAGGTATTTCTTCAGTCCCAGTCGGCCATAACCTAATCGGTTGACTGAAGTCTTTTATTCTTAATGGCCCATGATATCTGACGACAGATGCCCCGAATGATCTTGACATCCCGGGCAAGTAGCCCCGTTCGGGAGAAAAAGCGGCGCAGGTGATACATAAAATAATCAGGATTCTGAGGATTTAGAAACCCTATTTCTGTAAGCACCTCCTTCAGGTTTGCATACATGCCTTCGATTTCAGCCGAAGTGGCCAGTTTCGGAACGAAACCTTCCGTCGGCTGACAGCTTGCCATGAATACCTCATAGCAGACGATCATAACTGCATGGGATAGATTCAAGGATTTGAACTCTCCTGCTGTGGGTATCGTTACTATTTCATGGCAAAGCCTCAAATCTTCGTTGGTCAGCCCACGATCTTCTGCACCGAAGAGAAGGGCAACTTTATTTTCTTTGGCTAGATGAACAATTTTTCTCGCTACATCTCTAAGAGCACCAGTGGGCCCTCTTTGAGAACCGGTTCGGGCTGTTGTACCTACTATGAATTGGAAATCGGATAAGGCTTCTTTTAAACTATTTGCGAAGGTGGCCTGTTCTATTATATCTTGGGCGAAATGGGTGGCCATCATATACATTTCTTCGGGCACAAATGGGCCCCCTTCTGACACTATTAAATGTGTGAACCCCATATTTTTCATGGCCCGGGCAGTAGAACCAACGTTTCCGGCATATTTTGGCCTATGGAGGACAACAGCAATCTGATGGGTAACTTTTTTCTCATCCATGTTTCACCTCTTTTAATAACGCTAAGGGGAAGAAAACTATCTTCCATCTGTTCAGGCGATTTGTTATGATAATACCATGATTGAAAGTACGGTGCCTGTAAAAGTTAAAGTTAAGAGGAGCAGGAAACCGAGGCGTTGCCTTGCTTGTGGGGTCGAAATAACGAAGGGACAAAAAAAGTATTGCACGCCTGATTGTCGGCAAAAGCTGAAATTAAAATTAGAGGCCCGGGTCGGCCTGGTTCAAGCACTCAACGTTCGTTACGCCACCTTCTATTTCTCCGATAAAATGATAATGATGGACTTGTTACTCTACGGAACGGCTGAGATCTTCAGCTTTTTGTATCCCCGAACACCCGGGAAAAAGCCGGCCGATGATTTCAGTGCCATGGCCAATCTCTTGGGCAATATTTGGTGGGCCGAAAAGAGGAGAACGAACAAACGCCATTTGGCAGCGGTAAAGGTGTTGAGCCTGGCCGAGAGGAATATTAACGGACTGGCGGACGTAAAGCCTTCTCTCATCACTATCTACTCCATAAACAGAAAATATCTAAAGCAACTGCAGATCGATAAAAGAGATCTCCTCTCTCCTGAGCTGATGAATATAATAAAAAACGCCTATCGAAGGCTAGCCAAGATTTATCACCCCGATGTGGGAGGAGATGCTGATGCATTTCGAAAACTCCAGGAAGCTTATGAGGGCATGATGACTTGGAGTGTAAACCCTCGTTTCCAAAGGCGACGAGGTTTCCCTGATAAGTGGCTATACGATGGGGAAAAAAGAAGGTGGCTGCAACCCTTAGGATAAGGAGGTAATAAGATATGAAAGTAGGAGTGGTTTTATCTGGATGTGGTGTTTACGATGGGGCTGAGATCCACGAAGCTACGCTGGTTCTTTATTTTCTCGATCGGGCGGGGGCGAATATCATATGCATGGCCCCGGATATGGAGCAGATGCACGTAGTGGATCATCGTACGGGTAACCCCACAGGGGAGAAGCGCAGTGTACTTGTAGAGGCGGCACGTATTGCGCGCGGCGAAATAAGAGACATGGCTTCGGTGACAGCGGGTGATATAGATGCCCTTATCTTTCCCGGCGGTTACGGTGCAGCGAAAAACTTGTGTGACTTTGCCGTAAAAGGTGTGAACTGCAGCGTGAAGCCGGAAGTTGAAAGATTAATAAAAGAGATGCATGCGGCCGGTAAGCCCCAAGGATTCATCTGTATCGCGCCTGTTTTGGCGGCCAAAGTATTGGGATCTTATGGTCCGCGATTAACGATCGGAAATGATGAGGCTACAGCCCAAGCGATAATGGCTATGGGGGCGGCGCACCTTACGGCGGCGGTCGATGAGATAGTTGTCTGCAACAAAAATAAAATAGTTACCACGCCGGCTTACATGTTGGGACCCACTATTTCTCATGTAGCCAAAGGAATTGAAAAGCTCGTGGCAGAAATTTTGCGACTGGCCCAAGGGTGACGGGAAAATCGGCCCATGGAGGTAAAAACCGATTTTCTTGTTATTGGCAGTGGTGTAGCAGGCCTTACTTTTGCCATTAAGGCAGCTTCCGTTGGTACCGTTGCGGTGGTAACCAAGAAGGAAGCGTGGGAATCAAATACGAATTACGCTCAAGGTGGTATTGCCGCCGTTGTAGATCCCTCTGATACCTTCGAGTATCATATACAAGATACGATTGTAGCGGGAGCGGGTCTTTGTCGAGAGGAGGTAGTCGAATTTGTAATTCGAGAGGGTCCGGAAAGGATTAGAGAGCTTGTTGAATGGGGTGTGACGTTTACCAAATCAGATCAGGAAGAAGGGGAATTTTTTGACCTCGGTCAGGAAGGAGGGCACTCCCGCCGCCGGGTGCTACATGCCACTGATTTTACAGGAAGAGAAATAGAGCGGGCTTTGCTCGAAAAGGCCCGGTCTCTTCCGTCGGTGGAAATCTACGAGCATTTCTTTGCCATTGAC
Source organism: Syntrophales bacterium (assembly GCA_026416455.1). GTDB lineage: Bacteria > Desulfobacterota > Syntrophia > Syntrophales > UBA8958 > JAOAFE01. The sequence continues at coordinate 48,628 of JAOAFE010000012.1, forward strand.
CTCATTATGAAGTCAAAGGTATTGGGTCGGCGGGGAGCCAATACCGATCGTTGCCTCGGGGCGTATGTCTTCGATGTTGCACGCAATGTGGTGCACACGTTTCTCGCCAGGTTTGTGATTTTGGCCACTGGGGGGGCGGGGAAAGTATACACGGTAACGACTAATCCCGATGTTGCGACTGGCGATGGTATAGCCATGGCCTATCGGGCCGGGGCCAGGATTGCAAACATGGAATTTATCCAATTTCACCCAACCTGTCTCTATCATCCCGAGGTAAAATCTTTTCTCATCAGCGAGGCGGTGAGAGGCGAAGGCGGTGTTCTGCGATTAAAAAACGGAGAACCGTTCATGGAGAGGTATCATCCCTTAAAGGACTTGGCGCCTCGTGATATTGTAGCCAGGGCCATAGACAATGAGCTCAAAAGGACTGGGGATGATTGTGTCTACCTCGATATCAGCCATCGCGACAGAGACTTTATCAAAAGTCGTTTTCCTAACATCTATGAACAATGCCTGCGCTTGGGTATTGATATTACCGTTGACCCCATTCCTGTAGTACCGGCGGCGCACTACATCTGCGGAGGTGTTATGGTCGATGAACACGGCATGACGAATATACCGGGTTTGTTTGCATGTGGAGAGGTTTCTTGTACAGGGTTCCACGGAGCAAACCGCTTAGCCAGCAATTCTCTTTTGGAAGGAGTCGTATTTGCCCATCGAGTTTTTATCAAGGCTAAGGAATTGCTCTCCGAAACGTCCGATGAGGAGCTTACCATACCCGCTTGGGATACAAAAGGAGCGACAGAGAGCGACGAGTCAATCGTCGTGTCCCACAACTGGGAAGAGATTAGAAGGTGCATGTCGAATTACGTAGGAATCGTGCGCTCCAACAAGAGACTCGCCCGGGCCGAAAGACGCATCGATCTCATTAGCCGAGAAATAGATGAATACTATTGGGATTTCATTATTACTCGTGATCTTTTAGAGCTGAGGAACATTGCCGTCGTGGCCCGTCTCATCATTCTTTGTGCCAGGATGAGAAAGGAAAGCCGGGGCCTCCACTACAATATTGACTATCCTGAGAGGGATGACCAAAACTGGCTCCACGATACGGTATTGGACCGCTATTCAACGGGCTTCTAATTCTATGTTTGTTTTAGCTACTGTGTTCTTTACATCTTTTATCGTTGCTCTTTCCGGAGCTTTGATGCCGGGCCCTTTACTGATGGTGACGGTAAGCGAAAGTCCCCGTCGGGGATTTTTGACGGGACCCCTTCTGATCATAGGTCATAGTATTTTGGAAGGGATGTTAGTAGTAGCTGTCGTTTTGGGACTATTACCCTATCTCCGAAAATTTGGCGTCTTTGAGGTGATAGCCGTCCTAGGTGCGGTGATGCTTATCTTCATGACCTGGGAAATGATCAAGGAGCTTCCTTCTCTTACCCTTAATGGACCTGTTATGGAGAAAGAAACCCGTTCCCTCATGCTGACGGGAGTAATGGTCAGCCTAGCTAATCCTTACTGGAGTCTTTGGTGGCTGACGGTTGGCCTTGGTTACATTGTATGGAGTATGAGTTTTGGTGTGCCAGGGGTCGTGCTCTTTTTTCTCGGTCACATTTTCGCCGATTTTCTTTGGTACTCAGGCATCTCTTTTGCCTTAGCACGGGGTAAAAGTTTCTTCTCCGATCGTTTCTACCGGGTGCTCGTTGGTATATGCGCCTTTTGTCTTGGGTGTTTTGCCCTCTTTTTTCTTTATACTGGATTATCGCGCATCTATCGTTACTTCTTTGTCGTCACCTAGAAGAGGTATTCGGACAGTTCTTTGAGGGATTTGATACGAAAAGAAGTAAGGCTACCCGCCGTAGAGATGACTTTCTTCGTTCCTGCTACGGCCGGCATGATGCATCTCCTGAACCCCAGTCTCGCTGCCTCCTTCACTCTTGCCTCCCAATTGAGAGAACCCCTAATTTCGCCGGCTAGTCCTACCTCGCCGAATACTACTGTGTCGGGCGAAATGGGGCGATCCAGAAAGCTAGACACCAATGATGCACATATGCCCAGGTCCACGGCCGGCTCTGAAACCTTTACCCCACCGGCTACATTGACAAAAACGTCATGGCCACCAAGGCGCAGGCCGCACATCTTGTCAAGGACGGCAATAAGAAGGGAAACCCTATTTAGATCAACTCCTATGACCGTTCTTCGAGGGATGCCAAAGCCACTGGCGGGAACGACGAGGGATTGAATTTCGACCAAGATAGGCCTAGTCCCCTCCATGCTCGGGGTAACAACAGATCCAGGAGTTTTCTCCGGCCGGTCGGACAGGAAGTATGCAGATGGGTTCCCTACTTCCACAAGTCCCTTTTCTTTCATTTCAAAGACGCCTATTTCGTTGGCTGGACCAAATCGGTTTTTGATGCTCCGGATGATACGAAAGGCGTGCTCAGCCTCTCCTTCAAAGTAAAGCACCGTATCCACCATATGTTCCAGCACCTTAGGCCCTGCGATGGTCCCGTCTTTCGTCACATGTCCGATGAGGAACAGGGGAACCCCCTTTTTCTTGGCCATGAGAATAAGCTGTTCCGCCGATTCCCTTATTTGCCCCACACTACCTGGGGCCGACGTCAAAAGGGGGCTATAGACTGTTTGAATGGAATCTATTGCAACCGCATCGGGGTTTACTTTTTCTATCTCGCTCATGATGGCATCTAAGGCAATTTCGACTAGAATATACAGGTTGCCTGTAATTGCCCCAATCCGTTCTCCTCGTAACCTGATTTGCTTTGCCGATTCCTCGCCCGTGACATAGAGTACTTTTTTCCCCTGCTGGCTAAGGTGGCAAAAGAGCTGTAACAAAAGGGTGGATTTTCCAATACCCGGATCTCCTCCAATCAAAATGGCCGCGCCCGGGACAATACCTCCCCCCAGAACTCGGTCTATTTCATTGATATTTGTCGGCCAACGATCTTTTTCATCTTTGGGAATATCTGTTATGGGTACCGGTTTCCCCTGAAATTTCATTCCTCGGCTGGATGACGGAATGGGGGATTCTTCCTCGGAAAAGCAGTTCCATTCTCCACAGGCGGGACATCGGCCCAGCCATTTGAGGGAATGGTATCCACAATTCGTACAGAGAAAAGACGTTTTGCCCTTCTTTTCCATATTCTTACACTTCTTTGATCGTTTTTACCTAAAAAAACTTGTATCGAAAAGAGAAGATTTGGTAAACAGAAAAAGTTTTTTCAGAATGGAGGGTGTAAAGTATGCATAATCCGTGTTTTAGCTCAGGACCCTGCAGCAAGAGGCCGGGCTGGGGTATTGAAGTGCTTAAGGATGCGTTGATAGGACGGTCTCATCGGTCGGCAGCCGGGAAAGAGAGGTTATTCAGGGCTATTGAAGAGACAAAGCGTATACTGGAGGTACCTGACGGGTTTCTCGTGGGCATCATGCCGGGGTCCGATACAGGTGCCTTTGAAGCGGCTATGTGGAATCTTTTAGGACCGAAGAAAGTTACGGTGCTCGTATGGGAAAGCTTTTCTGAAGGGTGGGCTACGGATGTAGAGAAGCAGCTTAAACTCTCTCCAAAAATTATGAGGGCACCTTACGGTGAGCTCCCTGATTTAAAGAAAATTGATTGGGATACGGATGTAGTATTTGTAGCCAACGGCACGACGAGCGGAGTTATGGTTCCAGGCTGGGATTGGATTCCATCGGACCGGGGAGGGCTTTCTTTGTGTGATGCCACCAGTGCCGTATTTGCTATGGAGATAGACTGGTCAAAAATTGACTGTTTGACTTTTTCCTGGCAAAAGTGTTTGGGTGGAGAAGCGGCACACGGGATGCTGATTTTAGGCCCGCGGGCGATTGAGAGGTTGGAATCCTACGAACCTCCCTGGCCTCTGCCAAAAATATTCAGAATAAAGAAGGGCGGTAAAGTAAATCGGGAGATTTTTGAGGGTGATACTATCAATACCCCTTCCCTCCTCTGTGTTGAAGATTACCTCGACGCCCTCAGATGGGCATCGGAGTTAGGTCTTTCCGGACTTATAGCAAAAAGCAAGGCCAATTTTCGCATTGTCGAGAAGTGGGTGGATAAGAATAAGGATTGGATTCAGTTTCTCGCCTCCGACCCGGCCACCCGGTCTCATACCTCTGTGTGCCTTAAAGTGGTAGACCCGAGGGTTGTATCCCTTTCTAAAGGAGAACAAGAAAAATTCCTGAAAGGCATTTCTTCGGAGCTGGCAGTACGAGGCGTAGCGTACGATATAAATCCCTATCGAGAGGCGCCGCCAGGTTTTCGATTTTGGTGTGGCCCGACAGTGGAAGGAAAGGATTTGGAGAAGGCCCTCGAAGCCTTGGCTGATCTTTTTAAGGAGCGAGTTCAACTTTTGTGAGAGGAGAAAGAAAATGAAGCGAGTGCTGATTAGCGATTCCCTTGCCCCGGAAGGGGTTGAAGTGTTCAGAAGGGTGCCGGGAATCGAAGTCGATGTGATGACTAACCTTACCCCCGATGAACTCAAGGGAGTGATTAAGGAATATGATGGGCTGGTGATTCGTTCAGCGACGAAAGTGACGAAGGACATCTTAGACCACGCCCACAATCTAAAGGTAATAGGTCGGGCTGGTAGTGGACTCGATAATGTGGACGTTGTCGCGGCAAGTAAAAGGGGTATTGTCGTCATGAATACTCCGGGTGGAAACACGATTACCACTGCCGAACACGCCATCGCCTTGATGCTTTCTCTCGCTCGAAGCATTCCTCAAGCCACGGCTTCTATGAAGGCCGGAAAGTGGGAGAAGAATAAATTTATAGGTAAAGAACTGTATAATAAGAAATTGGGGGTAATAGGCATTGGTCAAATAGGTTCCATCGTGGCTGATAGGGCTCAAGGTCTAAAGATGCAGGTGATGGCTTACGATCCCTACATATCACCTGAAAAGGCAGAGCAGATGGGTATAGCCGTTGTGAGCTTGGAGGAACTATTGGAAACGGCTGATTTTATTACAATACACACGCCGTTATCGAAAGAAACGCGCGGGCTAATAGATGCCAAAGCCTTTTCCCGAATGAAAAAAGGAGTATTCATCATCAATTGCGCCCGTGGAGGTATTATCAACGAAAAGGATTTACTCGAGGCTTTGAATTCGGGAAAGGTGGGTGGAGCAGCTCTGGATGTCTTCGAAGAAGAGCCCACGAAGAACATGGAGCTCGTCTCCCATCCTAACGTCATCTGTACCCCCCATTTAGGCGCCTCCACGGACGAGGCCCAGGTAAATGTGGCCATTGCAATTGCAGAACAAATGGTAGCTTATCTAACCACGGGAGAGATCAGGAACGCAGTGAATTTTCCATCCGTGAGTGCGGAGATTTTGTCAGTGATTGAACCTTACCTGGATTTGGCAGAAAAACTGGGAAAATTTCATATTCAGCTCATACACGGGGGTATTCAGGAGGTTAGAATTGAGTACAGTGGAAAAATCTTGGAGTACAATATTGCTCCCATTACTATTGCCCTCCTTAAAGGTTTGCTTACGCCCATTTTGGGAGATACGGTTAATTTCATCAATGCTCCCCTCCTCGCCAAGGAAAGGGGAATAGGGGTAATCGAGTCAAAAAGCTCGGAAATGAAGGATTACACTAGCTTAATTACATTGATCACAAAGACGACCAAGGAGACGCTGACAACCGCCGGGGCGTTGTTCGGCCTGAAAGACCCACGCATTGTTTTGTTGAACGATTTCGTGCTCGATGTCGTACCAGAAGGGTATATGCTTGTCGTATATAATGAAGACCGTCCAGGAGTAATAGGAAATATTGGAACGACACTGGGAGCGGAAAATATTAACATTGCAAGATTGCATTTGAGCAGAGAGCAGAAGGAGAAGCAAGCCCTCGTCATTTTGAGTACCGATACGCCAGTAACAAAAGAGGTCATAGAAAAGCTGCGGGCCTTGCCTCACGTCATTTCTGTGACCGCCCTGGAAATGTAAGGATCTTAAGCCATGGCAAATGTAGCGGTTATCGGAACCCAGTGGGGAGACGAAGGGAAAGGAAAGGTGGTAGACCTATATGCCGAGGGAGCCGATGTAATTACTCGGTTCCAAGGAGGCAATAATGCTGGTCATACTTTGGTGGTAAAGGGCAAACAGACTATACTCCACCTTATTCCCTCTGGGATTCTCCATAAAAACAAAATATGTATCATTGGGAATGGAGTGGTCGTAGATCCGCAGATTTTATTGGAGGAAATAGACGGGCTGAAAGCCAAAAAACTCTTTCCTCCCTCCACTCGTCTATACGTGAGCGAAGGGTGCCATGTCATCATGCCTTATCATCGCCAGATTGATATGGCGAGAGAAGCAAAAAAAGGTGACAAGAAGATTGGAACTACCGGTCGCGGCATCGGGCCTGCCTACGAGGATAAAATGGCAAGAACTGGTATCCGAGTGGTAGACCTTTTCTCCCCTGAAACGTTTAGGGAAAAGCTGGAAGCGGTAATGGATGAAAAGAATTTCTATCTTTCCCACTATTTTGGGGAAAAACCTATGGATGTGGAGGTTATCTTTCATGAATACATGGGATATGCGCAAAGACTAAAGCCTTACGTCACCGATACGGTAAGCATCCTGAATCGAGAGGCACGGATGGGTCGGAAGATCCTCTTCGAGGGAGCGCAAGGGTGTCATTTGGATATCGATCATGGTACCTATCCATTTGTGACGTCTTCAAATACAGTTGTCGGAGCTGCTTTATGCGGGGCCGGCGTAGGTCCCTCGATCATCCACGAGGTGGTCGGAGTTTGTAAGGCTTACACGACCCGAGTGGGTGGGGGTCCCTTCGTGACAGAGCTGACTTGTGACATTGGCAACTACTTACAGCAGGCAGGCAGAGAATTCGGAGCAACTACGGGAAGAAAACGTCGGTGTGGATGGCTGGACATGGTGCAAGTGAGAAGATCTATCATGGTCTCCGGAATTACCGCTCTGGCCATAACAAAGCTTGATATCTTGACCGGTTTGGAGAAGATAAAGATCTGCGTAGCTTACAGGACCGATGAGGGGGAAGAGTTTAATGATTACGTGCCTCTTGATGGGAAAAAGCTATCACAATGCAGGCCCATCTATGAAGAACTAGAAGGGTGGCAAGAAGAGATTAAGGAAGCCCGTACGATGGAAGATTTACCGAGAAACGCCCGTCGGTACATCGAAATGATAGAAACCCTAAGTGGAGTACCTGTTATACTGGTTTCGGTGGGGGCAGGCAGAAATGAGACGATCATCGTGCGTAATCCCTTTTAATTGAGGAGCGATTTTTCTTGACAGTGAGTTTAGTTATTGGTATCTCGCGAAACCCAAAATTTAAATTAAGGGCCGTTAGCTCAGGTGGTAGAGCAGCGGACTTTTAATCCGTTGGCCGGGAGTTCGAGTCTCCTACGGCCCACCATTTTTAAAAAAGGGAAGGTTCCGAAAGAGCTTTCCCTTTTTTCTTGGCGGTGGTCATGCAGATTATTTTCAAATATACTACAGGCGGCTTTTGTAATCTTCGTAGCCGAAAGTTTTGACTACGCGCACTTTCGTCCCTTCTAAGAGAGCTATATCGGGAAGATTAATACCGTTAAAGGTCGTGTTTTTTACTATACTGTAGTGGGCCATGTCGGTAAAAACGAGCCGGCTTCCTACGGATAAGGGTTGATCGAAGGAATAGTCTCCCACAATGTCGCCGGCCAGACACGTCGGTCCTGCGATGCGATATGTGTATTTTTTCTCACCTGGTAGACCGGAGCCGATAATATAGGGGCGATAAGGCATGAGTAAAACATCGGGCATGTGAGTTTCGGCAGATGCGTCGATGATGGCAATCTCCATCTCATTGGTGACGATGTCAAGGACAGTGGCGATAAGCACTCCCGTGTCTAAGACACTCGCCTCTCCAGGTTCTAAGTAGACTTGAAGGTGGTATTTTTTCTTAAACGACGAAACAAGGTCGATGAGCTTCTCGATATCGTAATCGTCTCTAGTAATATGGTGTCCGCCACCGAAGTTGACCCATTTGAAAAACCTTAGGTATTCACTGTATAACCTTTCGAAAGAATTTACGACCCTTTCCAATACATCTGCCCCTTGTTCACACAAGACGTGAAAGTGCAGGCCGTCTATTTCTTCTTTATAGGCGGGATACTCTCGACTGAAGATTTCATAAGTTACACCGAGCCGAGAGGCGGGGGCGCAAGGGTTGTACATGGGCGTTTTTACCTCCGAGTAACCAGGGTTTACCCGTAATCCTACCTCACATCCCTTTTCCCTTGCCATGGGCCCGTACTTTCCGAGCTGATAGAAAGAGTTAAAAATGATGGTGTTAGAGTGTTGTAAAATACCTTCGAATTCATCTTCCCGGTAAGCAGCCCCGAAAGTATGTACTAGCTTTCGGAATTCTTCTTTCCCTAAGCGCGCCTCGTGATAGCCGCTGGCACAAGTTCCGTCAAGATATTTGCTCATGACGGGAAATGTGGAATAGGTGGCATAGGCCTTGAGGGCATGGAGGATCAAGCAACCTGTGCGGTCCTTAACATACGAGAGTACTTTCATGTTCTCTTCAATGAGGGCGAGGTCCATGAGGTAAACGGGAGTCCTAATTTTTTTGCTGCTGACCTCTAAGAATCTTGCCATCCCTGCCTGAAAGGCGTGCCTTCTGCCTTTTTTGATTAAGTCGGTGAGTCTGAATAATTCCCCCTGCGAAAGGGTAGGAAGCAGTTCTTTCTTTTCTTCGCCACTTAAAAGAAAGTAGTAATCCACTACGGAAAGGTCTCCTCGGGCTAAAAGATTTTTTAGCTCCGTAAGGTGGGCCATTGAAAGTGACCTCAAAATTTTTCGGGCAGAGGTTCGTGTTCTTCAATCTGCCAGGGAAGACCATACTGGTTGAGGGCTTCCATGAATGGATCGGGATCGAGTTCTTCTACATTGAAAACCCCTTCCCCTTGCCACTGACCGGTGATCATCAGAAGGGCGCCCATCATGGCCGGTGCGCCGGCGGTATAGGCTACTGCTTGGGTACCCGTCTCTTCATAAGCATCTCTGTGGTCGCAAATGTTATAAATGTATCGGGTTAGTATATGTCCATCCTTTTTCCCCGTCATAATGTTGCCGATGACCGTTTTTCCTTCGTACGTTTCCCCCAAAGAACCGGGATCAGGAAGAACGGCCTTGAGAAAACGCAAAGGCACAATCTTATGTCCCTCAAATTCGACCTCGTCAATTCGCGTCAGACCTACATTATGTAGAACCCTGAGATGGGTGAGATAATTTTCGGAAAAGGTCATCCAGAAGCGGGCTCTCTTTAGGCCTTTAAGATTGAGAACAAGGGATTCGAGCTCTTCATGATAGATGAGATACACCTCCCGCGGGCCGACCACGGGGAAATTAAAGGAAAAGTGAATGCTCTTTTCGTCCAGTATGGGCGCGGTTGTTATCCAACGACCGTCTTGCCAGTAACGACCTGGCTGGGTGACCTCTCGGATATTGACCTCCGGGTTGAAGTTGGTGGCAAAGGGGTAACTGTGCTTACCCGCGTTGCAATCCAAAATGTCGAGATAGTTTATCTCATCGAAAATATGCTTTAGTGCATAAGCGGCGTAAGCATTGGTTACGCCGGGATCGAAACCACAACCCAGAATACCCATAATGCCGCGCTCCTTATACTTTTCCCGATAGGCCCATTGCAGTTTGTATTCGAAAGATGGTTTATCTTCGCTTTCGTAATTGGCGGTATCTAAATAATCCACGCGCGCCTGAAGGCAGGCCTCCATAATGGCAAGGTCCTGATATGGGAGAGCCAGATTGATGACTATATCTGGCCGGAAATCGTTGATTAACGAAACAAGGGCAGGGATGTCGTTGGCGTCAATGCGGGCGGTCTTTATATCTCGATTGTATTTCTTTCTGATAGCATTTTTAATTTCCTCACATTTTGAGAGGGTCCTACTTGCCACCATTATTTCCTTAAAAAATTGGGGCAACTGGGCGCACTTGTGAGTCGTCACGGTTGCCACGGCACCAGCACCTATAATCATAACCCTACCTTTTCGCTCTTTCATTTCTCACCTCCTGAAAATTGATTCTGGGGCTTCCTGGTTTTGAGCGGTCATAACTGGGTTGCCTCTTCTTTCATGAGGTCTCGGATCCTAGAAAAACTAGTCATAGCCACGGCGATGTATTTGTCCGCTGCACCATAGTACATGATGAGCCTATCATTATGTCGGTCATAGAGGAGACCGGTGGGAAAAGTAACTCCCGGTACATCACCTACGAAGTCTAGTTCTTCTTCAGGTCCGAAAACCCAACGGTCGCTCCGGTAAACGATTTTTGTGGGATCGTCAAGGTCAAGTAGGACGATACCTACCCGGTAAAGGCTACCGGAGGCTGTGATCCTCACTCCATGGTATAGGATCAGCCACCCTTCCGATGTTTCGATAGGTGGTGGTCCCAGCCCGACGCGGTGGTTGTCCCACCACCCCGGTCGCACGGGGATAAGGATGCGATGGTCACCCCAATATTTGAGGTCAGGAGAAAAGGAAATCCATACATGGGCTTCCCCCCGGATAATTGGGCGATGGATAAGCACGTATCTACCTTTCACCTTTCTGGGAAAGAGAGAGGCATCTTTGTCCTCCGGAGGCATGATACAACCCAGACGTTCGAAGTTGCAGAAATCTTCGGTCAAGGCAATAGATACGACGGGACCTCCCCGGGAGAAGGAAACGTAGGTGATGGCATATTTGCCCAATTCTTCCAGAAAGACGATGCGCGGGTCTTCTAACCCGAATTGTTCTTCCTGGTAGTTAGGATCCGGTTGTAGGGTAGGGTGAGGGTCGATCTTCCAATTTGTGAGTCCGTCTTCGCTTATAGCCTTCGTAAGATGTGAAAAACCACGCAGGTCTTCCACCCTCATAAGTAATAGGGTTTTATTATTAAAAAAAACGGCTCCCGGATTAAAGACGGAATTGGCGGGGTAGGGTAGATCGTTTGAGGTTATAATTGGGTTACCGGAGTATCGGGTGAAGACAGCTCGATTTTTTCGATCCATGCCTCCCCTCCTCAATCGGATCGGGATAGATTGATTCCTATAGCAATTTCCCTGTGTCTTTACCAGAAGTTTTGGATAATAAAAGTGTCCCCGGTTTGGTAGCCGGGGACACATGTTTTAACTGGTGAAGATTATGTTATCTTTGCAGATTTTCGATAACTGTTGCTACACCGAGACCGCCACCACAACAGGAACTGAAGAAACCGTACCGACC
>JAOAFE010000013.1 GCA_026416455.1 Syntrophales bacterium
GCTTGAGATAAATATGGAAAGATGGAGGTGGCTGCCGGACGATTTTGGATCCCGATATATTCTTACCATACTTCCCGACCTAATGCTGTATGTCGTTGATGAAGGATATACGGTTATCTCCATGAAGACCGTCATCGGAACACCAAAGCAACCTTCGCCCATCTTCAGCGGTGATCTGACGTACCTCGAACTCAATCCCACCTGGAACATTCCCCCTTCAATTGTGGCTAAAGAGATAATACCTAAGGTGATTAGAGATCCGGACTACCTGCAAAAAAAGAAGATAAGAATATTCTTGAACTGGAGTGAATCGGCGCCGGAAGTAGCCCCCAAAAACATCAAATGGGATAAGATTAAGCCGGAAAAATTTCCTTATCGCCTGACCCAAGACCCGGGTGTAAATCCCTTAGGGAGAATCAAATTTATGTTTCCAAACGAGTTTGACGTTTACTTACATGATACAACCGAACGCCACCTCTTTCACCGAAGGCACCGTTTGTATAGTCATGGATGCATTCGAATCGAAAAACCATTGGAATTGGCCCTCTGGCTTCTTAAAGGAACAGAGCTAGGCTCTTTAGAACGTCTGAAGAAGGAAATTCGCACGGGCAGAAGACAGAAAATAGAGCTCCCCCAACCGATTTCCGTACACATTTTATATCTAACGTGTTGGGTGGATGGAAACGGCGTTCTTCATTTTCGTCCTGATTATTACAACTACGATACGATGATAAAAAACGCCCTTAAAACCTTACGTCCATCCTCCCTGCCTCCCGAAATACCCGCTCCGTGATTTATCGTTGACACGCCACTACCTTTTCGCTAAACGGGTCGTGAAAGTGAGAAGGAACGTTATCAATATGGGGTTAATCTTCAAGGCTGTTTTCACTATCACGATCGCGACTTTTTTGTTTCTCTCTTTTCCATCCGCACCCACCCTCGCGGCGGGGGAGCGCCTCTTCAAAATGGGAGAAGATGTAGTCGTAGAAGAAGGTATGCACGTGCGCTCCGTTTGCGTGCTTAATGGTCAGGCCACCATCTCGGGGCATGTACACGGTAATGTTATGGCCATCAACGGTTCCGTCGTCCTAACCCGCAAGGCCGTCGTGAAAGGTAACGTTTTGAGTCTCGGTGGTGTAGTGGTGATTGCCCGGGGAGCTACGATTGAAGGTAAGATTACAGAAATAAATTCCGCCCGCTTATCGGAAACAATCACCAATATCCTGAGCAACGAATGGGAGGGATGGTCCTGGTTAGCTGCCCTTTTTTCTCTAGCCGTTTTTCTGTGCACACTTCTCGTAGGTATCTTTCTAGTAGTTTTGATACCCACACCGATTGAGCGCATAAGTCAGGTTGTTGTTTCTCATTTCTGGAAATCTCTCTTTGCTGGAATACTAGTTCTCATCCTCATCGTTCCTTTAGCAGCATTGCTAACCATCTCTGTCATTGGCATAATTCTTATTCCCCTTGAGATCATCCTTGTGGCTATAACGGCCTTCCTCGGTCTGGTTGGGGTGTCACATCGGACGGGTGATTTCTTCTATCGAGCCTGCAAAAAGATTTCTACCCAACCGGTAGGAAGGTTTGTGTGGGGGCTCGTCCTCATCTGGCTTATAGGCTGGATTCCCATCGTTGGGTGGATGGTAAAGGTTTTTTTAATCACCCTCGGAATGGGAGCCGCTATCCTGACCCGCTTTGGGACATTTAGTCCTCAAAGACAGGCAACTTAAGGAAATCAACATGGGAAAGCTCTTTGGTACCGACGGAATCAGAGGACGCGTAAACATCTATCCTATGACGGTAGAAATGGCTACGCATCTCGGACGAGCGGTTACGCATTATTTCTCAAAGCCAGGGCATCGTCCCCGAATCATAATCGGACGTGACACTCGTCTGTCGGGCGACATGTTAGAAGGGGCCTTGGCGGCTGGTATATGTTCCATGGGAGGAATGGCCATTACAGCGGGGGTTATGCCGACAGCGGGGATTGCTTATCTAGCATCGAGCATGCGGGTAGATGCGGGAATTGTTATTTCAGCGTCCCATAATCCTTATTACGATAACGGATTTAAAATCTTTTCCCGTGACGGGTTTAAATTGCCTGACGAAACAGAGGCCCACATAGAAAATATGCTCATCAAGCCCGAGAGTCTTATGGCGCAAGTGCCGGATGCAAAAGAAGTAGGGCGAATTCAGAAGATGAACGATGCCGCGGGGAGATACATCGTCTTCTTAAAGAACGCCTTTCCAAGAAACTTGTCTTTGGAGGGGATGAAGATCGTTCTCGATTGTGCCAACGGCGCTTGCTATCAAATTGCACCGGCTACGTTCTCAGAATTGGGAGCAGATGTGACAACTATCCACGATCGGCCGGATGGACACAATATTAACGTAGATTGTGGATCCCAGCATCCCGAATCCTTGGTACGGGAAGTAATGGCACGCAAAGCGGACGTTGGGTTTGCCTTTGACGGGGATGGTGATCGGGTCATAGCGGTGGACGAAAAAGGAAACATCCTTACGGGAGACCGAATCATGGTCATCTGTGCCCGTTGGCTAAAAGATATGAGGCGTCTCAAGAACAATTTGGTCGTGAGAACCGTCATGAGCAACTTTGGTCTTTCTCTCGCCCTCGACGAAATGGGGATCGAATATGTGACGACCGATGTGGGAGACCGTTACGTATTAGAAGCCATGCTGAAGACGGGAGCCATTTTGGGAGGGGAAGATTCGGGGCATATTATCTTCCTCGACCTGCACACCTCTGGAGATGGAATCTTAACGGCCCTCCAATTGTTAGCCGCGATGAAAGCTTACAACCTTCCTTTATCGACTTGCGCAGATTGGATGAAAGTTTATCCCCAAATTCTCATTAATGTCGAAGTGCGGGAACGAAAGGACCTAAAAACAATCCCGGAGCTAGTTGAAACAGTTAAAAAAATTGAGGATAGTTTGGGAAAAAGAGGACGGGTGCTCGTAAGGTACTCAGGCACCCAGAACCTGTGTCGGGTGATGGTAGAAGGACCATCGCCCGAGGAAACAAGAACGGCCGCTGAGGTCATTGCCCGGGTGGTAGAGAAGAATATAGGAAAAATTAATCAATAACGGGTGGTTTTGCTGCTTGAGTTTTGCTATCGGTGTAACGGGAGGATTTTTTGGTAGTTTAATCGGACTGGGGGGAGGTCTCATAATTATACCCCTTATGACCAAATATCTCTGCCTATCCCAACGTCAAGCCCATGGGACGAGTTTGGTTGCCCTCGTCTTTACTGGTATTTTTGGCTCTGTACCTTATCTGTGGTACCACCACACAGACCTCCCATCCGCCCTAACTCTCGCATTGTTTGCCATGGTCACAGCTCATCTGGGGGCTCATTACTGTCATAAACTGTCAGAATTCCGTCTCAAGAGGTATTTCGGCATCTTCCTCATAGGGATGGCTTTTTTGATCATGGTCAAACCCTATCTTCACCCCCTTTCTCATCCGATAGAGGGACTTTTTAAATGGATGACCCTGGGTGGCGTCGGACTTATGGTGGGTTTTTTAAGTGGTCTCATGGGTATCGGCGGGGGGGCTTTACTCATTACCTCCCTCGTTTTACTCCTGGGGTACAACCAGCATCTTGCCCAAGGTACATCACTTTTTGCCATGATTCCCGGAAGTGCAGTGGGAGGCTGGACGCACTGGAAAAACGGCCTCGTCGTGACCGACCATTTAGGGGGTCTCGTTGGTGGGATCATAGGCGGAGCCTTTCTGGGAGCTCTATTGGCGCAACACATGCCGGGTAGCGTTTTAAGAATTGTCTTTGCCATCATTTTGACTGCCCTCGGATACCGATACATTAAATCGAGTCTTTCGAAGGAGAAGAGATGCAATGAGTACACTCAATGTGGATTTTGAACGAATCTTTCATCCAAAGAGGATTGCCATCGTAGGCGTCTCAACTCAAGACTGGGGATTCGGTCGCGGCATCATGGATTCCCTGATCTCCATCGGTTTCGAGGGGGAAATTTATCCAGTAAACCCAAAAGGGGGGGAAATTTATGGACGGAAGATATATCCCCGGGTCGAGGATATCCCCGAAGACATTGACTTCGCCATCATCGCCGTAACGGCTCCACTCGTACCGGCCTCCCTCGATGCCTGCCGCAGAAAAGGGGCTGCGGGCGCGGAAATTCTTTCCGCTGGCTTCCGCGAACTGGGAACCAAAGAGGGCATTGCCTTAGAAGAAGCCATCAAGGCGGAGGCCAAAAAGGGCATTCGCGTCATTGGACCAAACTGTTTCGGTATTTACTGCCCCAAAAGTGGCCTTACTCTGCTTCCTGGACCTGATTTGAGCCGCAAGACGGGACCTGTAGCCTTTCTTTCCCAAAGCGGAGGGATGGCAATCGATCTTGCCTTCATGGGCATGTGGATGGGCTTCTCCTTCAGCAAGGTTGTCAGTTTTGGGAACGGTGC
This sequence comes from Syntrophales bacterium, assembly GCA_026416455.1. Taxonomy (GTDB): domain Bacteria; phylum Desulfobacterota; class Syntrophia; order Syntrophales; family UBA8958; genus JAOAFE01. The sequence continues at coordinate 4,460 of JAOAFE010000013.1, forward strand.
CGATTTAAGAGAAGTTGACTTTCTCGAATATCTGGCCCACGACGAGGAGACAGGCATAATTGCCCTCTATATAGAGGGAGTAGAAGATGGAAAAAGATTTATCCAGGCTGTGAAAAAAACGGCAGCGAAAAAGCCGGTGATCATTTACAAAGGTGGATTGTCCGAGTCAGGGAAAAGGGCGGTTGCAAGCCACACTGCCTCTATGGGGGGGCAAAAAGAAATCTGGGAAGCCTTAATAAAGCAAGCCGGTGCCGTTCAGGTCCATAGTTTCCGGGAGTTATGCCACACAATTCAAGCCTTTGCTATGTTACCACCCCGGGTATACAAAGGAATGACGGTCTTGGGCGGTGGAGGAGCCTTAGGAGTTTCAGCGTGTGATGCCGCCGAAGAAAATGGGCTGACCTTTCCTCCCTTGTCGGGTGCCATCTATGAAAACATTCTCTTTTCATTGCCTAAACCGGGATCAAGTGCAGCCAACCCGATCGACGTGGCCAACCCCTTCGTCCCACCCCAGACTCTAGGTTTCGTCATGCAGGAAGCGGCCAAGGACGAGCGCATAGATATCCAGGTACAGATCACTCTCTTCTATCACTTTAAACAGATGGTCACGCGTTTTAAAATGGGAGCCTTAAAAGACATTGTCCCCGTCGACCAGTACGTTGAAGCAGCTTTCGAGGCGAAAGAAAAAACAGGAAAACCTATAGTTATTGTTCTCCCCAACTGTCGCCAGGAATTGACCGATTTGGATGTGGAAGAGGTTATCAGAAGGGCAAAAGAAGGATTCCATCAAAGGGGTATTCCCGTTTTTCACGATTTAACGGAGGCGATGAAAGCAATTAGAAACGTGTCACTGTACTATGAAAGGAAAAATCGCTTATTGACGGACCCGAGCCTTTCGTGAAAGACTTTAAACGTTATGGTAGTGCGCATCGAAGTAGGATTTAAATCGCACGTAATAGACGCCCAAGGGGAAAAGATTGCCCGACGTATCAGAGATCACCTAGGCTTACCAGTTGATTCTGTACGCACAGTCGAAGTCTACACCTTAGAAGGGGACTTCACCAACGAAGAGCTAGAGGAAATCGCGAGAGGACCCCTTTCCGACCCCATCATTCAGGAATACAGGATTGGCCAACCTCTGGCCTGCCAATTTGACTGGCTTATCGAAGTGGGTTATCGGCCTGGAGTTACTGATAACGTAGGGAAAACGGCGAAAGAAGCGATTTTACTACTGTTGGCGAGAGACAAAGACGAACAACTAAACGTTTACACATCCCGCCAATATGTGATTACAGGTACATTAACAAAAAAAGAGGCTGAATCAATAGCATCTAATCTGCTTGCCAACGATCTCATTGAACATTACCGAATAGTAAGTTTTAAAGATTGGGATTGCAAACAAGGATTATCCCCTTACGTGCCTCGGGTGATGGAGCATAACGAACCCCACACGGAAAAAATTGACTTAAACGTTGAAGATGAAGAGCTTATCTCCATCAGCGAATCGCGTATTTTGGCTCTTAATATTGAAGAAATGAGAGCAATTAGAACTTATTTAAAGGACAAACATGTAATCGAGGCGCGAAAAAAGGTAGGACTCGACCATCGCATTACTGACGTGGAGCTAGAATGTATAGCACAAACCTGGTCGGAACATTGCAAACATAAGATCTTCAATGCACAGATTAGATACGAAGACGACCAGAAAAAGGTAATGACAATAGATTCTCTCTTCGAAACATTCATCAAAAAAGCAACTCAAAAGGTAAGAGAGGCAAAAGGAAAAGACGACATATGTCTGTCCGTGTTTTCCGATAACGCCGGCGTAATAAAATTCACAGAAGACTACAACCTCGTATTTAAAGTAGAAACCCACAATTCACCCTCAGCCCTCGATCCTTATGGTGGAGCTTTGACGGGCATCGTGGGAGTGAACCGTGATCCCTTTGGCACGGGCAAAGGGGCTAAGCTCATCTTCAATACCGACGTTTTCTGCTTTGCCCGGCCGGACTATGATCAACCCCTACCTCCACGTATTCTCCACCCTCGTCGGATATTGGAAGGGGTAAGAGAGGGAGTGGAACACGGGGGAAACAAGAGCGGAATTCCCACCGTAAATGGATGTATTGTATTCGACGATCGTTATCTAGGAAAGCCTTTGGTCTACTGCGGTACCGGTGGCATAATGCCCTCTACCATCAAAGGAGAGGCCTCTCATAAGAAGGAGATCCGCCCCGGGGATTTAATCGTCATGACGGGAGGACGAATAGGAAAGGATGGTATTCACGGAGCCACATTTTCTTCCCAAGAGCTCCATGAGGGATCACCTGTTACGGCCGTCCAGATCGGTGACCCCATCACCCAAAAGAAAATGATCGACTTTCTTCTCGTCGCCCGCGATCGCGGACTATATCGTACTCTAACGGACAATGGAGCAGGAGGGCTGTCTTCGTCGGTCGGAGAGACGGCAAGACTATCGGGCGGCTGCGAGATGGACCTCAAACGCGCCCCCCTCAAATATCAGGGATTAAATCCCTGGGAAATTCTCGTGTCCGAATCCCAAGAGAGGATGACAGTCGCTGTACCACCGGAAAAAATTTCCGACTTTCTCGAACTGGCCCGAAAAATGGATGTGGAGGCTACAGTTTTAGGTCAATACACGGATACGGGCATGTTTCACGTCCGTTATGGGGATGAAACGGTCGCCTTCCTCCATTTGGACTTCCTTCATGAAGGGCTCCCTCAAATGAAACTCTCCGCTCGATGGTCACCACCAAGGCGGGATGAGACTCCCCCTCCCCCATATCCAGCCCATATGGGCAATGCCCTGAAAGCCATGTTGGGAAGGCTAAATATCTGTAGCAAAGAGTGGGTCGTGAGGCAATACGACCACGAAGTTCAAGGGGGGAGTGTGGTCAAACCTCTCACTGGTGCAGAAAACGATGGGCCCTCCGATGCGGCCGTCATCCGTCCGTTACTCGATTCTTTTGTCGGAGTCGTCGTGGCGAATGGCATCTGTCCCCGTTACGGAGATATAGATACGTACCATATGGCAGCCTGCGCGATTGACGAAGCAGTTAGAAATGCCATTGCCGTGGGTGGTTCCTTGGATCATCTGGCCGGTTTGGATAACTTCTGTTGGTGCGACCCCGTGGCCTCCGAGAAAAATCCCGATGGAGAATACAAATTGGCTCAACTTGTGCGGGCCAATATGGCCCTCTACGACATCACAACGGCTTACGGCATCCCCTGCATTTCGGGGAAAGACAGCATGAAAAACGATTACGCCATAGGAAATATAAAGATCTCCATTCCTCCCACCCTGCTGTTCTCCGTCATCGGCCGCATTGATGATGTAAGAAAAGCGGTGACGATGGATGCCAAGCGCCCAGGAGACCTAGTATACGTACTGGGAGTGACAAAAAGAGAAATGGGTGGCTCCGAATGGTATGCCATGCACGGCCTCATTGGACATTCCGTCCCTCATGTCGAACCTGAGGAAGCTAAAAGACTATATCAGGCATTAAGCCTAGCCATCCGGCGAGGACTGATCGCCTCGGCCCATGATTGTTCAGATGGCGGTTTGGGTTGTGCTTTGGCAGAAGTGGCCATGGCCGGAGGTTGGGGTCTGGAGATAGACTTAAGGCAGGTACCCCAAAAGGGGATAGACCGAGATGATGAATTACTCTTTTCGGAGTCCCAAAGTCGTTTTGTCGTCACCGTATCTCCCCATCATCAAAAGGACTTTGAAGACACCATAGCAGGTCTACCGTGGGGTCTCGTAGGGGAAGTGGTAAACCGCACATGCCTGACGGTGATCGGTCTTTCAGGGGAGATAATTATGGACGAAGACATCTACGCTTTGAAGGCAGCATGGAAGGCCCCTCTTAATTTTTAAAGAGAAACCTATGGCAAAGAAGGTCAAATCTATTGTTATTACCGGTTACGGTACCAACTGTGAGGTGGAGATGGCACATGCCTGCCGATTGGCGGGGTCTGAAGTGGTAGATATCGTCCATGTAAGTGAGATTCTATGCGGTAAGGTGCGCCTCGATGATTATCACTTTCTTAATCTACCCGGCGGTTTTCTTGATGGTGATTATCTGGGGTCAGCTAAAGCAGCTACTATCAGATTTCTCCATGCCCGTATCTCCGGCTCCAAGGAACGCCTTTTCGACCAGCTTTCTCGTTTCATTGCAGAAGGCAAACTAATTCTCGGCGTGTGTAACGGATTTCAGCTTCAAGTGAAGTTGGGTTTATTGCCTGCCCTGGGAGGGGAATTGGGAAATCAAACGGTCACTCTTACCTTTAATGACTCTGGGCGATTTGAAGACAGATGGGTCTATTTAAAGGTAAATGAGCATTCGCCCTGTATATTTACCCGCGGGCTCAAGGGCTTATACCTACCGGTGCGCCACGGAGAAGGAAAATTTCTCCCCCGAGACGAAAAAATTTTAGAGGAAATAAAAAATAAAAACCTCATAGCCCTCCAGTACAGCGAACAATCCTTTCAGAACCCGACGATGACTTACCCAGCTAATCCCAACGGCTCAGTATCAGCTATTGCGGGCATCTGTGATGAGAATGGGCGCATTTTCGGCCTCATGCCCCATCCGGAGGCCTACCTACATCGTACCAACCACCCCCGCTGGACGCGAGAAAATTTACCGGAAGAGGGAATGGGTCTTGCCATTTTTCGCAACGCCATCTCTTTCATCAGAGAAGAGTTACTGTCCTAAGCAATCCGATATAAATTAGTCCGATCACACGAGCCTAAAGGGGGAATTACGTACCGCGCTGGCCTCGTAGAAGCTAATAATCAGAATTTAGTGGCATAGTTTGGCCTCTCTCCATTTGCGAACGGAATTTATCAGATAAATCCTTGAACATCTAAAAGCATCGTCAATTGTCAACCTCCGTTCTCCGATCTTTTTATTCTCAATTAGCCATGCCCTGAAAGTGCCGCCGAGCAATCCTGCTTCCACCGGAGGCGTGTATAGTTTCCCCTCAATCTTCAGTACAACATTGGCGAAACAAGATTCAGTCAATTCTCCTTTTTCATTCCAGAGCAATACATCATCATAATCTGGGGCCTCTTTAAGGGCCATTTCGTAAACGATGCGATATGTAGTTTTGTGATAGAGAAATACGTCGTTACTATTTATCGGTCTCTTAGCAAGCCCTATCCTGACCGGTACCCCAGCATACAGCTCTTCGATCTGATTTACTTCAATACTAATATGGCCGCTCGAGGTCACTGTTAAACGAATCCGCTTGGGGCTACAGCCAAAACTTGGGACTATGTTTAGCAACCTATTTCTAACTTCTTCCACATCCACGGGGAAACCAAAATAATCGGCCGAATCTTTGAGTCTTCGTAGATGGTAATCTAGCAAGAAATAAGATTCATCAGGAGTCCAAAGAAGGGTTTCCAAGAGTGAAAAATCCGGACGCTTCTCAGTTAGAATGCGGGCTTTCAACAAAGTCTCTTCATACTCGTCTTTCCAATCAGAATCCCAGACAATGCCCCCGCCTACGCCGTATTCCAATTGACCAGTAACTCGATCCAACACTGCCGTCCGAATTGCCACGTTGAACTGCGCATAGCGATTGGGTGTGATAAATCCAATACACCCCGTATATAGCCCGCGGGGACTTTGCTCCAATTCTCGTATGATTTCACAAGTTCTCACTTTAGGAGCACCAGTTATAGACGCACAGGGGAATAGGGCTCGCATTATATCTACTAAAGACTTTCGAGAGACGGCCTTCACGGTCGAGGTCATTTGCCAGAGGGTTGGATGTCGCTCTAAATCAAACAAACTACATGCTTTTACGCTTCCTATCTCAGCCACTCGACTGAGATCGTTGCGTACCATGTCAACGATCATTATATTTTCTGCCCGATTTTTCTCACTGCATCGCAACCTTTCTCCCATATTTTGATCTTCCACTATGGTTCGACCGCGTCTAATGGTTCCTTTCATGGGTTTGCATATGATATCGGATCCATTGAGGCAAAAAAACAGCTCAGGCGAAGCTGAACATATTGAGAATCGTTTTGTATCAATCCATGCCGCATAATAAGAGTTTTGAGACCGGAGCATAGCAAGAAAAAGGTGCCAGGGATCACCGTGAAAACTGTATTTGAGGTGAAACGTGAAGTTCACTTGGTACGTATCACCCGATTCAAGGTAATTTTTTATGCGGGCGATAGCTTCTTCATATTCAGATTTATTTATCGAGGGCCATGGCCCCTCCAACGAGAAGGCTTCAAAATCAGGTGGTGGCAATTCAATAGCTTCACAGGAACGATACAAGCCAAACCACAACAATGGGAAATCCCTTTTTTTATCCGATACTACCAAGGAATCATCGAAAGCATTAGCAGCTTCATAACTGATAAATCCCACCGCATATAGACCCTCCCTTGTCGTGAGCTGTTCCACCATCTCAAAATTGGGGATAACTTCCTCCACATCCATAGCCGAAATCACTAGATGGGGTTCTTTAAAACACATCCATTGACCTTTTTCCGCATGATATACGACAGCTATCTCACCAAACTCGCCTAATTTTTTGTCATGAATCATCAATGCCCACCTTTTTGTATTTCGCTAAATATGCACGATTCGATAACTAACAAATATTTCAAATCCGACCCAATGTATAGAATCAATATAAAATTTTCCCCCATGTCTAGATCCTGCCTGTATTTTTTTCACCGGGGATTCTGGCTTATCCTCTCAAGTTGACACCCGCGGGAAAATGAGCTTATAGTTTTTTCAGCGAGGCGTGCCTTTATTTTTAATGAAGGCAGAGTCGGTAATAATCATTTAAATCACGGGCTGGTTCCCGAGGAAGGAGGTAAGAAATATGGGAGCCGCAAAAGGAAAGATGTCTCGTCGAGATTTTCTCAAAACCACAGGTAGTGCCGCAGTAGCGGGAATAACATTGAGTGGACTCATGTGGAGTCCTGCCGAAGCTGCGCCACTCCCCAAAAAGTGGGAAGAAACTTATGATATAGTGATCATAGGAAGTGGGTTTGCCGGACTTGCGGCCGCTTATGAAGCGAAGAAGGCAGGAGCATCAGTAGTTGTCTTCGAAAAAATGAAAACGCCGGGCGGCAATTCCATTATCAACGGGGGTGTGGTCGCCGCCGCTGGTTCACCCCTCCAAGAAAAAGCGGGCATAAAGGACTCTCCCGAACTTCTCCTCCAGGATATGCTCCGGGCAGGATTAAATTTAAATTATGTTGAACTTGCGAGAGAAGTGGCCTATCAATCGAATGAAACGGTGCAATGGACCATTAAAGAATTGGGGGTCGAATACAAAGACAAATTAACGCAGGAAGGCGGACATTCTGTCCCCCGCATGTACAGCACTCACAACCAAAGCGGCTCAGCCATAGTCACAAAACTTCTCGCCAAGCTAAAAGACTTGGGGGTAACGCCGCGGACACAATGCTTCCTGACTCAAATTTATCGAGATAAAGACGGACGGGTCAAAGGTGTGCAAATCAGGGATGGTTATGTATTCCCTAAAGAGAACAGTGGAAAAACCAAAAATATTAGGGCCAAAAAAGCAGTCATCCTTGCGACTGGTGGATTTGGAGCTGATGTTGATTTTCGTAGAGCCCAAGATCCTCGCTTGGACGAAACGGTGGATACGACCAACCAGCCAGGGGCAACGGCCGAAGCGCTTAAGGAGGCCATACGCATTGGTTGCACACCCATTCAGCTCTCTTGGATTCAGCTCGGCCCTTGGGGAAGCCCCGATGAAAAGGGCATGGGCCTCAATCCCTTTTTTGCCCAGCTTTGTTGCGCTATGTACGGCCTATGGATAGACACGAAAACGGGAAAAAGATTCGTCAACGAGCTGGCGGACCGCAAAATCAGGGCCGACGCAATTTTAAGAGTGGGAAACAAATGCATTGCCTTTACTGATGCCCATGGTTTTGCCATTGGAGAGAAGCTCATCGCCGAGGCAATCCCGAAGCTTCTCGAACGGGGGGTCGTAAAAAAGTACGAAACCCTGGAAGATATGGCCAAAGCTTATGATATTCCCCTGGAACCATTAAAAGAAACGATCGAAAAATGGAATAAATCGGTTCTTGCCGGGAAAGACGAAGAATGGGGGCGCTATCTGCAGAAGGATCAAAAACCCCTAGGCCCCGGCCCCTATTATGCGTCCCGCCTGATGCCCAAAGTCCACCATTGCATGGGAGGTATTCGGATCAACACAAAAGCCCAGGCTATTGATATGTTTAACAATAAACCCATTGCCGGTCTCTATGCTGCCGGGGAAGTAACCGGTGGTGTCCATGGGGCCGTACGTCTGGGAAGCTGCGCTACTCTCGACTGCCTTGTCTTCGGAAGGATAGCCGGGCAAAACGCGGCTAAAGAAACCCCTTGGTGTTAAAAAAGTTTTGGGGGTCGGATCGACAGGCTCGACCCCCCTCTTTAAAAAAGTCTAAGATAAAGCGGGATTATGGGAAGACATGAATATAGGTGAGTTTTTTACGAAGCAAAATCTCAAATTTACGTTTCTTGATCCCTTCAACCATTTCGAAAAAAAAGAAACAGCGCTGGAAGTAAGAAAAGATTTAATTACAGGTACAGTAAGTCGAATTCTCCCCTTCCGATTTAGGGGCTATGAGCGTCCGCCCATTGAGGATTACCTAAAAAAATCACCTCCAGATAAATGCCCCTTCTGTCTCCCCCAGCGCGACCAACTTACACCTAGGTTCACAGAGGAGATAAACCCAGAAGGTCAATTCAAGAGGGGGGAAGTCGTTCTGTTCCCTAACGCCTTCCCCCATAGTCATCATAATACCGTGGCCGTTATGGGGAATGCTCATTTTATACCGTTAGAAGAGATTAATCCATGGCTGCTGAAAGATGGTATCATTGTGTGCTTAGAATACATGAAAAAAATGAAAAAAATGGATTCCGCCCTAAACTACGCCTCCATAAACTGGAATTACTTGCCACCGGCCGGGGGAGGATTACTGCATCCTCATCTTCAAACGGTGGTAGGAGAAGAGCCTACCCGTTTTATGGAGACACTTATATTGGGGGCCCGCACGTTCCGGGAGAGAACTCGTCGAGACATGTGGAGTGATTATGTTGCCTGGGAAAAAGAAAGAGGCGAACGTTTTGCAGGAGAAGGGAAAAAGACCCTTTGGTTCAGTGCCTTTGCCCCCCGCGGAATGGCCGGGGAATTAATATTCATCTTACCGGACACGTTCTCCCTCCTCTCTCTCACGGAAGAGGACATATTATCAGTAAGTGAAGACCTTTCGCTCGTTTTTCGATACTTAAGCCGCATTAATCTTATAAGCTTCAATCTGGCTCTTTACGGCACTTTGCTGGAAGAGGCGCTATTTCCCGTGCAGGGGCGGATCGTTCCTCGTTACCTCATACGTCCCCTTGACACGAGTGACGTAAATTACTTCGAAAAGTTACACGGGGAAGTCATTTGCCCCTTTATACCTGAAGACATGGCGAGTGGGCTTAAAGACTTTTTCCATGCATCATAGGCCCTTCGTTGAAAAAAGAGGAAGCAAAAAAGGAGGTCATTTATGGGTAGCGTCAAATTCAATTTCGAAGGACAGGTAGCCATCGTTACCGGAGGCGGAAGAGGAATTGGAAAAGCTATTGCCTTGGGATTGGCGGATAGCGGAGCTCAAGTGGTAGTTGCAGCCAGAACGCAAACGGAGATAGAGCAGGTGGCCAAAGAAATCGAGGCGCGCGGCGGCAAAGCAATGGCGGTTGCAACTGACCTGACCGTGACTGCTCAGATTGAAGCATTAGTACAGGAAACCATCAAGGTCTTCGGCCGGATAGATATCCTCGTCAACAATGCAGCCCGCAGTTTCTTGCGCAGTTTGATGGATTTGAGGGAAGACGGGTGGGATAAAGTGTACAATACGAACGTTAAAGCCGTCTGGCTCCTCAGTCGCATGGTAGCCAAACATATGATGGAACAAAAGTATGGCCGCATCATAAATATTACTACGGTAGGAGCGGAGAAAGCAGAGCTTGGAATGGCTGCCTATGGCAGTTCTAAAGCGGCGTTGAAAATGCTAACTAGGTGTATGGCTCGAGAATGGGCCCCCTTTGGCATTCTCGTTAACGCCGTAGGCCCCACTCTAACCCGAACAGAGTTCAGTCGCCCCCTCTGGTCCAATCCAGAACTTGCCAAGCATGTAGCCGCTGCCATTCCCTTAGGAAGAATAGCCGAGCCAGAAGACATAGTAGGGGCTGTTTTATTCCTCGCCTCGGACGCGGCCAATTTCATAACCGGTCAGACGATATACGTGGACGGTGGATCTCTTACAACGTGAAAAAGCATATCCGAAGGAGATAGACAGATAATGACGAAAAGATTGGAAGGCAAAGTGGCTATTATAACAGGTGCGGCCGATGGCATCGGACGGGCAACGGCAATTCTCTTTGCCCAAGAGGGAGCTCGACTTGCCATCGCTGATATTAATGAAAAGGGACTCTCACAAACGGCGGAACTAGTAAGAAATGTAGGAGGCGAGGTTATCTTTCGTCGAACGGACGTCTCACAGGAAGCGGAAGTGAAAGCCTTAATAGACGAAGCAGTATCTCACTATGGATCGATCGACATTTTAATAAACAATGCAGGCATTACTGGCAATCTGTATTCATTGGAACAAGAGGACGGGCAGGATTGGCAGAGGGTGTATGCGGTAAACGTTTTGGGAGCCGTCTATGCGACAAAGTATGTGGCACCTTACCTGATGGCAAAAAGAAAAGGTGCGATCGTAAATACGGCTTCGGTTGCCGGCATCAGAGCTGGAGCCGGCACCAATGCTTATAGTGCCAGCAAAGCAGCACTAATTAACTTTACCATGACTTCGGCGTGCGACTTGGGTGGCTACAATGTGCGTGTGAATGCCGTATGTCCCGGACTAATAGAAACAGGTATGACAAGACCGATCTTTGAACTGGCCAGGGAAAGAGGAAAAGAAGACAAATTGGGCAGCCGCTGTGAGCTAAGAAGATACGGAAAACCGGAGGAGGTGGCTCGGGCTATTCTGTTTTTAGCCAGCGACGAGGCCAGTTACATAACCGGCCAGGCACTGCCTGTGGACGGGGGAAATACGGCATCACTCAACATGCCGGGTATGAAATTCTGATTTGATTTGATGATAACGGACATGGGCAGCCAGGGCCTTGGCTGCCCGCTCTGCATCTGGATAAATTGGAATACCTCCTTCTAGCAGGTCTCTCGTCATCTTCTCTTGGAGGCTGCGAAACGTATAACCTACCACGGGCTTTCTGTATTTTTTCGGCAAATCTAACATCATTCGGGTCAGCTCCTTCACTGCCGTATCTTCAAGACGTTCCAATTCGCTTTCCCCAATGCCCCCTTCTCGCAAGAAACGGCGGATGAAGACAACAGGGGAAAGCATATAGATAAGAAGCATATCAACCTGGTCATCACTCAAGAGGACATCAGGAATTCCGGAAAAATACTCGCGATTATTCTTGGAAAAGGTAAGGTCCACGGGGTTGGAAGTGCTCGCCGTGTGAGGTAAGTAGGCTCGAAGCCTTTCGACCGTCCGGGGCATCAAATCCGGTAGTTGCAAACCTGCCCTCCCACACGCGTCGGCCGCCGTAGCTCCCGGTCCCCCAGAGTGAGTCTGAATGGCGACGCGGTTTCCCTTTGGAGGAGGTAAGGTTCCTAGGGCCAAGGCGAAATCGAAAAGCTCCACCAGCGTTCGGGCACGGATAATACCGCACTGTTTAAAAACGGCATCATATATCTCGTCCGGCCCAGATAGAGCTCCGGTATGGGATAGACTGGCTTTTTTCCCGGTATCCGATCCTCCTACATAAAGGGCAACAATGGGCTTCCGGCCTACTATGTCTCTAGCCACACGCATGAAATCTTTCCCCCTCCTGATACCCTCAATATAGAGGGTAATCACCTTTGTTTTCGGACAGGCCCCCAAATACTCTAAACAATCCACGAGGTCTAAAATCGCTTCATTGCCTACGCTGAAAGCCGTACTGAATCCCATACCATGGAGGTGCAGGTAATTAAACATCTGGGTGATGAAACTACCACTCTGGGAGGCGAGACCCACAAAACCCGGTCTTCCCTCAAGCTCAATGGGAGTTGGATTGAATTTATGATGGGGATTAGCCACACCTAAACAATTGGGTCCTAGAACTTTTATCTCATACTTTTTGGCGATTGAGGCAAGTCTTTCTTGCCTTACTTCCCCTTCCGGCCCCAGCTCCCTAAACCCTCCAGACACGACAATGGCATGTTTAATCCCCTTCTGCCCGCATTCTTCCAGTGCATCACATACAAGCTCCGTGGGAAGAACGATTATAGACAAATCCGGCACTTCCGGTAAATCCATAACGCTTCGGTAGGCTTTTAGTCCCCGAACGGTCTCTTCCTTGGGGTGGACCGGATAGATGGGTCCCTCAAAACCCAACGATTGAATAGAGCTCAACATAATGGACCCCATCCGGTTGAAATTGTTCGAAGCCCCAAAGAAAACAATATGTCGGGGACAGGCGATGCGGAAAAGAGGACTTTCTTCTAGTCTTGAAATCATGTTTCCTTTCGTCCCTATAACTCACAGTAAGAGGGAAACGACCGTAAGGCCATTTCCCCCCGTTACCTCTAAGACAGTCTAAGTGAAACCTATTTCTAAGAAATTCCCAGAGCTTTTTCCGTTTCTTTTATATCGAGCGTAGTTTTGATTACCGTATCGGAATTAAGGGAGATACTGGAAATACCACATTCCACCAAAAAACGAGCAAATTCTGGATAATCGCTGGGAGCCTGACCGCAGATGCCTATTTTCTTTCCCATCTTATTGGCTTTGGTAATTGCTTCTCGTACTAAGGCCAAAACAGCCGGATTCCTTTCATCGAAGATATGGGTGATAAGGTATGAGTCACGGTCCAGGCCGAGGGTTAGTTGCGTTAAGTCATTGGATCCGATAGAGAAGCCGTCGAAGATTTTTCCAAATTCTTCAATAAGGATTACATTGCTCGGCACTTCTACCATCATATATATTTCAAGCCCGTTTTCTCCCTGGATGAGACCGTTATCTCTCATGATAGCGATAACTTTTTTGCCCTCCTCGACCGTCCGACAGAATGGTATCATAAGCTTCACATTCGTGAGGCCCATTTCATTCCTCACTTTGAGCATGGCAGCACATTCCAAGGCAAAGGCGTCCCGATATCGCTCATCGTAATATCGAGATGCTCCCCGAAATCCGATCATTGGATTTTCTTCGTCTGGTTCAAAATAGGTTCCGCCAATCAAGTTTGCGTACTCGTTGCTTTTGAAATCACTCATCCGCACAATGACGTCGTTGGGATAGAAAGCAGCCGCAATCTTGGCCACCCCTTGGGCCAGCTTATCGACAAAGAAGTCCGGTAGATTCGGATAGCCATAAGCCAGATCGAGGATCTTTTGTCTCGTCTCCTCGTCCTTTACCCGGTCAAACTGAATTAAGGCCATAGGGTGAATACTTATGTACTGATTAATGATGAATTCCAGACGGGCGAGGCCAACCCCATCGTTGGGGATGGCTGCCAACTGAAAGGCAATTTCGGGATTGCCCACATTCATCATAATTTTCGTCTTGGGACGCTCCAGATTTTTCGCATTGATACGCTGCACCTCGTACTTTAAAATCCCTTCGTATACCACTCCTACCTCACCCTCAGCACAGGAGACGGTTGCTTCTTTTACATTTTTCAGCACCTCTGTCCCATTCTCTGTTCCCACGATACAGGGCACGCCGAGCTCCCTGCTTACTATCGCGGCATGGCACGTACGACCTCCCTTGTTAGTTACAATGGCCGCCGCGATCTTCATAACAGGCTCCCAGTCGGGATCTGTCATGTCCGTTACGAGCACCTCTCCTTTTTTGAACTTCCCTATTTCTCTTACATCCTCAATGATATTAACGGGACCGGCTCCGATTTTGGAACCTACGGCCGTGCCGGTTACGAGGGGGCGACTCCTTTCTTTTAATATATAAGTTTCAAGGACACTGGCATCTTTCTGAGACTGCACCGTCTCCGGTCTAGCCTGGAGGATAAACAGCTCACCCGTTTCCCCGTCCTTACCCCACTCGATATCCATAGGTTTAAAGTATCCCGCTTGGTTGGAATAGTGATCTTCTATAATCACCGCCCATCGAGCAAGCTGCAAGACTTCTTCATCATTGAGGCAAAAACGGCGACGCTCTTCGATACTTGTTTCCACTATCTTGGTTGCTTCGCCTTCTTTGTCATCTGCGTATACCATTTTGATCTCTTTTGTCCCCAGCTTTTTTTGAATGATGGGGCGAAATCCTTGCCTTAAGGTAGGTTTAAACACATAAAATTCATCCGGATTGACTATGCCCTGAACCACCGTTTCTCCCAAACCATACGACCCTGTAATCAGAACTGCCTCCTTGAAGCCGGACTCGGTGTCGATGGAGAAGATCACTCCGGAACAGGCCAAATCAGACCTAACCATCTTCTGTACCCCGATGGAAAGGGCGACAGACATATGATCGAATCCCTTATCAACTCGGTAAGAGATGGCACGGTCTGTAAAAAGCGAAGCGAAACACTTCTTGCACGCATCTAGAAGGTCCCTCTCCCCTCTAATGTTTAGATAAGTCTCTTGTTGTCCAGCAAAACTCGCATCCGGCAAGTCCTCTGCCGTAGCAGAACTCCGCACTGCGACGTCGGTGTTAGGCCCATATTCGTCACAAAGCTTTCGATAAGCCTCGATAATCGCAATTTCTAGGTCTTTCGGCATAGGAGCTTGATATATAAGTTCACGAATCTTTTGCCCGCGCTCCTTTAGATTCTCAATATTGTGCGTATCGAGGTCACTTAAAATCTGCGCGATCTTATCCTTGATGCCAGCCGAAGTAATCAAATAACGGTACGCATGGGCGGTCACGGCAAATCCATCGGGAATATTCACCCCCTTCGGCCTCAGTTCACGTCTCATTTCGCCTAGAGATGCATTTTTGCCTCCTACCTGCGGGATATCCCTAAGCTGTAATTCATCAAACCAAATAATCAATCTATCGCTCATATCAGAAGCCTCCTTCTCCTAATTCATTACGTCATCCTGTGGGGAAGGATACGTAGTAGCTGCCTTTATCAATAATACGCACTTAAGTCAATTGCGGGGTAAATTAAAAAGGGCCGGAAAGAGTTTCCGGCCCTCGAAGGACTACTTTTTTAGATATTAATCTACTTGTCCTCTTCCTCCTCATCATCGTAGAATGGCCCTTCACCTTCAGCACCCGGTGGAACTTCTGCGGCAATGGAGCGGGCAATACCGCGCGCTAGGATAGCGGCGATTAGGAATAATATGACAATCGAAATAATGAGGATGAGAATGATAGTTGTTGTCCAGGCCTTGGCCTCCTTATCAATATTCTGGCTTGTTTTTATGGCCAGCTCGTTAAATTTCTCTACATCGACTCCCATACCAATCCATCCGTATCCGGATGGGAACTCCGGCCCGGAGAATTTTATTGGCGCATAGGCAACGAATTTAGTGTGGCCACCGAACTTGTAAGTCTTCATTCCACTTTTCCCAGACATGGCCTCTTTATGTATTTCTGGCAAATTGGGATCGAGGAAACCGAGATAGTTGAAATTCAACACTTCCTTCCCCGCCTTCGTTAATTCGCCCGAATTTTCCTGAGTCAGGTGTGGAACCAAAGAGCCATCCTGAGAGAGGCCAACTATATGATAATCGTTCGGATGAGAGATCACATAACCGCGGTAATCAACCATGTAAGCGTAATTACCCGATGACGCATCAGCCTCGTAAACAGAGGTGGCAGAAGTGGGAACCACATGGTCAGTAAATGACATGAGATGTCTCGCATCAAGGGCAACCTGAACGACTCCCTGAAGGCCATCTTTCCCATAGATGGGGGTGGCGAAACGGACCACGCCGGAAAATCTCTTTCCTTGATCGAATTCCGGACGAGATATGTACCATCCCGTGAGAGGCGATACATACACTTCGCCTTTATTGAGCTCCTTCGCTTTGGTGAAGTATTCTTCCGATCGGTAAGTCGTTCGAGCGGGACTAGACACATTTGTCAATTTGTCTTTTGGGACGATTTCCCCATTTACGATTTTTATTATTTCGTTACCGTTTTTGTCGATGTAGGACATTTCCGAATAAAGGGGTGCCAGAACTTGGCGGATTTTATCTCCTTCCTTCACCCAGAGTCCCTTTCTATTTTCGCCCACAAACCTTTTGAAAGCCGTTTCCGTGGTGGGAATGATGGTGGCTATAAGCACATCCTTTTTCCTCTCCGCTAGGAAGTTCGCCACCTCATCTGCCAAGTTGATGGTGCGAATTTTTATCTCTTCCTGGGACTTTTGATCGAGCACTGTAACCGCCCGTTCCTTTACAGTAACCCCTAATTTGAAAATGCCGTTGGCAATAAGAATGGCCATCAGTGATAAGGGGATTACGATAAGCAGGAAGAAGACCCTTGCAACGGTGAAATGCTGCTTATCTTTAGTCTTTTCTGTCATTATTTTCCCCCTTAACTCTAGTTCGATTCGCAGTTAATTTCGACTCTTTCATCAACCCAAAAAGTACTTCATAAAGGGGTTGGCAAATAAAAGAACCAGCGAAACAACCAGAGCGTAAATCGCGATGGACTCCGCCATGGCCATACCGATAAGCATAGTCATCATAATCTTGCCCTGTACTCCCGGGTTTCTCCCTACCGCCTGGCAGGCACCACTAGCCGCCGTACCGATACCCAAACCGGCACCGATTGCTCCCACGCCGATGGATATACCGGCCGCGACCATTGCTCCCACGGCAAATAGTACCTTTACATACGATTCCCCGGCTGCCGGGAGCTGTTCAGCGGCCCATACTGCTGGTGCCCCTAAGCATACTGCCGCGAGCGTCGATACAAGAGTAAAAACCCTCTGACCGCACTTCCTTAACATATTTTCCTTTCTCCTTTCCCAAAGTTCTTTCTATTTCCCTACCACAAAAAATGGGTTAAGGGAACTTAATTTCCAGCCGCCGCTTCTCCGCAAAACATGTGCCACATGTGGCTAACCATTGCAAGGATTAAATACTATTGAAAAATTAGTCGCCCGGTAAAAATTTCACGACCCGTTAAATTGAACGTTTCTTTCAATTTCAGCCCCCCGTTGAACGAAAAGTGAAATGTGCCTTGCGGGAAGAAAGAAGTTTGTGATAGAGTGAAAGAAAAAACAGAGGATCTCTTATGATTTACGATGAGGAATTTGAAACTCTGCCGAGAGAAGCACTGGAAGCTTTGCAACTCAAAAGGCTCAAACAGGTAGTGATGAGAGCCTATCATACGGTTGGATTCTACAAGCGCTCCTTCGATCGCACAGGTATCAAGCCCGACGACATCAAATCTCTACAAGACTTATCTAAATTACCCTTCACCACTAAGCAAGACTTGAGGGATAATTATCCCTTTGGCATGTTTGCCGTCCCCATGAGCAGTATCGTTCGTCTCCACGCCTCGTCCGGAACCACGGGAAGGCCAACGGTAGTCGGTTACACGCACAGAGACATAGATACGTGGTCTGAATTGATGGCTCGATGTTTTGTCGCTGCGGGAGTGACAAAAACTGACATCATCCATAACGCCTATCAGTATGGCCTCTTTACCGGAGGCTTAGGCGTCCATTACGGAGCCGAGCGTTTGGGTGCCAGTGTTATTCCTATTTCAGGAGGAAACACGAAACGGCAAATCCTGATTCTCCAGGATTTTGGTCCTACCGTTATATGCTGCACCCCCTCTTACGCCTTGAATCTTGCTGAACAAGGCCGGGCTATGGGCGTGGATATGGCGTCACTTCGTCTCCGGGTCGGCATTTTCGGAGCCGAACCATGGAGCGAGGAGATGCGCAAACAGATAGAAAATGAACTCAACATCTCCGCTCTTAACATCTATGGCCTCTCGGAAATCATGGGTCCCGGCGTGGCTATGGAGTGCGCTGAAGGGCGGGAGGGTATGCACATCTTCGAAGACCATTTTATCGTAGAGACCATTGATCCGGAAACGGGTCATAATCTGCCCCCAGGGGAAAAGGGGGAACTCGTCTTCACCACCCTGACCAAGGAAGCCTTCCCTTTGATTCGATATCGTACCCGCGATATTTCACGGCTTATCCTAACTCCTTGCCGGTGCGGAAGAACACATATCCGCATGGATCGTGTAATGGGTCGAAGTGATGACATGCTCATCATTAGAGGAGTCAACATCTTTCCCTCCCAAATTGAGGCCATTTTGTTAGAGGTAAAAGAATTGGAACCCCATTATCAGATTATAGTAGATCGAGAAGGAAACCTAGACACTTTAGAGATCCAGGTGGAGGTCTCGGAGAGCTTTTTCGACCAAGCGGATGAAGTCAAGGTTCTCCAATCATTAGAAAGGAGAATCCAGAGAGATATTAAAGATTATCTAGGGGTCACGGCGAAAGTAAAATTAGTCGAGCCTAGAACTTTGCAAAGGAGCGAGGGAAAGGCCAGACGGGTAATTGATAAAAGACGTATCATGGCTTGATAAAAGGGAGATAAGACCGATGAAAGTAGAACAACTATCCGTTTTCATCGAAAACAGGCCAGGTGGATTGGAAGAGGTAACAAGGATTCTCAAAGAGGGAAACATTAACATTCGCACCCTCTCCCTAGCTGATACTTCCGATTTCGGTATTCTCCGCCTCATCGTAAATGACGTCAACAAGGCCAGTCAACTGCTTAAAGAAAACGGATTTCGCGTCAGCCGAACGCAGGTGGTAGCCGTAGAGGTGCCCGATCGCCCGGGGGGTCTTCACAGTATCCTAGAAGTGCTAGCGCGGGCAAACATAAATGTTGAGTATCTATATGCTTTTGTCGAACGGAGTGGGGAAAACGCCGTCATAATCTTCCGCTTCGATGACGTGGATAAAGCCATCGACCTGCTCGAACGTCATCACTTCACGATCCTTAAAGGAGAAAAACTCTATTCCTTGTAAAATCTACCGGAGCGGCAGTAAGACAATAATCTGTCTTTCCGCAGGCAAGCTGTTTTTATCAATGT
The DNA here is from genome assembly GCA_026416455.1 of Syntrophales bacterium. GTDB lineage: Bacteria > Desulfobacterota > Syntrophia > Syntrophales > UBA8958 > JAOAFE01. The sequence continues at coordinate 23,589 of JAOAFE010000013.1, forward strand.
TCAACACTGACCTGGCGAGATGCACCACATTCTTCTTGTCCTTCAGAAACTCCTCTACCCCAGAAATGGGCAAGGAACACTTCTCCGTCCGGTAATGCATAGGAATGGTTATCGAGGGAGCAATCTGCTCCATGAGCCTCGTTGCCTCGCGGGCATCGATGGTAAAAAAACCACCTACCGGGATCAGCAGGATGTGAACCTTACCCAGAACGTGTACGGTTTCCGCGGAAAGTGCATGACCCAAATCTCCAAGATGAACAATCTTAAGGTCATCCACTTCCACGATGGAAATCAAATTGTTACCCCTTTCCTTTCCTCCCGAGGAGTCGTGAGACGTCAGAACAGTTTTGATATTAAAGGATTTCGCTTTGAACTCCCCCACTCGATCGACGAGGGTAAAAGACCCCCGCAGGTCTTTTGTACCATTATGATCCGCGTGACCGTGACTCGTGATCACCACATCGGCTTCTACATCTATCCTTCCATAGCCGATTGCCCCACCATAAGCACCCGATTCGTAAGGGTCGATCACAAGACGACTGCCGTCCGCGGCCTTGATCAAAAAGGCTGCATGCCCAAACCACGTAATCTCCATCTCGTCCCTCCTTTACCGCATTGTGGCGTACAGTATCTCCAACCGTCACCTCCTTGTCAAGAGTCAAAATCCCTTTTCCATTGACAAGATGGAAGGAGACAATTATGGATGTATCGCACAAAAATAATCTCCCACCGGGGAATGAAAATGCAGGTGTCTTCACTACGACCCATTGAAATCATTGCCGCAATAGGTCGAAAAGCCATTACCTATACTTCCAGCATGGGAGCTGCGGCCATCTTTTTCACCCTTGCCTTCATAAAGATTTTTTACCCCCGTCAAGGAAAGAAAATCGTAAGCCAGGTTTATTACATAGGCGCCAATTCAACTTTAATCATTTTGCTGGTCGGACTATTTACAGGTATGGTCCTGGGGCTTCAATCTTACCATGCCCTCATTAAAGTGGGAGCCCAAGGTGCTATGGGCACACTCGTCACCCTCTCTCTCGTCCGGGAACTAGGGCCGGTCCTTACGGCTATCATGATAACGGCCCGCGCTGGTTCGGCCATCACCGCCGAAATAGGGATCCAGCGCATCTCGGAACAGATAGACGCCCTCACCACCATGAGGATAGACCCTATCAGATACCTTATAAGTCCCCGCATCGCCGCCTCGTTCATTAGTTTCCCCCTTCTAACCGCTCTTTTCGATCTCATAGGGATCATTGGCGGTTACATATCTGGTGTACTTATCCTGGGAGCAAACGCGGGTACTTACCTATACCGGGTGCAGGCTAGTACGGACATGAAGGATATAATGGATGGGTTCATTAAGGCCGTCGTCTTTGCCGCCATCGTTTCAGGTGTTTCCTGTTACAAAGGTTATTTTGCTCACATGCGTACGGACAGTCATGGGGCAAAAGCGGTGGGTATGGCCACCACCTCGTCCGTCGTAACCTCCTGTGTGTTTATTCTCATCGCCGATTATGTGGTCACCTCTCTATTGCTTATTTAAGGAGACATCTCTATGGCGGAGCCTCTTATCGAGTTTAAGAACGTGACCAAAAGATTCGGTCAAAAAACCGTCCTCGATGGCGTGAATTTAAAAATTTACGAAGGAGAAGTAACGACCATAATCGGTTTGAGCGGTGCGGGAAAAAGTGTTCTCCTTAAACACATCATAGGTCTCCTTAAGCCCGATGGTGGAGAGATTCTCTTTCGGGGCAAACCCCTAGCAGAGATGAGCCGGGTCGAAAAAATAGAGAATTTTAAGCAAATAAGCTATATGTTCCAAAACAATGCATTATTTGACTCCCTGACTGTTTATGAAAACGTGGCCCTCCCCTTAGTAGAAACTTCAAATATGGATCGGAAAGAGATCCATCGCCGAGTAATGGAAAGAATCGAGCAAATGGAGCTCACCGAGGCCGTAGATAAATATCCATCTGAATTATCGGGGGGGATGCAAAAGCGAGCCGCTTTAGCCCGGGCCCTGGTAACCAACCCGCATATCGTCCTCTTTGATGAACCTACCTCGGGTCAGGACCCGGTCCGGAAATATGGTATCCTCACCATGATTGCCCAATATCAAAAAAGGTTCGGCTTTACCGCCATATTGGTAAGCCACGAAATACCAGATGTATACTTTATCTCCAATCGCATCTTGGCCCTGTATCAAGGACGGATCGTCTTCCAGGGCACCCCAGAAGAATTAGAACACTTCGATCACCCCTTTCAGGACGAAGTGATCAAGAGCTTGGAAGAACTGGAGCAAGAGCTGACAGGCGTGTATTCTAGACGATTATTCAAAGTTCAAAACCGCCATCAACTGATGAGGAAGCTGGGAGATGAACATTTCTGTCTGTTTCTTTTCACAGTCGAACCACCAGAATGCCAGTTGGTTCATGAGATCGGCTTCGAATTAGCCCGCATTTTAAATTCCCGGGGAGGATTTACCGTTCGAAACAGTATGAATGAATTCATTGCCGTCCTTCCTTACACCACTTTGAGTGAGGGAGCAGATATGATAAAAAATTTAACTAATGACCGTTGGCGCGACTTACACCTCCCTTCTGGCACGGTGATAAGAGTTGGGAGTACAATCGGGCATCCCACTGATGAGATAAATAGCTTGATAGCCAAGACGAGACAGGGAGAGAAAGAAATTGTGCGATTTTGACCGTATGGAGGTCTTATGAACAAATATAAAATGGAAGTTGTCGTCGGCATCTTTGTTATATTCGGTCTCGTCTGCGTGGGTTATATGACCGTAAAATTAGGTCATGTTTCACTTTTTGGCGATGATACCTACGCCCTCACGGCCCGGTTTACTTCTGTGACGGGGCTGAGAACGGGAAGCCCCGTTTACATCTGGGGCATTGAAGTAGGGAGAGTAGAAAATATAAGTATGGATCAAAGGGAACAGAAGGCGGTTGTCGAAATAAGGATCAAGAAGGGGGTCGTAATCTACGACGATGCGATTGCTTCGATAAAAACCGAAGGGCTGATAGGAGACAAATACCTGAATATCGATCCGGGTGGAAGCGGTGAGCCCCTCACCAATGGAGGCGTAATCGCCGATACGCAACCAGCCGTTGAAGTAGTTGACCTAATAGGTAAGTATGTATTCGGGGATATAAAGACATCAAAGGAGAAGAAGGGCGAATGAGAAGGAAGTGGGTTTTAATCTTCTGTGTTTTCACGTTCTTTTTTCCGGAATGGGCGACGGCCACGAGCGCTCTGGAAACCGTGCGGGTGAACGTAAACAAAGTATTGGAAATACTAAGAGATCCGACCCGCAAATCACAGTTTGCAAAAGAAATTAAAGAGGATCGCATTCGACCCGTTTTTAAAGAAATGTTCGACGACGTAGAGTTGTCGAAGAGGACTTTAGGACGCAACTGGACGTCCTTGAATTCAGCCCAGCAAGAGGAATTCGTGACTCTTTTTCGAAGAATTTTGGAAAACGCTTACGCCGACAAAATACTTTCTTATACGAACGAGCAGGTCGTCTTCGATCGAGAGGTGACGATCGCACCCAACCGGGCGGAAGTTTATACGCGGGTAATCACCTCTTCCAAACAGATACCTGTCGTCTACAGAGTAATATTTAAAGATGGTACCTGGAAGGTATATGATGTCGTAATAGAAAACGTAAGTCTCGTCCAGAATTATCGCAGTCAATTTAACGACATCCTCTCTAAGGAGACGCCGGAAAAACTTCTAGAAACTATGAGGAAGAAATTGCAGGAGAAGAAAGCGTAAATGAGGAAAAGTGTACATACCCTCATTTTCATTCTTACGGCCTGGACCTTAAGTGTGGGAATCCTGGCTCCTGCTTACGGTTCTTCCGAGATGCCATCGCCAGAAAAAGACATCAAGGTGAATGAGACAGTTGACGAATACGGAGATGAAGAACCCATAACCATCTACGACCCGTTGGAACCTTTCAACCGCGTAATGTTCGAATTTAATGATAAACTTTACTTTTGGGTGGTGAAACCTGTTGCCCAAGGCTATGGAGAGGTCATGCCGGAGCCGGTAAGAGCAGGGGTCAATCGCTTCTTTCATAACCTCAGTTTTCCCGTAAGATTTATCAACTGTCTTTTGCAGGCAAATTTCAAAGGGGCTCTGACCGAACTGGGGCGTTTTTCTATTAATACCATTTGGGGCATAGGCGGGATTCTGGATCCGGCAGGCAATGAAGACATCAATCTAACCCCGTACGAAGAAGATTTCGGTCGTACTTTAGCCTCATACGGAATCGGTCACGGCTTCTTTATCATGTGGCCTATCTTTGGCCCCTCAAGCTTGAGAGACACCTTCGGCTCCCTAGGCGACCACTTTCTTCAGCCTGTAAGCTACATCAGACCGTGGTATACAGAAACGGCCATTAAGGGATACGATAAAATAAACGACGCCTCCTTAAGAATAGGAGATTACGAATCTCTCAAGGAAGCGGCCATAGATGCTTATGTAGCTGTACGCAACGCTTACATACAACATCGAGAAAAAAGAGGAGGCCGAACAGGATTCATTGCGCCACCGACGAAGCAGAAGAGGGAAAGTGATAAATGAAAAAAATTATCTTATGGGCCCTTCTCATTCTCATCCCTTTCGTGGCCGCTGAAAACCTTTGCGCCCAAGGCATGCTTGGCCGTCCCCAAGGTTATTCTCGAGACGGGAAGGGATTATACACGGCAGCGGGTTTTCTATCTATAAGACACATTTTGGACGGTGACCGACCATATTTAATCACGGGGGAAATAATATATTCGGAGGCCGGTTACGGCATGTCCGCGGGCTTCGAAATTTATGGTCGTATCGGATTTGGCAAGAAAGTGATCTCCGGTCCCCTCGGCCCGGCAGATTACCTAATTTCTTCTACGGACCTAAGGGGAGATGACCGCATCCTCACGGCAGCCGGACTGAGGTGGTCGCACCCAATCAATCCTTCTTTAAGAGTGGGATTAAGTCTTCAAGGAAGTTACTATCTAAACGACGGCACAGATGAGGTTTTAGGTGTGAGGAAGGACTTTAAACGAACTCTATATGAAATGAAAATAAAAAGGGAATGGTCCATAGAAGGTGGGATGGGAATACAGATTGATTTGCCTAAGGGGCTCAAAGCTTATGCCGGTCCTTATGTCAACTACGGCGAGGGAAAAATAACCAGTCAACCTCCGATATATGGACTGAAAGAGAAAATAAAGTCCCATCACTTAATCGGGGCTTATGGAGGGTTTACGTTGCCGCTCGTAAAAAGATTCGCCCTTACGAGCGAGGGATGGTACACGGACACTTTTTCTTGGAGTTGCATGATCACGTATACCTATTGAATGGATCTTAACCATGGGAAGGCTAGAGGATAATGTATTGGCCCTTCTTGAAGGGTGTATCAATGGTTCTCCCATTCCTGCCTTCGTTATCGGTCGTGACCATCGGATCCTTTACTGGAATAAGGCCCTAGAAGAGTTATCCCAGATAAAAGCAAAAGATGTAATAGGTACAGACCAGCAGTGGCGAGCTTTTTACGCCCATAAAAGACCTTGTCTGGCCGATCTTCTCGTGAGCGGGGCCTTAGATGAAATACCTCTTTGGTATCTTAACAAATATGCCAAATCCTCTCTCATTGAAGAAGCTTATGAAGCTACGGATTTTTTCCCAGAATTGGGAACATCGGGACGTTACTTGCGATTCACCGCGGCTGTAATCCGGGATGCCCGCGGCGAGGTAATGGGTGCCATAGAAACATTGGAAGATATTACGGAACGGGTAAAGGCAGAAGAAGCGTTGAAGGCAGCTTACAATGAATTAGAATACCGAGTTGAGGAAAGAACCAAAGAGCTCGCTTTATCGCATGCCCAGCTGGAACAGACGACAGAACAGCTAACCCTTATCCTTGACTCCTTACCCATCGTCACCTATATCCGCCAAGCCAGCGGTGATTTGCATTTTCATTATCTCAGTAACTCCGTAGAAGAAATAACCGGGCTTTCCCCCCATCTCTTTCTAGAGAATGCCCATTTCTGGGCGAGTCGGCTTCACCCCGAAGACCGACCATTGATCCTGAGAAAAATTAGAAAAGAACAAGGCGCCAAGGTCTATAAGGCAACATACCGTTTTTTGGCGGCCGATGAATCTTACCGATGGTTTGCAGACTATCGGCGATTAATCCGTCTTCCAAATAAAAAAGAAAGGCATATAGTTGGTATCTGGCAGGATGTATCGGAAGAAGTACGTCTGCGTAAGGAAAGGGACCTTCGACTGCAGGAAATGATTCAAACCCAGAAGCTTTCAGCTTTAGGGGAAGTTGTGGCAGGAGTGGCCCATGAAATAAACAACCCCATTAGTTTCATCTCCTACAATATCCCCCTCATGGAAGACATCTGGAAAATGGTTGAAGATGTTCTGTCCGACCTCGAAGCTGAACCATCTGTCTGGACACAGAGAGGTTACACTCGCCAGGATATTTTTCGTAACATGAGAGAAATCATCGAAGCCTTCAAGATCTCATCGAGCCGGATCAGCCGAGTAATATCTGGTTTAAAAGAGTTCGCCCGGGTGGAGGAAGTGGGAAAGAGGGATATCCTATCCATTAATGATATTATCCAAGCCGCCCTCATTATCGTGGGTCCTCAGTTAAAGAAAAATATTGTGGCCTTAGAAACTCACATCCCTACCGATTTACCTCCCATCAAGGGTCACCTTCAGCGACTCGAACAGGTAATAACTAATCTCGTAATCAACGCCCAGCAGTCAATTCCGATAGAGAAAAAAGGACACATTATTATAAGGGCCCGCTATATAAGCAGAATTGAGGCGGTAGCTATTTCAGTCGAAGACAATGGGCGAGGCATGACCAGAGAAATTATGGAGAATCTTTTTCATCCCTTCTTTACCACTCGTCGGGATACTGGCGGAACGGGGCTGGGTTTATCCATCTCTTACGGAATTGTCAAAGAGCATGGGGGAACAATCGGTGTCCTCTCCCAGCCGGGAGTAGGATCGAGATTTACCGTTTTTCTTCCTATTGAACCAAAAAAAGAACTCCGATTGTTCCCAGCTCTGTTGTGTCTCGATCCGGATATAAAGTTCGTACGGGAATTGACAAACAACTTACCACATGTCCTATCCCCCGATTTCCCGGCTCCTCTCAAAGAGGACGATGTAATCTCATATCTGCTGGATTATCCTGAAATAGATATCATCCTCTCAGAAATAGCTTTACCGGGTATATCGGGATGGGAACTCCTTCGAGCCGTCAAAGCGCGTTTCCCTCTCCTAAACGTGATCCTCTACTCGGCCGATTCTGCCCTTTTAGATCCTCCCCATGATGTCATCGGGGATGCGAGGTGTTTGTTGAAGAAACCCTTTTCCATGGAACGGCTTCTCCTCGTTCTCACTGAAATTGGGAGACAGAGATTATGAAGATCATCATCGTTGATGATGAAGAAATAGCTCTTACATCGCTCAAAAGAATACTGGAATGGAGGGGATACAAGAACGTAGATATCTGCGACAATGGTAGAGATGCCATTCGCCTGATCCGGGAAAAGGATTACGACATCGTCCTCCTCGATTTGGTGATGCCAGAAGTGGATGGACTCCAAGTACTTCAAGCAACCAAACCATACAAGCCTTATACGGAGTTTATCGTTGTTACCGCCCTTGATGACATACCCACGACCGTCTCTGCGGTGCGTTTAGGGGCTTATGACTATCTCGTAAAGCCGGTAGACAACGATATCCTATTTTTAACGATTGAGAGGGCTTATGAGAGGAAGGGACTGGTTAGAAGTCTCACGGGTATGTCTCAAGATGGCTCAGAGGAAATTCCTCAAGCATTTTCCGATTTTATAACAAAAAATTCAGGAGTTAAGGCCATCCTTTCTTTCGCCGCAACCATGGCCCGCAGTGGAAACCCGATCCTCATCACGGGCGAATCGGGAACGGGCAAAGAACTCTTGGCGCGGGGCATACATCGCCTAGGACCCCACCCGGAAGGTCCTTTCATCGCCGTCAATGTCTCCGCCATTCCAACGACCATGTTCGAAACCCAGTTTTTTGGCCATGTCCGGGGTGCCTTTACAGGGGCGGAATCAAGTTTTAAAGGCTTCTTTGAACAGGCTCACGGAGGGACACTATTTCTTGATGAAATAGGAGAACTCCCTTATAGCCTGCAGGCAAAACTACTGCGCGTCTTGGAAGACAAGGTCGTAACCCCTCTGGGGAGCACCAAATCGGTTCACGTGGATGTAAGGATCATTTCTGCCACCAACATGGATATCGATCTCGCCTGTCGTGAGGGGCGCTTCCGTCTCGATTTACTTTTCCGTCTCAAATCGACCCATATTCACCTTCCTCCTCTAAGAGAAAGGGAAGGAGATATACCCATCCTGGCTCAATTCTTTTTGGAAAAGGCAAATAAAAAGTACGGGAAGAAAATCGTAGGTTTTTCTCCCGATGCCATCGATGTTCTTATTCATGGAGAGTACCCTGGCAACGTGCGTGAACTGGCCCAGATCATTGATAATGCCGTTCTGATGGCAGAAACGTCCCTCATCATGCCCCATCACCTGGGAAACAAAATGACCAGACCATCCATCTATAGGCGCCGCCTCTGTAGCCTGAAGGAAAATGAAGAAACACATGTGGCTTACGTACTCCTTAATACCGGCGGAAATAGAAAACAGGCAGCAAATATTCTAGGAATAACGGTGCGTCAGTTGCAACGCAAAATTAGCCAAATGAGATCCGATCCCTTCTGGAGCCATCTCCTTGATGACATTTAAGTCCTAATGGAGATGACATTATTGTCGCCCTTTTTAATTATTTAAAACAAAAAAGGATTTTCTCGTCTCCCCTCTGTCTATCCGCTTCAAGATTTGAATTTTTTAACGTTTCCAACGGCCAGAGATAGTATAAGTACTAGTTTCTATTAATCTTTTTACTAAGCCTTGGGTGGCATGCAACTTGCCAAAAATAGAAATCGGATGGGGGAGCATAAACCAAGGGAAAGGAGGGAAAAACATGCTTCCGTCTATGAAGTTGGCCGACTTGGCCGAATCCAAAGCCGAGGAAATCGCCAGGGAATGGGTAGTAAATGTGCAAAAAAATGCCATGACCCCTTATTATCATAACCGTCCACCAGAAAAGCTTATCCCACAAGCAGTTAAGTTTTATAAGAATTTCCGAAAGATCTTCACAGAACCGAAACCGATCGAAGCAGGTCGGGAGTTCTTTTCCCGTTATGCCGCAGAAAGATACCAAGATGGGGTGCCCCTACATGAGGCCATATACGCTCTCATCCTCATGCGCCGTCAGTTGTGGCTTTATGCCGAGTTCCAAGCTGTCTTTACGACCGCCATGGAAAAACATCAGGCCGTTGACAGTTTGAACCGTACCATCCTCGTCTTTGACTACGCCATGTATTTCATAACGAAGAAATACTACGAGATGATGCAAGAAGGTTGGATGGAAAAAGAGAAATAGCAGTTGCTTTCCGCGGAGAAAGGAGGCTTTTATGATGGCGGGATCCCTAAAGTTAGTAACCTTGATAGAAACCCACGCGGAGGCCATTGCCGAGCAATGGGTTAAGGACGTGAAAAAAAACGCCCGCACTCCTTCTTACCATTCCCTTTCAGACGAAACGCTCCTTACTATGGCCGTGCGCTTTTACGATAACTTCAGTCAGATGTTTTATACGGAGAAACCAGCGGAAATTTCCCGTCCCTATTTTTATCAGTACGCCGAGGAACATTTTCGACACAACATACCTTTGAGCGAATCTCTCTATGCTCTCATTTTAATGCGTCGGCACATATGGCTATACGCTGAATTTCAAACCATTTTCATTTCGGCAGTGGAGCAGAAGCAAGCCGTAGATTCTCTTGTGCGGACCATTCTTATGTTTGATTACGCTATTATCTTTATCTCACAACGTTACGAAGAGCTCATAAGAGGTGAAATCGAAAGAAAAATGGGCCGCCTAAGAAGAATTTTTTCAGAAGGGAAATGGGGACAAAAAATGCGTGAACATCGCACGATCATCGCTACATCCCTTACCTTTCTTATGATTATTCTTACCACCTATACCCATACGGTGTTAAAATCCGATATCGTCTTTACCCATCTATATTACATACCAATCATTCTGGGCGCCATTTGGTGGAAGAGAGCGGGTATTTATATTTCCGTTATTCTCAGCCTCTATTTGATCATTAGTCATCTACTTTTTCTTCCGAGTGTACCACTTATCAATGATGTCATAAGAAGTCTAATCATCGTGACTATTTCTCTCGTCTTGACCTGGCTCGGTCGAGGCCTGGTGGCAGCGGAAGAAATACTAAAAAGAAGTACCACAAAGGGGGGCTAACGGCCATGACCGGTTTAGAGTCGGCAGAAAATGTAGGCAGGGTCGTATCTATCCGCGGTAGTGTCGTCGATGTCTATTTCCCCGGAAAGATTCCCGAGATTAGACACGTATTAAGAACAGGGGAGAATGGACGGATTAGAATCGAAGTCACAACTCAGCTGGATGCCCACACCGTAAGAGGCATCTCACTTACCCCAACCCAAGGATTAGCAAGAGGAGAAGCGGTTATAAACGAAGGCAAACCATTCACCGTCCCCGTGGGTAAAGAACTACTTGGACGCGTCTTTAACGTGTTTGGAGAAACCATAGATTTTAAAGAACCATTGCCGGAGATGGAGCGACGACCTATTCATGGTGTTCCCGTACCCATCACAGAACAATCCACCGTATCGGAAATATTTGAAACCGGAATCAAGGCCATCGATGTCCTCTCTCCTCTAGAAAGGGGAGGGAAGGCGGGGCTTTTCGGTGGAGCCGGGGTAGGAAAGACGGTCCTTATCACCGAGATGATACATAATATGGTGGGACGTCATGAAGGAATAAGTATTTTCTGCGGTATTGGAGAAAGATGCCGGGAAGGGGAAGAGTTATATCGAGAGATGACAGAAGCCGGGGTTATGCCCCATACAGTCATGATTTTTGGACAAATGAACGAGCCTCCAGGTGCCCGGTTTCGCGTAGGTCATGCGGGGCTAACCATGGCGGAATATTTCCGGGATGATGCTCGACAGGATGTCCTTCTTCTCATCGATAACATCTTCCGCTTCATCCAAGCGGGACAAGAAGTATCGGGCCTCCTCGGGCTCCTTCCTTCGCGCCTAGGTTACCAACCTACCCTAGCCACTGACCTTGCAGAATTAGAAGAGCGGATCTGTAACACCACGACGGGAGCTATCACATCAATCCAGGCCGTCTACGTCCCGGCCGATGACTTCACCGATCCATCCGCCGTGCATACTTTTGGACATTTAACGGCCTTCATTTCCCTATCTCGAAAGAGGGCCTCCGAGGGATTCTATCCCGCCATCGATCTTCTGCAGTCGGGATCCAAAATGCTCATGCCTTCCATCGCGGGTGAGCGTCACTACCGGATTGCTCAAGAAATCCAAAAAACCTTGAGCACGTATGAAGATTTGAAAGATATAATTGCCATGCTGGGCATTTCTGAACTTTCCCGAGAAGACCAAAGACTCGTAAACCGAGCACGCCGTCTCGAGCGCTTCTTCACGCAACCTTTTTTCACCACCGAACAGTTTACTGGCAAGGAAGGTCGCATGGTTTCTTTAGAAGAAGCCCTCGACGGCTGTGAAAGGATTTTAAACGATGAATTCGCCGATTATCCCGAAAGTAGCCTTTACATGATAGGTAGCATCGAGGAGGCGAAAAAACAGTGAATCTAAAGATTCTCTTGCCCTCCCATGTCTTGGTAGATCGTCCGGTGACAAAAATCATTGCCGAGGCATCTAATGGCTCGTTCTGCCTTTTGCCCCGTCATATTGATTTTGTATCTGCCCTGGTGCCGGGAATATTCTCCTTTACCACGCCCGAAGGAACAGAAGAGCTATTTGCTATGGACGAAGGGGTGCTCGTGAAATGTGGGTCCGAAGTATTAGTCTCGGTCAGAAATGCCATCCGAGGTCCCGATTTAGGCTCTCTAAAAAAAATGGTGGAGGAGAATTTCCTGGCTTTAGATGAAAGGGAAAAAATAGCCAGAGCCGCGGCCGTAAAATTGGAGATAGATATCGTGAGACGTTTCATGGAAATGAACATAAGGGCTTAATATGGAAAAACAAAAAGAAAATTCAAAAGCAAGGCAGCGCAAACGGGCCGAGTCTTTCGCCCGCGAAATAGCCAAAAAGGAAAAGATAAAAATACGAGTCCGCCGAGAAGGAGATGAAACGATCTGGTTCGGTCTCGGCGTATTCGGCGTCGTCGGATGGTCCGTTGCCATTCCGACTCTCATCGGTGTTGCATTGGGCCTTTGGATCGACAAAACTTGGCCTTCTCAATACTCATGGACCCTTACCCTACTTATAGGCGGTGTTATGCTCGGTTCTGTGAATGCGTGGTACTGGGTAAAAAAGGCGGGCATCAGAAAGTGGGAGGAAGAGGAGGACCAAGAGGAATGAACTTTGTTGACTTATTAGGAGGATTTGCCTTGGGGATCACCCTGGGGGGGGCATACTTTTACTGTCTATGGCTGACGGTGAAACGTCTTTTCGACCACAAACATCCTATCCGTTTGATGGCTTTAAGCTTCATCTTTCGTGCCGGCGTGGCTGTAACTTGTTTCGTCCTCATCACCATAGATGGCCATTACACGAGGCTTCTTTGGGCCATAGTCGGGTTTCTTTCCGCCCGGGAATTCCTAAAAAGAAGGCTGGGAGGGCTCCAATTTTCAGAGCTAAGTCCTTAAAACGGGAGGAGTAAAAATATGGAAATTATGACCATCTCACAGATTAGCCCTGATCAGGTTATCTTCTGGCAATGGAAGTTTATAACCCTCAACGCCACTCTCGTATATACCTGGTTGGTCATGGCGATACTTATTATCATCTCCTGGCTGGTTACGAGAAATCTTTCCGATTCAATTCACTGTACGCGCTGGCAGAATTTTTTGGAAGTTGTAATTTCTACCATCAGGGGAGAGATAAATGAGATAAGCAAAGGAGAAGCGGGGCATTATTTACCCTTCGTCGGCACCCTTTTCCTTTTCATTGCCGTTGCCAATCTCCTGGCAGTCGTCCCAGGCTACGTACCCCCCACGTCCTCCCTCACCACCACCTTTGCTCTTGCCATCTGTGTGTTCATTGCTGTACCCATCTATGGCATAGCTAAGCAAGGATTAAAAGAATACATAAAAGAATATTTCCGCCCCACATTTATTTTCTTTCCCTTTCACGTCATGGGAGAACTTTCTCGCACTCTGGCCCTCACGGTTCGTCTCTTCGGAAACATAATGAGCCACGAGAAAGTAATTGCTATTCTCCTTTCGGTTACACCTTTTTTCTTTCCTATCGTTATGCAGGCCTTGGGACTCCTGATTGGTTTGATTCAAGCTTACATCTTCTCGATCCTCGCCATGGTTTATATCGCCTCTGCGACCCAGACCCATGAAGAGGGTCACGAGAAGACGGAAAAATAACAGAAAGGAAGGAGATCATATGGAAAACGTAAACGTTGCCATTGCTTCCATCATTGCAGCAGCCTTGTGTATGGCCATAGGCTCCATCGGTCCCGCCCTTGGTCAAGGGCGATCCGTTCACTCTGCTTTGAGCTCTATCGCCCAACAGCCGGATGAGAGAAACTCAATTACTCGTACTTTATTTGTGGGCTTGGCCATGATCGAATCGATTGCCATTTACTGCTTTGTTATCTCGATGATTCTTGTTTTTGCCAACCCATTTTGGAACTTTGTTGTCAAGAAAATGGGAGGATAAACCATGCACATCGATTGGTTCGTTTTTTCAGCCCAAATCGTAAATTTTCTCATTCTCGTCTACCTCCTCAAGCGCTTTCTCTATGGACGCATCGTTCAGGCCATGGATAGACGCGAAGGCATGATAGTGTCCCGTTTCGAAGAGGCGGAGAGGCTGAGAAAGGAAGCAGAAAACCTGGCCGCCCTGTATGAGGAGAAGAACCGATTACTCGCCGAAAAGCAAGAAGAGCTTATTAATCAGATGGTTCAGGCCGCAGAGGCAAAGAAAAAAGAGCTTTTGGAAAAAGCGCGGGCTGATGTTGATGCTATTAAATCCCGTTGGCAAGAAACCTTAAGGAAGGAAAAGGAATCTTTCCTTCAGGACCTAAGTCAAAGGGTAGGTCGGCAAACATACGCTATTGCGCGGCGGATTTTGGCAGCCATGGCAGATGAAGAATTAGAGGAGAGAATGGCTAAGGTGTTTATTCGTAAACTCAAGGAAACAAGTGCAGAAGAAAAAGACAGATTACAAGAAGCGGTCAAACAGTCAGGAGGCAGGATTGTGGTGCAAAGCGCCTTTCCCATTCCCGAGCCTCTTCAAAAGGAAATCGTCGATATTTTCGCAGATTTAATTCCCGGTATCAAGCCAGAGCTACGGTTCGAAATACTCGAAGAAGCCGTAGCTGGCATTGAGCTTAGGACCCATGGGTATAAACTTGCCTGGAGCATTGGGGATTACCTAGAAAATTTGGAGGAAACCTTTACCCGAGCCTTGGTGGAGGAGGCGCACATCAAAGCGTAAGAAAAGGGAAATGACTATGAAAGTAGACTTAACAGATGAAAAAGTCCTCTTTGGAACACTGGAAGATACCTTCCAGCTCATGGAGCGGCTGATAAAAGACGAATCGCCTCGGATAAATCAAAGGGAAGTCGGAGTGGTTCATTTTGTTGGACAAGGCATCGTCCGCGCTTGGGGATTGCCCCATGTTAAGGCGGAAGAAATTGTCAGATTTCCCGGCCATACGATGGGCTATGTCTTCAATATCGACCCAGATGAAATAGGCATCATTCTCCTGGGTCCCACGGAACAGATGAGAGCGGGGGTGGAAGTACGCCGGACGGGAAGAGTTCTTGATGTCCCTGTGGGAGAAGATTTGCTGGGCCGGGTCGTCGACGCCTTAGGAAGACCCTTGGACGGTTTAGGGGAAGTGAGAACTATCCGACGTTATCCTGTAGAAAGGGAAGCCCCACCGGTCATGGTGCGGGCCCCCGTAACGGTTCCTCTCCAAACGGGAATAAAGGTTATCGATGCCCTTATTCCCATTGGTCGAGGTCAACGAGAACTCATCCTGGGGGATCGGCAGACGGGGAAGACGGCCATTGCCATAGATACAATCATCAACCAAAGGGACAAGGACGTAATTTGCATCTACACGGCGATTGGAAAGAAGGCATCGGACGTAGCTAAGGTCGTCGCCGACCTGAAAGAATACGGTGCCATGCCTTACTCTATCGTTGTGGCAGCTACAGCTGAGGACGTACCGGGATTACAATTTATCGCCCCCTACGCTGCCACCTCTATAGGAGAATACTTCATGGAAAAGGGCCGGGATGTGCTTGTCGTCTATGATGACCTCACCTGCCATGCCCGTGCCTATAGAGAACTGTCTCTTCTTCTGCGGCGGCCACCGGGTCGTGAGGCCTTTCCGGGCGATATTTTCTACATTCATTCCCGTCTATTGGAACGTTCCACCCACCTAAGGGAAGAACGAGGTGGTGGCTCCCTTACCGCCCTACCTATCGTTGAAACGGAAGCCCAAGACATATCGTCTTACATTCCCACCAATCTCATCTCTATTACGGATGGTCAAATTTATCTGACCCCCCGCCTGTTTCAAAAAGGGATACTGCCGGCCGTGGATGTGGGAAAATCTGTGTCTCGCGTGGGAGGTAAGGCCCAACTTCCCGCGTACCGATTAGTAGCCGGAGATTTAAGACTGTCCTATTCGCAGTTTGAAGAGCTAGAATCCTTTTCCCGTTTCGGAACCCGCCTCGACGAGGCAACCAGAAGAGTGTTAGAGAGAGGATGGCGAATTAGAGAAATCCTGAAACAGTCTCAGTACAGACCCATGCCTGCGGCTGAACAAATTGCCGCTCTGATTGCCGTCACCGGTGGAGTAATGGATAGGATACCCATCGAAAAGGTACTAGAGGCAGAAGCAAAAGTACGGCTAGCCGTAAGAGAGGAGGCATCCGACGTATGCCTCAGAATAGAAAAGGGAGAAAAACTTTCTACCACCGATCTCGAAATAATTCTCAAGATAGCCGAAAAAGTGGTGTGATTCAATGCAAACGATGGAGTCTTTGAAAAGAAAAATTAAAAGCGCCCAGGATTTGCATTCCGTCGTCAAGACCATGAAGGCTCTTGCGGCAGTAAGCATCAGGCAATACCAGCGAGCCGTTGAATCGTTGGCCGATTACAATCGAACGGTAGAGATGGGATTCCATGTAATTCTCAAATATCGTCCCTCAGAAATAAGAGCTCGCCTAACTGGTCCACCCCAACGGATAGGTGCTATTGTATTTGGATCCGATCAAGGCCTCTGTGGTCCGTTAAATGAAAATATCGCCCATCATGCCCTTGAGGAAATGGCATCGACGGGCACATCGTTCGAAGACCGCTACGTTATTGCGGTAGGAGAGAGAATCGAAGGGTACCTATTGGACGCCGGACAGGCAATCATAGAAACCTTATCGATGCCCAACTCTGTAGGGGGCATTACTCCAATGGTTCAAGATCTGATCATGATCATCGAGGACTGGTATTTTCGGCGCCAAATAGACCATATCTATCTTTACTATAATGAATACCAATCGGGGGCCACGTATCGTTCCCGTACCCTGCAGCTTCTACCCGTTGATCAGAGATGGTTAAAGAAGATGGAACGGGCGAAATGGCCATCGAAGGTGCTCCCCATTTACACCATCAAATGGGACAATCTCTTTGCAAGCTTGGTTAGGGAATATCTTTTTGTTTCTCTATTCCGTGCCTTCGCCGAGTCATTAGCCAGCGAAAATGCGAGCCGCTTAGCAGCCATGCAGAACGCGGAAAAAAACATTGAAGAAAGGATTCAAGAATTAACCGTTATGTTTCACCGGCAACGACAGATGACGATTACCGAAGAGCTATTGGACATAGTTGCCGGTTTCGAGGCCTTAAAGGGGGCGGAAAAAAAGGAGGTGACCGTCTATGGCCATGGATAAACGCTTATGCGTGATCTGCGCTTGGAGGCAATACTGCCAAAAGAGATTTTCCGTCACATTCGACGGGATAAGTATGCACTGTCCTGATTTTACTCGAGATTATACAATCAAAGATCTCGAAGCAGATCGAAAGGCATTGGAGAGTCAACTCGAAAAATGGCGACGTGAAGGCAAAGATAAAAAGTATCGACCGTGCATTACCGTTTCTCGAGAAGCTGGAGCGGGTGCAAGCGAGATTTGTAGAAAGTTGGCCGAAGAATTGAAAATGGATTTGATCGGCTCCCAAATTATCGCCCGCATTGCGGAAAGTGCAAATATGAGCGAAAAGGTAGTAAGTATGCTAGATGAGAAGAAGATTTCCATGCTTGATAGCTGGATTCAATCATTCTTCACAGCTCGCCACTTATGGCCGGACGTATATCTGCAACATCTAATTAAGGTCATACGTGCTGGCGCCGGGGAATTCGGCAATGCCATTATTATGGGGCGAGGAGCGCAGTTTATACTACCGGCAGAAAAGATTTTTCGTGTGCGATTTATTGCTCCTTTAGAAAAAAGGATAGAACATGTGATGAGAAACCGAGGCCTGAGTTACGATGAAGCCAAAGCTTATATAGTGAAAACTGATAATGACCGAAGTGCTTTTATTATGAAATATTTTCATGAAGATGTAACTAATCCAGCCCACTACGACCTCGTACTCAATACGGGGGATATCAGCATAGACGAAGCGGTAAAAATAGTGAAGGAAGCCTACCAAGCGAAAAAATTTCTCATCCCTTAGTTCCCAAGACCCTACAAATATGTTATAAAAAAATAGGTTTACCCCAAAGGGGTAAACCTGCGAGATATTAATATGAACATTCTCCTTGCCTTTCTCTTAGGCTCTGCGATCACCGCCTTCATATGCCTGGCATATGCCCTGTGGCAACGATCAAAACAAGAACGGATGATGCGAAGCATTATTCAAGGGTTTCCGATACCAACTTTCGTCATCGACCGAAATCACCGCGTCCTGTATTGGAACAAGGCATTAGAGACCTTAAGCGGAGTCAAGAGAGTAGACATAATTGGTACCACCAATCACTGGCAAGCGTTTTACCGCTTCTCGCGACCATGTCTGGCCGATCTTATTGTAGATGAAAAACTGGAGGAAGGTGAAAAATGGTATTCTAACCGCATAACTCGTTCGATCCCTCTCAAAGAAGCTTATGAGGCAACAGAATTTTTCCCCGGCTTCGGTACCCACGGTCGATGGGTGCATATTACCGCTGCACCGATTCGGGACGGGCGGGGTAAAATCACCGGTGCTATAGAAACTTTAGAAGACATTACAGACAGAAAACGGGCGGAAGACGAGCTCATTCGTATGAAAAAATTAGAGTCATTAGGCACTTTCGCCAGTGGTGTCGCCCAAGATTTCGATGCCCTCCTTTCGGCCATACTTCGCAATATATTTCTCGCCAAACTCTCGGCCGATGAAGAGGATAAAATTTTGGAAGAAGGTCTCGCCATCGCGGAAAAAGCCGGCTTACAGGCTAAAGAATTAGCTCACAAGCTTATTACTTTTGCCAAAGGAGGATTCCCTATCCGTCATCCCGAAAGAATCGAGCCTCTGTTGATGCGCGTTTTGGAGTCGAAAGCGAAAGAGGGCGTGGCGTATCGGGTTTCCATACCTGATGATATCTGGACAGTTTACGTGGACGCAAAACAGATTAATCAGGTGTTCGAAAATATTCTGCAGAATGCCCTCGATGCCATGCCAAATGGAGGGGAGGTGGAAATTACGGCGGAAAACGTTTGCGAAGAAGAATCAAATGTGCTCAGGCCGGGTAAATATGTAAAAATATGCTTCCGCGACTCGGGCATGGGAATTAAAGAAGAAGATCTGCCCCGCATCTTCGACCCATACTTTACAACTAAAGGTAGTCGTGGCCGGGGGGTAGGCCTCGGCTTAGCAGTGACCTACTCCATATTGAAAAATCATGAGGGACACATCACTGCTACCTCTACCCCGGGAGAGGGAACAATTTTTCAACTCTATCTTCCGGCGACTAACCATTGATTTCTCTTAATCCAAGTTTCTCAGCTCTCGGCGGAGAATCTTACCAACCGCACTCTTGGGCAGAGATTCCAGAATCCGGATTACTTTTGGTCTCTTGTAAGCGGGAAGTTTTTCCCGACAGAAATCCATTAGTTCGTCGACGGTTACGGAGCCGGGGGTCTTTAAAACGACGAAGGCTTTTACTGCCTCCCCATACACAGGATCGGGCATCCCTACTACTCCTGCCTCCAAAACAGCCGGATGGGTATGAAGCACGTTTTCTATTTCTTTTGGGTATATATTTTCCCCACCCCTGATGATGAGATCCTTCTTTCGGTCGGTAATATATAGGTAGCCGTCTTCATCCATATATCCCACATCCCCGGTATGAAGCCACCCATCTCGAATGGCTTCAGCCGTTTCTTGTGGTTTATTCCAATATCCTTTCATGACAGCCGGACCTTTGATGCAGATTTCTCCCACCTGGCCAGGAGGAAGAACGTTACCATGATCGTCGAGTACTTTCATTGTATTGGCCTTTTGGTAACACTTACCGATTGACCCATACTTGGGTGGCCGATTCTCTGCTGCGTTTCCACAATTAACCGTCGTTGCCTCACTCAGACCGTATCCTTCCCATATATCGATTCCATACCTCTCCTTCCACTGCCGCGCTACCTCAAGTGGCATAGGAGCAGCTCCACAAATACACATCTTGAGTGAACTGAGATCGTACTTTGGTGCCGCCGGATGATTGAGGATCTGGATGTACATGGTTGGAACCCCGCGAAAATCCGTCACTTTATATTTTTCAATCGCCGCCATGGCCTCTTCCGGATTCCATCGCGGCACGAGGACGAGTTTCCCCCCCGTTAAAAATTCCAAGTTTAGGGCAAAAACCCCATATCCATGGAATAAAGGCAAGGTGATGAGGGAAACGCGATTGCGATCGATGCCAAACACCTCCGTCTCTTTTCCATCGACGATCGCCTTCACCCTTACCCCCCAGGCATCGAGGAGCACGGTTTCATAATAACCGGAGACGTGACTGTACCAATTGTAATGGGTTAACATCACCCCTTTGGGTACTCCCGTTGTACCAGCCGTATAGATCATGACGGCTGTGTCATCATTGTCCGTGTCTTCGATAGATAATTTGTCTGATTCCGAAGATATGATTTCTTTATAGGAAAGAGCACCGGCAGGAACATTATCCCCGATCATGATGACATGCCGCAATTCTTCAACCCCCGTACGGGCTTCCTGAATCGTTGACCAGTAATCTGGTGCACTGATGAGAGCAGAAAGACCTGCATCCTTATATATATAAGATAAATCTAGCGCTTTTTGAGCAGGATTCAGGGGTACGAGGATGCCGCCTATCTTAAAAGTCGCATAAAAGGTTTGGACGAGTTCCGGACAGTTCGGCAGTTGGACTCCTACCCGATCACCTTTCTTGATCCCTAACTTCTTCAGGGCATTTCCTAACCTATTGACCATCCTATTAATTTCAACGTTGGTAATCCATTTGTCCTCGTGGCAAATGAAATCGTATTCACCAAACCTTTTTATATTGTCTTCAATCAAACGCCCGATATTCATAAATTTTGCCCCCCTTCAATTTTTTCCCATTTCTGATACAAAAATGGGTATCCGGAGTCAAGGCAATAAACAAATTATCCTTGACAAGTTTTTTATATTTTTATAAGTAATAACTACCGTTGAAATTTATGAAGACGAACGGGAACTGCGCCATTATTACATTGTTGCTTTGCTTGCGGAAGGGAGAGGTGCGCCCGTTGTCTTCAAACAGTTCATAACCAGAAATAAAGAACTGAAATGAAGGCCATGGGCGAAAAATCCCATGGCCTTTTTATTTGCCTGAAAGGAGGAAAGAAGAAATGAAAAAGAAAGGTGATCGTATTTACATCTTTGACACCACCTTAAGAGACGGTGAGCAATCTCCCGGCGCCAGCATGAATCCCGACGAAAAATTGAGGTTTGCAAGACAGCTGGAGGCCCTGGGAGTTGATATCATCGAAGCCGGTTTCCCCATCGCCTCTGAAGGAGACTTTGAATCGGTGCGACAGATTGCAAAGCAAGTAAGGGGACCACAGATTGCCGCCTTAGCCCGAGCCAATTACGAAGATATCGATCGCGCCTGGGAAGCCATAGCGAAAGCTGCCCACCCGCGGCTTCATGTTTTTTTATCCTCTTCCGATATTCATCTTAAATATCAACTTCGAAAAACCCGCGAGGAAGTGCTAGAAGAAGCAACAAAAATGGTAGCTTACGCCCGTAGATACACGGATAATATAGAATTTTCACCTATGGATGCCACTCGCACGGACTGGGATTACCTGTGTCAGATCTTGGAAGCGGTTATAGAAGTAGGAGCCACCACCGTCAACATCCCAGATACAGTGGGATACGCTACCCCTGACGAGTTTGGAAGACTTATCGCTTACATATTTTCCCGGGTAAAGAACATTTCTAAAGCCATTGTCTCCGTGCACTGCCATAATGATTTGGGCTTGGCTGTCGCCAACTCCCTTACGGCCATCCAAAATGGTGCGCGTCAGGTGGAGTGTACTATCAACGGGATTGGAGAGAGAGCGGGCAATGCCGCTCTGGAGGAAGTGGTAATGGCCCTTGAAACTAGAAAAGACATCTATGGTGTAAGAACGGGTATCCATACGGAAAAGATTTTTCAAACTTCAAAATTGCTTACCCAAATTACAGGAATTCACGTGCAACCCAATAAGGCTATTGTAGGTGCGAACGCCTTTGCCCATGAATCGGGCATTCACCAGGACGGATTGTTAAAAGAAAAAATGACATATGAAATTATAAAACCGGAGAAAGTGGGTATTTCTGAAACGCAACTAGTACTGGGAAAACATTCCGGACGCCATGCTGTCTCAGAACATTTGAAAAAAATGGGTTACAGACTCACACCGGAAGAGTTAAACAAAGTCATGACTCGATTCAAAGAACTGGCGGATGTAAAAAAAGAGATCTTTGACGAAGACTTAGAAGCCATATTGTTCGAAGAGGTCTTCCGCGCCAAGGACAAATACAAGCTTGTATACTTAAATGTGGTGAGCGGTAACGTAGCGGTTCCTACGGCCATAATCCGCATGCAAGTTGACCAGGAAGAAATTCTCGACGCCGGCTTTGGTGTAGGCCCGGTCGATGCTACCTTTGCCGGCATCCGCAAAATTACAAAGACGGATTATCCACTTGTCAGATATGCTGTCGATGCGGTAACAAAAGGGACAGACGCCTTGGGGGAAGCGACGGTGCAACTCAGATACAATGACCACACCGTCGTGGGAAGGGGAGCTCATCCGGACGTGATTGTAGCCTCAGCTCTTGCCTACATAAACGCCCTCAATCGTCTGGAATGGTTAAAAGGAAATATCAAAAAAGTTTCTATTCGGGACTAAAGGAGTAAAAAATGGGTTTAACGATCACAGAAAAAATCATAAGAGACCATACTGGCCTTTCCGATATACATCCCGGCATGCTGGTTAACGCCAAAATAGATATCGCCCTGGGAAACGATATTACCGCTCCTATTGCAATTCGTGAATTCATAGACGCTGGCGGAGAAAAGGTGTTCGACGCGGAACGTGTTATCTTCGTCCTCGACCATTTTACTCCCAACAAGGACATCGCTTCCGCTGAACAATGCAAGTACATTAGAGAATTTGCCTTAAAACAAAAATTGACCCATTTTTTCGAAGGTGGTAACTGCGGGGTGGAACATGCTCTCCTGCCGGAAAAAGGACTAGTCCTCCCAGGCGATCTCGTAATAGGCGCTGACAGTCACACGTGTACTTACGGAGCGCTGGGCGCCTTTGCAACGGGGGTAGGAAGTACAGACCTAGCGGCGGTTATGTTGACCGGTGAGTTATGGTTTAAAGTCCCCGCCACGATGAAATTCATTCTCTACGGCTCCCTTCAAAAATGGGTGGGAGGAAAAGATATCATTCTCCATATTATCGGTCAGATTGGAGTAGATGGAGCTCTTTACAAAGCCATGGAATTTGCCGGTGAAGCAGTGGCATCGTTGTCCATGGCTGATAGATTCACGATCGCTAACATGGCGATCGAAGCGGGAGGGAAAAACGGGATTTTCGCACCCGATGAAAAAACGGAAAGGTACGTAAAAGATAAGGCAAAAAGGAACTACCAATTCTATCACTCCGATGACGATGCCTTCTACGCTTCTGTTACAGAGATAGATGTCTCTCAATTGGAGCCGCAGGTCGCACTTCCTCACCTGCCTTCCAATGTAAAGGGAGTTAGCGAATTGAGCTCTATCTGCATCGACCAGGCCTATATCGGATCCTGTACTAACGGTCGCATCGAAGATTTGCGTCAAGCGGCAGACGTTTTAAAGGGAAGGAAAGCACACCCCTACGTGAGACTTATTATTGTACCCGCTACCCCCGAAGTATTCAGACAAGCCTTACGCGAGGGCCTGATAGAAATCTTCCTTGAAGCCGGTGGCATCGTGAGCCCCCCTACTTGTGGCGCGTGTTTAGGCGGGCACATGGGCATCCTTGCCCGGGGAGAAAAAGCTATTGCTACGACCAATCGCAACTTCGTAGGTCGGATGGGACATCCGGAAAGTGAAGTCTACCTTTCCAATCCGGCGGTTGCCGCCGCCTCTGCCGTGGCCGGGAGAATTGTGCACCCCGATAGTCTCTAACATTGACTTATGCGGGAAGAGATATAAATTATAGGAGCTTTAAAACCTGATGAGGCACAATTTTTATGGTTGCAAATGAAATAATTGTCCGCTGCCTCCATTGCGGCACCAAAAATAGGATTCCTAAAGATCATATCCAATCAAAACCCACATGTGGCAGATGCGGTGCCTATTTAGACGAAATTTTAATACCTTGTCTTGCCTGCGGTACAAAGAACCGAATTCCTGAAAATAGAATACATGAAAGACCGAAATGCGGAAAATGCGGCGTCCCATTGGTCATAGAGGGCAAGGCCGGAAAGCCCACGGCAGTGACCGATTTGTCTTTTCTGCGAGAAGTTGTGAACTCACAAGGTATTGCCATCGTAGATTGCTGGGCCGCTTGGTGCATGCCCTGTAGAATGCAAGAACCCATCTTCAGGGAACTTGCGGTCAAATACGCGGGCAGCGCTCAATTTTTCACGTTGAATGTAGATGAAAATCCCCTCACGGCGTCACAATACGATATACGAAGTATACCGACGATCCTTATTTTCAGAGATGGAAAGTTGGTGGATCGCATGGTTGGAGTCCAACCTAAAGAACTCATCGAAGAACGCCTACTTTCAATAATTAAGCGTGTATGACCGAAAAACTTTGCTATCAATGCCGCATTTTTTCCGTTTACGAAGAGGAGGTTAATTTACCTAACGGGCGGAAGACAAGCATTAGTTGGATAGATCATAAACCATGTGTAGCTGCCGTCCCGATAGATGAGAAAGGGAATTTTATACTCCTTAAACAGTATCGCCCCGCCGTAAAAGAGACTTTAATTGAAATACCAGCCGGCAGCATGGACCGGGACGGTGAAACACCAGAAGAATGCATGCAAAGAGAGCTGGCAGAAGAAACAGGCTACCGCGCCGGTAAATTGGAAAAAATCTTCGTTGGTTACCTTATTCCCGGCTACGGCAATGAATTGATGCATTACTTCATTGCCTCCAATCTCACGTATGCACCACTCCGTCCCGATGCTGACGAGGTGATAAGCACCGTGACGATGACGCCACTAGAAGCCTGGAATCTGATTAAAAGTGGTTCTATCAAGGATAGCAAATCGGCTTTAGGTATCGCATTGGCTATTCATCACTTAGGCGTCAAGGTCTAATTGCCCTCCCACGCCGCTGTAACTCCATATCTACTTCTTTGAGAAACTCCAAATCTCTTTTTATCTCATCGATCTCTTTTTGACACTTTTCCTGATTTCTTTTTATCTCCTGTCGGGCCGCCGAAAGTATCTCTCTTGCTTCTCTCAGTTCTCGCTCCAGTCTTTCCATCTCCGCTCTGTTTTTTTCAGCCGCTTCATTAGTCGAGGCCAGCTCATTCAATAGCTTTAAGTAAGCCTCCGCCGAGACCCGAATTTGCCCAGGGGTGTTTTCCCGTAAACACTCGCTTAAGCTCATTTGGGCATCCCTATATTTATCGGCCAATATCTCTTCCAATCCCCGCTGAAAAAGTTTTATGGCTTCATCATTTTTATGAGAAGGGGCTTCCTTTGGTCCAGAAACACACGCCATTAACAGCAGAAAAATGATTATAACTGTATACCTTCCTATTTGCACCTCTTAACATCCTCCTGAGTCAGAAATTTATTTCCGGGGATGGTTTTACCCACTGCCTTGACCTCAGCTGCAGCCCGTGCCATCTCTACGGCATTTCTGTACAGAGAACCATCATCCGTCACAATTGAAAGGGTGATCGTGATGAGGGGAAATCTTTGCATCTCTCCCTTTCTATCCGGAGCCCAGATATGGCCTCTCATTTTATCTTCGGCTAAATAGAGGTGAGCTGTTCGGTCGGTAAAATGTTTTACTATATACTC
The DNA here is from genome assembly GCA_026416455.1 of Syntrophales bacterium. Taxonomy (GTDB): domain Bacteria; phylum Desulfobacterota; class Syntrophia; order Syntrophales; family UBA8958; genus JAOAFE01. The sequence goes on from JAOAFE010000013.1 coordinate 49,307, forward strand.
ACTCATCAGTTTCACCCGATCGGGATTCCCAATAATAACGAAGTCGTCACCCCCAATATGCCCAATAAAATCCTCATTATTTCCCCCTTTTTTTCGTGCCTCCTCTAATAGTTTGGCCGTTTCCTTTATAAATTCACTTCCCCAGGCATAACCGTAGACATCGGCATAAGGTTTAAAGTGGTCGAGATCAACATGACATAAAGAAAAAGTAATTCCTTGCTTCAACCTCCGCTCTATCTCGCGTTCGATGGCAAGATTCCCAGGCAAACCCGTAAGGGGACTAGCATCCAGGTAAAGAGCCTCCAACTCCTTAAGACGACCAGCCATATAGTTAAAGGCCGACGCCAGAAGACCGATTTCATCTTCTCTCTCTACTTTAACTCGGACGTCGAAATTACCCTCTCCGATCTTGACCGCCGCATCCTTTAATCTCATAACGGGCCCAGAAATGTGAATAATAAAAACTATGGCCAGAGTAAACCCGCAAACCAAACTGAAACCGGCTAATAAGGCCGTAATCTGCATCGCATTGAGACTCTTTCTGTTAATTTCTTTCATACCGCGGTCTATTTCCCCTTCCCCGCGCTGAATTAAAATGTTTAACACGTGGTTCATCTCGTGCATTAGTGTATCCGTCTCACGAAGAAAAGCGGCTCGATTATCAATGTTTTTAAATTCTTCCACATTGTCGACTACCCGAAGAAATAGCCGATCGTAATCTTCCTTTTTTTCTCTCAAAATGGCTACTTCCCCTTTTCTTACTACTTTAGAATGCTGGAGACGGGAGAGAAAAAGATTTACTTCTTGGCTGCGTGTCCAATAAAGACTTGCCATTTCCGGCTCCCGCAAAACGATATACTTCTTTGCTAACTCTTCCATACCTAAAAGGACTCCCATCATGCTTTTCGCATTTTCAACCATTTCAAAATAATTGGATACTATGTGGTCGGCCCTCTTTTTTAGGTCATACAACTCGTAGATGGCAAATCCACTGGTAAAGATCATAAAAAGGGAGCCTATAAAATAGGCAAACAGCAATTTTACTCTAATGGAAAATCTCAAAGATAGATTCCCCTTTTTATTTTTCAGCGGGAACTATCAACATTTTATTCCGTCTTCAAGGGAATAAAAAAATCCTTGACTGAAGTTTCCTTTTATGAAACAATGTTTCCCAAAAGTATACATCGGCCTTCACATGAACGAGAAAAGAGAAATTGATGAAGCTGAGATCGGAAGAAGAATAAAAAGGCTTAGGAAAGAAATGGGTATAACCTTGGAAGAATTGGCCTCTCTCACGGGTTTTACAAAAGGTTACCTTTCGCGGGTGGAAAAATCAGAAAAGGCACCTCCAGTATCAACCTTGGGAACGATAGCGAGGGCATTAAAAACAACCATTTCAGCCCTCTTGGGGGACGGAGAGTCAGAAAAAAAATCTTACTGTATAGTCAGAAAACACGAAAGACCTCTTATGGCCAGGGATGGTACTGTGTTTGGTTACTCATATGAGGCGGTAGCCTATAATTTTCCCGGTAAGGCGATGGAGCCTTTTATTTTAACGCTACCAGCCAAACGAAAAAAAAGAGGTCTTTTTCAACACGCAGGGCAAGAGCTTCTCTATGTCTTGGAAGGCACTATAAGGTTTTTCTTTGGAGATAAGGAATTTATTTTGGAAGAGGGTGACTGTATATACATTGACTCGAGTATTCCTCACTACGGAGAATCAATGGGGAATAAGGCAGCGAAATGCTTTATAGTTCTATACAACCCAAGGTAGGTTCAAACATACAGCACCTATAGGCGGAGGATGATATGTCTGAATTTTTAGTCTTCTTTCTTCACGGGCTGGCTTATGCGGGGCTTCTATTTCTGGTTTCTGCGGGCCTTACGCTCGTCTTCGGCATGATGAACGTATTAAATTTTGCCCATGCCGCTATGTATATGCTGGGTGCCTATTTTTCGTACACCCTGATGCTCCACACTCAAGGGCAACTTTGGCTTTCCATCATTGTCTGTCCCATCGCCCTTTTTATAATCGGTGCATTAATCGAGCGTTTCCTTCTTCGACGAGTTCACGCTTATGGCCATGTTTCTGAGCTTCTCCTCACATTCGGTCTTGCTTATATTATTACAGAGTTAGTTAAATGGTACTGGGGCAACTACCCGTTAGCCCTAAATATTGGCGGCTTCTTAGGAGAAACCATCCAGTTTTTGGGTCTAAGTTATCCCGTTTATCGCATCTTTGTTTTTGCTTGCGGTGCACTGGTTGCCATAATTCTTGCCGTCATCCTTCAGAAAACCCGTCTAGGCATAATTATAAGAGCCGCGGTAAACGATAATGAAATGGTGGACGCCCTAGGGGTAAATGTCCCCCTTGTGTTCATGGGTGTTTTCGCCTTCGGAGCTGCTCTTTCCGGGTTTGCTGGCGTCATTGCCGGACCTCTTCTTTCAACCTACCCAGGCATGGCGAACGATATTTTAGTCGATGCCTTCGTTGTCATCGTGGTTGGAGGATTCGGCAGCTTGGCCGGTGCGGTTATCGCCTCCTTAATCATTGGCGAGTTGCAATCCTTTGGGGCCCTCCTGTTCCCCAAGTTATCCATCGCCTTAGTCTACCTCCTTATGGTGGTAGTTCTCATCTTAAAACCATCAGGACTTTTTGGTGAGGAACAGTGATGAAAGCTAAAATAAGTCTTATCTTACCGATCATTTCCGTTTTAGTTCTACTATTATTAATGCCCCTTGTGCTGAAAAATTATCACCTAAATATTCTAACTGAAATCATCATCTTTGCCCTCTATGCGGTGAGCTACAATCTGCTCTTGGGATACGCTGGCTTGCTATCTTTCGGACACGCCATGTTCTTCGGGCTTGCAGCCTTTGTCACCGGTATTGCTATCATTCACCTCAAAGGTATCGGCATGATAACGGCCATATTTTTAGGCGTCTTTTCGGCGTTCCTCGCCGGTGTCGTTATCGGCAGCCTTCTTTTGAGACATAAGGGTTCTTATTTTGCTCTTCTCACTCTAGCGTTTAATGCCCTTTTCTACGCCGTGGCCACGAAATGGCATTCCGTTACGGGGGGCGATGATGGACTCAACGTGCCACGACCAGAATTAAATGTCATTTTTGCCAAAATACCCGTCGAAACCGTCCCTCAATTTTACTACTTCACCTTAATCGTTCTAGGCATAGTCATTCTCTTCGTGTGGTTTTTTACCAGAACGGCGATGGGGAAGACTGTTTTGCTCATGAGGGAAAATGAAGAAAGAATGAAATTTATAGGCTACAGCACAAACTTATCTCGCCTCATTCTATTCATATTTACCGGCACGCTCGCAGGGTTGGCAGGTGCCTTTTACACCCTTCATTTTAGATTTGTATCCATTTCTGCAATTAGCGTTGAGATGACGACGGTCGTACTATTGATGACCTTTGTCGGTGGCACTAGAACTTTTTGGGGGCCCATCTTGGGTGTCTTTGTCTACATAATTTTACAGAACTATTTGAGCGATATTACCGATCGCTGGCCTCTCTTCATGGGTCTGATCTTTGTCTTCATGGTACTCTTCATCCCGGGTGGGCTGTCCGGTTTTATCATGGACATGAAAGAGCGAGTGGCCAAAAAAAGAGAGGTGGCGTTGGAGGGCAATCAACTATGACGGCGTATCTGGAAATTAGGGACGTTCACAAAGACTTTTCCGGGCTCCAGGTGTTAACGGGAATAAATTTGGCCATTCGAGAGGGGGAACGCCATGCCCTCATTGGACCTAATGGTGCGGGGAAGACAACCCTTTTCAATATAATTAGTGGGAAATATCGACCTTCGTCGGGGAGCATAATTTTTCGTGGCCAAGAAATAGCGGGTAAACCTCCTCACGTCATTAACCGAATCGGGATGGCCAGATCCTTTCAAATTACCAATGTTTTTCACGAGCTTACGGTATTTGAAAATGTGATGGCGGGCGTGAGATCCCGTGCTGGCCTGCGTTACAATTTCTTTAGACGTCCAGAAGCCAATAGTTACCTCGTGCAAAAGGTAGAGGATATCCTAAAGAACGTGGGTCTGCTGGACGTAAAGGATATTCCGGCCAGCGCCCTTTCGTACGGCCAGCAGAGAGCACTAGAACTGGGGATTGCCCTATCTACAGAGCCGGAAATCATTCTGCTCGATGAGCCGACAGCAGGTATGACGAGGGAAGAAACGGAACAGGCAATCAAGCTTATAGATCGGGTAACGAAGGGCCGCACACTTATAATAATTGAGCACGATATGGACGTTGTATTTTCTCTGGCCGATATCATCTCCGTCCTTCACTACGGAACCATAATCGCATCCGATGTCCCAGAAAAGATTAGGACGGATCAAAGGGTAAAAGATGCCTATCTCGGAGAAGGGTGAATCTCATGTTGCAAGTTAAAGATCTGCATACCTATTACGGCAAAAGCCATGTTTTACATGGGGTAAACTTAGAGTTGAAAGAAGGAGAGGTCGTGTGCCTCCTTGGACGAAACGGTGTGGGAAAGTCCACCACGATGAAAAGTATTATGGGTATCGTCAAGCCGAGCCAAGGATCTATTCTCTTCCAAGGACATCAACTGGTCGGCAAAACACCTCATGAAATAGCTCGTCTGGGTGTAGGATACGTCCCGGAAGATAGGCGTATTTTCCGCAGTCTTACGGTACATGAAAATCTCATCATGGGACTGAAGAAGGGTAAGAAAAATGTGTCAGATGAAAATCTATGGACGATAGAAAAAATCTATGAACGGTTTCCTCGACTGGCGGACAGAAAGAACAACAAAGGTGGATATCTCTCAGGAGGCGAGCAACAAATGCTCACCGTAGCTAGAACTCTCGTGGGGAACCCCCGACTTATCTTGGTTGATGAACCCACAGAAGGATTAGCACCTCTCATCGTTAAAGATGTTCTCGACATGCTCGCATCGGTCAGGGAATCAGGCGTTACCATTCTTATGGTGGAGCAGAACTTTAAGGCCGCCCTTCAGATTGCCGATCGGTTCTATATCATGGGAAAGGGTCGGATCGTATTTGAAGGTGACACGGAAGCCCTTCTTTCTGCCCATGAAATAAGAAAGAATTACCTGGAAGTATAGCCAGGTGAAAGAAAACAGAGGAGGCAATGGTCATGAAAAGGAGAAAAAAAGGTTGGTTGTTTCTGTTGTGCTCATTTCTGATGGTCCTTTGGCCTGTACTGGCCATGGGGGCAGACACGATCAAACTGGGTGTAACAGAACCGCTCTCCGGCACCTTTAAGGACATCGGAGAGCGCTATCTTGATGGGGTTAAGTACGCTGTAGAGACCATCAACGCCGGTGGTGGGCTCCTGGGAAAGAAGATAGAGATTATTCCCATCGACTCAGAACTAAAGCCTGATGTAGCTTCGAGAAAGGCTCAAAACCTCATCTTGAAAGAAGGGGTGAAATTCTTCTGCGGAGGGACGGGAAGCTCTGTCGGTGCCGCCATGTCGCAGCTTGCCAACAGAGAAAATGTTATTTTCTACACTTACGGTATGGAAGCGGCCAGCCTAACTGGTGACAAGTGTAATAAAAACTTTTTCCGCGCTACCAGCAACACGGACACCCGTTCTTACGCCTTGGCGGTACTTATGGCCCAAAAAGGTTATAAAAGTATTGCAATCGTCGCACAAGACTATTCCTTTGGGAAGGAAGCCGTAGCCGCTTTTAAGAAAAAGATGGCCGAACTCAGCCCACAGACCAAAATCGTCGCTGAACTTTATCATCCGGCTGGCACAAAAGACTTTGCCCCCTATGTTAGCCAAATCGTGGCAGCCAAACCCGATGCCATCTTTACCCCCAACTGGGGTAACGATCTCACCCTCCTACTCAAACAAGGTCGTCCGATGGGCATGAAACAAAAGATCTTTAGTTACTACATAAACGATGAAGTCGTGATCGGTTCTTTGGGCGACGATAGCCTTGTAATAGGCGATATGGGCGTTGAGATCTATACCCTCTCCGCTCCGACAAAGAAAAATAAAGAATTCGTCGCCAAATTTTACAAAGATAGAGGATATTACCCCGTGATGAGAGGAAAGGGGTATGTGGCTACTATGTTCTGGGCGGAAGCGGTGAAAAAAGCCGGATCTTTTGATGTCAATGCCATTATCAAAGCTTGGGAAGGTCTTTCCTATGATGGTCCGGCAGGTGTTTGGACAATGAGAGCAGCAGATCATCAGACCCAATTACCTTTCTGGGTTGTGGAAATTGTGAAGAATAACCCTTACTATAAGCATGCATTCGAAAAGCACGCGGGAGTGATCAACGCGAAGGACGTTGAAGTTCCAGTAGATCAGACGGGTTGCAAAATGAGCAACTGAAGATAGCGTTTACCCCCCTACCCCTGGCCCTTCTTCGGAAGGACCAGGGGTCCAACCCTCAATTGAAAAATTTCAGGAGGAAAAAATATGGCACATAACCCAAACGGCAAGTTAATGACGGCGCGGGAGGCAATATCTCGGTTTGTGCGGGATGGGGATGAGTTGGTGATAGGCAATTATACGGTGGGTACGTGTATGGAGTTGGTGTCGGAGGTGGTGCGTCAGGGGAGGCGGGATTTGACGGTGTATTCGCAGTCGGGGATATTGGATGTGGAGGTGTTGGTGGGGGCTGGGTGTGTGAGGCGGTTGGTGACGACGTATGTATTGAGGTCTGGGGGTAGGAAGGGTGGTTCTGCGGTGGAGAGGGCGTTGAGGCGTGGGGAGTTGGAGATAGAGGATTATACTAATTTTCAGTACAATGCGCGGTTGGTGGCGGGGATGCATGGGTTTACGTTTATGC
>JAOAFE010000014.1 GCA_026416455.1 Syntrophales bacterium
TAGTATTTCTTTTTTCCCCTAATCAAAATGCTTCGATGACCTTCAATCGTAACCGACTCTGCCCCTGAATGATGGCCGAGCCTCAATAAACAGCCTCCATCTACATCAAGATGGCATGGATTAATCTTCGCTAATTGTAATTCTCGCTCCTCCCTTCCTTTCTCCTTTTCGTAGAAATTTTTCACACCGAGTAATAGATTCTCCATGGTTAATTGATGCCTAATCTTTGGATGGCGTTCCTTCTGTTCAGTTACGGAAATGGTGCCCACAAACCATGACCCCGGCTCTACTATTTCCAGTATTTGACTGAGACCACGTGCTCCCTCTTGTCCGGTCTTCTTTTCGTTAACGGCATAAACGATACGGGTAGTCGCTTTCACCGGTAAAAAATCAGAGACCTTGAGCATCCGAAACGGATCTGATTCAATATCATTATAATCGAGCAATTCCTGCTCTAACCTTATGTTGGCCTTTTTTTCTTTGGGGTTAGATTTAACATGCGGTTTCTTTTTCGCTATCAAGTTCAGATAAGCCGTCCTTAATGAGCCTTTGATGGAAGACCCGGGCAGGTATGGCCTCAGGGTATAGGGGTTATAGGCTGTCCTTTTTATTTCAAACCGGTTTAACTCTTGTTGGATCCTTCTTTCGTCCCCCAGGCCCATGCTTAAACTATTAGCATAATGACTGATAAAACCACGGCAAACATCCACCTCCCATCCTACAGCTTTCTTTCCTCGCATGAACTTCATAAGCTCGAGCAGAGAAGAAACGGTGCCCTTTCTACATATCTCGTTTAGCTGGTTTCTATCTTTCTCGCTTAAATGCCCGAAGAAATCCAAAGGATCGAAAACAACTATCTTTTTTCTTCCTTCATCGACAACAAAAGACAAAGGGTCGTATACTTCGTCACACCCGATATGGACCGGGGTAAGAATTTTGATAAAAAAGTGTTTTGTCACGGTCATTTTTCTCACTCCACATTTAATGGCAGGTAAATCGAATAGCCTTGAGCTACCGTTTGTTCAGCCACCTTCGATATGCCTGTTATGGCCCGACCGATATACGGCTTCTCCCATACGCGATGATCTTTCGGTACCAATACCGCCCCCTCGTCTGCCATAATGATCGGCGCTTTAAAGGGATGAGAAGAGGTAGCAAGTACATCACCATGTCGGCCAAAACGGGTAAAGGGTGTGAAATAAATACCCACATATAAATCCGTCTCCGGCACGACCGGCGAAAGGGCATAACAAGCATTTTCGCCTTCTTTTTTAGGAATAGGCTTTTCTACGACTTTTAAAACGTCAAAACGTCCCAAACCCGTGGAAGCATCGCGACCGAATCCTACTTTTCCTATCTGTTCTAAACCACGATTTATGTTCTCTATATCTGTAGCTTCTTCATCGAAAAGTACGAACACAACCAGCTCCAAATCCGGATGATAGTAGTGATTTCGCTTGATATAGGGAGCAAACGTATCTTCTCCCGTCGTCATGGTGAGACGATTGATTGAGTTGTGGGGTTGGATAAAATCACCCCGAATTCTCTTTTCACCACGGGGGGCAAGATCCGCGTCGGTATTCATTCTTTCTTTGGTCACTCTTATCCTCAAATCTTCACCCACCAAAATCCACCGCTTGTTTAGTATTTGTTTCCTCTCCTCATAAAATCTCTTTTTATCGTCAAACGAAGCCTTGGACAGAACCTTCAAGGGATAGTCCGGACGCTTTAAGGCGTAATAATAAGACCCGTCCCTGTAGATTACAGGCCAAGCCGAGGAAAAAACGGCAAAAGGTCTTTGATCGTAACAGGCTATCCACTCCTCAAGCCCCTTTTTTAGGAGACTGTTGTCATACTTGGCCTGCCAGCAGAAATGGCCAAAGATGGTATCCCCCTTGAAGGGCGTGCCAAAAAATGACTTTGGCTTGATGCGTATTTCACACAATTTCAAGGCTTGACCTCCTTTACTTCTCAGGAAAGGGTTATTGCATCATATGCCTTTTTAATTTCTGCATCCGCAAACTCGAACTCAATCTTCCCGTAACCGCGGCTGCCACTGCCACCTAAGGCATCTTTTTCCAAAAGTTTGAGACCCCTTAATAAGTAGGGAAAAAGTTCATTTTCTTCTTCGTCTCCCATAATCTTCAACGTTATTTGAAAATCAAACTGAGCACCTGCCACGACTCGCTCAGTAAAACGGGGATTTTCGGCAACGCTGGATATTCGATTTATAGAATTTTCGGACTTAACTTCCACGAAGGGTAATCTCTTATCTTCGATACCCTTTTTCCATACCTCATTCAGAGGACAATCGGAAAAGGACACACGAGTAGGACCGATTTCCTCATCTACAATGATATCCGCATCCGCTCCTCCGGAACCAAAAATTTTAAGAATCCTTTTGCACGCAGCCTTTTTATTTTCCGCAGATAATTTTCTCAGATCGCTCGCCTGAAGAGGTTTCCCTCCTGTTACACCCATAAGACCACTTTCCAACTCGAGAAGAGAGCGTACCTTTCCCTTTAAAGAAGACCCGGGGATGTACGGCTCTTGCGTTAAAGGGTGTTTTATAACAGGGTTATCTGTTCCTCCGATGTGCATTTCCGACTCACCAGCACCAATGTGAAGGCCTGTCTTAAGAATTATTTTCCCTTTGATTTCCTTAATTTTTACCAAACGAATATCCATGTCTGCTCCTCCTCTTTCTAGTTTTCGTACTGACGATAAAAGCCCATAAACGCCTCAAAGAAGTTAGCAAAAACGTCAAGGTCGCGGGGGTCTTCTACCTGCCCGATGCAGCCTTTGATAAGCTTCACGAAATCGTCGGTTACCAAGTTATTACGCCCTCTCGCATAAACCACTTTTGCAATAATCATGTTTACAAAGGGCTGAATGGTGGGCCATTCTTCCGGTTTTTTCTTTACAATCTCGTTATACCTAACTACCTCATCGTAAAATTTTCTAATTTGCGATCTCTTATTCGACCTCTGCTCCCCTGATTCATGAATCCTCCTTGCCCATTTCTCTGCCTCATCGGAATAGAGCTTGACGTTAACGATTTTGTTTTTTCTATCCTTATAAAACTCTGGATACTCGCTCATGACCTCCCTCCTCTCCGAATGTTGTAAATGAGACCCCATAAGGGGATTCTTAACTTTTCTCGATAGGTATGAAGCCATTCGTATACCTTTGAAAACTCCCTTCTGGCCTTATGCCTTTCTTCTTCGCTCTTCATTGTTCGTCCGATATTACGTTCCGTCATGTATCTAAAAAGGGCACGCCATTTCAGGCACTCCATATCCCTGATAGTAACTCCTCCCTCCTGGCACACCTTGCTCTCCTTTTCTGCCATTTCGATAAATTTGTTTATTCGAAAGAGCATGGCGCTATTCACTAATTTACGGTCACTCCACTCCTGCAAAGTTTCTCTTAATTCTGTTAACTTGAAAAATTCACTCCATTTAGCCGTGCTGCCGAAAATGGTGATGGAGTTTCTACCATTCGCCTTCGATTGCGAAAGTACTTCTTCAGCATCCTCTGCCAGCCTCACAATAGGTGTATTCGGCTTTTGAAGCGACATGCCTGCTGAAAAGTGAATCTCCGGGTTATGACACACATAATCAGCAAATTTTCCATTTAGATAAGCCACTAATTCTACGACGCGGTTCCAAGGCCCGATGAGAAACAAATCGTCACCACCAGCAAAGATGGTATAAATGTCGTTAAACTGCGATTCCTTTTTCAGAAGATAGGGCAAGTATAGGGCAAAGAATAGGTTCAGCATACGGCTTAAAGAGGCCACCCGAGAAATGGAAAAATCGTCTTCAGGTATGCCACAAGCCATTAGTTGCCCCAAATGATCGACATCTGCCTTCAGAACACCGAGGGCAGAAATGCCCATTTCCTTACCGGAATCATCATAATTAAGCGCCTTGGCGGCAATATGTTCAAAGGTTTTGATCCTTCCAACCTCAATTTCAGCTATCAGTCTCTCCTTTTTTCTCTCCGATTTTCGACCTGCTAAAATACGCTCATCGTATTTATCTTCTTCTCGGTACGTGGGCACATATCCGGCAATGAACCTCACGGTAACGGTTTTGTTAACTGGCTGTAATGGATCGGCATTCACATCCCAATACTTATACAACAGCCCATCCCGCGCCAGATCGTTTAAGAGGCCATCGGTAAAAGCCACCTGATACTCATCGAAAATAGGAGCCAGTAGCTTCTCACCTCTAATTGCGGCCTCTTTATGCGTAATGGCAACTCGCAAATCTCCCCTTTTCTGGGCAATATTCTTGCCTAAGTAGATGTGATCATGACAGATCTCGCACATAGAACGATCTTCGGACTCTTTGAATTCCTCTGCCTTTTCCGACGAGGGTCTTTTTCCACAGTAGGGACAAAGAGGTGGATCGAGGGGGCGGAACTTTTCGAGATAGCCTTTTATCTCGCCCCCAAAAAGATTTATCGAAAAACGGGAAAACTTTTTCTTCCACATTCTCTCCGATAGTTCCTCCCACAATTTGGCAAACTGGGGGCGTATTAAATCGACCGGCGCTAGCTCCATAGACGTTATGCCGATACAACTTTCTCCGAGTGATACATCAAGAAGCCAGCTATTGATTTGATTTTCTGCTTCTTCCAGGTTCTTTTTTGCCTTTTCCGTATTGGGCAGGATGATATAGAATTTACCACCTGCCGAAATAATGAGAGAGGTCGAAGGCAGATCCATTTTTCTCAAAATTAAGTCGGCAGCAAGTTCACAATATAGCGAAACAGCGAAAGACCGCCCTCGGAGCATTTTCGCTCTATATTTAGCTGCTTCTCCTTCATTGAAGATAAAGCCTTGAATACCGTAAAAGTCACCGCCAACAAGTAAGAATTTCTTTGGCTTATCGTCCTTAATCGATTCCTTGTCATAGGTATTCGTCTCCTTGTGATAGAGATAGAGGGCGCTGGCAATGGCGGCAACCATCCTCGAATGGTCGTATAGAGACACATCGGGAATAATATATCCCGCCCTCGCCTGAGGAATAAAACTAAGATAAATGCTCATCAGGGATTCGAAGTGATCGAACCAGAGGTAGATATTTTCATTGCGATGGGCCAACTTTTCTAAAGCAAAGCAAAATTCTTGGAACAATTTACGATATTCATTTTTTGCCTCTTCATCGCTCGGGGGGCGTACAATTTCCTTCTTCTGCGGGAAGATACTTTCAGGATTCACTTCTTTTAACCCGTAGGCGTATAGGTAGTCTTCTCGCTTCACTTTTCCATCCTTATTCAGCCGCTCAAACAGGGAAAGAAGGCGAGTTTTCCTGTAATCAGACCAATTAACGGCCTCGTTGTACTCTTTCTCAAAGGTTGATCTATCCAAGCCGGCACTCAATCTATCAGCCACAGCTATTATCCACTGAAGGGGAGTTTCCGGTTTATGATGTCCTGCGGCTACCTTGACAAACGTATCCTCCAAACCCCAACTTGCCTGATTAAGCTGACGGGGTAATATCTTCTCACACCATTCTATAAAAGCTGCGGTATACACCGCATGACGGTGGGTATAATGTCCATCAAAGGAAGGCTGGTAAAGCGAGGCATGTCTATCTAGATAATCAACAGAAACTTCCATTACGTCTTCTGTCAATTTTCCTATGTCATGTATCAATCCACCTAAAGCAACTTTCAGTACCGTTTCTTTCATAAGTCACCTCCTGCACGGAACTTATTATATCTCCCCTCAGTTGCTAATTTCCAAAACAGCAACGTTGCCATCTTTAGTAAACGATCTTGATTCTGCTCCGCTCCATCGGTATCCCATAACGGGTATCAGGCTTTTTCCCTACTCCTTTAATTACGAGGTCCTTGGCATGATAAGCCCCAAACGCCACCTCAATATCCCTCTTTATTTTCCCTTTGTAGGAGTTGAAATTATTCATATCCAAATCGAGAATCCCTCCCTTTTTCATTTCTTCGATGGCTCGTTTTGGGTTGCACTTTCTATAAATCTTCACCATTTCTTCTTTAAAGTCGGAAAGAGAAGCCCACTCAACGAAGCATTCACTGCATCCTTTGCAGGATTTGCTTTCGTCCTCGCGGCATTCCTTCTTCCGCATAGCGAAAAAAGCATAAAGAGCCATTCTAACTGGCATAAGGTCACATTCACGACCCTTGAAAATAATTTTTGATTGAGTGAGATCAATGATCAGATCTGGCTTTTCATCTTTTACGAGTGACAACAGCAGCTCCGCCGGGAGCCGAGGGTTTCTAAGCATATCTTTAGTCAAAAGATGGCGGAAAGAAAAGAAAGGAAGAGAGACCATTTTTATTTCAGCATATTTAGTCTCCTTGAAGTACTCTTGCCCTTTACTATCTCTCAATTTTACGGGCACGCTGTGGCGGGGAGGGTAGAAAAAATTAGGATTGCTTTCATACTCAGAAGAGACGAGGACATGGTAAATCCTATCTTGTGGCCGGCCATAACATTGAGCCGCCACCATAAGGCAGGCACTCATCGTTTTTCTTCCGCCGGCGATAGAGAAGAAAACGGCATGGTCTGGGTTTTTTGTTAATTGAAATGTCACATCGAGACATAGCTTCAACAATGCCTCGTTGGCTTCCTCATCTTCAATATCATCGTATTCATTGCCATATGAATCCCGCACGGTATGAACATTTTCGTGCGAAAAGTCGATTCCATCGATCCCATATTCCCTGATAAAACGGTGATACCAGCCGTCTTTCGGCGCCAGCAAATGGGCATTTATCTTTTCCTTTCCCCGTCTTGTGGTGATCACATGAACGGCATCGACGTGGCGTCCATCCTGGTAGATGGCATACAGAGTTTCTGTTATCACCTGAGGACTCAATCCTGATAAAGCGAGAAGAATATTTTTCATCACTGCCCTTGTTCAATTTCGAGACTTATTTTTCCCAAACCGAATGCCGTTTGTTTACCCAAATGCACTAATTCGCAAAAACGAAGGAAAGGTATAAATTCGCCAATTTCACCTTCGTAAGAAACGGTACCAACCAAACCTCCCATCATCATTTTTTGCTCTTGCCTCCTGGAATAGCGGCTCCAGTCAAACCATCTCAAATCCTTTTGTATTTCTTGAACCCTTAATGAACGTTCTATGAGGCCCCGATAGTCGATACGAGGTTCACCTTCTCCATACATCTCGAAAAGAACGGAAATCCTTCTCAACGCTGCTCGCACCAAGATATGAAAGGGCAGTTGTGCGACGAGATGATTTTCATACTTGACTCTCAAGGGAGTTAATAACCGAACGGTGAGATGATTGGCACAGCAAACTTCATCATAAAAATCAGGCAAATAATCCTTCGGTTCCGGCCACGTGAAAATTTTCCCTTCCTGGCCGTCGTAAATAACGGCTTCATCATTTTTCACTTTTCTAAGGGAAAAGCGGCCCCTCGCATCTTTAATTTTTTTTCCGATTCCCTGCTCCCCGATTTCATTGAAGGCATATACGAAATGAGGCAGATAATCATTCGCCTTCCCAAACAGAAGCAATTGGAACGTGAATTTATCCCCCCCTCGGTAGTTTGTTTTCCCCCCGTCTTCTGGTTCTATTACATAGGGAGGTGGAGGAGGAACACCCCTATGCCCAGCAGAAGGATCGAACAGATTGATATAAAGGCATGATCGATTTAATATACAACTGTCACATTTTTCGTTTTTTAATGCACAGACGATTTTCTTAAGGGCATGACCCAATACGCCACGAAAGGTTGAACCTTTGTATTCAGGCAGGATTGCTTCTTCTCTAAAGATACAATCGAATGTATACTTGCCGACGCGCAAGCTCAATCCTCACAAAGTTTCTCGTACTGCTCTGTGGGTTACTAACAAAAAATAGCTTTGGCTTATACTTCGGCAACGTGGCCATGAAATACCACCCCACCATCACCCATGTCAATATCTAGAAATTAAAGGTCTGTCGGCTGGAAACCGCTAAACTAAAACTTAAATCGCACGCCGATATATATATTGTGACCTGCACATTAGGCTTTTATACCCTTAAAATCAGGGTCCGTTGTTGCGAAATATCTGTATTTTACATCCAGAGTTGTCTTCTCCACCAAAGATAAACCGATCCCGGCTCCAACTTGATAGGCAAATACTACATCATCAGCGCTACCCAAGCGGATTTTTAGAACTGAGAGGTTGTCAACATCGAGTTTTGCTACTCCTATGCCCGCCGTTAGGTATGGAGTAACGGGGGATTCGTTTAAAAATCCATAGTATCCATTGACGAGCAAGCTCCAAACGGTGAAATTTCCACTGGCCGGTACGTCTGATACACATATACCGCCGGCACAAGCGCTAACCTTATCGACCTTGCTTTCCTGATACCTAAGCTCCCCCTCCAACCTAAAGGCTTTGAAATCGTAACCAAGGTGAAGGCCGGTAGAAAAACCAGTATCTAATTTCACCTTGCCACTGCCCGTGGGGTCAGAGATCTTGCTATCACGCATGAAAGCCACTCCCGCTTGAGCACCTATGTAGGGACCTTTATCTCCAAAGGCAGTGCCGGCAATCAAAAAAATACGGACACACAGAAAAACAAAACCTTCACTTTTCTCTTTTTCATTCTATTTCACCTCCTCAATCTGAAAACGTTGATTGACTCCCAACCGAACGTACCTCTCCGCCGTCAATCATGGGATTAACTTTATAGAATTCTAGTTGATACTTGGAAGATAAACACGACAGCATTACGTCGCAAAAAAATTTATTTAAAAAGGTGGGAATATGTCAGAGAGAGGAAAAAATAGTCAAAGCAAGGTAATGCGGTTGGGAAGAATATTAAAGATAATGTCGGAAAAGGATAAACTGCCTATCGGATGGCTGAGTCGACATTTTGACACCACCACACGAACCATTCAGCGGGATATAAGACTGCTGAAATTGGCGGGGTTCCCCATTTATCAATTGGGACGGGGCGTTTACTCCATGAAAAAAGACCTGGTCAAGAATATGGATGTTTTCGATGACACGGAAATGGCCATGATTATAGCTTTAAAAAACGTTATTTCCCAGTTAGGAGAATCCTTTAAAAAAGCAGCAGATTCTATTCTTGAGCGCCTAAACGATTGCATGACTGGACTCCCCATGTTCATCAAAATAGAAGACACGGCATCTGTGGATGGGGTACTTTTGGGAAAAGTTGCGCGGGCGATTGTGGACAGGAAAGAAGTTAGTTTTTCCTACCGAGCAAAATCGGGAACTCATCCCGTATTAATGGAGCCGTACCGTGTAGTTAACTTTGGCTGCTTTTGGTATTTAATTGGGAAAGAAAAAGAATCGAACGTACTTAAGAGATATGCTTTGGACCGCATAAATCTTTTCCGCCTGACGAAAAAGCGCTTCTATAATATTCCTCAAAAGCTCGACTCAATTCTTCACAAAAGCGCCAACATATGGTTTGAAGAGGAATCTGAGCTGGAGGTAGTCATCTTGGTGGAAAATCCCGCAAGCGACTATTTCAAAAGAAAACGCATTTATCTCTCTCAGGAAATCGTAAAAGAGCATGAAGACGGCTCTCTTACCGTGAAATTTCAAGTGGGCAAATACGAAGCCATAAGAGACTTTCTCAAATCATGGATTCCTCACATTTTAGTGATTAAACCGGTATGACGGAGGTAAAAAGATGGATAGAGCGACAAGCGTCAATTCATTGATTGGCTTTTTTCTTTCCATTTATTTGAGAGATGAAATTCATAGCTGACTGCATGTTGGGCAAATTAGCCCGGTGGCTGCGTTTGTTGGGATTAGATGTGAAATATTATCATCATACAGATGATGGGGAAATTTTAGACCTTTTATCACGGCAAAAAGATTTAATTCTCCTGACGAGAGATCGGGAGCTTTTTAAGCGGGCGGCTAAATTACATTCGCCCGTTTCAAGGTCTCTTCTTATTCAAAGCGAACTCTGGGAAGAACAAATAAAAGAGGTGCTCTTTGCCTTTCAACTGCGGGAACATCTAAATCCTTTTTCACGTTGCCTTGAATGCAATACAAGACTCATTTTCATATCGAAAAAAGAAGCCGAATCCTCTATTCCCCCACGAATAGCAGCGCTTCATCACACCTTCCTCAACTGCCCAAGCTGCGGTAGGATATTCTGGTCCGGCTCACATTATAACCGCATGAGAGATAAATTGGCCGAATTAATCAAATATTTACCATGAAACAACGGGATGGACATCTGAAGCCCTATTTTTTCTATTGACAGAATCATCTTCTGTTGATAAAAGCAAATTGTTGATAATCGTTATCATGTTATGGCCGAAAAGACAGAGAAAGAAATTTTTGAAGAATATCTAAGTCGAGCGAATCTAAGGGGTACAGCTCAAAGGGGCTTTCTCCTCGACTTATTCCTGAAACAGGATAAACATGTTTCCGCCGAACAACTCTACGATGAAGCAAAAAAAACCGATTCCACAATCGGACAAGCTACGGTCTATAGAATTCTTAAGTTGCTGGTCGATGCCGGCTTGGCTCGGGAGGTTGATTTTGGAGATGGCATCATGCGCTATGAAAGGCTTCATGGGCTACAACACCACGACCATCTCATATGCAAAGGATGTAGCGAGACGATTGAAGTGTGTGATCCAATAATAGAAGAGCTACAGAAAAGACTGGCCGAGCAATACGGATACAAAATGCTGGATCACGAACTTTACCTCTACGGACTTTGCCCGAAATGCCGAGGTGAGTAGTTTTTTTTCGAGATATAATGATAATGATAATCATATGCGTATTCATTACATCCGAATCTTAATCAAAAGGGAGGTCTTGACCATGATTCTTTCAAAAATGAAACCGGGGCAATCAGCTTTCATTATTTCTATTGAGGGTAGGTCGAAGGCAAAACGTCGTCTCATGGACATGGGAATAATGCCCGGAGAAATAATTAGGCTTGTAAACGTAGCCCCCTTCAATAACCCATTGGGAGTAATGATCAGACGTAGTCGATTCATATTACGGCTGGAGGAAGCAGACAACATTCAAGTGGAGGTCATGGAATGCATAAATGGTCAACGTCCATAAACGATATTCGAAATCAAAAAGACCTTACCTTAGCGGTCATTGGGAATCCAAATACAGGAAAATCGACTTTAATCAACGCGTTTTCGGGAGCACGACTACGAGTAGGAAATTGGCCAGGTGTAACCGTTGAAAAGAAGAGTACTTCTTTTTCTTTCCGGGGAAGACACATTAACCTCGTGGATTTACCCGGCATTTACAGTTTAAGCCCTTATAACGAAGAAGAGATAATAGCCCGCAATTTCCTCCTTTTCGAACACTTCGATGCAATTATCAACGTAGTAGATGCGTGTAACTTGGAGCGCAATCTTTATTTAACCATTCAGCTTCTAGAACTCCAGCGACCGATAGTGGTTGCTATCAATATGGTGGATGAAGCGCAAAATGCGGGATTAGACATAAACATTAATGATCTTTCAATATTTTTAGGCTGCCCAGTGTGCCCAATCGTGGCAACAAAAGGGGAAGGTCTAAACTATCTATTAGAAAATGTATTGGAAATAACATCATCTTCTCATTTCTTAACCCCTAATTTCTTTTATGGCACCGAGATCGAACATTCAGCCCGCAAAATAATGGAGAGTTTCTCTTTTATGAGAATAAATGAAATTTCGAAATATCCAAAGATGTGGCTTGCTCTTAAAATAATTGAGGGTGATGCTCTAGTCCTGCAGGAGTTGGGCCTACCCTTAAATTCACCTCTTCGAGTTTCTAACATAGAAAACATAAGCAAATTTTATGGGGAAGAATTGGATATCTTTTTAATAAGTAGACGTTACGACATCGCCCATAGCTTAGCTAAAGAAGTGATCAGAAAATCGAGTCCTCCGAGAAGAGAGATAACGGAAAAAATAGACGCCATAATACTAAACCGATTTTTTGGAATTCCAATTTTTTTGCTCATAATGTGGCTTCTTTTCAAATTAACTTTCGATCTATCTGCACCATTTACTGATTGGATTGACTCATTATTTTCGGGATTCCTGCAAAGGCAAGTGCTTTTTCTTTCTAACTTAATTGGGGCACCTGATTGGTCTGTTTCTCTCTTTACGGAGGGAGTTATCGGGGGAGTGGGATTAGTATTATCCTTTACCCCCTCCATTATGATCCTCATCTTCTTAATTAATTTTATTGAAGCGAGCGGATATATAGCTCGGGCAGCCTTCCTTATGGATCGGGTTATGCATGCCCTCGGTCTGCCTGGCAAATCATTTATACCCCTAATCCTAGGATTCGGTTGCAATGTCCCGGCGCTGTATGCCACCCGTACTCTTGAATCCCAAAAAGAAAGGATACTTACAGCCCTACTTATTCCTTTTATGTCATGCAGTGCTCGCCTACCTGTTTACGTACTATTCGCCGGTACCTTCTTTCCCGATTCAGCTCCGACCATTTTGTGGGCTCTTTATTTGATTGGAATTTCCTTGGCAGTTATAACGGGGCTTATCTTAAAGAAAAAGTTTTTCAGCCAAGAAGATCCCCCATTCATCATGGAGTTACCTCCTTATCGCCTGCCGAATTTCCGAGCTTTGTACCGGCAAACATGGGAAAAGGGGAAACTTTTTCTTATAAGAGCGGGGACATATATTCTTTGCATCTCTATCATTGTTTGGCTTCTACTCAATTTTCCTTGGGGAATTAAGAACAAAAACGAGTCTTATTTAGGTCAACTTGGTTCTTCCATTGCCCCTATTTTTGCTCCCCTTGGTTTTGGCTATTGGGAAGCATCTGTCTCGTTAATAGGAGGTATTATGGCAAAGGAAATGATCATAACAACTATGGCACAAATTTATTCATCCGATAAAGAAAGAAGCCGAGATGAGGAAAATAGGCCTTTTTTCACAAATGAAATAAAGAAAATAATTATCGATCTAATATCGGCTGTGCAAAAGGCAATCATAAATGTCACAGCTATTTACAATGTTAAAAGCCTGAACCAGGATATACCGGAAAAGGATCAAAGCCTAAAAAAAGCCATTTCGAACTCATTTAGCCCACTCAGTGCTTTTTCTTTCTCGGTTTTTGTTTTGATCTATATGCCGTGCGTTGTGTTTCTAACAGCTTTTCGTCAGGAATTTTTGAGTTGGAAATGGCCTCTTCTGTCTCTTTTTTTGCACTGCACCGTCGCGTGGATAGTTGCCTTTGCCATCTATCAAGGAGGCCTAATAATAGGCCTTTCTTAAGATAAGAAACAAAAAAAGAATGGAGGTAAATATGGAGTCTAGTTTTGCCTTAGAAATGATAATAGTTATCAGTATCACTATTTCGATGTTTCTCCTTTTCTATCTGATCATTGGACGGCGAAGTTGTGCTTGCTTAGGATGTAGTAACTATTGTGATAAAAAAAGACAAAAAAAAGAAAAGAGCAAATTTCTTCCGCTCTTTTTGGGTATCCTTTTAGTCACGGTGTTTTTCGCAACCTCTACCTTTGCCGGCCACCCTTTGATAACTGAAGACACAGGCACCCAAGGCCAAGGCAGATTTCAGATCGAAACGGCTATTTCATTGTGGAAAAATAAGGAAACTATGGACAACTCGGATGCACAGAAAACAAAGGGAGGAGAATTTTCCCCCGTAATCACATTGGGCCTTCATGACCGTCTGGATGTATCTTGTACCCTTTCCTATCAATGGTGGGCTCTTCGGGAAAATGGCGTACTCACTGCTAGGGCTACTGGCCAGGGAGATATGAGCATAGATCTTAAATGGCGTCTAGCTGAAAGAGAAGATTGGTCGCTAGCCTTAAAGCCAGGGATCGTTATCCCATCGGGGGATGAGCAGCAAGGGTTGGGGAAAGGGAGAATCCGCTACCGTACATTTGTTATTGTATCCAAATCTCTGCCTCTACCTTTATCATTCCATTTCAATTTGGGATACATAAGAAACAATAACAACTTACAAGAAAAGCTCAATTTATGGCATGCATCAGCTGCTTTTGAGTACGAAATGGCTAAAAGACTTAAACTGATGTTCGATACCGGAATTGCAAAGAATCCTAAAAAAGATTCCCGTAACCACCCGGCCTATGCCCTCGTAGGCGTTGGCTTTGCAATCTCCAATAATTTAAGTCTTACGAGTGGTTTTAAACGGGGGCTAAACGACGAAGAAACAGATCTCAATTTCTCCATGGGCTTAGTATTTCGATTTTGAGATGCCCTTACCTTAAGGGAAAGTTACAATAATAAAATAGTTAGGGGTAACCTTTAATAAGGCGCCACCCTAGCTATTTTTTCTTTTTTTATTGCGCCTCCCATCCACTCCAAATTAGTTAAATTCTAAATATTGTATCAATTATGGTCAGCGACAAATTTTGATTCACAAATGTTTAAACATATCAAAACAATTCCATAAAAATTATCATTTATAAACCTAGATAAGCTTGGGGCATATATTTACCATAAAGGAGGAAATAAGTATGAGAGAAGAATACCGGTACATTTATTCTCTTTTAATAGGCCACCTGAATATTTTGAATGAAAGATGTCAGCCGGCCAAAAATAAAAAAGTGGCAACGCCGGAAAAGGTAGCCGAGTACTTGGAACAGGCCACATTGGAAAACGATTGTGAATTTGAGCTGATCATGAGGAAGAGAGTGGAGCAACAAAAGAAAGAAATAAAAGAGGCTATAAAGAGAATAGAGGATGATGACTACGGCACCTGCATGAAGTGCGGAAGGGAAATAGATCTTCGGCGCCTCTTGGCTAAACCGACTAGTAAATTATGTTACCAATGCCAAGCGCAGCAAGAAAAAGAAGAAAAGATGAGGAAGCGAGGAAGCAATGCAGAATCCAGTTTGATCGTTTCTTAATCATTAAATTGGGCAAGTACACAGTGATTTCAATAAAAGCAAAAAAAGATTGAAAAAAGAGGAGGAAATAATTATCAATAAATTACATCTATAGATCACACGTATTGGCCCTACGAGGGGGTAATGGGATCATCGAGTCGTACTATATCGAATGCAACCCCATCAATACAGAAAAAAGGAGGTTGCACATGACGATTGAGCTCTGGCAGGTTTGGATCATCGCAGGCATTGTACTCTGGATTTTAGAGTTATTTACCCCCGGATTCGTTATGGGCATCTTTGGTACGTCATGTTTTTTAGTTGCCTTGCTTGCGTATCTTAACCTTTCCTTCTCCCTTCAGCTCTTTTTCTTCGCCATCGCAACTCTCTTTCTTTTCGTCTTAATACGACCTCTGCTTCTTAAATACTTCTATCGAAAGGATGAAGGTGCTAAAACTAATGTAGAGGCAATGATAGGCAAAGAAGGAATAGTGACGGCAATAGTCGATCCTATAGCTGGTGTGGGGGAAGTAAAAATCAGAGGTGAGATATGGCGCGCCCTTCCCGTATCAGGAGAGTCACTAGAAATAGGAAATAAGGTTATCGTCCGTGCCATAGAAGGGATTACTTTAATCGTAGAAAAGATGAACAAGTGAAAGGAGGGAGAATTATGACGGCAGGGGTGATTATCATCTTGGTAATTGTGCTTTTCGTGATAACTTTTGCCGTAAAAGGTCTTGTCATCGTCAAACAAGCAGAGACTATGGTAATAGAAAGATTGGGCAAATATCACCGTACCTTAAGCTCCGGTGTGCATATTATCTGGCCCATATTTGATACCCCCCGCTCGATAGAATGGAAATTCATCAAAAAAGATTTGGACGGAAACGCCTATATCAGAGTGGAGAAGATAAACAGAATCGATTTGCGAGAAACCGTTTATGATTTCCCGAAACAAAACGTGATAACGAGGGATAACGTGGTTATTCAGATCGATGCCGTCCTCTACTTCCAGATCACCGATGCACAACGGGCCATTTACGAAATTGCCAATCTACCGGAAGCCCTCGAAAAACTCACCCGAACAACATTGAGAAATGTAGTAGGTGAGCTTGATTTAGACCATACCCTAAGTTCAAGGGAAACAATAAACCAGAAACTCCGGGCTATCCTAGATGAGGCTACCGATAAATGGGGCGTCAAAGTTAACCGGGTAGAGTTGCAAGATATCATTCCACCTGAAGATATTAAGGTGGCGATGGAAAAACAGATGCGAGCTGAACGAGATAGGAGGGCCACCATCTTAGAAGCTGAAGGGCTTAAACAGGCTAAAATATTAGAAGCTGAAGGTGTGAGACAAGCAGAAATTAACCAAGCCGAGGGTATGAGGCAGGCACTGATACTAAAGGCCCAGGGAGAAGCAGAGGCGAGAATCAAAGTAGCAGAGGCAGAAGCAGAGGCCGTTACTTTAATCACGAAGGCCGTCAAAGAAGCAGGAGGTGATCCAACAAAATACATCATCGCAATCAAATACATCGAGGCCTTGAAACAAATGGTAATGGGCAACAAAAACAAGGTTGTCTATGTGCCATACGAAGCATCAAGTATCTTAGGTGCCGTAGGTAGCATAAAAGAATTATTCGGACACTTAAAAACTGGATAAAAGCATAATTAGAAAAGATGGCGGATAGCCTGGCTTAGAGTAATCTATCTTACAGAGTTGTACAATCTGCTGGTCGATGTACCTTATGGGTATCGGCATTTTCGTAGCATTTTATAAAAATGCGAACACTAACTTCTCTTCCCTTTCTCGACAACTTTTCCTGTCACATTTAACGTCATAAAAAGTTTTGATTTGCTATTTTTAACTTGACAAACAAATCAAATTAACTATGATTTCACTAAATATGAACGACCGTTTAGTTATATGTATGCGATATCATAAGGTTTCAAGCTTGTGAAGGGAGGTGGTTACAAACCGAAGACAAACGGGATGAAGGATTTTAAGGTGATATTAAAATATGCGCAACCGATGAGTTGGGAGGTCAGATATGGCAAAACATAAAAATATGTGGACGGTTATAGTATTTTTTGTCGTTATCTTGTGTACGGTGGTGGTAGCTCATGCCACAACTTCCAAAGACCTAATGGTTCCCAAGGCAAAATTCAATGCAGAAAATATGGGAGATATGTCGGATTATGATCCCGCCAATCCCATTGTGCCAACCGGTGATACCATAAAAATTGCTATCGTCGCTTCGTTTTCCGGCCCGTCAGCGGCCAACGGCGGCTTTTATTGGAATGTAGTTCAGTGGGTGGCTCATGACATCAACAAAAGGGGGGGTATTTTAGTTGACGGAAAGAAAAAATTAATTGAGGTCATAAAAGCTGACCATATGAGCAAACCGGATGTCGCAAAGAAGGTTTCAGAGCGCATGGTTTTGGAAAAAAATGTAAACTTTTTCTGGGGCACTGACGGAAGTCACCTGATGAGGATTATCAATAGTGTAGCGGACAAGCATAAGGTAATCGCCCTTAATGCCACATGCCTTTCCGACGATCTTCAAAGTGCGAAAAACTTTTCTCCCTACGCTTTTCATGCCTCTTTTTCTGTCGAACAAGTAGGTAGAGCCTTTGCCTATTTCTATGGTCAAATCAGGAAAAAGGAGAAAAAATTCTATATTTTATGTCAGGACTACTCTTTCGGGCATGACATGGGGGCCGCCTTTAAAAAAGCATTGAAAGAATACTTTCCGGAAGCACAAATCGTAGGAGAAGATTATCATAAACTTTTCCTCACGGATTTTGCACCCTATCTGGAGAAGATAAAGGCATCGGGGGCCGAAGTAATATTTACGGGTGATTGGCTGCCCGACGCAGGAAACCTCATAAAACAAGCGCGGCAGATGGGAATAAAATTGCCCATTGCCAACATTTACGTGGATGAGCCGAATTTCCTACATGAAGTGGGAATAGAGGGGGCCCGCGGGTTAATGAACTTAAGCACCTGGAATACGGACAATCCCCATTTCAAAAATCCCGGTCATATAAAAATGTACAGAACGTGGAACGATTTATGGAAAAACAAGTGGAAGACGCCTCCGTACAATAGCAGAACGTTCGAGATATTCGGCGGCAATTGGGGAGCGTGGACGGGAGTTACGTACTGGCTGATGAGCGTGGTGGAAAGAGCTAAGACTTTAAATCCTGAAAAGATAATCTCCGTGTGGGAAAACGATGTGTATCAATTTGTGAATGGCAAGACCGTCATGATGAGAGGGTGTGACCACAAAATGGTCATGGATCTTGCTATCTCCGAGTTTGTACCTTGGCAAGAGCAAAAAGTATCCTTCAACATACCCCCTTATTATTGGTACAAAAATACCTGCTCCTATGGTCCTACCTGGATTGTACCGGCCGAAAAATGCCTGCCTTGGATGGACACCGAACTTGATCGCTGCAAAAACAAAGACCGCTGGGGGAGATAATGAATAAAGGGGCAGCACCAACATAAGGGAGTCATCAAAGGTGCTGTCCCTTTTATTTGAGTTTAGCTCTGTTTTTGATGTCACGACATCCTTCTTGGGGCGGCGTGACATCAATTATTTTTGTACAACCTTCGTCTCAAAATAGAGAAGTAACTATCAACGTATCTTTAAAAAAATTGGGAGCAGACCGATTTTCTATAATATAACCATTAAGGTCTCATCCTATTTTTCTGAAGGGTTGTGTAGTGGGGTTTACAGTGGTTTCTTAGGGGGCTTGCGCCAATCATACTCCTCGGACGCTTTTAGCAGCAAGGAGTGTATGTCTTCGAGCTGCGATTTCATCTCTTTTTTGTTCGATTGTGTCTTACGTTTCTTCTTTTTCTCTTTCATATCTGAGATCCCTTCTCTTTCCGATTGAGTAATACCCTATGTTTTTCGTTCATCAAACAACTCCCGGGTTTGTATGACCTCATCATTTGAAAAGTCTTTTAAAAACTGTAACTAATTTTTTCGATTGTACACCTTGGTATCTTGAAAAAGGAAATGTCATCGAGGTCATCTTCGCATGCTTCTTACCACGTCTAAATGAGTGCTAGTAGATGCATCACTATCCTCTTTGGAAGATAAAATATCAAAAAAACTGGATCTTTCGCCGACCAACACCAAGGGATAAATATAAAAGGCTGCGGCAGGAATCCACAGCCCCTTCTTTTTTCTGGTGGGCCCTGCGAGGCTCGAACTCGCGACCCACTGATTAAGAGTCAGTTGCTCTACCAGCTGAGCTAAGGGCCCTTCTATACTATAAATGGCGCGCCCGGTACGACTCGAACGTACGACCAACAGATTCGAAGTCTGCCACTCTATCCAACTGAGCTACGGGCGCGTAGCCTTTGTCTTTTCGTCATATGGGGTGAGTGAAGGGACTTGAACCCTTAACCTCCGGGGCCACAACCCGGCACTCTGACCACTTGAGCTACACCCACCACGCCTTTTATTCTGGCGCGCCTGGAGGGATTCGAACTCTCGACCCACGGATTAGAAGTCCGTTGCTCTATCCAGCTGAGCTACAGGCGCAGGTAATTACTCAGCTATCCCCCTATCAAACGGGCGCATTTCATACCCCTTTGGTAAGCGTTTGTCAAGTAAAAATAGGCAAAAAGCTCATCAGTAAGGTATATAACCGGCGATACCATCAAATCTATACCCTTTCGGAAGACTGGGATCTTTAACCAAAGGGGTGTAGAAATAAAATCCCATCTTGGGATGGTACCAACGGTAAAGTTCCCTGGTATTTCTCAACCGGGTCGTGGCGATATTTCCCACTGGCCCTTCTAGGATAAAACCCCGGTCTAATTTCTCCACCTCCTGCTTATTATAGGAATAAAAGAAGCTATCCCGGCTGGGGTTATACCAGCGATAAAATTCGACCGTTCCCGGTGTACCATGGCAGAAAAGCCTAAAGCAGATGCCCTCTTTGCGGTAACCGCCACGGCGAATAATCTTTTCATCTTCTTGAGGGTTGGTGGTAAAAAAATATCCCTCCTTCGGTGATACGTAGCGAAACACATCCAATACCTTGAGACTCCCTTCATTTTTCACTTCCCAAGAGAGATGAACATCTACATTGCCCCCATTCGACCGAAATGAAATAACATGGCCGTAAAGACCTGAAGGAGAATTCTGCGGATCAACGGTCACGGTTACGTAATCTATTTCTTTCGTTGTTACACCGTTATCGGGAATAAACCGCACCTGCTTCGGGGCCCATTGAACTTCACGGCCGGTGACCTCAAAGCCCGCCAAAATGGTGTAGCCTTTCTCTCCTACTAACGTCAGGGTGTGCCTCCCAAACGGTAAATGTTCCACACAGTGAATCCATGTTCTTTCCTGTTTTTCTGCTTGCGTATCGACTTCTCCCAGCCAATACTGATCGCAGAGAAAAGAGAATCTTCCCCCCTCTGGCATTCTCCAATAATGTACAATGACACCGGTACCGCTAAAATTAAATCTAATGACCCCCTGGGGTGGCAAAACGGGCCAGCCATTCTTTTCTGTCCACACCCCCGTCAACTCAACGGCCTCTCTATATGCCGAGGGAACTGTGTAATGACCTGTTCCCTTGGCGTCAACATTAAAAAGGCTTATATAGAAAGGCAGCTTTTCCCCTTTTCGACCGTGTACCGCTTTCCAGTGCAAAGTGCCTTGCCCCACATTGGTAATCTCGAGACGGCGAGATTCAGTCATGCCCGGCTCGAGCACTCCAAAATCAAGCACGGGTGTATTTATTTTTATCTGTGGCCCCGATTGAACCTCTTCCTCGATCTTCATCTGGCCCGTCTGCAATCCACTGTACGATAACGCACTGCCGGCAATGAAAAAAACTATACCGAGCAATAAAATTATTCTTCTCATTTCAGAAACCCCTCTCATCTGCCGCAAAATATCGGTCTTGACACGTTAGGTCAAGGGGATATAACTTCCGTCTTATCTAAAAAATGTAAAGCAAAAAATGCAAAAAATGGAAGAAGTTACATATTGGATCGCCCTAAAGCTGATGGGGAGCTTGAGCAACGGAGAAATAAGATCCCTCATCGACAACTTTTCATCTCCTCAAGCAGTATTCGAAGCGACAAAAGAAGACCTCTGCCGTATCTTAGGCCGCAACTTGAAAGCGGTAGAAGACATCTTATGCTTTAACCAATGGGAAGAAGCCAAAAAAGAAGGTGAAAAGATGAAAGCCCATGGGGCCAAAATCATTACTTACTTAGATCCTGAATTCCCCGAACTGCTTAAAAACATCCACGACTGCCCCCCTTTTCTATACGTAAAAGGCGACCTAAAAAAAGAAGACATTAACATCGCCCTCGTCGGCTCCCGCCGAGCAAGTAGTTACGGCATAATAACGGCAGAAAACCTGGCGCGCGGTCTTGCGTTGGCCGGAATCACTATCGTCAGTGGCTTGGCTCGTGGCGTAGATGCGGCAGCCCACCGAGGTGCGATCGCCGCACGAGGCAGAACCATTGCCGTCCTCGGATCGGGTCTTGATTTCGTTTACCCGCCTGAAAATAAGAGTCTTTTTGCAGCCGTGGCACAATCGGGGGCGCTCGTAACGGAATATCCGTTTGGCACTCCACCGCGCGCGAAAAATTTTCCTGTCAGGAACAGATTAATAAGCGGCATGTCATGGGGAGTTGTTGTCGTTGAGGCGGGCGAGAAAAGCGGCTCTCTCATTACCGCGCGTCTAGCGGCAGAGCAAGGGCGCTATGTCTTTGCCGTTCCTGGAGATATCAATTCACCTCTTAGCCGGGGAACGCACCAACTTTTGAAAGAAGGCGCCACCCTGATAGAAAAAGTAGAAGATATTTTTGAGGAAATTTCTCCTCAAATCAGGTCCATAAAACCATCGATCGTAAGAAAAGAGGAGTTACCCACCGAGGCGAACGAAAAGGAAGCTCTCCTCTTGAGTTTAATAGGATCAAGGCCCATCCACGGGGATATGCTGATCCAAGAAACGGGACTTTCGGCAGGTGATGTAATGAGTATCCTTCTCACTTTGGAATTGAAAGGCTTAATCACACAGCTGCCGGGAAAATACTACCAAAGGACACCTTAACATGACCCAATCTCTCATCATCGTAGAATCACCAACCAAGGTAAAAACCATAAAAAAATTTCTGGGACCAGGCTGTGAAATACTGGCGACCAAAGGGCACATCAAAGATCTACCCAAAAGCAAACTCGGCATCGATATTGAGCATGATTTCGCTCCCACCTATCGGGTGATCGAAAGTCGAAAGAAGATTATAGAAGAAATAAAAAAGGCGGCGGCGAAATGTGAAACCATCTTTCTTGCCCCCGACCCAGACCGTGAAGGTGAGGCCATTGCCTGGCATGTGGCCGAAGAAATCAGAGACAATAGCAAAAAGATATACCGAGTGCTTTTCAATGACCTAACAAAAAATACGATCCTCGAAGGCATAGCCCATCCGAGAGACCTGGACGTATACAAATACGAAGCCCAGCAAACGAGACGCATTTTAGACCGCCTGGTGGGATACAAGATTAGCCCTCTTCTGTGGGATAAGGTAAGAAGGGGACTTTCGGCGGGAAGGGTTCAGTCGGTAGCCCTTCGACTCATCTGCGAACGGGAGGAGGAAATCAAAAAATTCATACCGGAAGAATATTGGATTATATCGGCTCAGTTAGAAGGAGATACACCCCCACCCTTCGAGGCTCGACTGATCAAGGTCGAGGGGAAAAAGGCACGCATAGAAAAAGAAAATGAGGCGGAACAAATAGTCCAATATCTGAAAACTCACCCTTTTGTCGTCGAGAAAGTTGAAGAGAAGGAAACGAAGCGTACCCCTCAACCCCCTTTTACAACCAGTAAATTGCAGCAAGAGGCAGCTCGTCGCTTGAACTTCTCTGCTCAAAAGACAATGGCAATCGCCCAGCGCCTATACGAAGGTGTAGAATTAGGACCGGAAGGGTCGGTAGGTCTGATCACTTACATGAGAACCGATTCGGTACGTATTGCCCAAGAAGCCCTTGAGGAAGCAAGGTCTTATATCAAAGACCATTATGACCCGTCTTTTTTACCTGCCCGGGCGAGAATATTTAAAAATACAGCCACGGCCCAGGATGCGCACGAGGCCATCCGTCCTACTTCTCTGAAGTACACGCCGACGGCCATAAAAAAATATCTATCGGGTGATGAATTCCGCCTCTATCAACTTATATGGAATCGCTTCATCGCCTCGCAAATGGCCCCCGCCGTTTACGACCTTACTACCATCGATGTGCACTGCGGACCCTATACCTTGAGAGCCATGGGATCCGTGATGAAATTCCCCGGGTTCACCATCGTGTACAAAGAGATGACGGACGAAGCAGCACCAGCTGAAGAGTTGGAGCTCGGGGCTTTATTACCAAAGGTGAAAAAGGGAGATATCCTCCGCCTGATCGAAATAAAGAAGGAACAAAAATTCACTCAGCCGCCGCCGAGATTCACAGAGGCAAGCTTGGTAAAAGAATTGGAAGAAAAGGGTATCGGCCGACCCAGTACCTACGCAACCATCATCAGTACGATCCAAGAGAGGAAATATGTGCGCCTAGAAGATAAGAAATTCCACCCCACTGAGCTCGGTATGATCGTGAACGATCTCCTCGTTAAGAACTTCCCCAAAATCATAGATGTAGAATTCACCGCCACGATGGAGACGAAATTAGATAATATCGAACAGGGAATCGCTACACGTCTCGAGACATTAAGAGAGTTCTACCAAGAATTTTCCCAAGAGTTGAAAAAGGCGGAAGACGAGATGGACGATGTAAAAGGGGAAGGCATTCCTAGTGACCGTGTATGCGACAAATGTGGCCAACCTATGGTTATAAAGTTAGGCCGAAACGGTAGATTTTTGGCCTGTACAGCTTATCCAAAGTGCAAAAACACGGCCAATTTGGAGGAAAATCAGGTCCCCTCCCCACCTGTAACCGATAAAACATGCGAAAAATGCGGTCGCCCAATGGTTATAAAGAGGGGAAGATACGGCACCTTCCTCGCCTGTACCGGTTACCCAGAGTGCAAGACGACCAAGAAGATGGTAAACGAAGGGATAGAGCAGAAGAAGGAAGAGATTCGGGAAACGGAAGAAGTATGTGAGTTGTGTGGTAGAAAGATGCTTCTCAGAGAAGGTCGTTTTGGAAGGTTTCTGGGGTGTTCCGGCTATCCAGCATGTAAAAACCTGCGTCCCGTGAGCCTGGGCATCCCCTGTCCTGAGCCGGAATGCCAAGGTTTTATCACGGAAAAAAAGACACGAAAGGGAAAAACCTTTTACAGCTGCTCCCGTTACCCTCAATGCAAATTCGCCACCTGGGCCCGTCCCTTATCCGAGTTTTGTCCGGCCTGCGGTTACCCTTTTCTGGTAGAAAAAGTGACAAAGAAGGGGCGATTCAAGATTTGTCCGTCAAAGATGTGCAAATATAAAGCATCCATTGAAGGATGACTTCTTTACCTTCTGTCGTAATCATTGGTGGAGGGCTGGCCGGTTGTGAAGCCGCGTGGCAACTTGTAAAACGTGGTCTGAGAGTTAGACTATTCGAAATGAAGCCAACCCGTTTCTCCCCTGCTCATACGTCAGCCAACCTCGCCGAATTAGTTTGTAGTAACTCATTCCGGGCTTCAAGCATCTCAAATGCCGCCGGTTTGCTGAAAGAAGAAATGCGCCGTTTAGATTCGATCACCATGCTTGCAGCCGACAAAACAACTGTCCCGGCAGGCCGTGCTTTAGCCGTTGATCGGCAAAGATTTTCCCAAACCGTAGAAGAGTATCTTACCGAGAAAAAGCCCCTCTTCGAGCTGATCCGAAAAGAAGTCACCACCCTTCCCGAAGAACGCCCCCTGTTAATAGCCAGCGGTCCCCTGACTTCTGATGCTCTCACGGAAGCATTGAAAAAGATGCTCCGCCAAGATTACTTATACTTCTACGATGCCATTTCTCCCCTGGTCTTTGCGGAAACTATAGATTATTCCCATGCATTCTGGGCCTCTCGCTACGACGAAGGTGCAGACTATCTGAACTTACCCCTCGATGAAAAACAATATGACAGATTTTGGCGCGCCCTCGTAGAGGCCGATCAAGTACCCCCTCACCCCTTCGAAGAGCAGCGCTACTTTGAAGGCTGTCTACCCATTGAAGTCATGGCCAAAAGGGGACGCGACACCCTTCGTTTCGGTCCGATGAAGCCGGTAGGATTAAAAGAACCTACAACAGGTCGCCGTCCTTTTGCCGTCGTTCAATTAAGAAGAGAAAACGTGGAAGGTAGCCTTTTCAACATGGTGGGATTTCAAACGCGCCTTAGATGGAAAGAACAGGAAAAGGTTTTTCGTCTCATTCCAGGTCTGGATAAAGCTGAATTCGCCCGCTATGGAAGCATCCATAGAAATACGTTCATAAACAGCCCCTCTTTACTAACCCGATCTCTCGCCCTTCGCCATGAAGAGGGAATATTTTTTGCGGGCCAGATTACGGGGGTAGAAGGATACATAGAATCGGCCGCCATGGGCCTTCTGGCCGGACTATCTATTATCTTCTATCTTCGAAGGCAAGATTTTGTCCCGCCTCCGCCGACGACGGCGATGGGAGCGCTGTTGCAATACATAACAAAGGCAAACAAGAAGGAATTTCAGCCCATGAATGTAAACTTCGGCCTCTTTCCACCACTAGACGGGAATGTGCCGGCCCGTGAGCGGGGCCACATATACGCGCGGCGAGCACTCGATGAATTGGAAAAGTGGAAAGGCAAAGTATGGTCTGTCCTGGAGGGGTAGAAGGTGGCTCTTTTCGGTTACATAAGCAATCGCCTGGAACTCTTGGCCGATGAGCTCGCACAGGTAATCACCCGTGAGCCCTTGGATCCGCTTCAAGGAGAAATCGTCATTGTCCAAAGCCACGGCATGGACAGATGGCTGACCTATGCCTTAGCCAAACGCATCGGCATTATAGCGAACGTTAAATTTCCCTTCCCCTCCCATTTTCTCAAGGAGGTAATGAGCAGACTTTCCGCAATCGAGGAAGAGTCTTGGGCGGAATGGGAGCCGGAGGTTCTTACCTGGAACATCCTGAAACTCTTACCCTCACTTTTGGAAGATGGGTCGTTTAGACCGATCAAAAACTACGTAGGGGGAGAAGATGACCATTTAAAAGCTTTTGAACTGGCGGGCCAAATCGCAACAACCTTCGACCATTATCTGGTATTTCGCCCCGATATGGTGACAAAATGGGAAGGAGGAGAAGAGCACCATTGGCAAGCCGTCCTGTGGCGAGAAATAATAAAGAAGAAAAGAAAACATCCCGCTTACCTTTTGGATCGGCTCGTAGAAGAATCCCTCCCTCTCACCACCTGGCCACAACGGGTCTCCCTCTTTGGCATTTCCTATCTGCCACCTCTATATCTTGACTTATTTCTCACCCTCTCTTCCTACTTCGACGTTCATTTCTTCTTGCTCAACCCTTGCCAGGAATACTGGGGAGATGCGCTAAGCCCGAAAGAGCTGTCCCGTCAGGCGAACAAAGCGCAGGAACTGTTTTTTTCTTCTCACAATAATCTCCTTTCCTCACTTGGCCGCCGGGGCAGGGAATTCTTCGATCTGTGGATAGAAAAAACTTCCCAACTCCCCTATGAAGAAAAATCCATCTTCGAGGAACCAGGAGAAGACACCCTGCTACACATCATCCAAAGTGACATCCTTCACTTCCGAGATAGGGGTGACAGCAAAAAAAAAGTGGTTGACATGATGGACGATTCCATCCAAATCCACTCGTGCCATGGCCCTCTCAGGGAAATAGAGATACTGCAAGACTACTTGTTGGAGTTTCTCCGTCGCGATGAAACCCTAAAACCCTCCGATATTCTCATCATGACCCCGGATATAGACACCTATGCCCCCTACATCAAAGCGGTGTTCTCCTTACCCGAAGAAGATCCCCGTAACCTACCTTTTTCCATTGCCGATTCAGTGGGAGCTCTGACCGGGCCACTGACCAAAACATTCTTCAAAATGGGTAAACTGAAAGAAAGCCGACTCGAAGCATCATCAGTTCTTGACATCCTATCTAGTCCCGCCGTCCGTAGGAAATTCGGTCTCACCGAGGAAGAGTGGGAGACCACTGTAGAATGGGTCCATCGGTCAGGAATATATTGGGGCTGGGATGCGAAAACGAGGGCAGAACTCAATCTGCCGGCCATGGAAACAGGTACGTGGAAGGCAGGGATAAGAAGAATGCTTTTGGGTTACGCCCTTCCTCTCGAAGAGGATAATTATGAGTTCTCACACATCGTGCCCTTTGACGAAATTGAGGGCTCCGATCGCAACATTTTGGAAGGCTTTCTCAAATTCTTGAACGCTCTTGATGAATTTCTAGCCACCCTAAAGGAGCAAAAAAATCCGAAAAACTGGGCTTCTTTTTTAAGAGATGTAACGGAGAATTTTTTTCTCCCCGACGTGGACGAAGAGCTGGCGGAAATAAGCAGGTTGCTTCAGGCTATCGATTACCTGGAGATAACGGCAGAGAATGCAGATTTCGCAACACCTATACCTGCTGAAGTGGCCTATGAATTTGTCGAAAGGCAATTAAGTCTCTCCGTAGGCGCGAGCGGTTTTATGACCGGGGGAATTACCTTTTGTCATATGGTTCCCATGAGAAGCATTCCTTTTCGGGTCATCTGTTTGGTAGGCATGAATTTCGGGTCATTTCCCCGCTATCACCGCGCCCCGTCATTCGATCTCATAGTCAAATACCCGAGACCCGGAGATCCGTCAAAAAGATACGACGACCGTTTTCTTTTCCTAGAAGCCATTCTTTCGGCTAGAGATATACTGTATATCAGCTATACAGGACGCTCGCCGGAAGACAACTCCCAACTTCCCCCTTCAGTCGTCGTGAGCGAATTCTTAGACTTCTTAAATGAGAACTTTGTCTTTCCCCGAGAGATTGTGACCCAACATCGCCTGCAGGCATTTAGCCCTTTTTATTTCCGAACTGATTCTCCCCTTTTCAGTTACTCTCAAGAGAATATGGAAGGGGCAAAGGCCTTCTCCGAACCTCAGAAGGTAGTACCTATCTTTTTCGATACCCCTCTTCCCCCGCCGAAGGAAGATGAATTTGCACCTACGGTGGACAACCTTTGTCGCTTTTTCAGCCATCCCTGCCGCTTTTTCATTCACCAGAGACTTGGCATCAACCTAAGCGAAGAAGAATTAATATTGACCGATGAAGAGCCATTTCTACTCGACGCCCTGCAAAGATATCAACTAAAAGAACGTCTTTTAGAGGAAAAGGGCAATGTCTATCTCAAGTGCCTCATGGAGGGTAAATTGCCCTACGGTAATCCCGGCGTGTATGTGTTCCACTCTGTACAACAAGAAATATGGCCCCTCCGAGAAAAGAAAAGTACCTATGTTTCAGGATTTGCCAGGACAATACAGGTGGAAGTTGTAATCGAAGGGGAAAGAAAAACGTGGCAGATAAAGGGAACAGTGAAAGACATCTTTCCTGAAGGGTACGTTTTCTTACGCCCGACTAAATCTTATGGTCGAGCTCTTCTCGTCGCTTGGGTGACTCATCTGATCTTAAGTTGCAGCCGCTCTGTTCCCCATGATTTCCGCACTTTTGTGCTTCTCACAGAAAAAGATTACTGTTTTAAGCCGCCAGAAAATCCGGCAGCCCAATTGGAAAAACTTTTAAATCTTTACGACGAGGGTCTCTGTCGCCCTTTAAAACTTTTCCCCGAG
Organism: Syntrophales bacterium; assembly: GCA_026416455.1. GTDB lineage: Bacteria > Desulfobacterota > Syntrophia > Syntrophales > UBA8958 > JAOAFE01. Next base: position 28,644 of record JAOAFE010000014.1, read on the forward strand.
GTCTCCCGAATTTACGTCGAGCATTTGATGAGGAAAGGGGACAAAGAAAAAGCCCTTCAAGAGGCGCGAACGGTATGGGAAGGGGGATATATAACGTCCGCCGAACAAGAAGACCCATATCATGCCCTCTGCTTTAAGGGGAAAGACCCGCTGGATGAAGAATTTGCTGAGACGGCATTAATGGTGTTTGAACCTATCTACCATCATCTCGAGGTCATAAAGTGAAGACTTTCGATCTCCTCAATTCTCCTCTGGAAGGCACCCATCTCATAGAAGCAGGGGCTGGTACGGGAAAGACATACGCCATCGCCTTCCTTTTCCTCCGCTTGTTAATTGAAAAAAAATTAAAAATAGGTGAAATCCTCGTCCTTACATATACCAACAACGCCACCGATGAACTTCGCGACCGCATTCGAACATACATAAAACGGACACTAGACACCATAGCCGGCAAAGAAGAGCTGGACGCAGCCTTTCTGAGACTTCGGGAGGGATTAGTAGATCACACAGCGGCTAAGCGTCTCCTGAAAGAGGCATTGAGAGACTTTGATGAAGCGGCAATCTTCACCATCCATGGTTTTTGTCACAAAGTGCTAAAAGATTTTGCCTTTGAATGTGGATGCCCCATGAAAACGGAAGTCGTCGAAGATGATGCGCCGACAAAAATAGCCCTTTTTTTCGATTTCTGGCGACGCCACTTTTATCATTTACCGACAGAATTACTTTCGGCTTTTCACGCCCGCATACCAAAACTGTTTCCCCTGCTCATGGAGATAGCCTTGAATTTCCCCCGTGATCCATCCATAATCTTCAAGATCCCAGATGAGACAACCCATCCTCCCGATCTCGATCGTCTGCGGTCTTTATTCACGGAAATTTTCCACGTATGGCAAGAGGAAAAAGCTCTCATCGTAGAGGAAATCTGCAGAATCACGGAAAATAAAAGAGAGGAAATTATTTCGAAGCTCTCTTTTTATTTTTCCGACACGAGATATTTTCCCCTGCTGGTGGGAACGGAAAATTTAGCCTTGTCAAAATACACAAAAAAGAAAAAAAGCCTCCTCTCCCACAGATTTTTCCGCCTTCTCGACGAGTTCGAATCCGCAAGGAAGAAAGTAGTCGAAGATGCCAATCGATATTTAAACCATTTAATCCATCGTCTCTTATTGTCGATGAGAAACGAATTACCTACATTAAAGGGACGACTGCGAGAGTTATCGTTTGACGATTTGCTTCTGGAGCTGCATCGTTCAATTACGGATAACAACACGGGTCCACTTCTCAAAAAAGCCATCAAAGAACATTATAAAGCGGCCCTAGTGGATGAGTTTCAAGATACGGACCCCGTACAGTATGAAATAATAAAATCGATCTTCGAAGGGGAAAGCAGCCTTTTTCTCATCGGTGATCCGAGACAGGCAATCTACAGCTTTCGGGGAGCCGATCTTTTTACCTATGTGTCTGCTCGGCAACAGTTGAATGAGAATAACATTTACACGCTAACCGACAACCATCGTTCCACACCCGGTCTCATCAAGGCCGTAAACAGCATTTTTTCCAATCATCCAAATCCTTTTGTATTTCCAGAAATTAAGTTTATACCCTCCCGATCGAGCAGCAAGAAGGCCTTCTTTTGGCCGGCACAAATGAACCCCTCTCCCTTACAACTTTGGTACTTCAAAGATGATTACCTCGAATCCAAAAACATCAAAAAAAGCACCGATCGGCTGAGAAAACTCATGGCCATCCATCTGGCAAGCGAGGTAGGATGCCTCCTTGAGGCGGGGTCAAGGGGTGAAGCCAAGCTTGATGGAAAACCTCTGGAGCCGGAAGACATTGTTATCTTGGTCCGCCACCGGTACGACGCCACTATTGTTCAGCAGACATTGTCCGATATGGGCATCAAAAGCGTTTTCCAACGGATGGGGCCTCTCTTCGAAACGGAAGAAGCACGAGCATGCTTTTTACTCTTGCAGGCCATTTTAGAACCTCATCGGAGAGACCTTTTAAAAGCAGCCCTGTCAACGGATATAATGGGCCAGACGGCTTCAGAGATCTTCTCCGACGATGGGGAGAGGTACTTTACGTCCTTTAATCGTTACCGTTTCCTTTGGGAGCGAAAGGGTTTCTTGCCCATGTTTCGAGAACTCATCAGGGAACACCATGTGCGGGAAAGATTGCTGATGACAGAAAACGGGGAAAGAAAATTGACCAACCTATTGCAGCTCGGCGAAATCCTACACGAAAGGGAAGCAAAAGAAGCACTTCTACCGTCAGATCTGGTCAAGTGGCTAAGCGACAAAATCAATGACGATAAAAAAAGGGTAAGTGAATATGAGCTCCGCCTAGAAAGTGATGAAGGCGCCGTCGTCATTTCCACCATTCATGGTGCTAAAGGACTAGAGTTCCCCGTGGTTTTTTGTCCTTACCTCTGGATACCAGTGAGAAAGGAAAGAAATGACGAGGCCTTCACGGTGTATCACGAAACAGATGGACATAAATGGCACAAGACACTCTCTATTGAGAAGACGCAAGACATAAAAGAATTGGCCTGGCGTGAGACCTTCGCCGAGGAATGCCGACTTCTCTATGTTGCCCTGACACGCGCGGTTTATCGTTGTTACGTTTTTTGGGGTCGAGTTCCACGAGCAAACACTTCTCCCCTTGCTTACGTCCTACATTATAGAACAGGCGATGTACGTTTCGATGATCTGGCAAAATTCATGGAGGAGTTGGAGGAAAAAGACATTATCGAGGACCTTTACACCCTCTCACGGCTCTCTTCAGAAGAAGTTCATTTTGCTATGATCGAAGACCTACCGGTTACACACCGTTATGAGGGAGCAAGGGAAAAAACAGGAGAATTCAAAATACGCACGGCACCAGATATCTCTAGGCGGGTAGAGAAGACGGTAAGTTTTACCCTGCTGACCACCAGGAGAGAGGAAGAAGATTACCTGGATTTAGACCTACCGTCACCTCTTGCTACACCACCCGAGCATGTCGATCCCGTCTTCCTTTTTCCCTCTGGCTTACGGGCCGGACTTGTCCTCCACCGAATCATGGAAAAGCTTGACTATGCTAATTTCAGTAAAGATAGGGCATTGAGCGAAATAAGAGAGAATTTGAGACTTTTCGGTTTTTCGTCGGATTGGGAAGGCGCGATCTGGCTCATGATATCACGGGCCCTCACCACACCTCTCGATGGATCGGATGGAAAGATCATACTGTCTCATGTACGCCCCCAGGATCGTTTACCCGAATTGTCTTTCACCTTGCCCGTGACGAGATTAACGATCGAAAAACTATCAGCTCCGTTTACCCAGACAGCTTTTGCTGAATACATCGACCGCTTGAGCTTTCCACCGTACAAAGGCTTTCTCCGAGGTTTTATCGACCTTGTTTTTCGCTTCGAAGGTAGATATTATCTCCTAGATTGGAAAACGAACCATTTGGGATACGAATTTACCGACTATACTCCCGCGCGACTTGAAACGATAATGGGCGACCACTTCTACTTTCTTCAGTACCACTTCTACCTCCTTGCCCTTCATCAACACTTAAAGAGAACTTTATCGAATTACGATTACGAAGAACATATGGGAGGCATCTTTTATGTTTTCATGCGAGGGATTAACCCGGATCCCCAAATACGATCGGGAATCTATGAGGATTTGCCCCCTCTGGAGAGGATAAAACAGTTGGAGCAGGCACTATTAATCGAGGTCTAAGCCAGGGGAGAGATGAGAGAAGAACACGTAAGTGATTTTGACATTACATTTGCCCAGTTTATGGAAGAGTTAGGGGAAAGCCCCTCAGAAGAGCTATTTTTAGCGGCCTGTCTCGTCAGTCACCACATAGCCCAAGGACATATCTGCGTCGATCTGAAAAAATACTCGGGTCAAACACTCTTTTTCCCGGAAGCAAAAAAAACATACCTGTGTCCTCCCTTTGAGACCTGGTGGCACATCCTCTCGCAATCCCCGGTCGTTGGAACACCTTTCAGTTACCGTCCCTTAATTCTCGACGGACATCTTATCTATCTATATAGATACTGGCGATACGAAAGGTCATTGGCAGAACACATCCTCAAGAAAGGGCAAGAAAAGACAAGATTGCCCGATCCTGCCCGTTTGAGAAACATTTTGGAGCAGGTTTTTGCTTCCTCCCGAGCCGATGAAACTGATTGGCTTCAAGTTGCCGCCTTCATGGCCGCGAGAAAAAAGCTGACATTCATCTCCGGTGGACCGGGCACTGGGAAAACATATTTGACGGCCCGCATCGTTGCCTTGTTTCATGAATTGCAATCGCCACAATCGATCAACATTGCGCTGGCTGCGCCAACGGGAAAAGCGGCCGCCCGTCTCCAGGAAACTCTCCGAGAAGCAAAGTCCTTCCTGCCAGATAAGGAAATTTCCGCGGAAACTTTCACCCTTCACCGCTTGCTCAAGATGCGACCACATAAGCCAGCCTCATATTACTCACCTTCTAATCCCTTGCCTTACGATGTCGTCATTTTAGATGAAGCCTCGATGGTAGATCTGCCTCTTTTTTCGCGTCTATTGTCGGCATTGAGAGAAGATACGAGGATCATCTTGCTTGGTGACAAGGATCAACTTGCCTCTGTCGAAGCGGGAGCTGTTTTTGGAGAGCTGTGCAGTGCCGCTGAAAGAAGTGGCTATAGTGATGAATTTGCATCAGAGTGCCTTGAGGTAACGGGTCAGGGCATCCCAGTATCCCCCACACCTGGCCGTCTGTCCGATAGTCTGGTCGTCTTGAAAAAAAATTTCCGTTTCAGTCCGGCGAGCGCCATTCATCAGGCGGCGGAAGCGGTAAAAGAGGGCAACGGTACTCGCTTCTTGGAGATTCTTAAAGATCAAAGGGAAGAGGTGGAATGGAGAATCTGGCAAAACTGGACTCACCTTACCTCTTTAATTGAAGACATCGTCACCGAAGGTTATGCACCCTACCTAAAGGCCGCAAGTGCGGAAGAGACGTTCCACTTTTTCAATCAATTCCGCGTTCTTTGCGCCATAAGAGAAGGCCCCTTCGGCGTGGAAAATATGAACCGCCTTATCGAATACATTCTGGCCAAGAGAGGATATATCGTCCCCTTTCGCCCCTGGTACGAAAAAATGCCCATTATGGTCACAAAAAATGATTATGGACTTTTGCTTATGAACGGAGACTGTGGCATCATTCTGAGAGATAAAAAAGCGAATCGCCTTGTTGCTTTCTTCCCCGAAGAGATGGGCGGCTTTAAGTCTTTCCACCCCGGAAACCTACCGACCCACGAGCCTGTCTTCGCTATGACGGTTCATAAGAGTCAGGGATCGGAATTCGATCGCATCCTTCTGATCCTTCCCGATCGAGCCACACCCGTTTTATCCCGCGAGTTACTCTACACCGCCATCACGCGAGCCAAGAGAAAAATAACCATCATCGGTTCTGAAGTGGTTTTGATAGATGCACTGAACCATAAAACGGAACGCACGTCCGGTCTTACGAAGTTACTGTAACTAATCATCGACAGACTAAAAATTTTTTGAGCGAGGCGAGCTTCTTTTCTTTTATACCTGGAACCTGTAACAGATCTTCCATCTTCTTTATCTTACCGCCCTGTTGTGACCGAAAGGCAATGATAGCCGAAGCCGTCTTTTCTCCCAGACCGGGTACGAGCATGAGATCGGGGAGCGAAGCTCTATTGACATCCAAGGGTATACCAAGGGCAAGGCGTTTATCCGCCGCCATTTCCTCTACCGTCACATCCCTTTTATTTGAAATCTTTATTTTCATGCCCGGCGTGATCAGTTGCTCGCTAATTTTCTTTTCCCCGATTACCTCTATTCCTAAACGATTTAGCAGGCTTCCAATAGTTGTATTAAATGGAACGAAATGGATGCCCCGTACCGGATCATCCACCTCGATTTCCACGGCCACCGACTCAGGCTTTATTTCCTTCTCCGCCCAACGGGCCGAAAAATCCGGTAATATTCCGTGGGTAAAGAAGGCATATAAAAAGACCGCCACACCCATCAGGGATATGACGGTCAAACCCGTCGTCTGCGAATGGACGATTGGTTTTTCCTCAATTTTTCTTATCCAATCCGAAAGCCTCATGAAGTACCATTACGGCCAACTCCGTGTACTTAGATTGAATCACGCAGGAAATCTTGATCTCCGAGGTGCTTATCATCATGATATTTATGCCTTCTTTCGCCAACGCCGTGAACATGCGAGATGCCACACCCGGCTGACTGATCATCCCGACACCGATGATGGATACCTTGGCCACGTTCTCATCTATCTGTACCGAAGAGGCCCCAATATCGGAGGCGACTACTTTTATCACCTCCGCCGCCACTTTAACATCCTTGCGCGAGATGGTGAAACTCAAATCGGTATAGTTATCGATACTCGCGTTTTGTATGATCATGTCGACGACAATGTTCTTATCCGCCAAAGCACTGAAAAGACGAGCTGCAATGCCCGGCTTATCCGGCACATGGACAACAGTGATCTTCGCCTGATCTCGATCGTAAGTTACCCCTGATACCACTTCTCCTTCCATTTCTTCGTCCTCCTTCGTTACCAGTGTTCCTCCTTCGTCGGTAAACGACGATTTCACATACACGGGCACATTGTATTTTTTAGCCAATTCAACGGAGCGAGGATGAAGTACCTTGGCACCTGCCCTCGCCATCTCTAACATCTCATCGTAAGAAATTTTCTTCAATCTTCGCGCTTGCGGGCAGATACCTGGATCTGTCGTATAGACACCATCTACATCCGTGTAAATATCACACCAATCAGCCTGTAAAGCCGCCGCCACCGCCACTGCACTGGTGTCAGATCCACCCCGCCCTAAAGTGTTGATATTGTTTTCCCGATCCACACCTTGAAACCCAGCTATTACCACTACTTTTCCTTTTTTCAGCTCTTGTTTTATGCGGTCCACGTTGATGCTCATAATCCTGGCCTTCGTTGCCACACCATCGGTCAAGATGGGCACTTGAAATCCTAACATGGACCGGGCAGGATACCCCATCGAATTTAAAATGATGGACAGAAGCGTCACGGTTACCTGCTCTCCCGTAGAAATCAACGCGTCATACTCCAGCGGATCGGGATTTTCTGCTGCTTCGTAAGCAAGATTGATGAGTCTATCTGTTTCTCCCGCCATAGCGGAAAGAATTACGACCACATCATGCCCCGCCTTCTTCTCTTTAATCACCTTCTGTGCCACATTTTTAAGTCTAGCGATTCCAGCACATGATGTTCCTCCGAATTTCTGTACCACTAAAGCCATGCAAAACCTCCCTCTGTTATCGACTTCTTAATTCCTTCCATCCTACTTTCGGGCCCCGAAAAACATACTTGCCGACTATTATCATCGACATAAAAAAAATCAATTAAGAATGCATGGGAAGGAATCAGCTCCATCACCTTGTCTGCCCATTCGATGACCGTCACTCCGTCACCGAAAAAGAATTCCTCGTATCCGATATTCATAAGTTCTGCCGCATCCGAGAAGCGATACACATCCACGTGATAGAGGATGAGTCGACCTCTGTATTCGTTAACGATGGTAAAGGATGGACTTGTTACCAATTCCTCTTCTGGGACGGCAAGGCCTCGAGCGATGCCTTGGGTAAAGCAAGTCTTCCCTACCCCCAACTCACCTCTTAAAGCCACCACATCTCCTTTAATCAAAGAGCTCGCCAAAAGGCAGCCAAGTCGGCAGGTCTCCTCCGGTCCCCTGGTAATGACCGAACTCTTCATTTCTGATCTCTTTCTGCTATGACAATGGCTATGGCTTCACGGGAGCTATGGGAGAGACTTAAAAGAAGCCGCCCGACTCCCTTTTCCCTTAGGATCTCCCTAGCTCTACCCGAAAGGCATAATTCGGGTTGGCCACTTGAGGTGGTCACTACCTCTAACTCTTTCCAACTGACAGCACCCATACCCAAACCAAGGGCTTTTAAGCATGATTCCTTGGCGGCGAAACGGGCCGCGTAGTGAGGCGCAGGTTCTTTTTGTTTCTCGCAATATTCCTTTTCCCGGTCGGTAAATACCTTCTCTACGAATTTATCTCCCCGTCTTTCAAGGATTTTTCTCACCCGCTCGATTTCCACTAAATCAATACCTGTGCCGGTGATCATAAATCTACTCCATAACGAACCGCGTCGGCAACGGAGACGACTTTTTTCATCTCTTTTACATCGTGTACACGAACGATCGCCGCCCCATTTAACACTGCCGCCGTTACCGCTGCGGCAGTACCCTCGAGGCGTTTTTCCGGCCCCTCACCTGTTACTGCCCCAATTAAGGATTTACGGGAAACCCCAACCAGAATCGGCCGACCCAAGACTCGAAACTCTGACAGGCGTTTTAAAATCGTGTAGTTATGGCTAACAGTTTTGCCAAAACCCACCCCGGGATCGCAGACCAAATGCTCAGAAGCTATCCCCCAGCTCTCGGCGGCCTCTATTCTTTTCTTGAGGTAGAAAATGATGTCCCCCACCACATCTTCATACCTTATCTCACCCATTTGCATGGTTTTCGGTTCGCCCCTCATGTGCATGAGAACGACTCCCGCTTTACTTTTAGCGGCAACTTCCGGCATTTCTCTATCGAAGGTAAGGGCACTTATATCATTGATTATTTCCGCTCCTGCCTGCAAAGCGGCACGGGCTACCGATGCCTTGACGGTATCGATAGAGATCGGCACTGACGCCCGGCGGGTGAGCTCTTCGATCACCGGAATGGTGCGTCTCATTTCTTCTTCTGCCGAGACGGGATCGGCACCGGGCCGGGAAGATTCTCCCCCTACGTCTATTATATCCGCCCCTTCCTCCATCATTTCAAGGGCGCGCGCGACGGCCTTCTCTTTGTCCCTATATTTTCCTCCATCGGAAAATGAATCGGGTGTACAGTTTAAAATACCCATGATAAGCGTTCGCTTATTTATTACCAAACTGCGACGCGCCGTCTTCCATAAAAAATCACCCGTAAGATAACGAGAAAGGGCCTCCTTTATGACGAAAGATAGCTCTTTCAAGCTTCCCGGCTGATTTGCCACCTTTTCTGCAAAACGCCGAATTTGCTTCTCTGTGCCCATGAGGAGAACATCTGTCTGCTCATCCGTACAACCGACCGTCCCACGAGATACGGCAGCATCCCCGCCTAAGGACAGCATTTCCTGCTTTATTATATTTCCATGACGACATGAAACTTTTTTTACGAGAATGTTCAGATGCCTCATCTTCGGCGCCATCGATTCGATCCCATAGGGATCAACACCGATGGACCCGAGCAAATCCTTAGCCTCTTTTTCATCAGTCAAGCTTAAGATTTGCAGATCCTCAAACGGCATAGGATGGGGTTTTTTCTCCGAAGATGATGCGGTCTATCTCTTCTCCTGTGAGCACTTCCTTTTCCAACAGGGAAGCGGCGAGGCGGTGAAGGGTATCCATATTCTCTTGCAGTAGTTTTTTCGCCTGTTCGTAACTAGAGTTAACAATGCGCGTAATTTCGGCATCTATCTTTTCGGCCGTCTCCTCGCTATAGTCCTTGTGAACGGCAAAATCGCGACCCAAAAAAATCTGTTCTTCCTTCTTTCCGAAGCTCAAAGGCCCCATCAAATCACTCATCCCCCATTCGCACACCATTTTTCTGGCAATGTTGGTGGCTCTTTCTATATCATTGCCCGCCCCCGTGGTAAAATCCTTCAGCACCAGTTCCTCCGCTGCCCTACCCCCTAGAAGAACGGCAATGTTTTTTAGCAGATATTCCCTGGTATAAGTGTGTCTTTCGTCCATGGGGAGTTGCTGCGTTATCCCCAAAGCTCGACCACGGGGAATGATGGTGACTTTATGAATGGGGTCGGTGCCGGGCAGGAGTCTTGCCACCAACGTATGTCCGGCCTCATGGTAAGCTGTATTCTTTTTCTCTTCATCACTGATGACCATGCTTCTGCGTTCCGTGCCCATGAGCACCTTATCTTTTGCATACTCGAAGTCACTCAACTCTACCTTTTCCTTACCCTGGCGTGCCGCGTACAATGCTGCCTCATTGACTAGATTTTCTATGTCGGCCCCCGAAAAACCCGGTGTTCCTCGGGCGATGACCTGAAAATCCACATCTGGTGCCAGGGGTAAACGACGGGCGTGAACCTCGAGAATTTTTTCTCTCCCCTTAACATCCGGCAAAGGCACGACGACCTGGCGGTCGAACCTGCCCGGTCGCAATAAAGCCGGATCGAGGACATCCGGCCGGTTTGTGGCTGCCACCAGAATCACACCCTCATTGGACTCAAACCCATCCATCTCTACGAGGAGCTGATTCAAGGTTTGTTCCCTTTCATCATGTCCACCACCGAGGCCTGCACCGCGGTGACGCCCCACGGCATCGATCTCATCGATGAAGATGATACAGGGTGCATGTCTCTTGCCCTGGTTGAAGAGATCCCTCACCCGCGAAGCTCCAACCCCGACAAACATCTCCACAAAATCCGACCCGCTGATGGAAAGGAAAGGAACGTTTGCCTCCCCCGCTATGGCGCGGGCAAGCAATGTTTTTCCCGTTCCCGGCGGGCCTACGAGAAGCACCCCCTTAGGAATTCTTCCTCCCAAACGGGTGTATCTTTTGGGGTCCCGCAAAAACTGGATTATTTCTTCCAGTTCTGCCTTCGCTTCGTCTATCCCTGCTACATCATCAAACGTCACCCGACGTCCCTTATCTGCTGTAAGAAGACGAGCCCGACTTTTTCCGAAGGCCATTGCTTTCCCACCGCCGCTCTGCATTTGTCGCATGAAGAAAATCCAGATACCGATCAGGAGAAGCATGGGGAACCAAGAGATGAGAACAGTCATGTACCAGGGGGATTCTTCTACTGGTTTAACGGCAATTCTTACGTTCTTGGCCATAAGGGTTTTGACCAAATCGGCGTCTTTTGGCATGTAGGTCTTAAATCCCTTACCGCTGGCCAGTTTACCAGTAATGAGTTCACCCTGGATTTGAACTTCCTTTACCTGATCCTTTTCCACGAAGGCGAGGAAGTCACTGTAGACGATCGTCTCATGCATCGTCCGCGGCTGACTAAAAAGGTGGTAAAGAAAGACAAATACCAAGCTTATTACCAGCCAGAGGGCTATGTTTTTCTGCAATGGGTTCAATATATTCGCACCTCTCCGTAATCGGCGTTCAATTACAATATCACGAAATCGATTTCAAATAATTTCTATCTTTACCACTTCTTCCGTCTCCGGCTGAAGGTGGCATCTATCGGCCACCTTTAGTCCCCCAATCCACAGTATACCTCCATCGTCCTCGATGATGGGTATCAACTTTCTTTTCGCCCGTGGTACCTTCATCTCTCCCATTATATCCTGCACCTTGCGTGAACCCTTCAATCCTAAAGGTACTATTCGGTCGCCCGGCTGCCAACTTCTCACCTTCAACGGAGGTTTTATTCTTTTTATATCCGCATATAGCACATTGGGGAGCATCATCACCCCTTGGATTTCCTTCCGGTTGCAGATGCTCGCTTTCACCAGCTGACCCGTGCCCCCGATTCTTACCTCTCCTGGAACAGAGAGGGGGTATGAAAAGCCTTCCGTTTCCTTCTCTTCCTTCCGGTAATCGAATTTTAGATTCTCATATTCCTTAACTACTCGTCCCCCGGGAACGAAAAGCACTTGACCTGGAGGCTTCGAAAAAACAATCTTTTCTACCGCTTCTATATGGCGGAAGGAGATAGCTTTCTTGTCCGGCTTCATTGCCTCCAATAATTCTTTGATCACCCGCTTCCTTAGGGCGGGCGGAAGTTCCTTTAAACTCGCGAGAGAAATAGTTTTAATGTCATTTCTTCCCTCAACTCCCCATTGCTTCAGGACGGTCATGGTCTCCCGGGCGATGAAATGCTCTTCTTCCCTCAAAATTTCTGCCATTTGAGCCAGGGTTTCCACAATCCTTGGGTTGAATTCCTTCATTAGGAGAGGAATGAGACGATGGCGGATCCGATTTCGCAAAAATCTCTCATCGAAGTTTGAACGATCAACGCAATATTTGATTCTCTCTCGCGCCACATAGGCGGCAATTTCTCTAGGTGAGATGCTAAGTTGAGGCCTTATGTACTTTCCCTCCCGCACGGGCTCCATACCTTTCAGACCCGCGAGACCACTCCCCCTGATGAGATTGATAAGGACGGTCTCTGCCTGGTCAAGGAGGTGATGACCGAGGGCAATTTTACGTGCTCCATATTTGGATGCGGTCTCCTCCAAAAATTTATAACGGGCCATTCGGGCCGTCTCCTCCAAAGATCGCCGCCACTCGTTCTTCAACGTCCTTATTTCTCCCCGACCCAAGACAAAAGGGAGCCCCATTTCTTCGGCCGCTTTTTTTACGAACAACGCCTCTTTTTCTGCTTCTCTTCTTAAACCATGATTGAAGTGGGCAACGACCATCGTAACTCCAAAATCGGGAGCTAAACAATTCAAAACGTGGAGCAGGGCCATAGAATCTGCCCCCCCAGAGACGGCAACGATCACACAGTCGCCTTTTTGGAGCATTTGAAACCTGATGATGTTATTCCTCACCTTCCCGATCATTCGCCCTTCATCGAAAAAAATGTTTCAACTCTTTCAGAGTGTTACAATAATAATCTGCTTTCAGCGACTTTAAGAGCTCCGGGCGTCCCAGCCCATTCAAAAAGGCACAACTTATCATGCCCACCCTTTGAGCGAGGAGAATATCGTTTTTCCCATCCCCCACCATAACCGCCCTTTGAGGCTCGACTCGATATTTATTTAGAATGGGGCGCACCAATTCCGGGTCGGGCTTCATGTGAGGATATCGGTCTCCACCCACAATCTCTATAAAATAACCATCCAGACGGAAGTGACGGAGAATTTGCTCCACGAATTCTTGCCTTTTATTGCTTAAGACAATCTTCAATTTTTCTCGAAAGTGAGAGAGACATTCTTCGACCCCGGGATAGATGAACGTGGAATCGAGCAGATGTTCCCGATAATGATCAAGAAATATCGCGAGCGCCTCATCTAAAAGCTCTCTCCTACCTTCGAGGGCACGTATGATCAATTCTCGCACCCCATCTCCTACGAATTCCTTGACTTTTTCTTCCGGAAGCTCGGGCATACCCAGCCTTCGGCGCATAAAATTGACCGACCGAGATAGATCACGACCAGTTTCGGCGATCGTGCCATCTAAGTCGAAAAAGAAAAGATCTATTTCCCGTTTCATCTTTCTCCTTGACTTGTACAAAAAAGGGACGATTAAATTACCACGGTCATGGAGAGAGAGAAAAGAGAAACTTTCACCATCATTGGCCTAGGTAAGGTGGGAACATCGATAGGTTTCCTCATACGTAAGGCGGGCTACGAAATAAAAGCGATTGCCGATCTTTCAGAAGAAGCCTTGAAGCGAGCCCATCCTTACACGGGTGGATACATGACTACGAATGTGCTTGAAGGGGCCTCAATGGCCGATTGCATTATAATTACGACGGTGGACGATGAAATAGAAAAAACATGTCGTGCCATCGCCGTAAATGGAGGAGTAAAACCGGGCCAGAAATATATCCACATGAGTGGTGCCGGGGCACTCAGCCTTCTCCAAGAAGCCCTTGAGAGGGGAGCACAGACGGCTTGCATCCACCCTCTGCAATCCTTTGCCAGTATAGAGGGGGCCATCGCCAGCATCCCCGGCAGCATCTTCGGCATCACCGCTTCAGACCCCAGCATGGCGAAATGGGCCCAAGATTTCGTCCGTCGATTAGGGGGTGTGCCGTTCTTCATCGCCGATGGGGAGGATAAAACTCTCTATCACATCGCTGCCTGCATGGCCTCCAATTACTTGACCACCCTCATGAACTTTGTAAAAAGCATTTACCGAAGGTTGGGCATGGATGAAGACATGGCGATCAAATCTATTCTCCCCCTCGTACGGGGAACAATCAAGAACATAGAAGATAATGGCACCGTTCAGGCCCTGACGGGTCCTATTGCCCGGGGCGATGTAGGAACCATTCGGGGGCATCTGTCCGTCCTAGAGAAGTTAATGCCCGACCTCCTCCCCTACTACTGCCTGTTGGGTCTGGCCACGGTAAAACTGGCAGAAGAAAAGGGTGTGGCCCCAAAGACACATCTAGAGACGATTGAGGTCCTGATGAAAGGAGACAAACTATGAGTACGGAAATCAGTATTAAAAGAATAACAGCCAAGGATTTCCTGGAAAAGAAAAAGAAAGGCGAAAAAATAGTCGTAATTACAGCTTACGATTACCCTACCTCTATGGTGGCGGATCAAAGCGGCGTTGATGCCATTCTCGTCGGAGACTCGCTGGGTATGGTCGTTTTGGGTTACGAAAGCACCCTCCCCGTTACAATGGAAGATATGATTCACCACACAAAAGCCGTAGTACGAGGCACCAAAAGGGCACTGGTGATTGGAGATATGCCCTTTATGTCTTATCAGGTTTCCGTCGAAGAAGCGGTTCGTAATGCCGGTCGTTTTCTTCAAGAGGCTGAGGCACAGGCCGTAAAACTGGAAGGTGGCAGGGAAGTAGCCGAAACGGTTCGACGTATTGTGAAGGCCGGCATTCCCGTTATGGCCCATATCGGTCTCACACCCCAATCTATTCATCAATTAGGGGGTTTCAAGGTTCAGGGGAGAGATGTGGAAACGGCAGCCCGCCTGAAGGAGGATGCCCTTCTATTAGAAGAAGCAGGAGCCTTTTCCCTCGTTCTCGAATGTATTCCCAAAAGCCTGGCCAAGGAGATCTCCGATGCCCTTACGATTCCGACCATCGGCATAGGGGCAGGAGTACATTGCGATGGCCAGGTGCTCGTTTTCCACGATCTATTAGGTCTTTTTGAAAGGTTCGTACCAAAACATGTCAAAGTCTATGCCAATCTAAGAGAAAAGATGAAAGAAGCAATCCTCCAATATGCCAGAGAGGTAAGGGAAGGAATCTTCCCCGACGACGATCACTCGTTCAAGTAACTCATATCCCCACTACATGGGCCAGTTTATCAACGATACTCTTGACGGATAGGGCCCGTTCGTTCGTCTGCCTGGCATAGGCCGCACTCTCCAAAACGTGCTTTTTCATCTCTTCCGCATATTTTCCCACTTCTATCATAGCGGCATTCACATCTTTTACCGCCTCTTGCAGTTGAGCGGCCATTTCCCCAGCTTCCTTCGTGAATTCAGCAATTTGGAAACTCACCGTGCCATATTCGTTGAACTTCACTAAGGCTACATGCATTGTTTGCGACCCACCACTTACGGCCTCAATAGTACGCTTAATCATATCGAGAGAATTTTTGGCCGCCTGAGAAGAACGACGACCCAAATTCCTGATATCGGCGGAAACCACGGCAAATCCGCTGCCTGCCCCCTTTGAGCGGGCCGCTTCGACGGAGGCGTTTAGAGCAAGTAGCCTCGTTTGGAAGGCTATATCTTCTATATTGCTTAGATACTTTGACGTCTTCAGGCTCGTCTCTTGAATTTCCTTCATCATCTTTCGAGCCGTCCTCATCTGAGTGAAGGCATCCATCCCACTTACCGCCGTTGCGTCAGAGGTTTTTTTGAGGCTTTCAATTCGTTCCCGATACGCAGTGCTCAAGTTATCTAATTCTTTCGCGTCCTGTATCGTTTCATTTAGTAATTGAAGCTGTTTTTCTCCCGCCTCAACCAGGCTTCTACTTGCTTCCGCAATCTGGTTAGCCGCTTCGGAGAATTGTTCCGCCGTGTCCTTCAACTCCCCCACCGCACGCACCACCGGCGCCGTAATCGCCCGGGCAAAATACACCCCCAAAACCAAAGCCAAAACCACACCCAATACCGTACCACCTAAAGCCACCCCCTGAAACCACCGCGCCTGACCCAAACCAGATAACGCCACCACCTCCACTCCCCGATCCACCTCCTTACGCAACACCTCCAAAACACCACCAAAACGCACCAAAACCCCCTCCAACGAACTACCCCACACCCGCATCGCCTCATCCCTATTCCCACTAGCCAACGCCCCAAACCATAAACCCTTGCCCGCCTCCCACTCCGACCACACCACCTTCACATC
>JAOAFE010000015.1 GCA_026416455.1 Syntrophales bacterium
CGCTGCCCTGCGAAGAGACCGATGTATTGCTTCCGCAGACCATCATCGAAATCGGTGAGCCATATCTCATAGGGAGTCTTTAGCGTTTCCAACAGGTAAAGCCCGTAGCGCTCCCGTGTTTCCTGCCTTTTGGCCACCATGTGTGGAAGTAAATCCAGGTGGATGATCGCCTTATCGCCGTCGGCGTTGTCGATATCGATAAATTTCCGTGTTTCCGATAAACCAAAAGCCTCAGCAAGAATGTTCACAGCCTCTTCTTTGGTACGCCCGGCTTTGAGCAAAGGTGGAGCAGAAATTCTATCTTCATCCGGCACATCTCTAAGGTCCGGTCTCCCATAATCCTTCCAAGTCTTTTGCCCCGTTAAGATTTTCATCGGCCGATCTGCTCGCTCTCTATCCCACAGGACACTCGCCTCTCCCGGGTTGTAATCCCAACCCGGATCGATCCCTTTGGGAAATGGTCTCATCTCGCCTGTGCGAGGATCACGCTTAACTTCCATTTCATCGTCGGGATGATGCGTAACTTTCAGCCCATCACGTTCCATTTCCCTTCTGGAAAGTGACACCACCGTACAGCGACAATTCCAGCCATTCGGCGGATAGTGCGTTTTCCACCAGGGATGATCCGCCGGCAATACCGTATCGTTCCAGGCGCGATGCTGTGGTCGCGTCTTGCGGTCATTCACAGCCACATAACGCCAATACGGTCTGGCTTTGAGTACATCCGGATCCGTCATGGCACGGTAATGCCCCACGCTGTAGGCGGTCTGGATATTCACGTTAAATATCGTCGCAAGCCTCCGCGGGCTTCCCAGCTGCACCTCTTCACCGTCCACAACCTGGCGTCCCCACCAGCCCTTTCTCTGCAAAATGGGAGTCAAATTCTTCTTAAATTCCTCGAACGTGGTCCCTTCGCTCATGGCGCGATCCAGTTCGTCCCGGATATCCTTCAAAATATCGAGACGCATGGCCTTCGCCACCGTGAAGGCTTTCACGTGGTCCTCATGCCACATCTCATGCCATCGCCACGAGAAGCGGTAGCCCTTCTGGCGAAAGTATGCGATGGCCTCTTCGGGAGGCATGTTGCAGTGACTTTCCCAAAGATGAGGGATCGGACGGAAGGACGTGTTTGTTGGACTTGAAAGTAGAAATTTTTAAGTGTTCCTGATTAATAATCTGCAGGTCGTAAGTTAGGGTCTCCCATTGTCACCCGAAAAGCATAGAAATATTCAATGTCAGGTCCTCATGTCTTTGGGTTGATGATTACACGCTTTTGAAGTATGAACACCCGAAGAGAGGAAATGTTAAGGAGGAGAAGAATGGGCAAGAGAGTGGTAATTATCGGTGGTGGGGCGGGTGGAGCGTCCGTTGCGGCGGAAGCAAAGAGAACCGACCCATCTCTGGAGATAGTAATTTTAGAAAAGGGGAATTATGTTTCCTTTTCCGCTTGACCCATGCCTTACTACATCGGAGATGTAGTAAAAGATCATAAGTTATTGATCGCGAGGACACCGGAAAAGTTCAAATCGGCAGGGATAGAAATTAGACTATCGACGGAAGTTCATAGCATAGATTATCCTCAGCATTACGTTGAGTGTTCAGGAAATGAACGCATCCCTTTTGATATCCTCGTTCTTGCCCTCGGTGCGGAGGCCGTCGTGCCCGGAATAGAAGGTATTCGTAAGCCCGGTGTCTTTTTCTTGCGAAATCTTGAAGACGCTATAGCAATTAAAGGCTGGCTGCGGGAAAAGAAGATAGAAAAAGTGGTCATCTTGGGTGCGGGGTTCATCGGTTTAGAAATGGCAGAGGCCTTAAAGATGGCGGGTATTCAAGTCACCATCTTGCACAAAGCAAAATGGCCGGCCAACAGATGGGACGAAGAACTATCTTCATTTATGCACGAAATTTTAGTCGCCCGCGGAGTAGAATTCGTCCCAGAGGTGGAGGTTAAAGAGATAGATGACGGGGAAAGAGGTCTGTTAGTTAAAACCGATAAGGGAAATTGGGAGGCTGGCCTAGTGCTCGTGGCCACGGGCGTAAGACCGGACGTGCGTCTCGCAAGGTCGGTGGGAGCGGCTTTGGGGCGCTCGGGTGCCATTGCCGTTAATTTCAACCAAAAAACTTCCCTCGATGATGTGTATGCTGTGGGGGACTGCGCCGAGGTCTTCCATCGCGTAAGTAAGAAATGGGTCAATTTTCCTTTGGGAGATATTGCCAATAAACAAGGGCGCGTTGCGGGTAGAAATATAGGCGGTAGGCCAATGGTTTTCGAAGGGGTGGTTGGGGCCCAATCCTTTCGTCTCTTCGAGTTGGAATGTGCGGCAACTGGCCTTTCGGAGAAAGAGGCTGTCGATGCGGGTTATAATCCCGTAAGTACCATTATCTGGGGAAGTGCCACTGCGCCGTCTATGGGGAGGAAACGCTTGGGGCTCAAATTGATCGCCGACAAATCTACGGGCAGAATCCTCGGTGCCCAAGCCGTGGGTTTAGAGGGCGCGGTAAGTAGGATCAATGTCTTGTCTGTAGCGCTGTTCGCTGAGATGAATCTGGATCAGATAGGTTATCTCGATTTGGCGTATGCGCCTCCCTTTGGCCCGGCGTGGGATATTGTGCATGTTGCTGCGCAGACGTTGAAAAGGATGATCTAATTGAATAGACCTTACGATACTTGTCTAAGGTAATCGACCTGATTCAATCAACTGGTTTAAGATTTGGATTATTTTGGGTAATGCATCGAGGGCAGCTTTTTCCCCTTCCAAGATGGCCTCATGCTTTTTACTCAAGTCGCTGGAAGCAATATGCCCGTCACGTGGTTTGATTACCACTTCGGCTTTTTTCAGTTGATTTTCCGAAATGCGTGCGTGCATGATGTCAATAGATTGAAGAATTGTTTCGATGGTCCCTTTAGGAAGGGTCGAACTTAAGCCGGAAGATATATCAACAGCGATGACTATGTCTGCCCCCATTTTTTTGGCGAATTCCACGGCGACGGGACTCACCACTCCTCCATCAACGTGTCGGGTTGAAAAACGGTGGGGATAGGAGAGCTGGCGTCACTCGTCCTCTCCGTATCGCCTCTCGCAAAGCTTTCCTCTTCACCTATTTAGTATTTATGCCCTATGTCTTCTGCAATTAAAAGGTTGTCTCTGGTTCCCATTTGGGAGAATGACTCGCTACAATCAACTTTTTTTCTTAGAATCGCGATTGATCACCATCCTCATCTATGCCGCCACTTCTTATTTTTTCATGCCTTTTGAATCCCGGGCGGCTGGGACTGAGCTGGCTGGATTTGAGAGAGTACCTGAGATTTTCGATCATCAGTAGCAATGTGACTTCGAAGGGGATTTCTTGTTCGATGAAAAATGGTTGTTCATTCTATTTCACAAAAAATATTTTTCTTGACAAGACATAGTCCCTCTGATACGTAGCGCACGGCCGCTTGGATCCGAGTTGGTCGGACTGGGACGGGAGAATGAATATGGGAACGTCGGAAAATTAAGCCTCCCGTCTTTTGTGACGGCGAGGCTTTTTGGTTATGAAGATGGAAATTATTAAAACCGTAAAGGAAATGCAAGAGAAGGCCGAAAAATTAAGGCAAACGGGGAAGATCATCTCCTTTGTCCCCACGATGGGTTACTTTCACGAGGGACATCTCAGCCTTATGCGGGAAGGGCGCAAGTTAGGAGACTGTCTCGTCGTCAGCATCTATGTCAACCCCACGCAGTTTGGACCAAATGAAGATTTGGATCGTTATCCTAGGGATTTTGAACGGGACCATAAAATGGCGGAGAGCGTGGGCGTAGATGTGATTTTCTATCCCTCCAACGGGGAGATGTACCCTGCTGGTTACCAAACGTACGTTAATGTCGAGAAGGTGACACAGAATCTATGCGGCCTGTCTCGTCCCGGACATTTTCGTGGGGTTGCCACGGTCTGCTGCAAGCTTTTCAATATCGTGAAACCTCACTACGCCGTATTTGGACGAAAGGATTTTCAACAACTCGTGGTCATCAAACAGATGGTACGGGATTTGAATATTGATTTACAGGTTATTCCCATGCCGACGATGAGAGAGGCAGATGGGTTGGCCATGAGTTCGAGAAACGTATATCTAAGCGAAAAAGAAAGAGAATCTGCCCTCTCGTTGAGTCGCTCGTTAAGGATGGCGGAGCGGATGTATGAGGCGGGTGAAAGAAACGTAGAACGGATCGTACAGGAGGTTACAAATTTTATTACAGGTCACCCGTTCACGAAGATAGATTACGTAAAGATATGTGACGTTGATAGTATGATGGATATAGTAGGAGAAATAGACCGGCCAGCCGTTTTGGCCCTCGCCGTGTTCGTGGGAAAAACGAGATTGATCGACAATCATGTTTTAGGAGAGGCCATAACGTTTTAGGCCAGAGGAAAAAATAAAAGGGTATGGGGCCATGCAGAGATTTATGCTTAAATCCAAACTTCACCGGGCGACCGTGACCGATGCTAATCTTCACTACGAAGGCAGCATCACCATAGACGAATCCCTCATGGAAGCAGCGGATATGGTGCCCTATGAGGAAGTGCACATTTACAATATAAACAACGGAGAGCGGTTCACCACTTATGTAATCAAGGGGAAAAAGGGATCGGGAACGATTTGTTTAAATGGCGCTGCGGCACGTAAGGTGGCAGTGGGAGATCTCATCATCATTGCCACTTATGCTATTGTTAATGAAGAAGAGCTAAAGAATTGGAAGCCTCGGTGTGTGCTCTTGGACGGTGAAAATAAAATAAAGAAGATTCACTAGCGGTCAGTGGGCAGTCCGTAATATGATGAAATAAACTGTTTTGCCGCGGGCAGGGTGTTTTCTCTGCCCGCCTTTGTTTAAAGTGATGAGAGTAAAAATTTGGCAGAGAATTAAACAAACTTTTATTGCCGGGCTGGCCGTCGTAATACCGGTGGGGATAAGCATTTACACCCTTTTTTTTATCATCGACCTGATCGACGGGGTGTTAGACATTCTCCCCAAGAGAATTCATCCCGATAGCTTGATTGGCTATCACATCCCTGGTCTTGGAGTAATTGTAACTCTCGTAATTACAATCTTAGCCGGTCTCATGATCAGGAGCTACTTAGGCAAAAAGTTGATGGATCTAGGGGAGAATTTCTTTCGCCGCATACCCGTCGTAAGAAGTATCTACGACGGTTCCAAACAGGTGGTAGATAGCTTCATTGCCAACAGAAAAAAGGGTTTTAAGAAGGTGGTCCTCGTACGATTTCCCCATACGGGACTTTATTCATTAGGTTTCGTCACGGGTGAAACACCATCCCATATAAAAGAAGGGAAAGAGAGTCAGTTTATAAACGTCTATGTCCCTACCACTCCCAACCCAACTTCCGGCTACCTCGTCTTGGTCCCCTCTTCCGACGTAGTGGAGGTTGATATGACGGTAAACGAGGCGCTCAGTTTCATCGTTTCTTGCGGTCTCGTGCAAAAACCAGAGGTTGATCTGGAGAAAAAGGCTTGATTGAGCCACCGTTCTCATGTAAGTAAACCCATCCAAATAGAAAAGGAAAAGGAGGAAAAGATCGTGTCCTACCGGCCTATTGACCCATCCTTGCCCTATAAGGTGGCAGACCTTTCCCTTGCCGATTGGGGGAGAAAAGAAATGGAGCTTTCGGAGAACGAGATGCCGGGACTTATGGCCATTCGTGAAAAGTACGGGCCTAAAAAGCCCCTTTCGGGACTGAAAGTTATGGGAAGCCTGCACATGACAATTCAGACGGCCATGTTGATCGAGACCTTAAAAATTCTCGGAGCGGACATCAGGTGGGCGTCGTGCAATATATTTTCCACCCAAGACCATGCGGCGGCCGCTATTGCCAAAGCCGGTTCGGCCGCCGTTTTTGCTTGGAAAGGGGAGACGCTGGAGGATTATTGGTGGTGCACAGAGCAAGCTCTTACGTGGCCTGACGGATCAGGGCCTGATCTCATCGTCGATGATGGAGGAGATGCTACACTGTTTGTGCATCAGGGGGTGAAGATAGAGAAGAATCCCGACCTTTTGCAGCGCCACTATGAACACAAAGAGATGGCGATCCTGATGGAGCGTTTAAAAAGAAGTTATGAAATAGACAAGACGCGTTGGCAGCGTATAGCGAGCAAAATTCGCGGCGTGTCCGAGGAAACGACGACGGGTGTGCATCGTCTCTATCAAATGGAGAAGGCAGGGGAGCTTTTGTTCCCCGCCATCAACGTCAACGATTCGGTGACTAAGTCGAAGTTCGATAATTTGTATGGATGTCGGGAGTCTCTGGTAGATGGCATCAAGAGGGCAACCGATATCATGATTGCCGGAAAGACGGTGGTAGTTTGTGGATACGGTGATGTGGGGAAAGGATGTGCACAGTCCATGAGGGCCCTAGGAGCCCGGGTGATTGTGACGGAGGCAGATCCGATCTGTGCCCTCCAGGCCGCTTTAGAAGGATACGAGGTCAAGACCTTAGAAGATGTCGTTTCCTTTGCCGACATCTTTATTACGGCCACCGGCTGTTGTGATGTTATTACAGGCGAACACATGGAACAGATGAAGAATGAGGCTATTGTCTGCAACATCGGCCATTTTGATAGTGAAATCTCCATGACCTATCTGGAGAACAATCCTCGCTGCAAAAAGGAGCAGATCAAGCCACAAGTGGACAAGTGGACTTTAGAATCCGGGAGATCTATCATTGTGCTTGCCGAGGGTAGGCTCGTCAACCTGGGTTGTGCCACCGGCCATCCCAGTTTCGTTATGAGTGCTAGCTTCACCAATCAATGTCTCGCCCAGATCGAACTGGCAACCAAGGACTACAAACCGGGAGTCTATACCCTGCCCAAAATTCTCGATGAAGAGGTGGCTCGGCTCCATCTGCCCCGCCTCGGTGCAAAACTGACGAAACTCACTCAAGCCCAGGCGGATTACATCGGAGTTCCCGTGGAAGGTCCCTATAAACCGGATCATTATCGCTACTGATCACGTCGGTATACGGCGGGCAAAAAACAGGCCCAGAAAGGCAAAAAAGATATTGCTTAACCAAGGGGCAAGCCAGGGGGGGAGAGTACCGGCTCTGCCGAGGGAGAGAAAGAGGGCAAACAAGAGCCAATAGGAGAAACCAATGGCGGCCCCCAGTGTCATACCCTGCGCTAGTCCCCCACTTCTTTCTGCCCGGATGCCGAAAATAATGCCAATGGGGATAAGGAGAATACCTGCGAAACTGAAGGCTATTTTGCCGTGTAGGTCGGCGCGGTAAGGAGTGGTATCGTAGCCGTCGTCTTTTAATTTTGCCACGTATCGGTAAAGATCTCTGAAACCCATGCGGTCCGGACTTTTGCGGGCCATGAGGAGTTCGTCAGGGGTCTCGGAAATAGGGGCCGCAATCGTAGGCGCTATGGAAATAAGAATTCTGTTTTCTTCCGAAAAAGAAACAATCTGCACTCGGTCTAGTTCCCAACGATTTGCCCGCCACTGGGCCCTCTCGGCGTTGATAATTGATTTCAGGTGGAATTGATGATCCAGAATATGCAACGTTACCCCGTATAAGGTGAGAGTTTTGGGATCGATGAGGCGGAAGACGTATATCCCCTCGTTGCCTCGATACCAAATTTGGTTCTGTTTGAAGGAGCCCGGCATCTTTTGTTTTTTGATTTCCACACTAAGTAACCGATCTGCCTTATCTTTAGCCGGAGGAGCGATGTATTCGGAAAAGAGGAAAAAGAATGGTGTTGCCAGAAGGACGAAAATTAATATGGGCAGGCTCAGGCGATAGACGCTGGTCCCGCTCGCTTTTAGAGCCACAATCTCGTTAAAACGGGAGAAGTTTCCAAACGTAACAAGTGCAGAAAGTAGCAGGGAGGCGGGAATCATATGGGAGATGATAGAGGGAAGAAGGTAATAAAAGTAGCGCAAAATGTGAGAAACGGAGGCCCTGTTGCTAAGAAACATTCTTATTTTACTAAAAAAATCCACTATGAGGAAACATACCGTCAGAGCCACGAGGAGAAAGGCAAAAGAGACGAGAAATTGTTTTAGAATGTAGCGATCGATGATTTTCATCTGTTCCGTCTGAGAAACATTTTAATTTTTTGCCCCGGTGAAGATTCCTGGGCGGATATGAGAATGAGGTAGACTCCGCACATACCTATAAGGATATTGGGCAACCATGCGCCCATAAGGGGAGGTATGCGCCCCGTTTCTCCGAGGGCGAGGCCCCAGCCACGAAAGACGTAATAGGCGAGAACTAAAATGAGACCGGCCATGAAACCTCGGTATTTGGCGGCGTGATGTTTTTTTATGCCCATTGGAATGGCGACGAGGGCGAAGAAGATGGCGGAGAATGGTATTGACAGCCTTTCGTAGAGTTCCATTTCCAGTTCGCGCTTTTCGCTGTCTTCAAGGTTGCTTTTTTCCAGAAGACCTTTTATCTCCTTAACCGTCATCTCTCGGCTCGCCTTCTTGGTCAAATCGGCCGCAAGGGACGGACCAAAGTTCAGTTTGACGTCGTACTGCTTGAAGTCTAGCCGTCGGTATTTTTCGATCGGTCGGTCTGGCATATGAATACTACCATCCTTCATGCGCAAGATAACGCTCATGGTAGCTGAGTCTCCGATCAGAAATGCCTTCTGCGATATGATGTAAATAGGTTGGGAGCCTTGACGGAAATCGGAAATGAAAACCCCTTCCAGGAAATCCCCGCTTGCGGGGACTCGGTCGGCGTAAAGTATTATACCGGAAAAGTCATCGTTGAATGTTTTCTCTACAATTCCCACCGTCGCCTTTTTGCATGCAAGGTGGTACATGAGTTGACGGACTTTTAAGTTCCCTTGGGGTAGCAACACATAGCTGTTTAAGAGGCTAATGAAGAAAACGAGCACCGCAACTAAGAAGATGGGGAGAGATATCTGATATAGACTCATTCCCGAGGTTTTCATGATCGTAAGCTCGTTGTCCGAAGAAAACCGACTTAAGGTCACGAGGATCGCGAAAAGTAATGACATAGGCAGGCTGTACAAAAGAAGGGAAGGGAAGAGTAGGAAGATGAAACCAACCACTTCCAATATGCTTACTCCTTTATTCATGATCAGATCGACGATCTGAAAGATGCGGCCCAGGATTAACAC
Source organism: Syntrophales bacterium (assembly GCA_026416455.1). GTDB lineage: Bacteria > Desulfobacterota > Syntrophia > Syntrophales > UBA8958 > JAOAFE01. The sequence goes on from JAOAFE010000015.1 coordinate 9,144, forward strand.
GAGGGTTACGATGGTAAGGATTAACAGAAAGGACAGGAGAATTTCTTTGAATAAGTAGCGATTTATTATGAACCGCAGCGAAGACACGGTCAGGTCGGGAAATGTAAGTTTTCTATGTAAGGGGGATCGGCCTTTTTCATCAGTTCCACGATGTGGTGATTCATCCTTTTCTTGAGTTCACCGAAAATGCCCCTCTTCTTTTGAAAAGAAGCGGCGAAGGCCAGGGCTTCAGTCATGAGTTCAGAGGCATCTTGGCAGGCTTTTACTATCACTTTGCTCTCCTCCAATTCCTTGGCGACCATTCTTTTCCCCGTAAAAATTGCTTCTTCCATTTTGTAAGTGGGGAAGGCCTTGCTAATTTGGGCGAGCATGGAGGGGAGAAATGGGATATCGATATCTACTTCGGGAAAACAGAAGAATCCTCGGTCCGATTTCATGAAGCGAAAGTCGCAGGCGCAGGCGAGAATGCTCCCATCGCCGAAGGCATGACCATTGATCGCCGCAATGACGGGCATAGGAAAAAGAAGAATGCGTTTGAACACATCGTTGGCCCCGTAAATGAAATCCTTGATGCCTTTTTCGTCTCTTATTTGAATATGCTCCATCATCCAGTTCAAATCAATGCCGAGGGACCAGTTTTTCGTATCGCTGGAGGATATGATGACGGAGTGAACTTCATGATCAGCTTCGATTTCATCGAACGTATTTAACATCGCCGAGTTGAAGGCGGGATTAAATCTGTTTTCTCCATTGTTCATGATAAGCATGGCAACGCTTCCCTCTTTTTTCCATTCCACGATGGCCATAAGTGCACCTCACGGTAGATTTGAAGGCATCATTACCATAGGCAGGAGGTCTTTTCAACGGGCCAGATGCTTATTCAGCTCTCGAGTAATGACAGAAACGGTCTCGGCAGGAAAAAAAATAGGTTGAAAGAGTCGTCAAAACTTGTTATGCGTAGCCGCGTATTGTGGCCTATGAGGCTTATCGGCAAAGCAAACCTAAATTGAGACACTTAATTGAGGGGGACACCTTATGGACGATTACAGAAAATATGTAAGCAAACATTATAATCGTCTCTTGGAGCAGTGTAAGGTCCGTCTGGACGAGGTGGAAAGGGAGTATCCAGAACCAAGAGAAGATTTCCAGGCCCTGCTAAAGGCAAGGGGTATTTCCCGTCGCAGTTTTCTCAAATGGACTGGTGTGATGACGACAGCCTTGATGCTGCCACCCATATTTAAACCCATGGTCGCACGAGCAGCCGAAAATTTCAGCCGCATCCCGGTTATCTGGTTACACTTTGCGGAATGTACCGGTTGCAGTGAAGCGATTCTTCGTTCTTCCTATCCCAACGTCGATGATATTTTACTGGAGACCATTTCGCTGGAATACCATGAAACCCTGATGGCAGCAGCGGGATATCAGGCTGAAAAGTGCCTGGAAGAGGCGATGGAACATTTTGCCGGCAAGTATGTCTGCGTCATTGAGGGCGCCATACCGAGGGGGTTGAACGGTCAGTATTTGAGGCTGGGGCCCAAAGGCGAGACGGGGCTTGCTTTAGGGAAGAGGGTGGTATCTAAGGCGGCTATGACGATAAGTCTCGGTGCATGTGCCGTCTGGGGTGGAATACCAGCGGCGTCCCCAAATCCGACTGATTGTGTGGGTGCATCGAAAGCCTTGGGTGTTTCCACTGTAAACATTGCCGGATGCCCTCCGAATGAAGTGAATTTTGTTGGTACGTTACTTCACTTTATCATGTTTGGTTCTATGCCTCCTCGAGATGGAGAGGGAAGGCCTCTTTGGGCTTATGGAAAGAGAGTGCATGACTTCTGTGAACGCCGGCCCCATTACGACGCTGGCGAATTCGTAGAAGAGTGGGGAGACGAAGGTGCCAAAAAGGGATGGTGTTTGTATAAAGTTGGATGCAAAGGCCCGTACACGTTCGCCAATTGCCCTCATTTACGTTTTAACGACCACATGTCTTGGCCGGTGATGGCGGGTCATGGTTGCATTGGCTGCACGGAAAGAGGTTTTTGGGACACGATGGCACCCTACGAGAAACCGATCCAGGAAGCGGCCATCGGTGGCGGGGAGAGAACGATTGATAATATTGGGATTATTCTGACCGCAGCCACGGCGGCCGGCGTAGCAGCCCATGGCGTGTATACAGCCATAAGAAAGAAAGATAAGAATCAGGAAGAACAAAAACAAGAGGAACGCGAGTAGGGACAGTGGGAGGTGAATCATGACCAAAAGAATGATAATTGATCCCGTAACGAGAATAGAGGGTCACCTGAGAATCGAGGTGGAACTTGACAATAATAATACCGTGAAGGACGCATGGAGCAGTATTACCTTATGGCGGGGCATAGAAACAATTCTTAAAGGCAGAGATCCCCGCGATGCGGGACTTATAGTACAAAGATTCTGTGGTGTCTGTACGTATGTGCACTATGAGGCGAGTATAATGGCTTGTGAGGATGCCTTTGGAATCAAACCTCCACCCAATGCCCGTCTGATAAGGAATCTCACACAGGGTATCTGGTATCTCGGCGACCATATTATGCATTTTTACCATCTCCACGGTTTAGATTGGGTTGATATAGTAAGCGCCCTCAAAGCGAATCCCAAAGCGGCAGAAGAATTAGCGAGGAGCATTCACCCCAATCCATGGAACTGTTCGGCCTCGCATTATAAGGCAGTGCAGGAACGACTAACCCGTTTTGTGAAGTCAGGAAGACTCGGGCCTTTCGCCAATGCTTATTGGGGAAATCCCTCTTATAAACTACCACCAGAGGCCAATTTAGTCATTGTATCTCATTATCTCGATGCCTTGCAGATTTCTAAAGTGGCGGCCCAAGCTCAGGCGATTTTCGGAGGCAAAAATCCACATCCTCAGCATCTTGTGGTTGGAGGTGTGACTTGTGTCCTCGACATGTTGACTCCCAGCCGTTTAGGCGAATTCCTCTTCCGGGCCAAGGAAGTGAAGGACTTTGTAGAACGGGCTTACATCCCCGATGTCCTTTTGGCAGCAAGATACTATAAGGATGAAGGCTTGGCTGGTATTGGTGGCGGGGTTAAGAATTACCTCTGTGTGGGGGGGTTCCCACTCAACGATGATATGTCGAGTTTCCTATTCCCCAAAGGGGTGGTGAAAAATAGGGACCTAAGTAAAGTATGGCCCCTGGATGAAAAATTGATTACCGAGGAGGTCACACATTCTTGGTACGAAGGCAAAGAGCCACAGCATCCCTATAGCGGAACGACGGTACCCAAATATACTGGCCTCAGTAAAGATGGATACCTTAAGGGAGAGGAAAAATACAGCTGGTGTAAAGCTCCCCGCTACGCCGGAGAACCTTGTGAAGTAGGACCACTGGCGCGTATGGTCGTCGGTTATGCGGCAGGGGATAAGAAAATCAAGTCCTTGGTAGACGAAACACTGAAAGTGACCGGTTTACCAGCTAAAGTGCTTTTCTCCACCTTAGGGCGGACGGCGGCAAGGGCCATTGAAACAAAGTTGGTGGCAGATCAGATCGAGCCCTGGTTGAATGAGTTGGTGAAGAATATCAAAAGTGGAGATACGAGGACCTGGACGTACTGTGAGGTGCCCAAAGAGGGCCAGGGGCGGGGTATGACGGAGCCACCACGAGGGGCTTTGAGCCACTGGATAAAAATTAAAAATTATCAGATAGAAAATTATCAAGCAGTCGTGCCATCTACCTGGAACTGCTCACCTCGAGATAAGAATGGGAAGCGGGGTCCCTACGAAGAATCACTGATTGGAACGAAGTTGGCCAAGGCAGACCAACCTCTGGAAATCTTGCGTACCATTCACTCCTTCGACCCATGTATGGCCTGTGCGGTACATATCATTGAGCCAAGTGGTGATGTGCACGAGTTCAAGGTTTGTTAAGGGAGGGTGCTATGGAACATTACGTTGCACCGCTTAAACACTGGACGGTGGCCATGAGGATAAACCATTGGGCCATGGCTATATCCATCTTCGTGCTCATTGCCACGGGTTTTTTAATTGCTTATCCCGTGACCATCTCAAAGGGAGAGACGTGGCTCAAGTTTTCCGTGGGGGAGATCAGATTCTGGCATCTTTTCTTCGGTGTACTGCTCACCTTTCTCTTTATTTGGCGGCTGTATCTAGCTTTCTTTTCCCGTTTCCATGCCGACTGGAAGGACTTGTTCGCATTTCTAAATATTAAGGACCTCATTCACCAGATAAAATTCTATCTCCTCATTGAAAAGGAAGGGCCACCCCACCGAGGGCTGTACGGGCCAATGCAATCTCTTGCATACTTGGGTCTCTTCGGGCTTATTTTCCTCATTATCATAACGGGTCTGATCCTCATGGGGGCGGGTTACCACGCGGGAATCACCGCTTTCATCTACTCAATTTTGAAACCTGTGGAGCGCCTACTTGGTGGACTGGCAATGGTTAGATATATACACCATGTACTGACATGGTGCTTTGTACTCTTTATCGTCGTTCACGTTTATATGGCATTCTGGTACGATGCTGTGCTCAAGGAAGGCACACTCTCATCGATGGTCAGCGGGTACATGTTTAAGAAAGAGGGGCATTGATTTTCCATCGGGAGCAGATATTTCTCGTAAAAAAGGGGGATTAAGAATTCCCCCTTTTTTGATTTTTCGACACCATGGGCAAGAACAGAGTAACCATTCTCGGTTTAGGGAACATACTTCTTAAAGACGAAGGCTTTGGGGTCCATTTCGTCCGGTGGCTGGACAGTCGGTGGCAATTTCCCGTCGGGGTGGAGTTGGTCGAAGGAGGGGTGATGGCCTATGCCCTTTTAGGGCCTATCTGCGACTGTGAAAATCTGATTGTCATCGATGCATTAAAGGTAAACGATGAGCCTGGGTCTATTTACCGCCTCACCCTAGAAGAATTGAAGCCCAAACTACCACCCCCTACCTCCGCCCATGAGGTCCAGTTTCTGGACGTTCTTTTCCAAGCGGACCTATTAGGGGAGGCGCCCGAGGTGATCTTTCTGGGTATCGTTCCTTTAGATATGGGTGAAATGGACATGGAGATGACTCCCCTCATGAAAGAGAAATTCCCCCTCATGGAAAATGTTCTTTTACAGGAGCTTTCCCGTTACAATATTACGCCTGTAAGAAAAAATGCATGAGCTATCACTGGTAGAATCCTTGCTTCGGATGATTGAAGAATATGCCGCCAGGGAAAAATTTCGGCGCGTGTTGCGGATACGACTCTCGACGGGAAAATTCTCCGGCGTCGTTCCTACCGCCTTGCGTTTTGCTTTCGATCTTCAATCTCAAGGCACGGTAGCCGAAGGAGCCCAGATTCAGATGGAGATTCTCCCCGCGGCTTTATATTGTTTTGGGTGTGGAAAAGAGATAGAAGTCGAATATTTTGATGCCATCTGTCCTCAATGTGAGGGTTCAATGGTAATTTTGGTGCGAGGCACAGAAGAATTAAAATTAATGGAATTAGAAGTGGAATAAGGGAGGTAGAAAGGGAGGGAGATGGGATGTGTATAGCCATACCAGGACGCGTGTTGAGTATCAGTGATGAAAACACGGCTCTCGTCGATGTCTTTGGGACGAAACGGGAGGTTTATCTCGATTTACTCGATGACCCTGTTCAAGTGGGGGATTACGTGATTTCCCATGCCGGTTATGCCATAGAGAAACTTGATGAGAAAATTGCCTTGGAAAAGATCGCTTTTCTCAAGGACATTATCGAAAATGAAATGTATTGATCAATATCGTAATCCCGACCTCATAGTGGGGCTGAAAGAAGGGATTGCCCACCTGGCCGAAAAAATGGCCAGAAAAATAACCATCATGGAAATCTGTGGGACCCATACCCAAGCCATAGGGAGGTGGGGTTTGCGTCGTCTCCTACCAGAAAATGTGCAGCTTGTTTCGGGTCCCGGATGTCCCGTCTGCGTTACCTCCAGCGCTGATGTGGATCGAGCCCTCTACCTGGCAAGTTTAGATCGGGTAATCTTCACTACTTTTGGTGATATGTTGCGGGTTCCCGGCAGTGAAGGACGTTCACTCCAGGTCCTTCGGGCAGAAGGAGCCGATATCAGAGTGGTCTTCTCTCCCGTGGATGCCTTGCGGATAGCTTTGGATAATCCAAAAAGAGAGGTTATTTTTTTGGGCATAGGATTCGAAACTACAGCGCCGGTTGTAGCGTCTACGGTGATCAAGGCAAAAGAGAAGGAGATAAAAAACTTCTCCGTTTTTTCTGTGCACAAAACCATTCCCAAGGCCATAGAGGCCCTCTTAGATGATACAGCACTTTCCATTGATGGCTTCATCTGTCCTGGTCACGTGAGTGTCATTACGGGCGTGATGGCATATGAGGCCATACCTAAGGCAAAGAGGGCGGCCGTAATTACGGGATTCGAACCATTAGATATTCTGGAAGGCATATGGATGATTCTCAAACAGATTTCTTCGGCGAGATTTGAGGTGGCTGTTCAATACGAAAGGGCAGTAAGAAAGACGGGAAATCCTAAAGCGCGTAGGCTCATGGAAGAGGTATTTGCTCCTGGTCACGCTGAGTGGCGAGGTCTGGGTGTGATCGAGGGAAGTGGCCTCTATTTGAATGATCTTTACATGGAATTCGACGCGATGAAGCGTTTTTCCATGCCCCTGGTGGAGGCAGTGGATCCGCCCGGATGCTTGTGTGGAGAAGTATTAAAGGGGAAGGTAACCCCCCATCAATGCCCGCTGTTTGCCGAAATATGTCAACCCCAACATCCAGTTGGTCCTTGCATGGTGTCCGGAGAGGGAACGTGCGCCGCCTATTTTAAATACGAGAGGGAGGATTGTTTTTCATGAAGATTACCGTGGTGAGAAATGTCCTAGAAGCAAATGATCGTATCGCTCAGGAAAATCGCCAACTATTAAATGAGAAAGGCGTTTACGTCTTGAATCTAATGAGTTCTCCGGGGGCCGGAAAAACATCGCTTCTGGAAAAGACGGTATCCGCCCTCGCGGATCGTTTTCGCTTGGCTGTCATAGAGGGCGACATCCAAGACACCCTTGATGCCGATCGGATCGCTGCTCTCGGAGTACCGGTTGTCCAGATAAATACTCAAGGGGCATGCCATTTGGATGCCAATATGACGAAGGAAGCCTTAGGGGCGCTAGATCTAGAGCTCATTGACATCATTTTCATCGAAAACGTAGGCAATCTTGTTTGCCCGGCCGAGTTTGTGGTGGGTGAAAATATCAAGGTAATGATTTTAAGCACACCCGAAGGAGCAGATAAACCGTCCAAATATCCCCTCATGTTTAAAGAATCGGCAGCTTTGATTATCAATAAAGTGGACCTACTGCCCTACGTGGATTTTGATCTTGAGATGGCGAAGAAAAGGGCTTTGGCCTTAAATCCGGAGCTTCGCATTTTTGAGGTTTCCTGCAAAACCGGATCGGGAATAGATGATTGGATACGTTGGTTAACTCTTCAGGTAGAGCTTTTTCAACGGGATGCACGATAGAAAAAAAAGAAAAAGGTTTTTTTTCTCCGGCATAGTTCAGGGGGTTGGATTTCGTCCCTATCTTTATCGTATTGCCCAAAGATATGAACTGGGTGGATTTGTGCGCAATACACCAGAGGGCGTTCTCCTTGAAGTGGAGGGACCAGATGGGAAATTAGCAGAATTCTTCCAAACTATCATGGAGGAACTACCTCCCGCCGCCGAAGTCACCCATGTTGAAGTTAGTGAGGAGATGATCAAGGGAGAAAGTTCCTTTCATATTTTGGAAAGCGACCAGGAGGGAAAGAAGGAGGTGATTATTCCGCCTGATATTGCCGTATGTGAGGATTGTCTAAAAGAATTGAATGATCCTCGCGATCGGCGATACCTCTATCCCTTCATCAATTGCACTAACTGTGGCCCCCGTCTGACCATCATCCGTGATGTACCTTATGACCGCCCAAACACGTCCATGAGTTGTTTTGCTTTTTGCGCCGCGTGCCGCGCCGAATATGTAAATCCTTCCAATCGCCGTTTTCATGCCGAACCGAATGCATGTCCTGTATGTGGCCCTAGATTGTGGTTGACCGCCAGTGACGGTAAAAGGTTAACAGAATACGACGCGGATCCTATTCGGGAAGCGGCTAATAAACTAAAACAGGGTATGTGTGTAGCCATCAAAGGGTTGGGGGGATTTCACCTCGCCGTGGATGCCACCTCGGAGGAGGCCGTAATAAGGCTACGTCAAAGAAAATGTAGAGAGGAGAAGCCTTTTGCTCTCATGGTCCAGAATTTAGAAGCGGCTTCAGAACTGGTGGAAATCGGCCAGGAAGAAAAGAGAATTCTCCTCTCCCCACGGCGTCCTATTGTTTTGTGTAAGAAAAAAGAGGGAGCACGAATCGCATCTGCCGTCGCACCGGGGATGAGAGATCTCGGTATTATGTTGCCCTACACCCCTGTTCATCACCTCCTGTTGGCCTACGTGGGGCTTCCCTTAGTCATGACGAGTGGTAATATGGTCGATGAACCCATATGCATAGGTAATCGAGAGGCAATTTTGCGACTTAAGAACATTGCTGACTACTTTCTTTTACATAATCGAGATATTTTAGTCCGATGCGATGATTCGGTTGAAATGGCGGCTGGGAATAATGGCATGATCATCCGTCGTTCGCGCGGATGGGCGCCGCGACCGATCATGCTGAACCAATCATTTCCCGATGTGCTTGCCCTCGGCGGTCATTTGAAATCTTCATTGTGCGTCTTAACTGAGACCAAAGCGTATCTAAGCCCCCATATTGGAGATTTGGAAACTCCCGAAGCGAGGGATTTTTTTCTCGAAAGCATCAAGATCATGGAGCGCATTTCGGGATGTAATCCTGATATTATTGCTTGTGATCTCCATCCCGCGTATTGGACGAGTCAACTGGCGGAAAAATTGTCAAGGTCACACATGCTTCGGGTTCAACACCATCACGCCCACGTGGTTAGCGCGATGGCAGAAAACGGACTCACGGGATGTGTTTTAGGAATAGCCCTGGATGGGACAGGTTACGGAGATGATGGAACGGTTTGGGGCGGAGAATTTCTGCTAGCCGATTTTACGGGATATGAGAGGGTGGGCCATATTGCCCCTTATCCTTTGCCCGGTGCAGAGGCGGCGGTAAAGGAGCCGTGGCGCAGTGCTATCGGCATTCTTTTCGAAAGTTTCGGAGAAGACTGGGAACACGTAGTCAGAAAACTCTCCTTGGTCGACACATCCCTTCAGTTGGATATTGTGGGTAATATGATGCGAACTGGCTTCAACACGCCTAGAACATCCAGTCTTGGGAGGCTCTTCGATGCCGTATCGGCTATAGTAGGTGTAAGAAGAAAAGTTTCATTTGAAGGGCAGGCCGCCATGGAACTCCAGGCGTTGGTGAGGGGAGATAGTTCTAAGTGTTATCCCTTTTCTGTGACGGAGCAGGGGGAGAAGCAAATCCTCGATCTACGTCCCCTGATAAGGGCTTTGGTTGATGATGTCATCAAGAAAATAGAACCTTCAGTCATAATCTCCGCCTTTCACTTTACAATCATCGAGGCCGTGGCGGCGATGACGAAGGCGTTGATAAATAAGACGAGAACGAGGGACGTTGTCTTAAGTGGAGGCTGTTTTCAGAATAAGGTCCTTTTCGAGGGACTTGAGGCACGGCTGAGAAAAAACGGGGTTAATGTTTATACGAATAGAGAAGTACCGGTAAACGATGGCGGCCTTTCTCTTGGACAAGCGGTAGTGGCCGGTGCATTGGTGAAAAAAGCAGGGTGGTAGCCATGATAAAGCACACAAAAGTATTACTGGAGCATGGCAGCGGCGGATTACTCACTCACGAGTTGATTACAGAAGTGTTTTTGCCCCTATTTCGCAACGAGACCTTAGAGAGATTGGATGATAGCGCAGTCTTGCAAGTGGGGGGAACGAAGCTATGTTTCACGACCGATTCCTATGTCGTGGATCCCATTTTCTTTCCCGGGGGCGATATTGGTTCTCTCGCCGTGTTCGGTACCGTAAATGATATCGCTGTCTGTGGGGGCGAGCCGTGGGTAATCAGCACCAGCTTCATCGTTGAAGAGGGTTTTCTCATCGAGAATCTTGAGCGTATTACGCGTTCAATGGCAGAGGCAGCTCATCGAGCTGGGGTCTACATTGTGACGGGTGACACTAAAGTAGTGGCCAAGGGAAATGCCGACGGGATATTCATCAACACATCTGGAATAGGGATAATCAAGGCGGGAAGAGAATTTTCGGCCGGTCGTATTCTGGTCGGTGACGCGATAATCGTCAGCGGAACCGTAGGCGACCACGGAGCGGCGATCCTCTGTCAGAGACGTGAATTAGGCATTGTTTCAGAAGTAATTTCCGATTCGGCACCATTAAATGGTCTCATCCAAGATTTGTTAGATTCGGGAGTGGAGATTCATTTCATGCGGGATCCCACGCGCGGCGGGTTGGGATCGGTACTGGTAGAGATCGCCAAGCAGGCTGAGTTGAGCTTGGAATTAAGAGAAGAATCTATACCGGTGAAAGAGGAAGTAAAAGGCCTCTGTGAGTTGTTGGGATTTGATCCCCTCTTTCTTGCCTGTGAGGGAAGGGTTGTTTTGTTCTGTCATGCCCGCGACGTTGAGCGGGCGATAGACATCCTCCGTCGTCATGAGTACGGCAAGGATGCCCAGGTGGTGGGTGAGGTTAAAAAGAAGGGCAAAGGTCGTCTCCTCCTTCGTTCATCTTTTGGCGGTATGAGGGAGTTAGATTTGCCTGTAGGAGAACTGGTCCCGCGCATATGCTAGAGATGTTTCATTCTAGGTCGGGACAGTCCACACCGTCAGATAGATTTTTTAACCGCCCTCTGTTAAGAACACAATTCATGATCTCATGTTTTGACAGGTGCTTCGTTGTCTCCGGAAACGATTAGAAAAATAGATCGCACAGTCGGCCGTGTGGTCTGCTTCCTCCTTACCTTGATCCGGTACGCCATAGACCTAAGTTTAGGTCGTCGGGTCTTCCGCTCACGGCCAAAAAAAATTGTTTTTATAAAGTTAGTAGAACAAGGGGCGACCGTCCTTGCTAGTTCCGCTATTCGTCGCGCATGTGACCTGGTGGGGAAACATAACGTATATTTTCTCGTATTTGATGACAATAAAGAAATCTTGACCATCCTGGACCTTATTCCGGAGGATAATATAATTTCTATTCGTCATGGGAATTTGCTTATTTTCTTTCACGACGTGCTCTTAGCCCTCTGGAGAATCCGCAGATTGGAAATAGATGCAGCTGTAGATATGGAGTTTTTCGCTCGGGCCTCGGCTATCATGGCCTATCTATCGGGAGCCAGAATCAGAGTCGGGTTACATCGATTCACCAGTGAAGCTCCATATCGAGGGGATCTGATGACCCACCGCGTCCAGTATAACCCATATCTACATACCGCTCAGTTCTATCGCATCCTAGTGGAAACGCTAACGGAAGAACCGGAGGAAATTCCTTTATGGAAAGGAGAACTGGAAGACAATTGGCATGGGGTTCCGCGCTTTTTTCCTTCACCGGAAGAAAGAGAGAAGGTTTGGCAACTACTCTGCAAGGAAGCGGGTTATACGCCGCGAGGGAGAATAGTACTTTTAAATCCCAATGCGAGTGATTTGCTTCCCTTGCGAAAGTGGCCGGAAGAAAGATTCGTCGCCCTGGGTAGAAAGCTCCTCGCTTTCTACGAAGATGTTACACTGGTCATAACCGGTGCTCCGTCGGAGATGACGGCCGCCTTGTCTATTGCCCATAAGATCGGCGACACACGTGTAGTTTCTCTGGCCGGAAAGACTTCATTAAGAGAACTTCTCGTTCTTTATACGCTGGCCGATGTGCTGGTTACGAATGACAGCGGCCCGGGTCACTTTGCTTCCCTCACGGATATTTTCAATATCGTCCTTTTTGGACCGGAGACAGCGCGTCTGTTTGGACCCATCGCCGGTCGTGGCCGGGTTATTGAAGCGGGTCTGGCCTGTAGCCCCTGTGTCAATGTTTTCAACCATCGTTTTTCGCCTTGTAAGAACAACGTCTGTATGACATCCATTTCGGTCGACGAAGTACTGGCTACCATAAAGGCCGTTTTAGGGGAAGAGAAGAAAGCATGAAAAAGCACTATTTGCTTCTGTACCTGTTCGTTATGCCCTTCATCCTCTTCGTGGTTGTATTGCCTATTATGCCCCTTATGGAGCCGGATGAGGCGCGTTACGCCCTAATTCCGCGGGAGATGAACGAACGAGGTGACTATATAACGCCCCATCTTAAAGGTGTTACGTACCTTGAGAAGCCCCCTCTCGTTTACTGGCTGGAGGCTATCTGCTTTCGGCTCTTCGGAGAAAGCGAATTTTCCGCTCGACTTCCCAGTGGACTAAGCGCTTGGGGACTGGTGCTACTTATTTATGTCATCGGTTCCTCCCTAAAAGATAAACAATTGGGGCTCGTGTCCGCAGCTGTTTTTTCTGTCTCTCTGTTACCCTTCGTGCTCGCGCGGATTAATATCCTCGACATGCCTTTAACTTTTTTTATTTCCCTAGCTGTCTGGTCTGGCTATCGATATCTCACGCTAAATCGAAACCGTTGGTGGCTATACGGACTTTATTTCTTTTCCGCCTGTGCCTTTCTGGTTAAAGGCGTGGTGGGCGTTTTCTTTCCTTTCAGCATCCTTATCCTATGGTTGGTTTGGATCAAAAGTTGGCGAAAGGTACCCTCCCTATTTTCTCCCATGGGATTGATGATTTTAGCCATCTTGATCGGCCCCTGGTTATGGGCGGTTCAAAAGGCAAATCCAGAATTTCTAGAGTTCTTCTTTTTGCGAGAGCATATCTTGCGGTATACGACAACCATCCATGAAAGGGGCGAGCCTATTTATTATTTTCTCCCCGTCTTGCTGGTCGGGGCGTTGCCGTGGTGGCTTTACTTCTTAGGCCGTGGCCGTTTTTTGGGGGCGAAAGAGATATGGCATCTGGTACGAAGAGAAGACAAATTAAAATTTCTCATGTTATGGATCTTGTGGCCCCTTTTCTTTTTCTCCTTTTCATCATCCAAATTAGTGCCGTATATCTTACCCCTTTTCCCACCCCTGGCCGTTTTTTTTGCCATCTTACTCCTTTATCGTCCGAAAAATGGGGAGGCCCCTGAGATTAATTTGGGTCCTTACCTTTCGTCCTTGATTTTTATAGCCGTGGTGTTCGTTCCCTTCTTCGTCCCCACGTGGAAAAATACCCCCCCTCTGGCCTGGCCATATTACGCATTACCCATTACATTACAAATATTTATTTTGTTTTTTAGTAAAAAAGTTGAAAAAAGTGATTTAACTAGTCGATATTTAATTATATCTTTTGCACACGGTTTATATCTTGTTTCTCTTTTGCCGGTGTGTGGCCATTATCTAGCCCCTATCAAGTCGGCTTGCCGATTGGCCCAGGCCGTAGATAAATTCGTTCCACCTGGTGAGATGATCTATCAATTTCGAACGATTCTATATGGTTTGGACTTTTACACGGGGAAGCGGACGGCGATAGTAGATGAACAGGGTGAATTGGCGGCTGGCGTGAAAAAGATCTCGTCGGAAGAGAGGAGGCGATATTTTCCCCTTACTTCTGAGGTAATGGAAGAGTTAAGGAGGGGACATATTATTTATGCCGTCACCGATAAGAGGGAAAAATTAATGGGGCTAGAACAACACGGAGCCAGTATTGAGGTGTTGTGGGACAACGGAAAGTATTATATGTATCGGGTGCGGGGTCAGAAAAAGGGGGATCGATGCTTTCCAGCCACCGAATAGAGGGAAATAACTTCATAAACCATGGGAGTTAGCATTTTGGGCCCGTGGACTAATGGTATTTTGGAGATTGAAAGATGATCTCAGTGGTGATTCCCGTACACAACGAAGAAGAGAATATTCCTCTCCTCCTAGCGAGGCTGCGAAAGGTCATGGAAGGTTTCGGGAGGCCTTATGAAATCATTTGTGTCGATGATGGAAGTGTAGATCGATCTCTTGAACTCCTCATTGCTGCTTGTTCGAACTACCCCCATCTTAAGGTTGTGGAGCTCACGAGAAATTATGGGCAACATCCAGCCGTGATGGCGGGCTTTTCGCAGGCCAGAGGAGACGTAGTTGTGACGATGGACGCTGATTTACAGAATCCCCCGGAAGAGATACCGAGGCTGATAAAGGTAATGGAGGAAGGTGATTACGAAGTCGTCGGAACGGTGCGACGGGTAAGGAGGGATTCCTATTTCAGAATTATGGCCTCTAGAGTTGTTAATCTCATCACCCGACGCATCACGGGGATCGATATGACTGATTGGGGATGTATGTTGAGGGCCTATCGTCGGCCCGTTGTGGAAAAAATGGTGGCCTATGCGGAACAGGCTACCTTTATTCCCGCCCTCGCCACCGTGTTTGCAAAGAGGGTAACGGAAATAGAAGTGGAACATGAACAAAGGCATGGGGGAAAAACAAATTATCCCTTACGGAAACTCATCAATCTTCAATTTGACCTCGTTTCAGCCTTTTCGAATTTGCCTCTTAAAGTGCTCCTCTACGGTGGCATTATCATGTCTTTCTTGGGTATGGCCTTTGGCCTCACCCTCATTATAGCCCGTCTTTACTTTGGGGCCGCCTGGGCTGCCCAAGGTGTTTTTACCCTTTTTGCTATTCTGTTCTTTTTTGTGGGCATGCAGTTCTTCGCTTTGGGGGTGTTAGGAGAGTATTTGGGTCGCATCTATCGGGAAGTGAGAAGACGCCCGAGCTTCGTGATCCAACGGATATATGGACCTAAAGATAACGGGGGAAACTTATGAGAGCCCTCGTTTTTGCCTATCATAACATGGGTATAGCAGGGCTCGAGGCCTTACTGAGAAACCGTTTTTCCGTGGAAGCCATTTTCACCCATGAGGATGATCCTTCTGAGAATAGGTGGTTTGCCTCTGTGAAAGAATGGGCTCAAGAGAGGAATCTTCCCGTTTATACTCCCCCGAATGTAAACGAACCGACCTGGGTGAAACGAATTAACGAAATGAAACCGGATTGCATTTTTTCTTTTTACTATCGTCAGCTTCTTTCCGAATCCATTTTAAATGTCGCATCTTGCGGAGCCTACAACCTGCATGGTTCTCTGCTCCCCGCTTATAGAGGGCGCGTACCCGTGAACTGGGTGCTCATCCACGGCGAAAAGGTGACGGGTGTTACTCTCCATTATATGGTGAAGAAGGCCGATGCGGGTGACATCGTAGGCCAAAAAAGAGTGGAGATAGATTTTTACGATACGGCCGAGACGTTATTCGGAAAGCTCTGCCGCGCTGCGGGAGAACTCCTAGATGAGGTGTTGCCCCTAATAAAAACGGGAAGACATCCTCGTTTCCCTCAGGACGAGTCAAAAGCCACTACCTTTTCTGGGCGTCGACCGGAGGATGGGAGGATTGACTGGCAGCAAAACGCCATTTCTATATATAACTTGGTACGCGCCGTAACCCGTCCCTATCCCGGGGCTTTTGCTTTTTTTCCTGATGGTAGGAAGATCATGGTTTGGTGGTGTTTACCTGACGAAAGATTCTCATTTTCTGCGGCCTTGACCGGGGAAGTGAGATTGGAAGATAGGTTCGTATACGTTCAAACGGGGCGGGGTGTAATTAGGCTGCTGGATGTTGAGGTGGGGGAAAAGGTGTTAACGGGCAGGGCAATGTACGAATATTTTTCCACCATGGGAAAGGTGAGGCTTATATGAAGGTTCTAATACTTGGGGTTAACGGTTTTATCGGTCATCATTTGACGAAGCGCATTCTCGAGACAACCGACTGGTCTATCTACGGCATGGATCTAAGTGACGACAGGTTGGGCGATTCGATCAAAAACCCACGGTTTCATTTCATAGAAGGGGATATTTCCATTAATCGAGAATGGATTGAGTATCATATCAAGAAGTGCGATGTTGTGCTTCCTCTGGTCGCCATTGCGACCCCCAAGATGTACGTCGAAGACCCCATTGCCGTCTATGAACTCGATTTCGAGATGAATTTGAATGTCATCAAGCAATGCATAAAGTATAGAAAAAGAGTAGTTTTTCCTTCCACTTCAGAGGTTTATGGGGCCTGCCCCGATACTGAATTCGATGAGGATGAAAGTTTCCTTTGCGTTGGTCCCATTAGGAAAGAAAGGTGGATCTACTCATGCTGCAAGCAGCTTTTAGATCGAGTCATCTATGCTTATGGTACCCGGGGGTATTTGGAATTTACCCTTTTTAGACCTTTCAATTGGATTGGCGCGAGGCTTGATTCGCTGGAAACCGCTAAGGAGGGAAGCTCTCGAGTCGTCACTCAGTTTATTGCCGATTTACTTTTGAAGCGACCTATATCGCTCGTAGATGGGGGGCATCAAAGGAGGTGTTTTACTTACGTTGACGATGGCATCGATGCCCTCATGAGAATTTTGGAAAATAAAGATAATTGTTGTCGGAATGAGATCATAAATATCGGAAACCCGAGGAATGAATGTTCTATAAAAGAACTAGCGGAGATGATGAAAAAGATCTTTATGGAGCACCCCCTCCATAGAGAGGATGAGTCCTATTCGGAAATCGTCGAGGTGCCGTCGGAGAAGTATTACGGGTCCGGTTATCAGGACATCTATGCTCGCAAACCATCCATCGAAAAGGCACGACGTTTGCTTGGCTGGGAGCCAAAGTTCGACTTGGAAGAATCTCTTAGGCGCACGATCTATGCCTTCCTCGATGAATATAAATGATTCTCCCGCCTTATGAAATGGGGACTCAAGATAGATGTGGACACTTACCAAGGGATGAAGGAGGGAGTCCCGCGGCTTTTAGAGATCTTGGAACGATACAAAGTTAAGGCTACTTTTTTTCTTTCCTTTGGTCCCGATGCGTCAGGACTGGCGGTCTTTCAGTTATTAAAAAACCCACGTTTTTGGAAAAAGGCTCTCCGTTCTCAGGCCCACCGTCTTTACGGATGGAAAACGGCTCTTTACGGAACGATACTTCCATCTCCGTTGATTGCCTTATCTTTTCCTTCTTTAGTTCGGCGTTTGGTAGAAGAAGGTCATGAGGTTGCTCTCCACGCCTGGGATCATCGCCGGTGGCAGGATAGTTTACCGAAGAGATCGGAGGAATGGATCAGGGAATGGTTCGAAAAAGGAGTTCACGCCTTTGAGGAGCTCTTGGGCCAATCTCCTCACGCCTTTGGCGCCCCTGGATGGGTGATGGACGAACGATCACTCCGTATTGTGGCGACCCTCATTAACCCTCTGTATTTAAGCTGTACCCGGGCCGAAGAGCCATTCATCTATGAAGGATTTGAAATATTGGAGATGCCGTCCGACTTGCCTTGTATCGAAGAGGTGGGAATTGACGCTTGGAAAGACATGCTAGCCAAGGCGGAAGTGGATGGGAGAAGGCATATCTTGCCTCTCCACGCGGAAGTGGAAGGTGGTCGGTGGAAAGATGAATTCGAGGAAATTTTGAAACGCCTGGTCCGAGGGGGCACGGAATTCCAGACCTTAAAGACATTTGCCCTAGAGTTGAGACAGTCTCCATTACCCAAAAGATGGCCCGAGCTCAAAATGATTCCCGGTCGGGCCTTTCCCTGCCTTGTTTGAGATGGAAAAAGAGTTGCTAAGAATGAGAAATAGTTATATGGGAACGGCAACTCTAAAATTTGTAGAAGTATGCTGCATCTGCAGCCCTTAGAAATAAGCCAAAGGAGGTAAGGAAAATTGGAAACAAGAATTTGGCACAAGTTTTACGATTACAATGTCCCGCTAGAAGTTCGTTTCCCTCGCATGCCTGTACCGCAGTTTTTGCACGTATCGGCTGCCCAGTTTCCCCATAAGGCATGTACAAGTTTCTATGGTTCTGATCTGACCTTCCGTCAGGTCCGTTCCCAGGTGTTGAGAATGGCCAACGCCCTGCTAAAGATGGGTGTGAAAAAAGGAGATCGAGTTGGGCTCGCCCTTCCTAACTGTCCTCAGTATGTGATTGCTTATTATGCAGCTCTCTCGGTTGGAGCCATTGTCGTAAATATGAATCCGATCTATACGGCCAATGAACTCAAGTTCATGATGGAGAACAGTGGACTGGAAACGCTTTTCACCTTTGATATGGTATTGGGTACCATGCGCCCATTGGCCAAAGAGCTTCAACTCAAGAATGTGATAGTGACCAAGGTAACGGATTATATCAACGGTTTCGGCGTGAGCGATGCCAAGAGTTTAGAGTTAGAAGAAGGATGGCATCACTTTTCGGAGCTCATCGAGAAGACAACGGATGAGAAGCTGCCCCGAGTATCGATCTCGGCTGATGATCCGGCTCTAATTCAGTATACAGGTGGGACAACAGGCCTGCCCAAAGGGGCAGTTCTTACGCACTATAATCTTGTGGCTGGCGCTATGATCGGCGATTTCTGGGGAAGTCCCATTGGGGTCTTCAATGATCGCGCCAAGAGAAAAATCCTGGGAGCTATTCCCTACTTTCACATCTACGCCAACACATATGCCATGAACATCGCCGTCTACAGTGGTGCTACGCAAGTGTTGGTGCCACGTTTCGACCTGGAAGAATTTATGGGGCTTTTGGGGAGTGTGGACGAGATTTTTTACTTTCCCACCGTACCTACCATGATTACGGCCATTATCAACCACCCGAAGGCAGAAGAACTGAAGATAGGGGAAAGAATAAAGCTCTTGAGTTCAGGTGGTGCCCCCATGCCGGTAGAGCTGATTCAAAAGGTGAAGGATGTAGGTATTTTCTTTACGGAGGGATGGGGGATGAGTGAAACCTCTTCCGTGGGCATCAGTAATCCCGTTTTAGTTAACAAGGTAGGGGCCATTGGAGTGCCAGTTATCGGTACGGATGTGCGTCTCGTGGATATCGAGGAGGGAAAGACCGATGTAAAGCAGGGTGAGCCGGGTGAAATCATTATCAAGGGTCCCACGGTAATGAAGGAATATTGGAACAATCCCGAAGAGACGGCTAATCAGTTAAGGGATGGATGGCTATATACGGGTGATATAGGCCAGATGGATGAGGACGGTTACATCTATATCGTCGACCGGAAGAAGGATATGATTATTGCCGGCGGCTTCAACATCTATCCTCGGGAAGTAGACGAAGTCCTATATCAACACCCGAAGGTGGCCGAGGGGGTGACGGTTGGTATCCCCGATCCTTATCGAGGGGAGACGGTCAAGGCTTACATTGTTTTAAAACCGGGGCAAACGGCGACTGAGCAGGAAATAATAGATTTTTGCAAAACCAAGCTCGCTGCCTACAAGGTACCCAAGATCGTCGAGTTCCGTGATTCATTGCCTAAATCGGCGGTGGGGAAAATTCTCCGAAAGATTCTTCGAGATGAGGAAATCGCCAAGGCCAAGAAGTAGAAATAAGGTGAGAAAGGAAAAGCCCCGCTCCGTAAGGTGCGGGGCTTTTTCCTTAGCAGAATTTTTCAGCTAACTAGATTCTTCAAAGCCTCTACCACCGGGTTGGTGAAGAGAGCGACCAGTACCGTATATAGGGCGAACACACCGACGGCCTCATTGGTGTAAATTTTCTCGTATTTATGCTTGAGAGAGATGATGATAAGGCCACCCACAATGAGGCATCCGAGTTGGAAGTACGGAAAAGAAGCGGCACCGGCAACGGCATACTCGGCAAAACTGAATGTGGCGGTAAGAAGGATGACACACGCCGTAACTACTATCGTTCCTAATGTCTTTTTCATGGTTTTCACTCCTCCCATTTTTTATTTCTCTTTGCCCTTTTAATATTGAGAAAACCGTGCCAAAAAAGATGAAAAATGTGGATTGTTGTAACTATATGTAATTATAAAGTAATTAGCCAAGAAGGGAGTTTGCATAGATTTATGATTTTCGGCAGCAGTTGAACGAAATGTTAAATGAAGTAAAAAAAGTGAAATATTTATGGGCTTAAGATGTAACTTGACATGGGGGCGCAATTATTCAATATGGTCAAGCGAAAAAAACGGCTAAGCCCGTTTCTAATTTTAATTGAGGAGGAGAGTATGAGACTAAAGGACAAAGTGGCGGTGGTGACCGGCTCAGGTCGAGGCATCGGAGAGGGGATTGCTCTTCGTTTTGCCGAAGAAGGGGCGAAAATAGTGGTTAACGATGTAGATGAGGCAAATGCGAATGCGGTGGTGAAAAAGATTAAAGACTTGGGTAGCGATGCGGTAGCCGTAATTGGTAGCGTAGCTTCTCGGGAAGTTGTGCAAAAAATGGTAGACACGGCGGTTAATGTGTTTGGTACTATTGATATTATGGTTAATAACGCCGGTATTACCCGGGATGTCATTCTCCATAAAATGACCGACGAGCAGTGGAACGAAGTAATCGCCGTTAATTTAACTGGTGTTTTCTACGGGATTCAGATCGCCGCCCGCGTGATGCGTGAAAAGGGTTATGGCAAGATAATCAACATTTCTTCGACCAGTGCGTTAGGCAATGCTGGTCAGCTTAATTACTCTGCCTCTAAGGCGGGCGTGATCGGAATGACGAAGACGGCAGCCAAAGAACTAGGTCCCAAGGGGGTGAACGTAAATGCCATTGCCCCCGGCATGATTTGGACAGACATGATGAAGAGCATGCCACCTCAGGTCATTCAGCAGATGGACGCCATGTTACCCTACCTCGTTCCTTTGAACAGAAAAGGGACACCCCAGGATGTGGCCAACCTTGCCCTCTTTCTCGCTTCTGACGAAAGCTCTTTCATTACGGGCCAGGTTATCTTCTGCGACGGTGGTATGAAAATGTAAAATGTAAATTTGGGGATGGGAAAACCTCTGATCCCATCCCCTTTTATTGATAAAATGGGAGAGCGGGTTACACTTGACGATTTGAAAGAAATAGCTGATAGATTGGGCATTGAGGTCAGGTTGGAACCTCTGACTATTGAGGGGACCATACACGTAGGAGGCTACTGCCTTGTAAAGGGCAAACCAGTCGTTATACTTAATAAGAAATCCAGTAGAATAGAGCAGATTAAAACCCTTGGCGAGGCGATAAAGAAACATGACCTTTCTGGATTGTATTTGCGGCCAGCTATCAGAAGATATTTAGGTCTCGAGGAAACATTATAATATAGATTGACTTTTTAACGGCTGAAAGTTAAATTAATACTGATAATTCAGAAGCAGGGGGCGTCACGGTTTCGACGGGGATAGTTGAAGCTCGTAGCTGCGTACCGAGGTGCCTGCCGGCCTCGATAAAAAGGCAGGAAAAAAGTAATCGCCAACGATTACGAATACGCTCTAGCCGCCTAATAAGGCTAGCGTCCTCCCGATTTTGCCTGTCGAATCGGGTCGGGGCGTGATAGAGGCAGGCTGGCCAAACCCTCTTGCCCGGGGAGGGGGAGGTGAGAAAATTACGGGCTGGCAATCTTGATCCCCTGCCTTTGGGGGAAAAGGTTGTGAGAGCTAAACAAAGGCTACGTACGTAGAGGCTACAGTGGAATATTCTCGGACGCGGGTTCGACTCCCGCCGCCTCCACCAAATTATCATGTAGCGTGTTTTTCTGTGATCCGAAGAGCCCCAAAAATTGAAGGGCTTTCTTTTTTACATTTGTTCATTTTGGTTTGATATTATCCAATCGAAACCCGCATTAAAAAAACCTCGTCTGTATAGAGTCTAAAAATCACCTTTGGGCAGAGTGTCTATGCATAAAACGATCTCTTCCACAAAAATCAATCTTTGAGGTGACGCTTATCTTCTTTTCTTATAAAAACTGAAATGATGAGGGCGGTAAGCTGAGAAAATAGAAAGAAAATGAACAATGTCGGGTAGCGGAACTGCTCACCCGAAATATCAAGCAGGTAACCGCTCAGGGGCTGATAGATAGCGGCGCCGATAAAGGCTGCTGTGTTCATCGCACCGGTTGCTCTTCCCAAGAGGGAAGGAGGAAAGAGGTCGCGGATAATCTTGAAGTAAAGGGGTAAAACTCCACCCGCGATTAGACCTAGTGAAAAGAACAACGGCGCAATTGAAATTAAATTCGTACCTCTGCTGAGAAAGAGAAAAGAAGACCACAGCCCAAGGCTAACTGTGAGGGCAAATATAATCACTTTTTGGGGGTCGAGTTTAAATTGTTCAGACAAGAAACTAAAGAGAGGTCCTCCAATAGCAAAACCAAGGGGCAAGAGCATAAGGAGCCATCCCGCCTGGAGGCGAGAGAGTCCTAAAACATCCATGAGATAGGGTACGCACCATAATCCTTGAAAAGTCAGAGACACTCCACCGGTAAAGAATGTAGAAAAAAATACCATCCAAAAATCCGGTTTTCTTATGACAGAAAGGATACTAACCGAGTTTGTCGAACGAGGGGAAGGAATGGATTTGGCCGGTGAAGGCCAACCCTTTTCTTCAGGTGTGTCGTAAATGAGCAAAAAAGAAAGCGCCGTCAGGAGAACAGAGGCACCCCCGAGGATGAGAAAGGACATTCTCCATCCGGTTATCTCGACTAAATAGGCGAGGGGTAAAGAAGCAGAAATTCCACCTAATCCTCCCACCGTGAGCATTAAACCAGTCAAGACTGAGAAACGATGAGGGGCATACCAATTTGAAAAGAGCTTTAAAGCCGGTATGAAAACGCCAGCCATACCAAAGCCGACGAGGGCACGACCAGCGAGAGCCATTGCAGGGGTTGTAGCCAGTCCAAAAATACAGCTCCCCACTCCGGCAATCAGATAAGAAGAAATGATCACCCGGCGAGGTCCCGTCGTGTCCGTAAGAATTCCAACCAAAGGTTGCATGGCTGAATAAAGGTAGAAATAGGCCGAGGATATGAGACCCAGGAGGAAAGAATCTGTTTTTAGGGATAAAATAAGATCCCGCGCAATTACGGTCGGAGCGAGGCGATGCAGACAAACGAAAAAATAGAGCAGGGCAATTATGCCCAATAGATACCAACGATAGGTTTTGAAATCCCTC
This sequence comes from Syntrophales bacterium, assembly GCA_026416455.1. Classification (GTDB taxonomy): domain Bacteria; phylum Desulfobacterota; class Syntrophia; order Syntrophales; family UBA8958; genus JAOAFE01. Next base: position 32,146 of record JAOAFE010000015.1, read on the forward strand.
ATCTCATAAAGTCCTCGGTAATTTTTTTATAACATAAGACGTTTGTTTCTCCCACTTTTTTGTTCTTGACAAATGTTCGAGGATGGGGAAAGAACTTGATAAAGCCTTAAATTACTCTATTCAGGTTTGATATGACCTACGAGCAGTTTCGGGCCTTATACAGTTTAATTCTTTTTTTAGTTGCCGTGCTCGCTTTAGGCATCGCAGTCATTTCATGGCGGCGACGTCAAGCACCGGGGGCAATACCTCTGTCCGCCATGGCTGTCGGACAGGCCTTTTGGTCGCTCTGCTATGGATTACAGCTATCATCGGCCGTAAGACCCGATCCGCTCTTCTGGTTCAAGCTCATGTTCATTGGGGTCGTCATCGTGCCGGCCTCTTTTTTCCTCTTTTCCCTGGCCTATACAGGGAAGGGACGCTTTATAACGTCACGACTCATTCTTCTTCTTACGATCGAGCCAATCTTAATCAATCTCGCCATCTGGACCGATCCTTACCATGGCCTTTTTTCTGGTCGAACAGCGTCGAGTGTACCCATCGGCGGAATCGCCTTCTGGCTCCATAGCGCTTATTCCTATTCCCTCCTCATAGCAGCAGGTGTGCTGCTTTTTCTCTATTGGCGTAGCTGTCCTCCCGCCTATCGTATGCAGGCCTTTATCGTGTTGATGGGCTTGCCGATCGCAACGAGTGCCAACGTGATCACCATCTTCCGCCTTACCCCCTGGCCGACCATTGACTTTAGTCCCATAGGAACCCTGATTAGTTCGGCAACTCTCTCCTATGCCCTGTTTAGGTATAAAATGTTTGACCTCATTCCTTTCGCTCGAGAGGTCGTACTGGAAAAAATGGAAGACGGTGTGATGGTGTGTGACCGAGACGGGCGCATTGTCGACATGAATGAATCCGCGGAACGTATTTTAGGCCTCCAAAGGAATAAGACGCTGGGAAAGGGTTTCGAAGGTGTACTCGATGCCTGGGAATCTATCGGAGATAAGATCAAGGGAGAAAAACACATATTGAAGGCTCCTCTCGGAAGTTCCTATCTGGATATGAGAATTTCTCCCCTCGTGGATGCCCGGGGGCGTAACCAGGGCTATGTGGCGGTGATGAGAGATATTACGGAGTTAAAGAAGACGGAAGAAAAATTGAGGGAAATGAACGAGGTCTTGAACTCGAGACTGGAAGAAATTCAAATGCTACAGGAACGTCTCAAAGAGGAAGCGATTCGCGATCCCCTAACCAATCTTTACAACCGGCGTTTCTTAGAAGAGACTTTGAAAAGAGAACTGGCCCGGGTGGAGAGGTCTACCGGACGCTTGAGCCTCGTCATGATTGATTTGGACAGATTTAAGGATGTTAACGATATGTTCGGTCACCAGTTTGGCGACCAGGTGCTAAAGGCTCTCGGCGACCTCATCAGTTCCCAGACCCGTTTAGGTGATGTGGCCTGCCGCTATGGAGGAGAAGAATTTGTCGTTATCCTGCCCGATGCACCTATTGATAGCGCCGTGGACCGTGTGGAGGAGTGGCGGAAGATGTTTAGTGACATAGAGTTTCGCCCGGAGGACCGAATCATCAGAGTAACATTCTCGGCTGGCGTTGCCTCCTATCCGGAACATGGGGTGACGGGAAATGAATTGATTTCTGCCGCTGATGATGCCATGTATGCCGCCAAACTGGCTGGTCGTAATAGGGTAATGGTGGCCAAAAAAGTTACGATTTGAAACAATAAATTTCCGCCGTTTTTTATTATTTAAGGAGAGTAAGAGATGCCCGAGGGGAAAGACAAAAGTGAAAGGCTGAGGCGATATTTATCCCTTAAAACGGAGCCCGTGTGTTTCAAGAGATTGGATGATCGGTCGATGCTAGATAAGATCGAAGGGGTGGTTTTGGTCGAGGACACCCATACTTTTTGCCAATTACCGTTTATGGTGAGAACTATGGGGGTTACTTTGGGCATTACGCCTGACAGTAAGGTGTTGGATCGTTGCAAAAGATTACATGCCCTGCGGCCTAACACTCCCGAGGAAATGGAAAAAGAGACACTAATGCTTTCTCGTACTTGGTTCGGTTCGGTTGAAGATGCCTTGGCTCAACAAAAAGATTATCCTTTAATGCCCACTGGCGAGGCGGTGTTACTCTCTCCTCTTTTCAGGACCAGTTGGGAACCGGACGTTATTTCCATTTTTGGCAACCCCGCCCAGATCATGATGATTCTATGTGGACTTCAGAAGGTGAAATATGAAAAGTTCGATTTCTCTTTCATCGGAGAAGGGGCATGCACGGACTCCATTGCCCGTTGTTACGTGACGGGGAAACCTTCTTTATCCATCCCTTGCTATGGGGAACGGGCTTTGGGTCAGGTTGCGGATGACGAGATCATCCTTGCCCTCCCACCTCGAGAGCTAGATCGAGCACTGGAAGGACTAAGGCAGTTAAGGAAGGTGGGCTTTTCCTATCCCGTAGTGTATATTGGGTCGCTGGCTAATCCCCTTAAGGCTCTGTCTCGGTTTTATCCTTCTAAAGTTGGGAACTAATAGATGACAAAAGGAAAAGTAGCTGTGGCCATGAGCGGTGGCGTAGATTCTTCGGTCGCCGCTTTTTTATTACGGGAAGCGGGATATGAAGTGGTAGGATTTACTATGACTCGGGTTGGCGTTTCAGAAAAAGGGGCAAAGGTAAGTAGCCAAGAAGTAGAAAACGCCAAAAAGGTCTGTTCTTACTTGGGCATGGAACATTTTGTCATAGACGTAACAGAAGAATTAGAAGAACAGGTCATCGGGCCGTTCATTGATGAATATCTAAGGGGTAGGACGCCTAACCCCTGTGTTAATTGTAACCGCTTTATCAAGTTCGGATGCCTAATAGAGAACATCATGGCTCAGGGATTCGATTTTATGGCTACGGGCCATTATGCTCGTCTCGGTTTTCGTGGAAGGCACCTCACCCTCATGAAAGGGCAGGATAAGATAAAAGATCAAAGTTATTTTCTTCATGCCATCGCGCGGGAGCAATTGACGCGCATTATGTTTCCCCTCGGCGAATTGACAAAAAAAGAAGTGAAGCAGATTGCCCAAATTAACGGTATTCCGGCGGTCCATCATGTAGAAAGCCAGGACATATGTTTTATTCCTGAAAACGGTTACGGTGAATTCCTGAAAGGGCGTGGCTTCAATATTAACCCCGGAGACTTCGTGGATCGACAAGGGCGTATTCTGGGAAAACACCGGGGGAGCCTACTTTATACCATCGGGCAGCGGGCGAGGTTAGGTGGTATGAACACCGGAAGGCTTTATGTCATCGGCATTGATCCCCCCCGGAATCTTGTCTTCCTCGGGGGCAAAGAGGAGCTCCTTTCTCGCTACTTGGAGGCCGATCAGGTAAACCTCCTTGCGGACGATCTTCCCGTAAGCTGCAAGGCGAAGATCAGGTACGCTCATCAACCGGCGGCTTGTCGGGTCGAGTTGAATGAAGGAATTCTCAATGTCTTCTTCGATACACCTCAAGAGGCTATTACTCCGGGTCAGTTTGTTGTCCTCTACGAAGGAGATGTAGTTCTGGGAGGCGGAAGGATCATATCTACCGGGGTTGAAACTATTTCACACCCTTGATGTTACCTGCTTCGTCAATGTCTATGTTCAGAGCTGCAGGCTGAGAAGGAAGCCCGGGCATGCGCATGATCTCTCCGGTAATGGGAATGAGAAATCCCGCCCCGGAGGCAATTTTTATTTCTCTTACACTGACGATGAAGTCCCTCGGCAGCCCCAGAAGTTCTGGATTATCGGAAAGAGATTGTTGCGTTTTGGCGATGCACACAGGCAATTTTTCCAGGCCGCACTTTTTTATAAGGGCGAGATCGCGTTTCGCCTGCCGGTGGTAGTCAATAGCCGTGGCGCCGTAAATACGGCTGGCAATGGTGAAAATTTTATCCTCGACAGGAAGATGCCAATCGTATAACTTTTTTGCCACAATCGGCGGATTTTCTTCCACCAGTTGAACTATTTTTTCGGCTAAGGAAACCCCTCCTTCTCCCCCCCGAGCATAACAGTCGCATACGACCATCTCCATACCTTCACCTTCTGCCGTCTCCATGACGGCGGCCAATTCTTCCTCCGTGTCCGTCGGAAATCTATTTAGGGCGACAACGCAGGGTACGCGGAACTGTCCAATATTTTCGTAGTGTTTTCTCAGATTGGCCATGCCGAGTACGGCCATACGGGGGGCAGGACAGGTTAACTCTTCTAGGGGAACGCCGGCATGATATTTGAGAGCTCTTATCGTTGCCACGAGGACACAGATCCGTGGGAAAAAACCTCCATAGGGTGCCACAATATCGAAAAACTTCTCCGCCCCGAGATCGAATCCAAATCCCGCCTCCGTGACTACGTATTCGGCTAGTCTCAGAGCTATATCGGTAGCGAGAATACTGTTCGTTCCCTGGGCGATGTTGGCAAAGGGACCCCCGTGAACGATTGCCGGGACACCTTCTGACGTCTGGACGAGGTTGGGAAGGAAGGCGTATTTGAGCAGGGCGGTAACTGCACCTTCGACTTTTAGATCCTTCACATAGACCGGATCATCCTCGTAGGTAAAACCGACCAGGATACGTCCTATCTTCTCCTTAAGTTCGCTATAAGAGCGGGATAAACACAAAATAGCCATGATTTCACTCGAGGGCACGATGTCGAAACCCGTCTCCCTCGGTATGCCGTTGACCGTACCTCCCAAGCCGATGACGATATGACGGAGGGATCGATCGTTAATATCCAATACCCTCCGCCACATGATCTTTCTTGGGTCGATGTCGAGACTGTTTCCGTGGTAGATGGCATTGTCGATGAGGGCGGCCAAGAGATTGTGTGCGCTCTCCACGGCCGCAAAATCTCCGGTGAAATGTAGATTAATTTCGTCCGATGGCAACAGAGATGATTTTCCGCCACCCGTAGCTCCTCCTTTACGGCCGAACACAGGACCCAGTGAAGGCTCGCGAAGGGTCACAATTGTCTTTTTCCCCAGCCGGGCTAGGCCTTGGGCCAGTCCGATTGAAACGGTGGTTTTCCCTTCCCCCGCCGGCGTCGGTGTCATGGCGGAGATGAGAATCAGGTTGGCGTCAGGTCGGCGCTTGAACTTATCTCTTACGTCCAGTTTGATTTTTGCCTTGTAGTTTCCGAATAGTTCGAGGTCCTCATCCGGAAGACCAATAGAGCGGGCAATTTCTAGGATCGGTTTCATGACTCAAATAGTCACCGCATCGAATCGGATATCGATGTTAAATTCGTCTCCTACCTGCGTTAGATCTCGCTTGAGATCCGCCACCTTAACCCCCGGAGGAAGGGAGAAAAAACAGGTCATCTGAAACACCGCCGCTCCGGTAAGGAAGTTATGGTCCACATTGGTAGAGATGTCGTCGATATTGATGCCTTTATCGTGGAGGATTCGACAAATTTGATGAATGATACCGGGTCTATCTAAGGCGGTAGCCGTAAGACGATACGGGATGCTCGGTTTCATCTCTCGATGGGATGGGGCCTTGGTCTTACGGATGTAAATCTCTAGATTAGTCCGGGCGCGTAAATCGTTTAAGTCTTCCATCAGGCGATTGATGTCCTCCGTTTTGCCTGAGGTTAAAATGATCATGCCGAATTCTCCGCCCAATACGCAGCCGCGAAATCTTTCAATGTTGATTCCCCGAGCGGTAAAAAACTCGGCAATCTCCCTTGCAAGTCCCGGTCGGTCGGGACCCATAGCGGCAAAAACGACAAATGATCTCATATTCACTCCCTCCCTGTTGGTCATATCGATTTAACACGCCTGACGCAAGAATACCACACGTTTATTCTTTCATAGTGTGGGTGTACATTTGTTCGATGAGATCACGGTATTTTTCGAGGACGATACGTCTTCTTACTTTCATGGTGTGGGTAAGCTCCCCCGTCTCTACTCGAAAAGGTTGCGGTAAAAGGGTAAAATATTTAATTTGTTCATAACGGGGGAGACCACGGTTAACCTCTTCTACCTCACGGGCTATTAATTGCTTAACCTCTGGATGGGAGATTAATTCCTCAGTCGACGTGCATGTTATTTCATTTTCTTTTGCAAAACGATGAAGGGTCTCGAAATCGGGCACGATGAGGGCGGTGATGTACTTGCGTCCATCTCCGACGAGGCAGACCTGATCAATATAAGGGCGAGATAGAAGGGCCACTTCGATTGGATGGGGCGCTATATTCTTTCCGCCCGAAGTGATGAAGATTTCTTTTTTTCGATCCGTTATCTTAAGAAATCCTTCCTCATCGAAGATGCCGATGTCGCCCGTTTTGAAGAATCCATCTTCGGTGAAGGCTGCGTTTGTCTCTTCCGGGTTATTCCAATAGCCTTTGAAGATTTGCGGCCCTCGGACGAGAATCTCCCCGTCAGAAGCCAGCTTCTCTTCCGTGCCCAATACCGGCCGGCCGACAAAACCCGGCTTCACCCGGAGATGACGGGCTACGGTATAGTAAACGATGAGGAGCGCAAGTCCGGTCAACGGATTGCGATATGGCGATTTTCCTTGCGCCTGTCTTTCTACCATGATGTTGATCATCGTCTCGGTCATAAAATCGAAAAATTTCTTTCCCACGGAGATAGAAGGGGTCTTTATGATGAGTTCCGGTGCATTGAAGTTGATTACGGGGCTGGTTTCGGTAAGGCCGTAGCCTTCACTCAGTTGAATGCCTAGGGCCCGAATAAAAGTTGCAATCTCCGGCGCCAGTTTGCCTCCCCCTGAGATGGCATAGACGAGGCGATCTAGTCCCATTAGCCGCTTCAACCTCTCAAAGACGAGTAAGTTGGCCAGAGAAAAGAAAAGAAGCTCATGGGGCAAAAGGAGCCTACCAGTGGCCAAGCTGTCGACGTATTTCTCGCCTTGTCTCATAGCCCATTGAAATAATAGGCGCCAGCGAGGCGAAAGGCGGTTTACGGTGGTGATTACTATTTCGTACATCTTCTCGAACAGCCTGGGGATGGTGGCAAGAAGATGGGGCCTTACTTCTTTGAGATCGCGGGCAATTGTTTCATAACTTTCGGCAAATACGAGTTCTCCACCTAAATATAGGCCGTTGACGTGGTAATCACATGTGCGGCCGTAGACATGTGAAAGAGGCAGATGGACAAGCGATTTCAGATGGAGGTCACGGGAGCGTGTCTTCTGAATCAGTTCGGAGGCTGTGCATTGATGAATGTTGGCCATGAAATTTCTGTGAGTAAGAATGACGCCTTTTGGTTTGCCCGTCGTGCCCGAGGTATAGACGATGGAAACGATGTCATCAGGGGTAACAGATTTTATGGACTCTTCGACTCGGATGAGGGGAATTTCTTGCCCTCGGGCGACGATTTCCGACCATTCGTAGACGTTGGGTGGTCTTTCACCTTCCCAGGGAGCCATGGTTATTATGGTTATCGTCGATCTGTCTTTAAAAACCCGAAGGGCCATCTGGGCCTTATCGGGGGTGGAGGCGATGATCATCCGGGAGTCGCTGTCTTTTACCATATAAGCGAGCTCCGTTTCGGTGAGGGTAGGGTAGAGGGTAACACTAATGGCCCCGCAGGCTTGGATGGCCTGGTCGGCAATGATCCATCGAGGGCGGCTTTCAGAAAACATGACGACCCGATCACCCCGCGTTATCCCACTGGCCATAAGACCTCGAGCTAAGTCCAATACTTCTTGCCTTGTCTCTGCCCACGTGCGGGAACAAAATTGCTCTATTTTACGTCCTTTTGAATCATAACGAGCTGTGAGGAAAGGATAACTATTCCCATATCGGAGGGCTTGTCTGTGAAATAGACCGCAGAGAGTATCTTCTCCATAACTCATAGAAATCGACTCCAAAAAAATAAGGGTGTTGAGATGTCCCATCCACCCCTTTTTTTGGATTATACTATTTTCCCCATCGATTGCCAATAAGGGAGGCAGAAAAAATTGACATTCCGTTTTGATTGGTAGTACGTGGCCTTTTGAAGACGTGCTGTTAGGAGGAAAAAAATATGCGGGAGAAGGGAGAGAAGGTACACACCCGGACGATAGAGATCAATACGTACGTAGCGGGCGAAAACAAACTGATCGTCGAGGGTATCCTTAAGGACGAGCGCTTCCAGGAAACTTACGTGCCTACGGGCGAGAAGTTTCCGCCAGGGATCATGCATCACATGTCAATAAGATTATTGGTCAATGGCTCGGACATGAAAATCGAGGACGTGGCGGTCGAGTTCGGCCATGTGCCCCGGGAGTATTGCCGGGAAACAGAAGAGTGTCTGCGCCCGGTCAAAGGGATGCAGATCACCAAGGGTTTTACCGGACGTGTAAAAGAATTGGTTGGGGGGGTTAAGGGATGTGCCCACCTTGTTGAGTTGCTCCAGGCGATGGCACCGGCGAGCTTTCAAGGGGTCGCCGCCTATCGGGCAAAAAAACCGACCGTTTTAGATGCCCGTCTATTTAAGATGGTTCATGATCGGCTTGTAAATACTTGCTATGTGTGGCGGGAAGGTGGGCCTTTAACTACTGCCCTTCAGAGGAAAATGTCCTCGCTCCGGGAGGAATAGATTCCTAGATTATGAAGTAGCATTAAGAGGTTTTCTTAAGCCCGTTCATGAAAAATTATCGTGAGAAGACCGTATTCGAAAGTAAAGTTATGGAAGTTCTTAACCTTAAGTGGAGAACATTGCATTTGGGGGAGAAGTTTACAAGGTGTCTTCTTTCGTGGTAAAGGGGAAAAAATTGCAAAAAAAAGGATACGGGTGATGAAAAAAAGCTTATGTGTTCTTTTTTTTACGATTCTGTCATTAATGGTTACCGGCTGTGCGTGGCTGGAAGTAGAACATCTTTCCGTCAGCCCTATTTCTCATGCTATCTACGATTGTGGTAAAGAAGCGATAGTTGAAGCCTCTTACTATACCCTCTCTGACCGAAGCCTGGAATTTGTTCGATTGAAAATGCCGAATGGAAAGAGGCGCACCCTACCGCGCGTCCTTTCTGCCTCCGGCGTTCGTTACACAGATGACGTAGATGTCATCTGGTGGATTAA
>JAOAFE010000016.1:0-25307 GCA_026416455.1 Syntrophales bacterium
CTCCTAGACGATGACTAACCGTAACTAAAACAACATTTTTTGTAGGCAATGAACTTGGGTTATTATAGGTTAATGAATTACCTGTCAGTGCATAAAAACCTCCTCCATGGAACCAGACCATGACGGGGAGATTTTTAGCATTTTTTGGTGCTGTAATGTGGAGATATAGACAATCTTCACTCATCCCACCTTCACCTAAAACGATATTACTTGGATTTTGTGCAGCCTGGTCTGGCCAAGAGGTACCGTCTCTTATACCTGTCCATGGGTCGGGGTCTTCTGGTGGCTTCCATCTGCGTGAACCGACAGGCGGTTTGGCATATGGGATTCCCAGCCACTGCCACATTTTTTCGTTTACAGCAAAGCCGCTAACTTTCCCGTACTGGGTTTCTACAATGATTCTTTCTGCAGTTGCATTAGTGAAATGAGATGTTGCTGCACTTGCACTGCGGAGAGTTCTATCTCCTCGCACAGACTTATCCGTAAAGGTTCCTGAGGTGGCATTCAAAGTGGTAAGCAGTGTTGTTATGTTTGTATCGGCGGCAAATGCGGTTGGAGTTTGGTTGAAATTTATTTTTGACGCGTTTGCCGAAACTACAGCTGCAGTTGATGCATTAATCTGTATCCCGTTGTTCAAATCCCCATCCTCATCCAACGTCTGCAAAAAAACCAACATGTTAACCACGCGCTGGTCACTAATCGTACCACCCGGTACTATACTCACCGGCGTTAACTGAGATGCTCCCTTCGCCGAACCCAAAGTTAAACTACCTATCTTGAATGTCACCGTATCTCCTGGGTCATAATAAAACATCCCATTTGCGTCCGTTTTCCCACTTATCCCCGAAGTCGTTGTATAATCCAAACCTGCCACCGGCGCATCCACAAACACACCACGCAATGGACCCATACCAGATGTACCACCACCACAACTGATCAAAAGACAAAGATACAATAATAAAATTACAAGAAAAGATTTTCTTCTTAATGAAACCATGTGTTACCTCCTTTGTTTTTTAGCCGAAATTTAGTTCGGCAATCATAGTCAAAGTTCGTTGTCTTCACTTTTGAGGGCTTCTGAAACAAAACTCATTAAAGAAGTGATATCTTGAACACCAAGAATTCTTTTTTTCTCTTTACCTTGAAAGAAAAATAGATAAGTAGGTGAACCAGGAATTTTGAGAATTTTTTTAAAAAATTCATTCGTCGTCTCATCGAGGATTCCAGTTTTGAGCCAGGGTCCAAAATGTATAGATATTTGCTCAAGTATATTATATTGATTGGAATATTCTCCATTCTTAATAATGTAGAGAAGTAGTACAGGGCCTTTTGCATTAAGAACTTCCTCAGAGAAATTGTTCGGTCCGATTAAATTCACATGGGGCATCATAGTGAAGAAAAAATTAATGCGGATTAGATGCCAATTCTTGATTTTGTTTAATATGTTTTAAGTATTGGATACTATATAATAAATCATAAATAAGGTAAGAAGTTCTTCTCGTATATATAGATGAGCGCGCACATAATGTGCGCTCGTTGAGTGCGGAGAGCACGTAATTACAATTCTTCTACATTTATATTAAAACGTTTTAACCTTCTATACAATGCCCAGCGAGAGATTCCAAGAAGACAAGCAGCTTTCGTTTTATTCCATTTGGCACTTTTTAACATTTCTATTATTTCTTTTACATCAACATCTTTTCGTAATTTGCGCTCTGCCATTTTTTGTTGTGAATCTTGACTAATTTCTCTCAATTCAACTGGTAAGTCATTAATAGTTATTACATGCCCATGGGAAAGTATGAACGCATGTTCCATTACATGTTCTAATTCTCTAACATTCCCTGGCCATGAATGATTCATGAATATGCGAAGCACCTCTTGTGAAATCCCCTCTATTTTTTTTCGGTATCTTTCATTAAAAATACGACAGAAATAGTCAACGAGCAATGGTATATCCTCCATTCTTGATCTCAGGGGTGGGAGAGCAATCTCTACTACTTTCAGTCTGTAATACAAATCTTCTCGAAACTCCCCTTTTTTTACTTTTTCTTTAAGATTTTTGTTGGTGCAGGCAATAATGCGAACGTCAACTTTTTTTGGCTCTGAATCACCAACTTTTTCGAATGTTTTTTCCTGTAGAAAACGAAGAAGCTTAAGTTGAATTGACGGCGATATATCTCCTATTTCATCCAGGAGTAAGGTTCCGCCATCTGCCAGCTCAAAGCGCCCCGTTTTTTCTTTGATTGCTCCTGTAAAGGCGCCTTTTATATGTCCGAATAGTTCCGACTCTAAAAGATTTTCTGAGAGAGCTGCACAGTTTACGGCTATAAATGGTTTAAAAGCGCGGTAGCTACTGTAGTGAAGAGCTTTAGCCACTAATTCTTTGCCAGTGCCACTCTCACCTGTGATCAAAACTGTCGTGTCATAGTTTGCAAGATCTTCTATTATATTATATATATACTGCATCTCTCTACTTTTTCCAACAATGTTATGATACCTATTTCTCTGTTTTAATTCTCTCTCTATTACTTTAATCTTTGTCACATCCCTTATAACTAATGCTGCCCCTAAGAAATTCTTCATTTCGTCTTTCAAAGGAGCACAAGTTATGCTTACTAATTGATATTTCTTATATTTATGATTACATTCGATCAAATAATCTTTGATAGGGAGTTTATTATAGAGAGTTTCATTAATAACCTCGATGCATGATTTGCTGCACATACTTAAACATTCATTTATATTTTTCCCCCGTTCGTTTGTAATACTTATTCCGCATATATTCTCAGCCGCTTTGTTTACATCCATAATCGTAAATGATGGATCAACCGTAATTATGCCCTCATTTACACTTGAGAAGATTGTCTCTAGCCTAATTTTTTGTTTAATCATTTCATTTTCAATATTTACACGAGCTGTTATATCTCTTGCTGTGGATCTAAACCCAACAATTATCCCTTTTTCATCCCTTCTGGGAGATCCAACATCTTCAATTATTAATTTATTTCCTTTTAAGCTTTTTGCTTCATATATGAAGCGGCACGGCGCACCTGTTAAATATGCTCGGTGATAGTTTTCGAAAACAATTTTTTTATTGACTTCGTCAGTCCAGTATCTGTAATTAAGACCTATTGCCTTTTCCTTTGGGACACCTAATAGTTCAGCAGCTTTTCTATTTACGTATGTAACATTTCCATTCAGATCTGTTTCCATAAGGGAATCTTCAATTTCATCGAGGATCTTTTCATAATTATCGATTATTCTCGAAAGAAGAAGGTTAGTTAAAATTAAATTTGTGACTGTTGTGATATGATTAGTGTTTAAATATGAATTATCAACTAAATTATTATTCGAATCACAATTGTCTCTCTCCGGCAATATAGTTGTAGTAAAAGATGATTCGTTTAAAGTATTTTTTTCCATATTGCTCCCTCCTTTTTTCGACAACATAATTCAGTTTATTGAAAATAAAAGTTAAAATTTATGCTTTTTTACCCGGCTGAGGTAATGTCTAAAATCTGATTGATGGCATTTTATGTTATAAAAAAATTTTTCTATATTATAGAGAGAGGAAGTTGAACTTAAAAAGATTATATTTGAGTTATTTCTCGCAAACATTTTAGAATCTCTTAAGTATCTCGATAGAAAATATATTAAAAAAGTTAAGTATCTTCTTGAAAACCGGCGATTTAAAAAGAAGTTCTTAATATTGTGTTAAATTTTAACAGATGTTATAATAGGGGTCAATACTATATTAAATCTAGATGCATGAGTTTAAATGGACAGGTTAAATCGTGATTAGGGAATAAAGGACTGATGTTTTATGGTTCATTCTAGAGAGTTTTTAAAGAAATTTTTAAAAAATAAAAAGAAGCAACACATATAGCTATAACGACTAGGGAAAAAAGTCACAAGCGGTAAAAGATGAAGATTTCCAGAAATATAGTCACTCTTAGGACGGATAAAATATTTCCTGGGAAGGTTTTCGTAAAAAAAGGATAATAACATCCGTAAAGAGGGAGCAATCCAGATACGGGACTTACCTCAAACCAGGATTTATTGATGCCCATTGTCATATCAAAAGTTCGATGCTCTGCGCGTCCGAATTTGCCAGGCTGGCGGTCGTTCACGGAGCCGTTGCTATCATGTTGGACCCTCATGAAATTGTCAGCGTCTTAGGTCGGGAAGGGGCCAATTATATGATAGAGAATGGAATTTTGGTGACCCTGCCTGCGGACGCGCTTATGTCCCATGATGATGAATATAAAGTGGCGGAGAAATATGCCTTCCTCGACAGACGGGCGAAAGAATCAGGTTAAAGAATGAAAGCCCCTTCCATGAGCTCATCTGTTATGGCTCTTTCTGTCATACCGGCGCTAAAGATTGCCAATCAACATCTTTTCCACGTGGAATAGTCGAGGTTTATTGACGTTTTCGAATAAAGCATTTATTGTTAAAAAAATTTCCATTTCTACTTTCAGGGGCTTCGATGTTTGCCGTGACCAAACCTAAAGACGCTGCATCCGTTATCATCGTGAGGGAAAGGAGGACAGGTGAAGATTTTCCTATGGAAGTACTCATGGTTAGACGTCATCGGAAGGCCAATTTTGTGCCCAATGTATACGTCTTCCCCGGTGGCCGAGTAGACGAGATGGACTATCATCCGCATATGCTAAACTATCTTCAGGGTGTGAGTCTGGAGGAAGCTGCCGGTCAATTTGGGGATGTAAAGCCACCTGAGAAGGCACTGGGCATATATGTAGCCGCCATTCGTGAGACCTTCGAGGAGGTGGGAATTCTTATAGCCTACGAAGAAGATGGAAAATTACTTTCCTATCGAGGGCGGGACAGAAAAAGAAGATATGCCCAATTGCGAGCCTCTCTGATCGAAGGTCGCCTTTCTTTCTTGGATCTGCTGGAGAAAGAGAGGCTGAAGCTCGCCGCCGATAGGTTGATTTATTTCTCTCACTGGATCACTCCCGAACTTTCTCCTATCCGTTTCAATGTGAGGTTCTTTCTCGCCGAGGCGCCCTCAGACCAGCGAGGGTCTCACAACAAGCATGAACTTGCGGACCTCAAATGGGTTTCCCCTCCCCGGGCCCTGGCGTTATATGAAAAGGGGGAGTTCGACATGGTCCTTCCGACGATCATGAACCTGGCTGAATTGAGCCAGTACAAATCAGTATCTCACGCTAAAGAGACTGCGCGAAGAAAGAAAGTCCTCACGGTCCTTTCTGAAATCAAGCTCTTCAATGGTGTTTACTTTGAGGTAGTGCCAGAAAGGGAAGAATTCGAAGACTTACGCCGATTATGGCCACACTTGGTTAGCCGACCTGTTTGATGGAGAATCAGTTTTTATCGAAGTAGGGCGCAACGGAAAAAACGGCCGAAGTAAAAATTAGAGAGTAAAAGGTGTTCGTTTTAAATACAGGTGGGACGTACTTCCCATGAGAGGACAAAAGATGTTTTAGGGTGGCAATATTCGGAAAGAGGCAGGTTAAAACAAAACGCCCCTTGAATTTTTTCATTCAAGGGGCGTTTGCGGTTAAGTTTTGATTTAGCCGACCAGATTCTTAATACCCTCAATCACGGGATTAGTGAAGAGAGCGATGAGGATAGTATAGAGAGCGAATACGCCGGCGACTTCTCCTGTGTACATCTTTTCGTATTTATGTTTCAGGCTGATGAGTGTAAGCCCACCTACGATCAGACAACCCAGCTGGAAGTAGGGGAAATTGCCTGGACCGGCCGCAGCGTATTCGGCGACCGCAAAGGTTCCCGTGAAGAGTACGACGACGATGGCCGTGATTATTGTTCCCATTATTTTTTTCATTGTTTATGTCCTCCTTCCGGTGTTTTTTTCTTTTGCCTTTATATAATGCGTAAAGCGTGCCAATGTATGAACTGTGTCCCCATTAATTGTATCTATATGTAATTATGATATTTTTTAAAAAAGCGGAAGGGCAGCAACATAAGCTGAGCGTTGATAAATGAAAGAATCTTTAAAACTCATTGAACGAAATGATCGGTTTGTGCTTAAGGTCTTACAGGCATAAAAGCATATTACGGAAAAAATGTTGAATATAAAAGCTAAATTGAGGAAACATGATTATCCCTGATCCACCAGGGCGGTTGTTCGGGGAGGGCTGGTAGATATGGCGTGAGGATTGATGTGTGGGGCGAGAAAAGAAAAACCCTTTAAATTAAGTGCATGTATGTTAAGGTAACTAGTATGTCATGGGCGGCAAGGATATTTTTCTTTTTGGTTATTTGCCATGTGGCCACCAATGTATATGGGTTCGATGGCCTTTCGGTTTTTCGCTATTACTTTGGCTCCCTTCATAATCATAGTACCCATTCCGATGGGATGTCCGCGCCTGATGATGCTTTTAACTATGCTCGGAAGAAAGGGCAACTGCATTTCTTTGCCTTGACCGATCATGCGAATATGATTTCACCTCACAAATGGAGTGTCGTGAAGGAGTTGGCGAAGAGGCATAGCCAGAATGGGCTTTTTGTGGCTCTTCATGGTTTCGAGTGGTCCCATCCCAGGTATGGTCATGTGGTGGTAATAGGAACGGAGGATTATTGTACCGAGTCTGAGGCCCGGATGAACGAATTCAAAGGATTCTTAAGCTGGCTAAAGGAGAAAAAGGGCATAGCCTTCTTTGCTCATCCAGGTGAGCGAAATCGAGCCGGGAAAGAGTTTAATCTCTTTGTAGATGCGCCTATTGAGGAGATGGTGGGAATGGAGCTATGGAATAAGACGCGCGGTTTTGATGTGTTTTACTATAATGACGGTTACTATCGGAACGACGGTGGGAAGGGATTCTTCGACGAAGCCCTTGTGCGTGGTTGGCGGTTGGGTGCAGGTGGCGGTGAAGATAACCATGGACGCAACTTCGGCACGAAGACCAACTACCGGGTAGTGGTTTTGGCCTCAACCCTATCGAAAGAAAGCATTACCAGTGCCTTGAGGGAGAGGCGTTTTTACACGTCTTCGGACAAAAACCTGAGACTTTTCTTTGCCATCCAAGGCCAGGTGATGGGTTCTGTAATTAGGCCTGGTTATCATAACGTCTTAGTTCAGGCAGCAGATGATGATGGAGAGTTTTTTACCAAGCTCGAACTGGTAAAAAACGGCCAAGTGGTAAAAACCTGGCGGATAAAAGAAAAGCGACCGACTTACACGTGTAAATTAGATTTTCAAATCGGTGATTATCTGTACTTGCGCGTGAAGCAGGCCGATGGGGGAGAAGCTATATCGTCCCCCATCTTCGTTCGCCAATAAAGTATAAGCAGAGAATCTTTCCGTTTTCGGAAGAACTACTGTGAACTGCAGGCGCGGCATATAACACCATCCCTCGCCGGATAGGCCTCTTTACATTGGGGACAGATGGCAACGGGTCCCGTTTTGAGGCGCCTGTATCTATCCGGACGGACATGCACGCGACTGACGGATAAGAGTTTTTCTCCTTTTTCCTTTATTTCCTTTAGAATTTTGTCTAGATTCTGCTCGCCTTTTTTCTTCTTTTTCATGAACCAGGCTTCGATTTCCGGTGCTTGGGGTAGCTTGTCTACATCCAGATGTACCCTGATACCTTCGCCCGTCTCCTTATCATAAAGGGTGATGGCGAAGCGTCCGAAATCTTCTATGTAAAGCCAGCCGTTACCTATGGTGCACGGTGTAAGAAGCTGTACAGCATCGGGCAAGCACACCCGGGTTTCGCATATGGCATCAAACAGTTTTCCCTCCGGCAGGTGTCTTTTGGCCTCCTCTACCATCACGCCTCCCAAAATGACACCGGGGGCGGAAGAGCCATGAAACGTTTTTACGATCTCTACGTACTCTTCAAACGAATAGCCGCCGATGCTCTTCTCTTCCGTTGACATTTCGTTCACTCGGCATGGATTTTTTCCACCCGGCACGGTACATAGCGATGGATAGGTGTACCAAAGCGATCGCGATGGGTCTTTTTTGTTAGGCGATTCACGTTTGCCCCAAATTTTTTCCCTTGATATACGAGGCCGAAACCGTGAGGAATGGTCACATGACCTTCTCGCTCGTTTTCCGTTATCTCCAATTCGATTTCCTCTTGGCCAGCTTCGGTCACCACGCGTACCAACTCGCCATCCCTTAGCTGGAGTTTTTCCGCATCCCGAGGATGCATCGTCACCGTACAAGCGCGTCTACCTTCGTTCCAGGCAGGGTCTCGCATCAGGGTGTTGGCGTTTACCTGTATGTGGCGACCGGCCATCAGGATGAGGGGAAAATCCGGGTGAGGCCTGAGTTCTATTTCCTCCTTCTCCGGTGTGATAGATGCGAGTTCCTCTAGCAGCTCCGGTATGTAAAGGTTGATTCGACCATCTTCCGTCTTTATCTGTGATAGATTGTTTTCTTCTGTCACGCGCCCCATCCAGATGCCTTCAGGATGCTCGACAATGGCGTCGAACAATTTTTCTGGCAATTGTGGTCCCGGTTCAAAGCCTGCCCGAACGGCGTTTTCCCTCACCTCCTTTGAGGTGATCTGAAGAAGGCCCCAAAGGGCTGCGAGATGAACGGAGCCTAAAGCCCGCCCCAAAGTTTTACCCAGCACAAAGGGAAGATTTTGAATTACCTGCGGGTTTTCGGCTACATATTTCATAATCGCATGCCCGAAAGCAGCTCTTCCCGATCGGGCCGCTTCGTAAAGTTCTTCTGGTATCGGTGGAATGAGCCCCATTCTATCGGCCAGTCGGAGATGGATCTCCCCCAGCTCTAGCTGTTCCCCTTCTGGCTGAATGATCGGTCTTCTCATTTGGAAGAAGACGCCGGGGAAGGTAACGGGGAAAAAGGTCCCATCCCAGGATTCATATCCCGATCGGGCCGGTAGGACATAATGGGAAAGGGCAGCCGTCTCCGTCATGGCGATCTCTGCCGTGACGAGGAGATCCAAGCGTGAGAAGGCCTCTTCGTAAGCTGTCGTATCGGCATAGGAACGCAGGGGATTCGCGCCACATACATAGACCGCTCTCAACCTTTCGGGGTGACCGGAAAGGATTTCCTCCGGCATGACGTTCGGTGGGTAGGAACCGCAAACGGGGAAAGAATTAGTCGCCACGGTCCTCCACACCCGTTCGTCCCTTTCGTCCGTATGGCTGCCCATGGGGACAAAATGGCCAGGGAATACGTTTCCACCCCTCACACCCAAACGCCCACAGATGGCCTTTATGATGTTGATGAGGTATGAAGAAACGGCGCTGTGGCGATTCATATAAATACCTAGGTCGTGACGCATAGAGGAATTGCCCTGGGCGAAGAGCTGGCAAACCTTCTCCACCGTTTCGATGTTGAGTTGGCAGGTGCGAATAGCCTGGTTATAATCAAATCTATGGAAGTAGCTGCGTATCTTTTCCCAACCGCTAGTGTGTCGGTCTATGAATTCCTTATTTTCCCACCCATGCTCGAGTATAAGAGAAATCATCGCCTTTAGGAGCAGGGCATCGGCTCCTACTCGCACTGGGAGGTGGAGGTTGGCAATCTGAGCCGTCTCCGATCGTCGTGGGTCAATGACGACCAATAATTTTTCGGGATCTCTGGCGAGACGCTGGAGATGACGCGGAGCTTGCGGTATCTGGTGGCTTTGCATCCCGTTCCATCCGATGGCAATGAGCATGTCGGTCTTATCCACGTCGGGACCGTCATGGATATACTGACGCCCATACATGCGACCGCATACCCAGAAGTCGCCGGCAAATTCCTGTGCTAATGAGCTGTAATGATATTGAGACCCCAGTGCTCGCATAAGTCTTATACCGAACGGTGCCTGAAAATGGCATCCTTGCCCGCCCGCTCCCATATAGGCAAAAGAGCGGGGACCATACGTGGCGATAATGGATGTCAGTTTCTCCGCTATTTCTTCAATCGCTTGCTCCCAGCTGATGCGCACAAATCCATTTCCTACCTTTTTAAGTGGGTACAGGAGTCGGTCCGCGTGGTGCTGATGATAGGCAATATTTAGCCCTTTTCGGCAAACGTACCCTTCGCTTTTAGGGTTGGATTTGTCGCCCCTAACTTTGACGATTCGATTATTTTCCACCTCTACCTCTAAACCGCAATTTTGGGCACAAAGCACACATCCTGTCTTGTACGTGGTACCCATATATCGGCCTCCTTTCTCTTCCTCACATGGAAGACTGTCTCAATCTTGTTAATAGATGAAGGATTTTTTCCCGTTCCTCTTCGTTTAATTGGTTCGTAAATTCTCGATTGGCTTCTTCAATTATTTCGCCGACTCTGGCGGCCATGGTCTTTCCCCGAGGAGTTAGATGGATGAGCAATGAGCGTCTGTCTTCCGGATTCGGTTTTCTTTCTATGATCTCGGCCCCTTCCAGACGATCGAGGATGCCCGTTAAAGTAGCCATATCCAATTCTGACCTTTTCGCCAACGATGTAGCTGTCACTCCGTCTTCTTCAGTCAAAAACCTTAGAATCAGGGATTGGATAGGAGTGATTCCGAGGGGTGCTACTTTTTGGCCAAGAAATTTCACGGCCACCTGACTGGCTTTGGTTAATTGAAAGAAGATGCAGTCGTTCTCTCTCATTTCAACCTCGGCTCTTTTTCCACCACCGTTGACGTTGTGTACCTATCTACCATACTGTTAAATACATAGTAAAAAAAGGTTCCGAGGGTAATGCCGATCACGTATCCGTAGGGGAAACATAAGACCACTGTTCCTACCAGGATGGTCAGGGTTAGGTTTGCCTTACTTGTGAGTTGGTCGTGAATGAGGCTACATAAGGTAGCGGCTTCGCAGAGGAGAATAACACCAAGGAGAGGGAGTGGAAAGTCGTAGACAAAGCGTGTCAGGATAATTCCGCCCATCAGACCAATTATGACATAGAAGGCACCGTAGAGGATAACCGAGCCCCCCGTTCTGCCCCCGAAGGCATAATGGCCAGCTAGACCTCCACAACCGTGACAGACAGGTATGCCGCCCAAAAAGGAGGCAAAAATATTGGTGAGCGAATAGGTGAGGCCGATTTTGCGAAAACTTACTTTCCTGGTTGGGAAGAGATCATTAATGGTGTGACCGGTAGCGATAACGGAGTTGGAAATAGACAAGGGTAACTGAGGCAGGGCGAGGAGTAGAAGCCCTGTCCAAATATCTAATTGAACTGGTAGGGGGAACGTGTTCGCTTGAGTTGGTACGCTTAGATTTCCCCCATCCTTGGTTAAAAAGGCCAAGAAAATTCCTATGATGATGACGATGAGACCGGGGGGGATGCGTTCGTTTCCCCAGAGGGCAATCATAAAGACCAAGCCGGCAAAGGCCATGAGATGTCCCGTGGGTCCTGCGGCTGGAATGTAGGAATTAACAGCTAGAACAGCCAGACTCAAGCCCAGCCCCAACTGGATCCCTCGGATGACAGGCTTGGGAATGAGATAGGCCAGCCAGTCGAGCCCGCCCGTTAAGGAAAGAACAAGCATGATAAGACCGATAGCCATCCCTCCGCCGTAGATGGCACTTTCTGGCAGATGTTGAGAGATGATAATGACGGCCATGGCCTTAAGGGGCTGCATGGGCATGGGAAGTCTATATATCAACCCTGTTATGATCTGCATGAGCCCGAAGATGATGAAGGTGCGACAGGCGTCCATGCCGGAAGCCAGGATGATTCCCACAATTAAGGGAAGGTCAGTTCCGATATCGCCGAAACTGCCCGCCAGCTCATGACGATCAAATCTGATCTCTCTTCGATTCACCTCTACCCCCGGCACCTCATATATTACGTATACAAATATTTTGCAAGCAAAATATCTGCGTCGTTGACACCGAAGGTCTGGAGTCTTAAGATGACCTTCACAATATGTTAAGAGTTCTTCTGTGGATCGGCATTTTTTTCTCTCTCTCTTTTCCGGCCATAGCGGGAAACCTCATGGAAGAAAAGAGAGTGGAAATGGTGCGCCTTCAGATTGCTCGCCGTGGGGTGGAAGATGCGGCCGTCCTTAAAGCGATGAGGGTGGTTCCTCGTCATCTCTTTGTACCTAATTATTTAATAGACGAAGCCTATCAAGATTATCCGTTGCCGATCGGTTATGGGCAAACGATTTCTCAACCTTACATTGTAGCCCTCATGACGGAGCTCATAAAACCGCAAGCCGGCCACCGCGTACTGGAGATCGGAACGGGGTCCGGTTATCAGGCCGCCGTACTGGCGGAAATCGTGAAAAAGGTGTTTACGGTTGAAATTATCCCCGAACTGGGCGAGAAGGCAAAAAAGAGACTCTGGGAGCTAGGTTATAAGAATGTCTCCGTCCGCGTTGCTGACGGATACAACGGATGGCCGGAAGAGGCACCCTTCGACGCCATCGTGGTCACGGCGGCGGCTGACCATATCCCACCGCCACTAATTGCCCAGTTGAAGGAGGGGGGAAAAATGGTCATACCGGTAGGTAGCCCATTTCTCGTCCAAAATCTTATTCTGGTGGAAAAAAAACAGGGTCGGGTAACGACGAGAAATATTCTGCCCGTTCGGTTTGTTCCCTTGACGAGAGGAAAATGAATGCCCTCGGGCCGTACATAGCCCTGGCTTTTTTATCAGCTGTTTCGATCTCCTTTCAGCTGGTAGTCGTTCAGGTTTTTTCTTTTACCCAGTGGTACCACTTTGCCTTTATGGTCATCTCCCTCGCCCTACTGGGCGGGGGTATGGCCGGTGTCGTTCTTTTCTTCGGTAGCAAGTGGTTCACCGATAGATGGAAGAAGATCTTTCCGGGCCTCATTCTTCTCACGGGGGGAAGTATGGTAGGGTCCATCTATCTCTCCCAGTGGGAACCACTCCGTTTTGACTCTTTTCTCATGTTTACCAGTATCGGACACTTAATGAAACTACCCGTTACCTGTCTGGCCTTCTTCGTTCCGTTCTTCTTTTCCGCCCTCGCCGTAGGTTTAATGGTTACCGTTCAGCATGAGAAAACGGGAAGGGTTTATTTTTGGAATCTGGTCGGGTCGGGCTTCGGCGCCTTGGGTGGATGGGCTCTCATGTGGTTGTTGCCTCCTGAACTTATGCCCTTCTTTCTCGTAGCGATAAGTGTACTGGCTTTTTTTCTTTGTCTTCCGCAGGAAAATAAAATGCCTTTTGTTTTGCTGGGAATTGGGCTTTCGGTGCTATTTTTGTCCCTGTTATCATATAGCCCCCCCGTTCTCCGACCCTCAGAGTATAAAGATTTGAGCCGCGCTCTGCTTTTACCGAATACACGGGTGGAAAAGGAGATGGTAAGCCCTTACGGGCGATGGCATATCGTAAGGTCACCTCTTTTGAGATATGCACCCGGATTGAGCTTTTCTTTCCAGGGAGTTCCACCTTCCCCGGCTCAGCTTTTTGCGAATGGCGATGCGGCCGGTCCCCTTTTTTTCGAAGAGCTAAGTAGCCTTTATGTTTTCGATTATACCTTGGCTTTGATACCCTGGTCCTTTGGAGAAAGACAGACCGTTTTGGTTCTTACGTACGATACGGGTGCTTTGGCTGCCTACGCCCTTTATCGACGGGCCGCATCGGTAACCGCTGTCACTCCTCATCCCGTCATTGCCCATCTGATAAAACAAAATTTGCCCATCCGGGTGTTTTTTGCGGATCCACGGTCGTGGTTGGAAAAAGATCAAGGTTTTTACGACCTCATCTATTTTCCTGTCCTCGGTCGCCTGGGGGGTGGCGGCGCTCAAGCGGTGGCAGAGGATCATCTCTTTACCATCGAAGGAATTAAAAGGGCATTTGAAAAATTGACCCCTCAAGGCGTCATGTTCTTCATAACGTGGGAAGAATATCCCCTACGTTATCCCCTCAAACTTTTTGCGACTATTGAGCAGGCACTAAAGGGGCAAGGATATTGGAAGATTGTCAGAGGCGTAAACCAGGTCGCTTTTGTCGTCAAGAAAACGCCTTTTTCCCCCCCAGAGGTCGAGAAGTTAACAACCTCTTCCCAGCGTCTTCAATTTAGAATTGGTTCCGGATGGTCTGAGGTGGGATTGGACGTGCCTCGGGTGATTGATGCGTATCCCTTTCACGTGGGCCCTGCTACCGATGACCGACCATACATTCATCAATTTCTCAGGCCCCGGTCTCTCTCCTTCCTTTCTTCTCATTATGGCTGGGAGCGTGTGCCCTTTTTTGAAATAGGTTATCTGCTCGTAATTGCAACGTTAATAAATGTGATAGTCGTGGCCCTTTTGTTTATCTTCTTTCCCCTCTTCGCCATCCGCCTAAGACCGCGGGGCTTAGGGAAGATATTCATTTATTTTTCTTGTTTAGGCCTTGGTTATATGCTCGTGGAGATGGCTTTTATCCAGAGGTTTGTCTTCTATTTTGGTTCGACTGCAAGCTCCATGACCGTTATAGTCGCCCTTATGCTGATCTCCTCCGGAGTTGGCAGCTGGATAGTTGATCGCATAGAAATGACGAAGACTCGTCTCCTACTTATCGTCTTTACCCTTATCTTTATCCTCTGTTCAGCCGGTTTCTTTTTAACGCCTGTGTTGATTAAAACGGCAGGTACCCCCGGATGGATGCGCTTAATTTTGAGTTTACTTCTTGTGTTTCCCTTGGCCTTTATCATGGGCATGCCGTTTCCTATAGGAATCAAGGCGCTGGGCAAAGCGGAGGCGGGAGCGATACCATGGGCTTGGGGAGTAAACGGCTTCTTCTCCGTTTTGGGTGCCTGCCTGGCCGTTGTATTAAGTGTAGAGGCAGGGTTTAGGGTTTTAATGTGGACGGCTGCGCTTGCGTATACGGGCATTTTGCCCTTGGCCCTGGGGGAGAAAAGAAGTTGACATGAGGTTGTATTTGCTTCAGGATGATTAAACGAGAAAGGAGGGAGGAAAGATGAAGTACCTGGATATTTTCTTGCGGGAAGAAGATCGGATGCTCCAGGAGCAAGTGAGGAAGTTTGTTGATGCGGAGATCATGCCCGTTCGCCAGCAGCTTGACGATGATGAGGACCATGTCATTGTCCATAAGATACTGCAGGGTCTCTTTGATATGGGTCTTATGCTCCGCTATTTTCCCGCCGAGTACGGGGGGTGCTCGGATCAATCTACCTTTGTCAGTTCCAGTATCATGCTGGAGGAAATTGCCCGCGGAGATAGTGGAATCGCCGTTGCCTTTTCTTGCGTCGGATGGGCATTTCAGCCGGCCGTGCTGGCCAGAAACCGCACGATTTTGGAAAGATTTGTCCCTCTATTCACGGGAAAAGAAGTGCGCCTTGCCTGTTTTAACATGACCGAGCCGGGTGGAGCACACGGGGGCGGGGGATGTGACATAGAAAACCCAACGCTTCACGGAAGAACCATAAGAACAATAGCGCGCCTGGAAGGGGACGAATGGGTAATCAACGGGCAGAAGTTGTGGGCGACCAACAGTGGGGTGTCGGACCTCTACTGTACGGTTTGCACTACCGACCCGAATGCAGGAGAGAAGGGCATTGCCTTGATTTACATACCCCATCCGACTCCGGGCATGACGTTCGGGAAATTCGAACGTAAAGCCGGCATGAACGCCGACCGCAATTGTGCCACCTATCTTGTCGATGTGAGGGTACCACGGGAATATCGAGCTTCGGAAGAGGGAAAAGATGCCGAACTGTTCCATCTCAACCTAGTTACGGGGCGACTTGGAGGGGCGGCCATGGCCGTAGGAAATGCCCAGGGGGCATTCGAACGTGTGCTGGAGTACACGGGAGAAAGGATTGTAGCTGGTCGTCCCATCCGGCAACATTCGATTGCCGCCGGTATGCTCGCCGATATGGCAATGGCCATCGAGACGGCGCGGATGTACTATCTTGCCGCTGCTTACATGATGGATAATTCCCGCCGATATGGTGGCCTCCGTTCGAATTTCATCCTGTCCAGGGTTAGCCTGGCCAAGGTATACGCCGCCGAGGTGGCGGTAATGGTGACGAATAAGGCCATGGAGCTCATGGGTTCCTACGGTTATGTACGCGACTATGATGTAGAAAAATACTGGCGTGATTGCAAGATTATCCAACTGTGGGAAGGAGGAGCCCAGTTGGGGAGATTTGACATCTGTCGCGGATATTACGATTGCCAACTGTGAAGGACGGATTGAGATGAAGGATAAATATGCCATTGTGGGGGTAGGCTATACACCCCAAGGGAAGTTGCCGGGTAGGTCGTCCCTGAGTTTTCATTTGGAAGCGGGGGTAAATGCCATCCAGGATGCTGGTATTGACCCAAAGGAAGTAGATGGTATCATTTGCTACCGCCACTTCCCTCCGGCATCGGGGGAAAAGGATGTTACTCCTTATTTGGTCGCCCAGCACTTAGGACTCAAGCCCACGTACCTTGCTCAAGATGCCAACTGATCGAGAAATCATCTGATGCACGCCGTGGGCGTGCTAGAGGCGGGGTTTTGTAGGGCTGTGCTCATTACTTACGGTCATAGTGCCCGGTCTAGCGATAGTTTGCTTAAAATGCTCACCTCCATGAATGCCGATGAGGCGGTCTTTGGTCATTTTGGGGCCGCAGCAGGTTATGCCCTAGCCGCAAGGCGGGCTATGCACGAGTTCGGGACGGGGCCTGAAACGTGGAAGCATATCGCTATTTCCCAGAGGAAGTGGGCCAATTTGAATCCCCAAGCCGTGACCTTTTGCGAGCCCATGACCGAAGAAGATTATTTCAATTCTCCTTGGGTGGTGGAACCTTTTAGGCGGGCCGATAACTGTCTCATTACTGACGGAGGAAGAGCCATCATCGTAACCACGGTGGAAAGAGCGAGAAATCTAAGGCATCCGGTCGTTTCTATTATGGGGATGGGAATGCACAATCCTTCGGCCGAGGTGACCATGGCCACACACCTAACCGGGCCTACGGGGGCCAAGGTGGCAGGCGAACAGGCGTTGCGCATGGCGGGCATAACGATTGAGGAGATAGATGCCTGCGAGATTTATGATTGTTTTACCTATACCGTGGAAATAACGCTCCAGGATTATGGTTTTTTCCGACGGGGAGAAGGCAGGGACTGGTTTTCCGAGGGGACAATAGCACCGGGGGGACGTCTTCCCGTTAACACTTCCGGAGGCCTTTTGTCGGAGGCTTATCAAATGGGTCTTACCCCTTTAAGTGAGGCGGTGATGCAGCTCCGGCGATGCTGTGGAATGAGGCAGTTAGGGCCGGAGACGGGAATGAAAAAATATCCGGAGATTATTCTGTGTAGCGACAATGGCGGAATTTTGCAAACCCATGCCTGTTATGTTTTGAGGAGGATGTAATGGAAAAACCGAGACCCGTGATCGGGCCAGACAATGCCTTTTTCTGGGAGGGTTGCAAGCGGCGCCAGTTGGTATTCCAGAAATGTAAGAGCTGTGGACATGTCCGTTGGCCTCCTGCCCACGTCTGCCCAAAATGCCTTGAATATGATTGGGAAGAAATTGTCTCCTCCGGCCAGGGTATAATCTATTCTTACGTGATTTATCATTTTCCCTATCATCCCGGTTTTAGGGAGGAGTTGCCCTACGTGGTGGCATTGGTTGATTTGATGGAAGGGCCAAGGGTCTTAACTAATATCATCGAATGCGATTCTTCGGCACTTGCCTGCGACCTTCCCGTCGAAATCGTGTGGGATGAGGAAGGAGAAATCCCCATACCCAAATTTCGATTAAGAAAAGCCTGAAAAATCAGTGGAATTTTTTTTCAAAAAGAAATAATAGTACCCTTCCACCCCGAAAAGAACGTGGGGTTAAAGTATTCCACAAGAGGTGTTGTTTTATGAGATTTGATATTGCACGGGCCGGTTCAGGCCTCGCTTACGAAATTAGGCAAATCGTAGTCGTGGCCAATAAGATGCAGGAATTGGGGTTAACAGTCTGTTGGGAAAATATCGGGGACCCCGTTCAGAAAGGGGAACGTATTCCCGCTTGGATGAAGGAAATCATCAGTGACATCATTAGAGAAGACCGGTCATTTGCCTATTCCCCCACCCAGGGTATGAACGAAACGCGGGAATTCCTCGTTCAAAAAGTAAACAGTAGGGGTGGGGTACAGATCAAACCGGACGACATCATTTTTTTCAACGGCCTGGGGGATGCAATCGCCCGTTCTTATAGCTCCATTCGTTCTGATGCACGGATAATCGTGCCAGAACCGACGTATTCAACCCATTTCCTGGCCGAGGTGCTACATGCGTCTTTTCCACCTAATACGTATCGGATGAATCCGTATCAAGGCTGGCAGCCAGATTTAAAGGAGCTTGAACAAAAGGTAAAAAGCCACAATTCGATTGTCGGCATTCTGGTCATAAATCCCGATAACCCGACGGGCTTCGTCTACCCAGAGGAAGCCTTGAGACAGATCGTAAAGATTGCCAAAACATACGACCTCTTTCTCATCTTCGACGAAACGTACATTAACATGGTCTATAATGGGTCAAAGACCGTTCCCCTCTCTGATATCGTGGGTGATGTGCCGGCGATTTGTATGAAGGGTATATCCAAAGAGTTTCCCTGGCCCGGGGCACGCTGTGGCTGGATGGAGATTTACAACGTTGATAAGGATGAGACATTTGCCCGTTATGTGGATACCATTCTGAAACAGAAAATGTCAGAGGTCTGCTCTACCACATTACCACAGATGGCGATCCCGCGTATCATGTCCCATCCGGAGTACAACAAGTATCTCGGAGAAAGGCTCCGCCATTATGAACGCCTTTCGAATATTGCTTACAATATTTTAAAGGATGTTCCCTGCCTCATTGTGAACAGGACAAACGGGGCATTTTACATGACCGCCGTTTTCAACGAAGCGTTTCTTAATAATCGTCAAACCTTGCCCATCAAGCACGATTCGGTGAGGAATTTTGTTGAGCATTTGGTAAGTCAGAATATCGAGTTGGATAAGCGGTTTGTTTACTATCTCCTCGGAGCCACGGGTATCTGTGTCGTGCCCTTGACCTCGTTTTTCACCTCCCTGCAGGGATTTCGCATGACTTTGTTGGAAAAGGATGAAGATAAGTTCACATGGATTGTGAAAACGATTGCCGAAAGTGTGGCGGAGTATATAGAGTCGGCAAGATAGAAATGAAAAAACCCGGCCATAGATAATGGCCGGGTTTTTTGTGGCCTTACGATTACAGTTTACGTACGTTTTTCGCAGACAAGCCCTTTGGACTGGAAACTACTTCAAAAGCAACCCGGTCACCTTCGGACAGGCTCTTGAAACCGTTTCCCTGAATGGCGGTGTGATGAACGAAGACGTCCTTACCACCGTCCTGTTGGATAAAACCGAAACCCTTTGCATCATTGAACCACTTTACTGTACCTTCTACCATCTTTTACTTCTCCTTCTTTTTCCGGCCCCGAAAGGGGCCTTTTATTGTGCCCGCTTCATTTTCGATATAAAAAAAGCCGCCCTTGTCATTCGCGGTGCGGCCCTTCTTAACCGGTAACTGCATGCGAGCAAGTGGTAGCACCATAAGATGCTTTTATTTTAAATGCAAGCTTTTTTTTTCACCAATTTTGAAATTGTAATTTCCCGTTCCATATTCTATGAGAGGGCGAAAGTTGCTTTGAAGATGTGAAGATGGAGGATAGATGTATGAATATCCGCCTGTTGGGAGCGGCACGAACGGTTACGGGCTCATGTTTTGAGGTCGAGGTAGGGGGACACGTCTTCGCCGTTGATTGTGGTATGCACCAGGGGGGTAAGGAGGCGGAAGGTAGGAATCGGGAGATGGCCTTATATGCCCCCCATCGATGGGAATTTATACTCCTCACCCATGCCCATATCGATCATTCCGGTCTGCTACCGCGGGTTAAGAGATTCGGCTTCGATGGCCCTATCTACATGACCCCTCCTACTCAGGCGCTGGTCGAGATTATGCTTCTCGACAGCGCCCACATCCAGGAGATGGAGGCTCAATGGAAGAACGTGCGGTTGAAAAGGAGAGGGGAGGCGGGAGAAGTTGAACCCCTTTATACCGTCGAAGATGTCCATCGGGTCTTGCCTCTATTGAAACAGGTAGATTACGGGCAAAAGTTTTCTCCCACCCCCGGTCTGGTAGTCACATATAGGGATTCGGGGCATATTCTTGGGTCTGCCTTTCTTGAGATAGAGGCAGAAGAAAATGGGCGGCCATTGCGGGTTGTCTTTTCTGGAGACGTAGGAAGGCCGGCCCAGCTTATAGTAAGGGATCCCACCCCATTGGAAGAGGCAGATTATCTCTTTTTGGAGTCTACTTATGGAGACCGGGATCATAAAAATGAGAAAGAAAGCCTGGATGAGTTAGCCGAGGCAATCTGGTATGCCTTCCGCAAGGGAGAAAAAGTCGTCATTCCAGCCTTTGCCGTAGAGCGCACCCAGGAAATTATCTATTGCCTTTACCTGCTTTTTCGGGAGAACGTAATTCCTGCCGATATTCCCGTGTTTGTGGATAGTCCCCTTGCTATTCAAGCAACGGATGTCTTCCGCCGTTTCAAATCTTACTACGATGAGGATATGATGGCCTTGGTCAAAAGAGGTGAAGACCCTTTTCGTATGCCCCAGCTTAAATATACCCTGTCCACAGAGGAATCCATGGCGATAAATTCTTTTGTCGGGACGGCCATAGTAATTTCGGCCAGCGGGATGGCCGATGCGGGTAGGATCAAGCATCACCTAAAACACAATCTATGGCGTGAAGGGGCAAGTATTGTTTTTGTAGGTTACCAGGCACATGGCACGGTGGGCCGAAGGATTGTTGACGGCGCGAAGACGGTAAGAATATTTGGAGATGATGTGGCTGTAAGGGCAAAGGTGTTTACCATCAACGGATTTTCTGCCCATGCGGGACAGAGGCAGCTGATTTCATGGGTTAAAACCTTAAAAAATAAGCCGCGCCACATTTTCCTCGTTCATGGGGAGTACGAGGCCCAGAAAACCCTCGGTGCGCTGATAGAAAAAGAACTCGGTTATCCCGTATCTATTCCCGACTACGGAGAAAAAATAAGTATCACGGTGGAACGGGCACCTATGTGGTGGAAGGAGATAGAAGAGGAAGTCCCAACGGTGGATTGGATGAGTGAATTGATTGAGATAGACCGCCGACTGGCCGAAATTGAGACCTCTAAGACATGGCTAAAAAGCCCGGAGGCAAAAGTACGTCTGGAGAAACTAAAGGAAAGAGTGGAGCGCCTTTTGGCCGGGTGATAAGTCTCTATGGAGAGGCGGTATAGTGAAAATGGGCGATGACGTGCAGGCGGTTCAGTTTGTAGGTCAAGGGAATCGGGGCGAAAGGGGCGGATTCACGGACAACTTTAAGGGATGCTTCATCGAAAATATTTTTGCCCGAAGAGGAAACGAGTTTGCTCGCCACCAGGGTGCCGCTTACATCGATGGTAAAGTAAATTACGGCCGTTCGTTCTTCCCTATCGGGGGGGATGGTGGTGGTTCTTTCCCTCCAGCGCTTTTCTATTCTTTTTTTGATATGAGCGAGATAGGCAGCGTATTTATCACTGTCTTTCGCCTCCGAAGACAGGTTTACCACCTCCTCCTTGAATGAAGCTGAACGGGGCTCTGATTCCGGAAGGAGGTAAAGTACTGAGGAAATTTCTGCCCCATGGATTTTTGCCTCGGGTTTTATGTAAAAGAAGGCGCCTCCGAGAAGACTCGCGTGCAGGAAAAGGGAGAGAAGGAGGAAAACTGACGCCTTCTTTTGGGGGTAATGTATGGATACTCTTTTTAGGTGCATGGATATAGTCATTTTATCAAGCTGTGACTTAGGATTCAAGTCATAACGATGATGATCGGTAATATCAGAAGCGACGAGGCATTCATGGCCTTCGCCCTTAAAGAGGCGAGGTTGGCAGCGAAGGAGGGGGAGGTCCCCGTCGGTGCCGTCTTAGTATACGAAGGGAACGTAATTGCCCGAGGGCACAACCGGTGTATTTCCCTGCACGATCCTACCGCCCACGCCGAAATAGTTGCCCTCCGAAAGGCAGCTCGAAAATTAAAAAATTATCGCCTGACTGGAACTACCCTCTATGTGACCTTGGAACCTTGTATCATGTGCATCGGGGCTATGATCCATGCCCGAATCGACCGTCTCGTGTATGGAGCCAGCGACCCTAAAGGTGGCGCG
Organism: Syntrophales bacterium; assembly: GCA_026416455.1. Classification (GTDB taxonomy): domain Bacteria; phylum Desulfobacterota; class Syntrophia; order Syntrophales; family UBA8958; genus JAOAFE01. Next base: position 22,109 of record JAOAFE010000016.1, read on the forward strand.
TGTGGCTCTCTTTACCGAATTCCGGAAGATAGACGTTTCAACCATGTAATCGAAGTCAAAGGGGGTGTGTTGGCGGAGGTGACTGCACAAATTTTGAGTGGATTTTTCCGGGAAAAGAGATTATGATGCCACGCCCTGGGAAGGAGAGATACCGAAGCGGTCGTAACGGGGTCGACTCGAAATCGACTTGGGGGCCAAAAGCCCTCACGGGGGTTCGAATCCCCCTCTCTCCGCCACTGAGTAAAAATGGAGAGATGCCTGAGAGGCCGAAAGGGCACGACTGGAAATCGTGTGTACGCCCAAAAGGTGTACCGCGGGTTCGAATCCCGCTCTCTCCGCCATTTTATTTTGGACTAGATGTGTATGCATACATGGCCGGGTCCCGTGCAACGGAGGATTGTGAACCCCGTCAGGTCCGGAAGGAAGCAGCGGTAGCAATACCAACCGTGTGCCGCGGGGAAACCCGGCCCCCAATTGCTTTGGAAGAGAAACCATCCCCATGAGCGATTATCTGGTCATTGCAAGAAAGTGGCGTCCCCAACGCTTCGATGAGGTGGTGGGTCAATCGCATGTTGTAAAGACCCTTAAAAATGCCATCGTTATGAACAGGGTTGCCCATGCTTATCTCTTCAGCGGGCCCCGAGGAGTGGGAAAGACTTCTGTCGCACGTATCTTGGCAAAGGCTTTGAATTGTGAGCGAGGTCCCACCAATGAGCCGTGTCAGGTGTGCACAAGTTGCGTTGAAATAACGGAAGGACGTTCTTTAGATTGTCGAGAAATAGATGGGGCATCAAATCGAGGGGTGGACGAAGTTAGAGAGCTGAGGGAGGACGTAAAATTCGTGCCCCTGGTCGGTCGGTACAAGATTTATATCATCGACGAAGTCCACATGTTAACCCGAGAAGCCTTCAACGCGCTCCTAAAAACCCTCGAGGAGCCCCCTAATCATTGTGTTTTCATCTTTGCCACCACGGAGGCCAATAAGGTACCCTCTACCATCATTTCTCGCTGTCAATGGTTCGAGTTTCGTCGCCTTTCTTTCAAGGAGATAAAGGAAAGCCTGCTTCGTATAGCAAATAGCGAGGGTATTAGGGTATCAGATCGTTCTCTTACGTGGATTGCCGAGGCCGCAGATGGGAGTCTTCGGGATGCCCAGAGTCTTTTCGATCAGGTGGTGTCCTACGCGGGAAAGGAAATGACCGATGAGGATTGCGAGCGTATCTTAGGCAGAGCCGACCGCCGTTTCCTCGATCCGCTGGTTGAAGGTGTGGTCTCCCGAGATGGGCGCCGTGTCTTCCGCGTGATTGAGGAGGCTTACAATGCCGGCGTCGATATGCATCATTTTTATCTCCTGATTCTATTCCAATTTCGCGCCCTCTTACTCCTCAAAGTTATGGGCAAAGAGGCAGAAGAAATTTTACCCATAGGTGAAGAAGAGGCATCCAAACTGGGAGTGTTGGCCGAGAAATTAAGCCGAGATACACTTCAACTCTATCTCGATATCCTCATGGCAGAAGAAGAAAATGTGAGAAGAAGCCGCTATCCTCGCCTTAATGTAGAGACATGCCTTTTGAGACTGATTTATCTTGAGCCCCTCATCTCATGGGAGGAGATACTTTCTCGTCTGGATAGATTGGAGCAGGGGATACGGGGGGCGGAAAAGGCAAAGTCGCCTTCATCGTCGTTGATATTCCAAAATACAGAAGAGAAAGTAGAGGGTAAAGGGGGAGAAAGCAAAAATGGCTGGTCCCCTTTTTTGGAACATCTGAAAGCCCATAAACCGTCTCCCTTTTGGTCTAAGATGGCTCGAGGTAAGCTGCTTTCCTTAGACGATGGCGTGCTCAAAATAGAATTTCCATCTGCCATAGCGGATTTGTTGACGGATCGGGAGAAGGACGAGCTCTTGGAAGAGGCGAAGGCCTTTTTTTCTCGAACAGACTTGAAACTGGAAATTGTCGGCATGAGAAACAACAATCATGGGGTCAATAAAAAAGATGAGAGGAAAGAGGTTCTCAAGCATCCGGCGGTGCAGAAAGTGCTGGACATGTTCGAAGGAGCGGAGATAAAAGAGGTAATTAGGCGGAAGTCGGAAGAAGAGAGGAGGATGTGATCGTGCCCGATTTCAACAGCATTATGAAGCAGGCCAAAAAGATTCAGGAGCGCATCCAAAGTCTGCAGCAGGAGCTGGAAAGAAGAACCGTCGAGGCCACCGCCGGTGGGGGTATGGTAACGGTGGTCGTAAACGGCAAGTACGAAATCGTGTCCCTCCGAATAGAAAAAGAGGTAGTCAACCCGGAGGATGTGGAGATGTTGCAGGATCTCGTTATGGCCGCGGTGAATGAGGGGATGAGGAAGGTGCAAGAAATGACGGCAAGTGAGATGGCAAAGATTACGGGCGGATTCAGCATTCCGGGGCTAATGTGAGGAAATAGCACCGATGAAGACCTACCCCCAGCCACTGCAAAAGCTGATAAAAGAACTCGCCCGTTTTCCGGGTATAGGGGAGAAAACGGCGGCGCGGTTGGCTAATTTCATCCTCCATGAATCGGAGGAAGAGGCAAAATCTCTTGCTTTTGCCATTATAGAGGTGAAGGAGAAGATTAAACTGTGCCGTATTTGCTACAATCTGGCCGAAGGTCCAATTTGCTCTGTCTGTGCAGATGCGAAGCGAGATCGAGGAGTCATCTGCGTGGTGGAAGATCCTGATTCACTCATGGCCATCGAAGAAACAAATGATTTCAATGGTGTCTATCATGTCCTCCATGGGTCTTTTTCCCCCCTCGATGGTGTTGGGCCTGAAGACCTAAGATTGAAGGAACTCCTTACGCGCGTGGAAGAAGGCCCCGTGAAGGAGGTCATCGTTGCCACCCATCCTACCACGCAGGGAGAAGCAACCGCCGTGCTAATAGGTAAGAGTTTGAAGGAAAAGGGAGTGAAAGTGACGAGAATTGCTCTGGGCGTACCGGTGGGAGGAGATCTGCGCTATATGGATAGACTTACCTTGGGCAAAGCCTTATCCTTTCGGCGGAGTGTGGATGAGGGTTAATAAGGATGGCTGAGTGAAGGATTTGATTCATCTTTACAAAATAATTGCCGAACGCTCCCCCATTGCCATCATCGTCACCAGAGGAACGGGGCCATTGTTTTATAATCGAGCCTATCTTTCTCTACTCGGTTACGGACCGGAAGAAAATCCGAA
>JAOAFE010000016.1:25552-37913 GCA_026416455.1 Syntrophales bacterium
GCGAGGAAAAATATCGCCAGGTAGTGGAGAACGCGAAAGAAGCCATCTTTATAGTTCGGGATGAGAGGATAACATTTTGTAATCAGGCCACGATGGAGCTTTCCGGGGCCAGTTTAGAAAAACTTACTTCCCTCCCGTTTGTCGAGTTCATCTTCCCGGACGATCGAAAGATGGTTTACGAAAACTATCAAAAGCGGATCCGTGGTGAGGACGTGCCGAGTTCTTACGAATTTCGGATTGTGGATGGGGAAGGTAACGTAAAGTGGATAGAACTCAATGTTGTTCGTGTGAACTGGGAAGGTAGGCCGGCAACCCTGAATTTTGCCCACGAGGTAACGGAAAAGAAAGAGCTTGAGCGGCACATCTTCAGCGAAAGAAAGATGGAGGCCATCGGCACACTGGCGGGAGGTATGGCACATGATTTCAATAACCTCTTGATGGGCATCATGGGGCAGACCTCACTCATGCTTATGGGCATGGATTCTTCTCATCCCTTTTACGATCGACTCAAGTCGATAGAAAATCAAGTGCTGGCGGGAGCGGAGCTGACTAAACAACTGCTTGGGTACGCTCGGACCGGCCATTATGAGCTTGTCCAAGTAGACCTAAACGATATTTTGCGCCGGACGGTGCGTTTTTTTTGGCAGGCAAAAAAGGGCATAAAACTTCACCAGGATTATTATCCCTTGCTTTGGCCAGTAGACGCCGATAGGGAACAGATCGAGGAAGTCTTTAGGCAAATTTTTCTCAATGCATGGCAGGCCATGCCCCACGGAGGTACCTTAAGGGTGAAAACGGAAAATCGGGAAATGGAAGAAAGGAGTATTAAGAATTTCCGTATGCCCGCGGGGAAATATGTGCATGTCATCATCGGCGACACAGGTCTCGGCATGGACGAGGAGGTCATGGCCAGGATATTTGAGCCCTATTTCACGACCCGAGAGATGAGACGGGGAGCGGGATTGGGGCTTGCGGCAGTATACGGCGTTGTAAAGGGGCATAAGGGATTCATCGATGTAGAATCGGAGAAGGGTAAAGGTACCACCTTCCATATCTATTTTCCCGCCTCGACTACGGAGGTAAAAGACATCTCTACTCCCTCCGTCAGGCCAAACGAAGAGGAAAAGAATAAGACCATCCTCTTGATAGAGGACGAAAAAATGGTGCTCGATGTGACGAGGGCGATGCTAGACCAGCTGGGTTATGAAGTCCTCTGCGCATCCTCCGGTAAGGAAGGATTAGAGATGTTCGAAAATAAAAGACCCCACCTCGTTGTTTTGGATATGGTCATGCCGGGTATGTCGGGGGAGGAGGTATTCCGCGGGCTGAAAGAGAGGGATAGAGAAGCTAGAGTACTATTGGCCAGTGGTTATGCTGCAGAGGAAGAAGTGAAGCATCTATTGAAAGAGGGTTATGTGGGCTTCATTCAGAAGCCGTATCGACTGGCCGACTTGCAGGCGAAGATAACCGAGTTACTCGAACGGTGAGAAGACCAGAAAAAACTATTGAGAAATTGAAGAAAGGCGAAAAAGTGGTGCTTGGTGCCATCGGAGATTCTCTTACGTACGGATGGATGGTAAGGAAGGGCTATTTGGATTTTTTGCGGGAGATGATAGGGGAGATGTATCCGACAGCGCCGCTTAAAATTATCAATGCCGGCCTTCCCGGTGATACCGCCGAAGGAGGCAAGGCACGCGTAAGATACGATATCTTAACTCATCATCCCGATTGTGTTTTGGTGCAATTTGCTCTTAACGATGCCTATCAGGGGTATCCAATCCACGTCTTCACCTCCAACTTGAAGGCCATAGTCGAGGAAATTCACGACCGAGGCGGGTCAGAGATTGTATTACTAACCTCGGTCTATCTTCTTGATTCACAAGAGTTGAACCGGGCTAATCTTTACTACCAAAGCATAGAGGAAGTTGCCCGACTATACGAGCTTCCTGTGGCCCGTGTTCATGAATATTGGAAAAAACGGATTGATGAGGGGAGAGATTACTATCAACTCGTCCAGTACGATCTTGTTCACCCTACGGAAGAGGGATATCGCCTCATGGCCGAGGCGGTAATGGAACTTTTCAAGTAGCATCAACCCTTTCCCGGTGCACTGCCGGGAAAGCACATTTGGGAGGCGACGGATCCTGCTTGACATTTCCCGCCGTAGGCCGTGCTTCCATTCATACAGTGGGCACCTGGGGAGCCTCCGTGGGTACAGTGAGAGCCACCGGCGGAGCTACCGTTCGTACACTTACCGGGGCCAGCCACCGATCCGTTATTGCAATAATTGGATGCTACCGACCCGTTCCGACAGTTATTGGAGCTCTGTGCTTGGGCGTCCATCGTTTCCTGGGCGTAAGCCGTACCGGTTACGAGGTCGATGATGCGAGGCGGCTCGTAGGTTATTTTCTTTTTTTCTCCCGTGTCCATCTACTTCCCCTTTTTTATTACGTTAAGATGACAAGCGCATCTACTGCCACGAGCTTCCCATCTGGTCTTATCTTGAGGGGGTTGATGTCTATTTCTGCTACGTCCTCGTATTTCAACCCTATTTCTCCCACGGCAACCAATGTTTTCGCCAGTATGTTCCGATCTGCTGCTTCCTCGCCTCGGAAGGGATCGAGAATCTTACGGGCCCGGATCTCGTCCATCATTTCAAAGGCATCCCTTTCCTCGAGAGGGGCAATGCGGAAGACGGTATCTTTCAATATCTCGGTAAAAATGCCCCCAAGGCCGAACATGACAGCGGGACCGAAGTGGGGATCTCTTGTGAGGCCGCAGACGAGCTCGCGGGCTCCGGGAACCATCTCTTGAACAGAAAGGGCCTCGCATCCCTCTATGGAGAGAAGCCTTTCGCCCTCTTTTTTTACCTCTTCTTTCGACTTCAAATTGATAACTACGGCACCTGCTTCGGTCTTATGAGTAAGCTTGGCTCCCGATGCCTTAAGAACGACAGGGAATCCCATTTTCTCTGCCTCGTGGGCCGCCTCATCCGAGCTCTTCACAATCACCTCTTTGCATACGGGGATACCGAAGGCGGCAAGAAACTGTTTTGATTCGTACTCACTCAAAGATTTTCGGCCTTCTTTGCGGGCGGTTTGAATAAGGGAAATAGGATCTGTCATCTCTTTCTCCTACGGTTAGAATTAGCAATTCTGTTTATTTCAAAATGCCTAAAACTGTCAATCACAATTATTTTATAGTTGACAGATGAAAATTTTTTGTGATAGTCGCCAAAGCTCAGTTCTATTCTTAGGGGGTCCATGGAAGATGATTGAAATCAGATGGCATGGGAGAGGTGGGCAGGGTGCCGTTACCTCGGTGGAAATTCTTGCCCTGGCGGCAATCGCCGAAGGTAAGTATGCCCAAGGATTCCCATCTTTCGGTCCCGAACGCAGAGGTGCTCCCGTAATGGCTTTCAACCGGGTAGCAGATCTGCCGATTAAAATTCGCTCCGGCATTTATGAGCCGGACGTGGTAGTAGTGCTCGATCCCAGCCTGATCGGATTAGTCAACGTGATTGAAGGATTGAAAGAAAAAGGAATCTTAGTTGTCAATACAAGTAAGCCTGCCGATTATCTGCGGAAACAATTGAATTATAAAGGGCGGATAGCTACCGTTGACGCCACCGCAATAGCCCGGGAAGAGTTAGGTGTTCCTATTGCTAATACCACTATGATCGGGGCTGTTATAAAGGCCACGGATGCGATTTCCCTTGATTCTATTTCTGAGCCCATTGAAGAGAGATTTGGGCGTTTGGCAGAACGAAATATAAAGGCCTTAAAAAGGGCTTATCAGTCAGTTAAGTTCTTCGATTGAAGAAAACAATAATCCGAGGTGTTTATATGGAGCAGAAGAAATGGCCGGAAACCTGGCGGGAGGTTACCCCTGGCTGCATTGTCTTTACCCCTGGGAGTGCAAGCACATATAAAACAGGCAGCTGGCGAGCACAGAAGCCTGTATGGGATAACAGTAAATGTATCAAGTGCGGAATATGTTATATCTTTTGCCCCGAAGCTTGCATTCATGAAGATAAGAATGGATACTTTTACGCGGACCTAGATTATTGCAAAGGATGTGGAATCTGTGCCCATGAGTGCTGGCCCCAGGCTATAAAGATGATGGAAGAAGAGGTGTGATATGGGAAAAAGAATCGGTATGGAAGTAGCGATAGCTGCGGCGGAGGCCGTTGCCCTCTGTCGGATAGATATGGCGGCAGTTTATCCGATTACGCCTCAGTCTCATATTGCCGAGCACCTTTCAGATATAGTTCACAATGGACAGATCGATGCCGAGTTTTTGACAGTAGAATCGGAGCACTCCGCCATGAGTGCGTGCGTCGGTGCGTCAGCCGCTGGAGCTCGCGTTTACACGGCAACGAGCTCTCAAGGTCTTATTTTGATGCATGAAATTCTTCCTATTGCATCCGCTATGCGCTTACCAATTGTGATGGGAGTATGCAATCGAGCCGTATCGGGTCCTCTCAACATATGGAACGATCATTCGGATATTATGCACGTGAGGGAGTGTGGATGGATTCAGCTCTTCGCCGAAAACGGCCAAGAAGTGATCGACATGACGATTCAGGCCTTCAAAATGGCTGAACATCCAGAGGTTATGCTTCCAGCACTGGTTAATATTGATGGCTTCCAGCTTACCCACATGATTGAGCCGATGGAAATGCCATCTCAGGAAGAGGTAGATAAATTTTTACCAGAGAGGAAGCCTTTTGCCTATCTTCATCCAGATAAACCTGTTTCAATGGGGTGTTTCAATATGCCCGATATCTTCATGGAAACCATGAAGGCGAAAGATATGGCCTTGAGGAATTCCAAGAAAACGATCATTAAAGTTTGGAAAGATTGGGCCGAGATTTTCGGTCGGGAATATCAGCCCGTTGAAACTTACAAGATGAAGGATGCGGAAGTTGCGATTGTAACCATGGGTTCCATGGGGGAAACGGCCTCGGTTGCCGTTGATGAGATGAGGAAGGCGAAGATGAAGGTGGGTCTCGTGAAGATAAAGCTTTGGCGACCTTTCCCGGAAGAGGAATTCAAAGCCGCGGTCAAAGGATGTAAGACGATTGCCATCATGGATCGGGCGGTTTCCTTCGGGGGAGTGAATGGACCGGTAGCCGCAGAGATAAAATCCCTTTTCTATCATGAGCAGGAGCGACCCAAGATCGTTGACTTTATCATGGGCCTCGGGGGGCGGGACGTTCGAGTAGAGGATTTTATCTCTATGGCGGAGAGGGCGAAGAAAAAGAAAGAAGATACTTTTGAGTTCTTAGGCGTGAGGGAATAAACATGAGTATAGTGCAGAATTTTGAAGTTTTTGTTCCTAAATTAATAGAGAAAAGAGAGTTTTTCAGCCCCGGACACAGGGCCTGTCAGGGATGTGGTGAAGTAGTTGCTCTGCGTTTGGTGCTGAAGGCGTTGGGAGAAAATGCAATCATATCAAATGCCACGGGGTGTATGGAGATTATTTCTTCCGCTTATCCCCATACGGCGTGGATGCATCCTTATATACATGTGGCTTTTGAAAACACGGCTGCAGTTGCCTCCGGCGTAGAAGCAGCCTTAAAAGCCTTAAGAAGGAAGGGAAAGATTTCGGATCGTTATGTAAAGTCCGTTGGCGTAGCCGGTGATGGAGGAACGGCCGATATCGGCCTCCAAGCTTTATCAGGTGCGGTGGAGAGGGGTCACGATATGATTTTTGTATGTCTTGACAATGAGGCATACATGAATACTGGTATCCAACGCTCAAGCCAGACGCCTTTTATGGCCTCCACTACCACTTCACCAGCCGGTAAAGTCATCCCCGGGCAAAGGACGGAAAAGAAGAACATGCCGGAGATAATGGTTGCGCATCGGGCCTTGTACGTGGCTACCGCCTGCCCCAGTTATCCAATAGATTTGATCAATAAGGTCAAAAAGGCAAAAAACACGGCAGGACCTTCTTACCTGCATATTTTGTCTGTTTGCCCCACTGGATGGAGATCACCATCCAATGAGACAATGAAGCTCGGAAGATTGGCAGTGGAGACGGGAATTTTCCCTCTTTACGAAGTCGAGAAGGGCAAATACAGGATAACGTGGGAGGTGGGGAAAAGGAGACCTGTCGAGGATTATTTAAAAATACAGGGTCGTTTCCGCCATTTGACTCCGGAGCATATTAAACAGATACAGGAAAAGGTAGACCGAGAGTACGAGCTACTTTTAAATAAAGTCAAGTACTCGAAGTCATGGGCTTAATAAGTCGATCAGCAATCTTGGGATGGAGAAGCTTATGGATCTAAAAGCAATTACGAAGACTGCAAGGGATACTATCAAAAAGTACAACCGTGACCACTCTCAGATAATTGCCATATTGCAGGACATTCAGGGAGTTTATAACTATTTGCCAAAGGAAGCCCTATCCGTAATAAGCGAAGAAATGGATGTGCCATTGAGCCGGGTTTACGAAATCGCTACCTTTTATAATTCCTTCAGTCTCAAGCCGCGGGGTAAGCACATGATTGAAATATGCGCGGGGACGGCGTGTCATGTCCAAGGGGCGGCCAATATTTTGGATAGATTTGAACGGGAACTGGGTATTAAGAGAGGTGAAACCACACAAGACGGTCTATTTACCTTAGAAGAGGTGCGCTGCTTGGGCTGCTGCTCCTTGGCGGCGGTGGTTAGATTGGACGGTAATATCTATCCGTTTGTAAAACAGGATGACATTCCTCGCATATTGAAAAAATACAAGAAACAAGAGGTGAAATAGTGGGCAGGATAAGAACACTCAAGGATCTCGATTTAGCGGCCAAAAAGGGATTGGAGACCCTTTTTCCTAAAAAGACAAAGATAATGGTGGGTACGGCCACGAGTGGTATTGCTGCCGGTGCTTTGGAAGTTTATGAGGAATTGAAGAGGGAATGCGAAAAAAGGAAATTGGATATCCATTTGAGTAAAACGGGCAGCATGGGAATGGATTCTCTTGAACCCCTGGTGGAGGTAATCGAACCAGGGAAGCCCCGGCTTGCTTATGGAAAGGTAACCAAAGACAAGGTCTCCCCGCTAATTGATCAGGTTGTAAGTGGAAGTATTGATGGACTTAAACCGGCTTATCGCATCGACGATGAGGATGATTTGATCAGGCAGGAGAAGATTACTTATGGTAAAAAAATTGAGGCGAAATTAAAAGGCATCCCCAAAATAAATGAACTACCTTTTTACAAAAAGCAGTTGAGGATTGCTCTTAGGAATTGTGGCACAATCGACCCTGAAAATATATACGAGTACATAGCGCGGGGTGGCTACTACAGTCTATACCGTGCCCTTTCTTCCATGACGCCCGAGCAGATAATCGATGAGGTGACTATTTCCGGTTTGAGGGGCAGGGGTGGAGGCGGGTTCCCCACAGGGCGGAAATGGTTAAGTTGCCGTAAAGCTCACGGTGATATCAAGTATGTTATCTGTAATGGTGATGAGGGAGACCCGGGCGCGTACATGGATAGGAGTTTGATGGAGGGGGACCCCCATAGCATAATTGAAGGCATGGTAATAGGTGCCTTTGCTATCGGAGCCCATGAAGGATTCATCTATGTTCGCAACGAATACCCCCTCGCCGTTGCCAATTTGCAGAAGGCGGTTGAGCAGGCCAGGGAATTGGGTCTTTTAGGCGACGATATTTTCAAAAGCGGTTTTTCTTTTGACATTAAAATCGTCCGCGGTGCGGGGGCATTTGTATGCGGCGAATCGACAGCCCTCATGACGTCCATAGAGGGCAAGGCGGGTGAGCCGAGGGCCAAATATATACATACCGTTGAGCAGGGAATTTGGAATCGACCTTCTAATTTGAATAACGTGGAGACGTGGGCCAATGTGCCTGTTATTATCGCCCGAGGGGGAAAGTGGTTTGCTAACATCGGGGCCAAAAATAGCACGGGAACAAAGGTATTTTCTCTCGTAGGGAAGATTAATAACGTAGGACTTGTTGAAGTGCCGATGGGGATTACTTTGAAAGAAATTATTTACGATATTGGTGGCGGCATTCCGGAGGGAAAATCTTTTAAGGCCGTGCAGACGGGGGGACCCTCAGGAGGATGCATACCCGCTGATCTAATCGACTTACCTGTTGATTTTGATTCGTTGTGGGAAGCAGGCTCTATGATGGGATCAGGGGGGATGATTGTTATGGATGATCGTACCTGCATGGTGGATATTGCCCGTTACTTCTTTGATTTTCTCGTTTCTGAATCGTGTGGCAAGTGTGTGCCTTGTCGTGAAGGGGTATATCAAATGTATGAAATCCTGCATGATATCTGCCATGGAAGAGGGAAAAAAGGTGATATTGAGCTTTTAGAGTCCATGGGTAAATCAATCGCAGATGGCTCGCTGTGCGCCCTGGGGGGAAGTGCTCCTAATCCGGTACTTAGCACTATTCGATACTTCCGAAAGGAATATGAAGCCCACATCAACAAGAAGAAATGTCCTGCTGGCGTTTGTCGGGCACTAATTAAATATAGTATTTTAGCAGACAAATGCACTGGTTGCGGCGTCTGTGCGAAACGTTGTCCCGTAGAATGTATCAGTGGGGAGCGAAAAAAGGTTCATATCATTGATCAGGGTAAGTGTATAAAATGTGGGACCTGCAAAGAGGTCTGCAAATTTGACGCTATAATTGTTGAATAGGGGTTTTGATATGGTGAATCTGACGATAGACGGAAGACATATCCAGGCGGAGGAGGGAAGCACCCTGCTGTCGGCAGCCAGGGCAAATGGCATTGAAATACCTACCCTTTGCCACCACGAGGCTCTGATGCCAACGGGAAGCTGCCGTATGTGCGTGGTAGAAGTGTCTAAAGGTGGGAGGACAAGAATAGTTACGTCGTGCATCTATTTGGCGGAGGAGGGGCTTCAAGTTAATACAAAATCACAACGGGTGCAGGAAGTGCGAAAACTGGTGCTCCAACTTCTTATGGCGCGCTGTCCCGAGTCGGAAGTCGTAAGAGAAGTGGCGAAAGAAATGGGAGTGAATCCGGAACCTCGATTTAAAACTTCAAAAGATAAAGGAAAATGCATCCTTTGTCGTCTTTGTGTAAAGGCCTGTGAATCCATAGTCGGAGTCAGTGCCATCGGTTTGTCTGGACGTGGTCAGACGAAGAAAGTGGGGGGTCCGTTTATGGAGGCTCCCCAAGCCTGTATCGGGTGCGGTTCTTGCGTATATATTTGCCCGACAGGTCACATAGTGATGGAGGACGACGGCAAGGGACATAGGGAAATATGGGGAAAAACCTTTAATATGGCCCAGTGCCGGACCTGCGGCCGCTATTTTGCGCCATTGGAGCAGCTGTCTTTTATCAGTAAGGCAACGAAGGTGCCTTTAGAAAGCTTGATGGTGTGTACGAGCTGCCGGTAGACATATTGACAAAAGGAAGGCTCTGAATATATAAAAAATTGAAAATACGCTCCCCAGTAGCTCAGTCGGTAGAGCAGCTGGCTGTTAACCAGCGGGTCCGTGGTTCGAGTCCGCGCTGGGGAGCCAGAATATAAGGCAGAACTTAACAGTTCTGCCTTATTTGTTTCCCCTCTACCACCTAAGGCGGGTTTTTTATATTATTAGTTTTTGGGTACATGAGTTGATTCTCCTATTGTGGGACGGGCTGGAAAGGTTAATTTTTGGGTATGAACATCGTGACTGACCCAAAAAAGAGAGGGAAAAGAAGAGATGAGGCTTTGGTCTATCCATCCGAGGTATTTGGATGCCCTAGGGCTGATTGCCCTGTGGCGAGAGGGACTTTTGGCCAGAAAGGTGTTGGAGGGAAAAACGAGAGGGTACAGAAATCATCCCCAGCTTCTCCGATTTCGAAGCCAAAAGGAGCCCTTGGTGGCAATAAACAACTATCTTTGGGCTGTTTTAGAAGAGGCAATGGCGCGGGATTATAATTTTGATCGTCTCAAGGTAAAGGATAGAAGTCCTACCGATCCCATACCCGTGACTTTCGGCCAACTCGAATATGAATGGAGGCATTTTTTAACCAAACTTGCCGTTCGTGATACCGAACGTTATGAGAAGTTGAGAAAAATAGTTGCGCCGGAACCACATCCGATTATGGTTACTATCTCGGGAGGCATAGAAGAGTGGGAAAAGATAGGAAATAAAATGAAGTGATAGCTATCAAAAAAGCCCATCCAAAGATGGGCTTTTTCTCTTCTTAGAGCCTAAGAGTTGGTGTTTATTTTTTTAGGTCTTTGGCTGTTTCTTGGGCTTTTTTATTTATGGATTCCGCTTTACTGTCAATTTTGTCGGCGGTCGCATCTATTTTTTTATCTATTTTCTCTGGTGCCGGCATGGCCCTGTAAACTCCCGTAACTCCTTTCGTCGATTTTTCCGTAAACTCTCCAGCTATGCTTGTGGCCTTCGACGCCGTCCCTTTGGCCTTATCTTTTACTTTATCCGTCAGTCCTGCCTCCCCCTTAAAGGGAAATAATGTTATCGCAAAACACAAAGTAACGACGCTGAGAATTCTTAATGCAAACATGTCATCCCCTCCTTTTTTTGAAAATGATGTTTTTATTTTAATTCTAGGCCATCTTATTTGTCAATTTTACATCGAAGGCTTACGCACCGGACACACCATGGGAGCACGTTGAGAGATTTTTCCTGTGCGAGTATTGAAAGTGAAATGAGATATCACCTCTTAGTAGATAGTTTGACTTTTGTTTCAACAAATTCAGCGGCCCCTATGCCTACCTTTTTAGCCTCGGGGCTATGGACGATCTTAAGGCCCCTGCTTTTTAGACCTACGTCCTTTTCTTTCGTTTTTACCTGGTAGATGCTTCCTGTGGCCTCTAATTCAATGTCTCCTAGGGGAGATGGGCTGGCATGGATAATTATCTCTTCTTCCCCAAACGGTGGGGTTACTTCCAATTGAAAGCGGTCGCGGTTTTCTTGGGGCAATTCGTAGATGATGCCTCCTTGAAAATAGTTATCCTGTCGGTATGGGTTGGGGAGGATTTGCATCATGTTTCCAGAGGCGTCCTTATAGAGAATACGGGCAAAGAAGGGACGATTTCCCTTGATAAAGATCTTTATTAACTCTCCTGCCCGATATTCCTTTTTCTCCGTCCAGAGGCGCACCTGAAGGGGAGCCGACGGGTCATCGAGTAGGTCGGTTTTTTCTTTCCAGCTCAGGAAGGCGTCCTCGGCGGGGACTACTTCAACTTTGGCAGTGTATCGAAAACAATCTCCCATCGCTTCGTCGCGGTACCAACCGGTCTTTTCTTTTATTTCCTCCAGGATGGTTACTTTCCCTTGTGAATAGGCGGCTATAAAGTCTTTTTCTAGCTTAAAGTCTTTTATTTGGGTCGTACTTTTGAGATAGGTGATGGCATTTTCCATCCCATTTCTCTTCGCTTCATTTCGTGCCTCTTTCTCCGTGTCTCGCCGAGATTTGTCCACCCCCATGCAGGAGTAACCTTCGGCGATGACGATGACTGATTGACCGGCGGACGCACTGTTCGGCCCCGTCAGGATGACGATCAAGGATAGGAGGCAGGCAAACTTCTTAAACATGAATTTTATTTTAATCCATTTTTTCATATATTAAAAGTAATTACTTTCCAGCTTCCAGGTTGTCCACGGCTCCTTCTTTTTTCTCAGGCCAAAGAATGGAGGCCCCAATGGACACGAGGAGGAAAAAAGAAATTACCACTAAGGAGGTGACAACTGGTACATGATAGATTTTTTCTAAAATCATCTTTATACCCACATAGGTAAGGATGGCGGAGAGGCCGTAGTGCAAGTAATGGAATAGCTTCATAAGACCGGATACGGCAAAAAACAAACTTCGAAGACCCAAGATAGCGAAAACGTTAGATGTATAGACGATGAAGGGGTCTTTAGACACGGCCAAAACGGCCGGTATAGAGTCTACGGCAAAGATGATATCAGTGCTTTCCAAAACTAGAATCACCGCCAACATGGGCGTGGCACAGAGAGTTCCATTTTCCCGGGAAAAGAGACGGGCACCATGATAGTCACAGGTGACGGGAATGAATAATTTGAGGGTTTTGATAGCTACGTTTCGCTCCGGGTGGACCTCGATGTTCTTTGACATGGCCATTTTTATACCTGTGAATACGAGAAAAGCCCCGAACAGATACGTGATCCACGTGAAGGTATTGATGAGGGCTACCCCTGCCAAGATAAAGACGAGGCGGGTGACAAGAGCAAGTATGATGCCCCAGAAGAGAGCTTTATGCTCCAGATTTTGAGGAAGACTAAAATAACGAAAAACGAGTAAAAATACGAATATGTTGTCGATACTAAGAGAATATTCGATAAGGTAGGCCGTGAAAAATTCGAGCGCCTT
>JAOAFE010000017.1 GCA_026416455.1 Syntrophales bacterium
TTCTCCGGCTTCAACGCCTCATCATACGTCGTCCCTATCGTATTAATACAATCCATCTGCAACTCATCCGTACGATCTATCAACTGACCATTAAAATACACATTACGCTTCATCTTCGATAAACGCTGAATGTAATCTGCTTTCGTTCTCAATTTTTTTCCTCCCTAAAGTTGGTTTATATGCATCCTGTAGCGATACAGGTCATAAACGTGGTAGACAAAAAACATAGTTTAACTGCCCGTTAGGCAGTTCGTTCACTTTTACCTCCAGTTCCATCCCAATGGAGATCTTGTCTTCCGGTATGTCCTTTGCAATGCGTCCGAACACCTTGTATTCTCCGAAATCGACCACGGCGATGGTATAAGGAATATCTTTCTCGAATCCCACAGGGGCATACCGCAAAGTACTGTAAGTAATGAGGCGCCCTTTCCCACTTACGGGGAACCACTCCATATCACTCGAAAGACAGAAAAAGCAATCAGCCCTAGGAGGAAAGAAGAGCTTGTTGCACACGCGGCAGCGAGTACCCGTGACTTTTCCCGCTTCTAAATGGGAGATGAAGTCATTGGTCTTGGTTACAGCCGTAAAACTTACCGTACCGAACCTTTTGAATCTATCGTCCATAATCACTCCCTCCCCAAGATGGTGACATTGCCATAAAGTCCCACCCCCCCGATATTGTGAACGAGACCTATGACAGGATCTTTTACTTGCATGGGTCCCGCCTCCCCCCTCAATTGAAGAACAATTGTCCTGATCTGAGAACCTCCTGTGGCTCCGATGGGATGCCCTTTGGAGAGAAGACCACCGTCCACATTTACGGGTATTTTCCCCTCCTTATAAGTCTCTTTGCTTCTTATGAGGTCCTTTCCTTCACCGGGTTTGGCAAATCCCAAATCCTCATAGGCCATCATCTCGGCAATGGTGAAACAATCATGTACCTCTGCAACGTCTACCTTATCTGGCGTGATACCCGCCATTTTATACGCCTGCTCGGCCGCCGCCCTCGCCACGGCCAGGCCAGTGAATAGTTCCCTACCCGTCACATTCACAGGGGCCGTGGCCGACCCCAATCCCAATATCCAAACTGGTTTTTTCGAAAAAATCTTCGCCTTTTCCTCATTGGCCACAATTACGCAGGAACTACCATCGGCGTTAGCACAACAATCTCCTACCCTTAGAGGGCTGGCGACGGGGCCAGACATGGGGTTAGCAGGATCGGAAAACATATCAAGTGTCACCGCCTTCCGGTATACCGCCTTTTCGTTTATCTGCCCGTATGTAGCCGCTTTCACTCGGATAAGGGCTAAATCTTCCAGCGTGGTTCCGTATTTTGCCATATGAGCTTGGGCGTACATAGCATAATAGGCGGGCATCATCGTCCCGAAGGGACTCTCCCACTGTATATCTGCCCCCCTCCCCATCCTTTCCTGGGATTCGGCCGAGGTGATCTCAGACATCTTTTGAAATCCAATGACGGCCACGATGTCGTGCAGACCGCTCTTTACCAATGAATAGGCTACCCTCAGACCCATACTACTTGAAGAACACAGGCTTTCGACGTAGAAGGTAGGTTGAGGATTCAACCCTAGGTATTCGGCAATAACTCCGGCTGGCGATCGCTGTTTGTCATATTCAGGAGCCGAACAGACAACAGATGCACTAATATCAGACACTTTGATGCCCGCATCAAGGATAGCTTCCTTGAACCCTTCAAATGCGAGTTCCCTAATCCCTCCGGGGTAACTACGGACGAAAGCGCTTTGCCCTACACCAATGATGGCAACTCTTCCCATTTTGCCTCCTTTCGCCCCTCTTGCCTTATACCCGATTGGGTGCAAATCCCAAGGCGGCGTTAGCGATGATCATAGTATGCATATTGGACGTGCCTTCCAGGGTCTCAAACTGTTTTGAATCGCGAAGGAACCTACCACAGGGATACTCTTCGGAATAACCGAAGGAACCGAACAGTTTCATGCACTCATTGGCGTCATGTACTACCACCTTGGCACCAAACAGCTTTGCCATGGAAGTTTCCATCGTATTGGGGAGCCCCCGGTCTTTCAGCCACGCTGCCTGATATACGAGGTATTTTAAGGCATCGTGGTTCATCTTCATTTCGGCGATTTGCTGTTGAATGAGCTGATAACGCCCGATAAGCTGACCGAACTGGGACCTCTCCGTCGCATATTTGATCGATGCCTCTAATATGGCTCCAGAAAGCCCCAGGGCACCCGCCGCGCAACCCAAACGAGTGGCATTGAGCTGGGTCATACAGATACCAAAACCCTCGTTTACTTTACCTAGGACAAGCTCCTTGGGAACTTTCACGTCTTCAAACGTGATCTCTGCCGTATCGGAAGCAAGAAGCCCTACTTTATCGTGTATTTTCCGCCGCGTGATACCCGGAAGGCTATAATCCATGATGAGACAAGTAACTCCTCGGGCACCTGCGTCTTTGTCTGTTTTTACATAGAGAAGTCCATGGTCACAGACGGTGCCGTTTGTGATCCACATTTTAGTTCCATTTAAAAGGAAATAATCTCCCTTGTCTTCCGCGCGACACTTCATGCCGGCAACATCCGAACCCACATCCGGTTCCGTCATGGCGAAACTCCCTACATACTCCCCGCTGACAAACTTAGGAATGTAATGTTTCTTTTGCTCTTCCGTTCCGAACTTTTGAATGGTGAGGGCCGGACCCCAACATTGCATATTAAAAGGCATTCGCCAGGAGGTATGGACCTTTGCGATCTGTTCGATTACCAAGACTCCTTCCAGAAAACCCATGCCGTTTCCGCCGTACTTCTCGTCAATGCAGAAGCCGAAGAATCCCAATTCGGCCATCTTTTCAAATATCTCTCGACGCCAGTGCTGATTCTTCTCGTCTTCTTCCACATAGGGTTTAATCTCGTTCTCGGCGAAATCTCTCGCCATTTCTTGAAGCATTTTTTGCTCATCCGTTAATGCGAAATTCATCGCTCATCTCCTTTACTGTTTGTTTTTATCTTTCTACGATCATACATATTCCTTGACCACCGCCCCCGCAGATTGTTTCCAACCCAAAGCGGGCGCCGCGGCGTCTCATTTCGTAGAGGAGGGTGGTAAGCCTCATCGTCCCCGTAGCCCCAATGGGGTGTCCCAAAGAGATACCCGATCCATTAACGTTTACTTTTTCTTCTATTTCCTCATCGGAGAGACCACACATTCGGGCATCGGCCAGACACTGAACGGCAAAGGCTTCTTGAACCTCTATTAAGTCCATATCATGAATGGAAACACCTACCTTGGCCAAAGCCTTATTTACTGCTTCCGGAACCGCCGGGTAGGTAAGGGTTGGGTCGGTCGCGGCAACAGCACAGGCCCTAAAGACGGCCATAGGTTCCACTCCGAGTTCTTTTGCCTTCCTTTCCGAAGCCATAACAACCACGGCCGCTCCATCGTTTTCGGAGGAGGAATTTCCCGCCGTACATACCCCGTCGGTGTAAATAGGTCTCAGCTTGGCCAGTTTTTCTAAGGTTGTATCCCTCCTGGGCCCCTCATCGACGGAAAAGAATATATCTTCGCCCCCTTTGCCCTTCCCGATCGGAACGGGTACTATTTCCTCGGCAAATTTGCCAGCATCTTGCGCGGCAACAGCGCGCAGATGGCTTCTTAAAGCCCAGCGATCTGCCTCTTCTCTCGTAATCTTTTCCCTTTTGGCTGCCGTCTCTGCCCAAGTCATCATGGAACTTAATTCCCCATAGCGATGGATGGGCTGTGACATAACCCGAGCTCTCTGTATCCGGTCGTAGAGGGGAATTCCCCACATCGCCAAAGCTCCATGACCACGGGGCATAAAACCGTACTTCTCGTGGTTTTTCCCGCCCAAACCCCATTTAATGTCCCCTGGCAGGTAGAGCTCGGCCTGACTCATAGAGTCCATGCCACCAGCAATGACGATGTTAGCATTACCTGTCTGAATCTTCATCGCTCCGATAAAGACCGAATCCAGACCGGAACAACACCGCCGGTCCAACACCATACCCGGTATTGTATCGGGCCAACCTGCATCGAGGACGGCCATCCGCGCCCCATTTGCACATTCACCGTTTTGGTAGGCACTGCCCATAATGACATCATCCACTTGCGCGGGGTCGATCTTCGCTCTCTCTGCCGCTGCCTGCAAGACAATACTTGCCAAACGGTATACCGGAATGTCCTTCAAAGAACCTCCGTACGCTCCGATTGGTGTCCGCGCACAACTCAAGATTACTACTTTTTCCATACGTTTACCCTTTCTTCGCTTTGATTACAAATTGATATCCGTTCGAGGCTTTTTCTCCCCGGAAGTATAATCATACCATCCCTTGCCCGTCTTGCGACCCAAATCACCACACTGAACCATCTTCTCTAGGAGGAGGGGTGGTTTGAATTTGGGGTCCTTATACCCTTCGTAAAGGGTCCTAAACACATTCAAACCGATTTCAAGGCCAACAAAATCTGCCAGTTCAAAGGGCCCCATAGGGTGATTCAATCCCAGTTTTATAGCCTTGTCAATATCTTCTAATGAAGCAACACCTTCAAGCAGACACTGGTAACATTCGGCCCGGAAGGCAGCGTTGACCCGATTGACGAGAAAACCTGGCACATCTTTTACCCGTACCGTTTCTTTTTTCATGCGATGAGCTATTTCCTCGGTTATCCTCGTCGTTTCTTCGGACGTTTTGAGCGCCCGAATTACCTCCACCAATCTCATAACGGGAACGGGGCTGAAGAAGTGCATTCCAATGAAGCGATCGGGCCGCTTAGTTACTGAAGCCAGAGAGTTAATGGGGATAGAAGAGGTATTGGAGGCGAGAATCACCTCCGGTCGGCAGATTTGATCCAATTTTTGAAAGATCTCCTTTTTCACTTCATAATTTTCAAAGGCTGCCTCGATGACAAAATCCACCTGTCCCCCATCTGCCAAATCTACAGATTTGGATATGCGGGCAAGAGTCTGCTCCTTTTCCTCTGCCGACATTTTCTCCTTCTTGACCTGTCCGTCGAGATTTTTTTCTATATTGCTCAAACCGCGTTCAACCAGCTCCATGGATACATCGTTTAAAACCACCTCGTAACCATTTTGAGCCGCAACCTGGGCAATGCCCCCGCCCATGAGGCCGGCTCCTACCACGAGAATTCTCTTTACCTCCATAATGTTCGCCTCCCTTGCTTTTTGCTGGATAAATGTTAACCATCGTTTCTTGAGCAAAGAACATACCAGACAATACCATCGTTTTTTCGCCCTATCGGAACCCTTTGACTCAAAAGTGGGATGCCCGTGAAAGATCATTGACAAAAAAACGAATCCTTGTGTATAAAAAATAAACACGGTCACGGGAAAGGTTCCGCTCATGAAAAATTTCTTCCAATTGCTCGATTTAGCATCCGATGGAATGGCGCTTGTCACACCTCTTGGTCGGATTGAATACAGCAACCAAATCTTCAAAAACAGTTTTTCGGAACCATCGGTTTTTAAGGATAAATTCTCATTCCTTTGGGAAGCCCTCTCAAAGACAAAAAGCTGGCCCTTACAGGTAGAGCTCCCAGGCGGAGGGGAAATTACTGTATACCAAATAAACAAAAGTCCGAAGGGTGGGGACTTTTATTATTTCCTTCTCGTCAAGGGATTAAAGATAGAAAAAGAACACCCAGTTTCGGAAGACTCTTTCCCCAGTCATCAAGAAGAGTTAGGACCTGAATTCCAAGAACTCGTGGGAGAGGACCCCCAATTTAGACGGGCGCTCTTAATTGCTAAGAGGGCGGCTAAATCCGACCTCCCCGTACTTATCACTGGCGAAAGTGGTACGGGGAAAGAAATACTTGCCCGCGCCATCCATAGAACGAGCCGACGTCGGGAGAAGGCCTTGGTTGATGTAAATTGTGCGGCCATTCCCGAAAGTCTCATAGAAAGCGAACTTTTCGGCTACGAAAGGGGAGCCTTCACGGGGGCGAGAAAGGAAGGTCGAGTCGGTTTTTTTGATCTCGCGCACGAGGGTACGATTTTCCTCGACGAAATTGGGGACGCCTCCCTTCAGGCTCAATCTAAGTTACTTAGAGTCTTGGAAGACGGTTGTTTCAAGCGGGTGGGCGGGAATCGAAATGTTACAGTCGATGTCAGGGTTATCTCTGCTACCAATCAAGACTTAAGGAAACTGATCGCCGAAAAAACGTTTCGTGAAGACCTTTACTACCGTCTAAACACTTTTACGATCGAGCTTCCTCCTTTAAGGGAGAGGAAAAAAGATATCCCCCTATTGGTTGAACATTTTCTTTCTCAGGCCGGTGGCGAGCAGAGGCACATGAAATTCCTTCCTTCGACCATGGACATCCTCCTTACTTACGACTGGCCGGGCAATGTAAGAGAATTAAAGGGAGTGGTAAACTACGCCATAAATATGAGCCCCTCCAAACTCGTTACGCCCGATTCTCTGCCCCGATTTCTTTTTTCTCCCACGAGGGAAGCGTCGGCGGACAAAAAAAAACCTGATCTCTCCTCCCACCAATCGCTACCTGAGATCCTCAAGGAAGTGGAAAGAACTTTAATCCAGGAGGCACTGGAGAACTCCCCTAACAGATCGTCTGCCATCAAGCGTCTTGGCATTAGCCGAAGAACCTTCTATCAAAAACTAAAAGAGTATCATCTCGGTTAGTGAGTTGGAACGATATATGCTTATGGTAAACGTTCCCCTGGGGAATGGATGGAATGACGCGCACAAGAAACAACGAAGAAGCAGTGATTATCGTAGAAGTGTCACCGAGAGACGGCTTACCCGTCGTCTGCGGGGGCGCGTCAGTAGTGGAAAAAGTAAATTATATCAATCTCCTCACCCAGGCAGGCATTAAATACGTAGAAAGTGTTGCCTTTACCCATCCTCGCCTGATACCTGAGACGGCTGATGCCGAAGAGGTCATGGCGCGGTTAGATAAAAGGCATGATGTGACCTATATTGGCCTCGTCCCTAATGAAATCGGTTGCCGCCGAGCCCTCATCTCCGATGTGGACGATATCCTTACGCTCGTGGCCGTTTCGGATACGTTTAATCAATTGAGTGTCGGCAGAAGCCGCCGTGAAACGATCCATAAAATTTTACCTTCCATCTTCGAAGTTACGCATAAACACAAAAAGAATATCAGGAGCTATCTCATGACCGCCTTCGGTTGTCCGTACGAAGGGGAAGTGGCAATCGATGAGGTAATTCAACTATTTCTCACCCTCAGTTACATGGGAGCAAACGAGATAGTCTTGGTAGACTCGACGGGGATGGCCAACCCCAGACAGGTTAAGGAGCTTATAAGAAGACTTTTGGCTTTAGAAGGACGGGCAAATTTAGGGGTTCATTTCCATAATACACGTGGGGCAGCCATAGCCAATTGCATGGCTGCTTACGAAGCGGGTGTTCGTACTTTTTATACCTCCATCGGAGGGATGAGCGGTACTCCCTACGGTGCGATGGAGTTGGCATTCGGTTACTGGAATGTGCCCACAGAGGATTTGGTCCACCTTTTTGAAATTATGGGAATTTCGACGGGTATTGACCTTGACCAACTCCTCAGATGTGTTGAAAAAGCTGAATCAATTGCAGGAAAACCCTTGCCTGGGCATATACTTAGGGCTGGCCCCGCTTGGAAAAAAACGACCGCCCCCGTCAACCTGGAGGGTATCGCTTATCGTCAGCTGCAGTAGGTGTTTGTATACAAAGGAAACAGATGTCCCCCCGTGAGGGGAAACCAAAAACAGGGACCGGACAGCTCGGTCATGGAAGATAATAAGGAGGATTGGCATGGAATACAAATACGACATCAGGGATTTGAAGTTTATCTTAAAGGAGTGGCTACCTACGGAAGAAGTAGCCTCGTGCGAGCGATTTAAGGACACTTTCAGCATGGACGATATTGACATGCTGCTTACTGAAGGCTTCAAAGTGGCTAAGGAAGTGCTCCATCCCATCAATGCCCCGGGAGACAAAATAGGCGTCAAGTTCGAAAATGGCAAAGTAACTCCTGTACCAGGATTTAAAGAGGCCTATCAGTTTCTCCAACAGAATGGCTGGGGGTCGACTAGTGAATGTATCATGATCGAAACAGGTATGCCCCTTATTATGTACAAGGCGATCTTTGAAATGAACACGGGAGCCTGTCCGGCCCTCACCTCTTGTATCAAACTTACCAGTGGAGCCGCGAACTTACTGTTAAGGTTTGGGACGGAAAGGGACAAGGAATTATTCCTGCCCAAAATGTTTTCCGGTGAATGGCAAGGCACCATGTGCCTGACGGAGCCGAACTATGGCTCCGACGTGGGAGATATAATAACCCGTGCCTACCCCACAGAAGATCCACGTATTTACAAGATAAAAGGCACTAAGATGTTCATTACCGCAGGGGACCAAGGGCACTGTGAAAATACCATTCATATGGTCCTCGCCCGCCCGGAAGGGGGTGCCCCCGGTTCACCAGGTATCGGTCTTTTCATCGTACCCAAAATCTGGGTCAACGAGGACGGAAGTTTAGGAGAGCCCAACGATGTAACAACGGTGAGATTAGAACACAAGATGGGGCTCCACGCCCAGGCGACGGCCATGCTCAATTTCGGAGACGAGGATCGCTGTCGAGGCATCCTTATGGGTCCACCACCGGATGCCAAAGGACGATCGCAGGGGCTCGCCATGATGTTCTACATGATGAACGAGTCTCGTATTGGTACCGGTCACAATGCCAACTCTCAAGCCGCCGCAGCTTATTACTTCGCTTCTCAATTTGCCCAAGAGAGAATTCAAGGGAGGCCCTTCGGCATCAAGGATGCTGACCGCGTCCCCATCATTAAACACGAAGATATAAGACGGATGCTTCTCGATATGAAGTCGCACGTGGATGGTATCAGAGCCATGATCTTTAAGGGCTTCTACTATCTAGACATCGAAGCCAACAGCTCTAATAAAGAGTGGGCGGAAAAATGTGGAGATTATGCGGCTATTCTTACGCCTATCATCAAGTGCTATGGTTCTGAAGCCTCTCTCGGTGTCATCGCTCAGGCGATTCAGGTACTAGGTGGGGTTGGTTACACCCAGGAATATCCCGTTGAGCAGTACTTGCGGGATTCAAAAATCCTTACCATCTGGGAAGGCACATCCTTCATCCATGCCCAAGACTTGGTGAATCGAAAGATGAGGATGAAAGGAGGGCAACCTTTCCGGGAGTGGATGGCAGAGGTGAGAAGCTTTGCAGAAAAAAATAAAAATGCCGAAGGATTTACCCGAGAGATGAATAAACTCCTTAAGGGGTGCGATTGTATGGAGGAGGTGGCGACCATCTACGACCAGTGGTACGCCAACATGAAAGAGAAAAGGCCCCTCATCCCTCTCTATGCTATGAAAGCCCTCTTCGTTTATGCTCAAGTATACGTAGCTTATTGTCTCCTAGAACAGGCCCTCATTGCTGCCAAGAAACTGGCATCCTGCGATGACTATGATCGGGTTTACTATGAGGGGAAAGTTGCCACCGCTCGGTATTACGCCAATAACATTCTTCCGCAGGCCTTCTTAACGACGGAGATGATCAGAAATGAAGATGACACGGTCATTTCGTGCCCGGAAGAGGCCCTCATTGTACGGTAAAAACAAATAGAGGAGGGTGATATGAGTTACGAAACGATCATCGTAGAAAAGAGAACAGACGACAAAATTGCCATCATTACTTTCAATCGACCGGAAGTACGCAACGCTATTAACCCCCAGATGAGGATGGAACTCCTCAAGGCTGTCTCGGAACTGGAGGATGACGAAGAGGTACGGGTGGTAATCCTTACGGGAGGAACTAAGATCTTTGCCGCCGGCGCCGATATTGCGGCCATGGTTAACAGCACGGCCATGGAAATGTTCGGTCCTGCCGCTCTTTGGGATGTAACTTTCAAAATGGAGGAATCTAAAAAACCTTACATAGCTGCTATTGCCGGATTTTGCCTCGGAGGTGGTTGCGAACTTGCCCTCGCCTGTGACATTCGCATTGCCGCCGAATCGGCACAGATGGGACAGCCGGAAATTAACATCGGTATCATCCCCGGTGGAGGTGGCACGGTTAGACTCACGAGGCTAGTAGGCATGGGAAAGGCTTGTGAATTGGTGCTTACTGGCAAACCCATTCCCGCCAGCGAAGCCCTGGCCATCGGTCTGGTCAACAAAGTGGTTCCAGAAGACAAGCTCATGGAAGAAGCGATTAGTATGGCCAAGTCGATTATCCGACATAGTCCTGTCGCCGTTGGGCTTGCCAAATACGCCCTCAAGAATGCAGCCGAGGCAGACTTAAAGACGGGCAAATCCATCGAACGGGCTTGCTTCTCCCTTGCCTTCTCAAGCGAAGACCAAAAGGAGGGAATGCGGGCTTTTTTAGAAAAGCGTAAACCAGCCTATAAGGGCAAATAACTAAAATGAGGAGTATCGAGATATGAGAGAGATATACCTTGTTGCCAGTGCGCGGACCGGCATAGCCAAAGCGGGCAAAAATTCATGGTTCATCAATCTGCGCGCCGATGATATGTCGGCCCTGATTATAAACGAGCTTATTAGAAGAGCAGGTCTGGAAGATAAAAAAGAGCAGATCGATGATGTCATTTGGGGCGGTACAGCTCTCATGAAGGACATGGGCTCCAACATAGGCCGCTACGCTGGTATTATGGCGGGCCTTCCCTATAGCGTGCCCGGCTGCACGGTTGACCGATTCTGTGCCTCCGGACTCCAATCCATCGCCTTTGCTATCGCCGCCATTAATATGGGATGGGCGGATCTCATTCTGGCGGGGGGCGTCCAACACATGACCCATGTTCCAATGGGAACCATGTCCGAACCCAACCCAAGACTTCATCTTTTCTGTGATCCCAATATGATATCTATGGGCTATACGGCGGAAATGGTGGCCAGGAAGTACGGCATAACAAGAGAAGAACAAGACGAAATGGCCGTAGAAAGCCACGCCAAGGCGCACGAAGCGACGGTCAAAGGTTTATTTAAAGAAGAAATCCTCCCTATCGAGGTAGAAGTACCTCAGGAAGACGGATCCCTGAAAAAGATGATCGTCGATCGCGATCAGGGTATCCGGCCGGGAACAACCATGGAAGTCTTGGCGAAATTGGAGCCCGTGTTTTTAAAAGATGAAAAAGCAACGGTGACAGCTGGGAACTCAAGTCAAGTAAATGATGCCGCCGCCGGTGTGGTAGTAGCAAGCGCCGAAAAATGCAGAGAATTGGGTTTAAAACCGAAAATGAGACTGGTGTCCTATGCGGTGGTGGGAGTTGATCCGAAGTACATGGGCATCGGACCTGCAGTTGCCGTTCCCAAGGCCCTGGAAAGAGCGGGGCTTAAAAAGGAAGACATCGGTCTTTGGGAGATCAATGAAGCCTTTGCCGCCCAGGCAGTCTACTGCACTAAAGAACTGGGCATCAGACGCCATAAACTCTTAAATCCCCGAGGAAGCGGTATTTCATTGGGCCATCCACTTGGTTGTACAGGGGCAAGGATCGCTACAACCATTATGCACGAGATGCCTTATTACGGAGTTAAGTATGCCGTAGAGAGCATGTGCGTAGGTCATGGCCAGGGTGTAGCAGCCGTGTGGGAGTGGGTCGGAGATTGAAGTAATAAAAGAAAAGGAGGCACGTCATGCGCCGATATTTTGAACAAATGGAAAAGATCGGACGTCCCCTGCGACCACGCCAGCAGGAAGAGATGAAGGAAAACGCTGCACAGATCGAAGAGATCATGCAGGAAATAGAGAGGGAAGCGGCCCGGATAAGAGAATTCGGTGTCCCGACGGAGGAACTTCATAAAAGAGGTGAGATGACCGTCTGGGAACGTATAGAATACTTAGTCGATCCGGGTATGTTCTTTCCCCTGCATACAATTTACGACCCAGAAAACGAGGAATCAGGACAAACGAATGTCGTAGACGGTCTCGCCCGCATAAACGGCAAGTGGTGCGTTTTAATCGGGTTCAACAACAAATGGATGGCCGGTGCCTGGATTGCCGGTCAGGCGGACAATAACCTCCGGGTGACGGACATCGCCAAAATCCTTCATTTGCCTCTCGTGTGGCTCGTCAATTGCTCAGGAGTGAAGTTACCGGAACAAGAAAAGGTTTATGCCAATAGGCGTGGACAGGGCACATGTTTCTTCCGTCACGCTGAGCTTGAAATAGATGGAATTCCCATCATCGCGGGTATTTACGGGACTAACCCCGCAGGCGGTGGATATCAAGGTATTAGCCCAACCATCCTTCTTGCCCATAAGAAGGCGAACATCGCGGTAGGAGGCGGTGGTATCGTAAGCGGCATGAGTCCAAAGGGATATTTCGACCTGGAAGGCGCGGAAACAATTATAGAAGCTACCCGTCACTTCAAAGCCATTCCCCCGGGAAGCGTAGCGATTCATTATAACGAAACGGGCTTTTTCAAAGCCGTTTACGAAACGGAGACGGCCGTCCTAGATGCCATCAAAGAGTGGATGAACTATCTTCCCGCCTACGATCCTAAGTTTTTTAGAGTAGCCGAACCGGCCGAGCCATTATACCCCGCTTCTGACCTTCTCGCCCTTATACCGGTGAATAAGAAGAAGGTGTACTCCTTCGAGGAGGTACTGGCCCGTCTTACCGATGGTTCAGAACATATGGAATTCCGGCCCGGCTTTGGACCGGAGGTGTACTGTGGGCTCGTAAAAATCGATGGGTTCCTGATGGGGGTGATCGGAAATCGCCAGGGGATGATTCCTAACTATCCGGAGTATACAAACGAATATCACGCCATTGGCGGAAAGCTTTACCGTCAAGGTCTCATCAAAATGAACGAATTTGTTACCCTGTGCGGCCGGGACCGGGTACCCATTATCTGGTTTCAAGATACCTCGGGCATTGATGTAGGAGACATTGCGGAGAAGGCAGAGCTCCTAGGCTTAGGGCAATCTCTTATTTACTCCATTGAACAGTCCAACCTTCCCATGATGCTCATCGTTCTAAGGAAAGGCACAGCCGCGGCCCATTACATCATGGGTGGACCGACAGCAAATAATAACAACGCCTTTACCTTAGGTACGCCAGCCACAGAAATCAACGTCATGCATGGAGAAACGGCAGCCGTAGCCTCTTACGCAAGAAGATTACTAAAAGAAAAAGACGCGGGAAAATCTTTGGAACCGATTATCGAAAAAATGAATGAACTCGTCAGGCATTATGAGGAGACATCTCGACCTTTCTACTGTGCTAAGAAGGGATTTGTAGACGAAGTGGTGAGGTATGAGGCCCTAAGAGATTACATGAAGGCATTTGCCAACTGTGTCTACCAGAATCCGCGCTCCTTCTGCCCTCACCATC
The DNA here is from genome assembly GCA_026416455.1 of Syntrophales bacterium. Lineage (GTDB taxonomy): Bacteria > Desulfobacterota > Syntrophia > Syntrophales > UBA8958 > JAOAFE01. The sequence goes on from JAOAFE010000017.1 coordinate 13,378, forward strand.
ACATGATGCTACCGAGAATAATAAAATCGCAAATAACGACGGGGTTACCGAGGCCAAAATAAAGAAAGGAGAATGCAGGTCATGGTAGAAAAAATGCAGTTAGGAGCGTGGGGAGTAGCGCTAATAACTTATGCCATAAGTGCCGTCGTATCTTTCGGAGTTGCAGGTGTAATTAAACTTATCTTCGCCACCATCCGATTGCGAAGTGAAAACGGCAAGTAGACGAAAGGAGCAAAGAGATAAATGGCTGATTTCAATTGGTTGTATCTTTTCCAAGGCATAGCGACGCTGCTGGCAAGTGAACCGGGGATTACCATCGGTCGACTCGTCCTCATTGCCTTGGGGTTACTGTTCGTCTATCTCGGTGCCAAGGGGACTCTGGAGCCGCTTATTATGATTCCCATGGGGGTAGGCATGGCAGCGGTCAACGGAGCTGTGTTGTATCTTTCCGCAACGAAAATGGGAACGATCTTCATCGACCCCATGGTAAGTGACCCAGCCCCTCTTTTGGATGCTTTACAAATAAACTTTTTACAGCCCATCTACACCTTCACGTTTAGCAATGGTCTCATTGCGTGCCTCGTGTTCATGGGTATTGGGGTCATAACAGATGTGGGTTTTATACTCATGGCCCCGTTCAGCTCTATGCTCATTGCTATCTGTGCCGAATTGGGAACGATTTTAACTTTCCCCGTCGCCGTCTGGATGGGTCTTACTTTTAAAGAAGCAGCCGCCATCTCTGTAGTTGGCGGTGCCGATGGACCCATGGTGTTGTTTACCTCCCTCATGCTAGCCAAGCACATGTTCGTTCCCATTACCATCGTTGCCTACCTGTACTTGAGTCTCACGTACGGAGGCTACCCTTACCTGATTAAGTTGTTCATTCCCCAGAAGTTGAGGGGCATAAAGATGGATTTAAAGGGTATGCCGAAGGTTACCCCAGGCGAAAAGATTGCCTTTTCTCTCATAACCTGTACGATTCTATGCCTTCTCTTTCCGGTTGCGGCTCCTCTTTTCATGTCTTTTTTCTTGGGGGTAATTATCAAAGAATCGGGGATAAAGAAGTTTGTAGAATTTCTCGAAGGTCCCGTATTATTCGGTTCTACCTTTTTTCTAGGTCTCCTACTTGGGGTACTTTGCGAAGCCTCGACCATTCTCAACCCGAAGGTGCTAAATCTTCTTATTCTGGGCATGTTTGCCCTACTTATGTCAGGTATCGGTGGGATCATCGGCGGCTACATCATGTACTTTATATCCAAGGGCAAATTCAATCCGGTGGTGGGTATTGCTGGCGTTTCCTGCGTCCCAACGACAGCCAAGGTAGCCCAGAAAGAGGTACAAAAGATAAACAAACATGCCCTCATACTCCCTTACGCGATGGGGGCAAACGTATCGGGAGTAATAACCAGTGCCATTATCACGGCTATCTTCTGTACAATTTTAAGGTAGACTAATGAAAAAGACGTGGTATTATGGGTACTGGGCGGCGGGGGTACTAACATCTTCAATCGGGGTAACCCTGGTGAAAGTGGTAACCCCGACGCTAACCGGGGGGTACGCAAAATGGACAATCGTGCTCGGGTATGTGCTGTCACTGGCGGGCCTGCTGATTATCGTCTCCGGCATTAGAAGATCGAAGTCAAAAAGGGGGGAAAGTTAAAGATAAATCCGGCCTTATCAGCCAAGAATCTAAGAAAATATTCAGACAGGAGGGAAAAATGCGAAAAAGTAGATGCAAATTTAGCCTATTATTGGCCACTTTGGCCATTTTTGTCATTGGCCTATCCAGCCCGGCCTCGGCGGATGTACTAAAAACGGCGAAATTCCTCTCCGGTCCTACGGGCACCACCTGGTACGCGCAGGTAGCAGCTTTTTCTGGCATTGCCAAAAATAAGCTGGGCATGAACATTGATGTTCTCACAGGCTCCGCCATCAGTAACCCGATTCAGGTCGAGCGCGGGAAGGCCCAGTTGGCCCTCACCTTTTCTTCGGTCCTTCCCCATATGGCCAAGGGCATCGTCGTCACAAAAATAGGCAACGAAGAGTACTTCAAAGAACCACTCAAGAAGACGAACATTTTGTGCTACACCACCACCGCCGCACCGGTACTCATTGTCGATGCCAGCTCACCTTACCATAAAATCTCCGACCTGAAAGGAAAGAAGATCCGTTTTATCACCTATCCTCCGGGATTCAATGCCCGCATTGTGCCTGATGAGATTCTCGAAGCCCACGATATCACCCATGAAAGCATTAAACAGGCAGGCGGTAAGATTGATATCGTAAGTAAATATGCCGAGGCCTGTGATCTCCTGGCCAAAGGGCAGGCAGATGTTATAGCCTACATCATGGCCATAAATGCCCCGGCCGCGAACCTGCAGGAATTGGAGGCGCAAAAGAAGTTCCGCATCTTAGAGCTCGATTTCAATGCCGTCGCTAAGGTCTTAAAAGAGATGCCGCTGATGGTAACTACGGTCAAGAAGGGCCTCCATAAGAGTATCGAAAAGGATGTCACCGTTCTCGGTGACATAACGACCTGGCTGGTGGCAGCCGATGTATCAGCCGAGACAATCACGGCCATCCTCGATACTTTGGTCAAGAGTATGGACACCATGGCGCAGGTAGGAAACTCGGAATTCCAAGGCTTTACGGCGAAAGAATTATCCCGTTTGTACGGAAAAGGTACTCAGCTACCCATGCATCCGGCGGCCTTGAAGTTCTTTAAAGATCAGAAGGCTATAAAATAAAAAAGCGGGGATGATCACACCCGGAGGGGGCTCTTCCCCCCTCCGGGTAAAAAAAGGAGGTGCAAGGTGAATAGAAACTTAACCGGTATCCCGGGGCATGTCATGAACGTCCTGGGTATGCTTTTAACCCTTTTTGTCCTTTCCATTCTCATCTACGGGCCTTACGTAGGCTACCAGCTCACTTTGGCCATCTTTCTCTTTGTCGGCCTACCCATGACGTTTTTTATGTACTCCGGTGGAAAGAGTCCTTTCTGGATGAAAATCAATTTCGTCGATTGGTTGTTTGTGATTATGTCCATCATATCGATGGGCTACCTTATAATAAACGCCGAATACGTGGCCAAAATCAGGATAGAATACGTAACGGAAATTACGAAACTTGAGTTTACTCTCGGTATCATCGCCCTCATTTGCGTCTTGGAAGCTACAAGAAGGGCCATGGGCCTCTCCATGGCCATCATCGCCCTGGTGCTCATCCTCTACATAGTTTTGGGGAAGTACATACCCCCCCCCTTCGGCACCTCGGGTTTTGATTGGGACTGGTTGATCGATACCATGTACCTGACCACCAAAGGTATTTTCAGTAGTCCCCTATGGGTAGTCATTACCCTGGCGTTTCCTTTTATCCTCTACGGTGTTATTTTGGAAGAACTGGGTATTCTGAGAACGTTCATCGATTTCGCCAACAGAGTGCTTGGGCGAACCCCGGGAGCTCCCGCCAAATCAGCCATCATCGCCGGTACTTTTATGGGGATGGCAAGTGGTCTTCCTATGTCGACGACCTATCTGATTGGGTTCCCCACCATTCCGGAAATGAAAAAAGTCGGATATCCTCCCATGACCGCCGGGGCTATTGCCGCCGTCGTCGGAACAGCTGCCCAACTGATGCCGCCCATGTTGGGGGTGGCCGCTTTCGTCGTGGCCCAATATATGAATGTTCCCTACGTCACCGTCTGTCAATATACCCTGCTGCCAGCCCTTATGTTCTACTTCGTTTTCTACTGCACAATCGATTTCGAAACGAGGAAATGGAACATCATGCCCGTAGATATCGTCACCAAACCCATGGGCAAGATATTTGCTGACGGTTTTTACATTTTTCTGATTAGCATTATCGTTCTCGTGTTCTTTCTGGTCCAGTTTTATCCAGTCGGCCTTTCGGCTCTTTATGCTTGCCTGACGGCCCTGGTTCTTGCCGTCTTTCGCAAATCAAATCGTTGGAACCTTAAAACACTTTACATCGTCATGGGTAAAACGGGGAAAACGGCCGTATACATATCCATCGCCTGTGTTGCCGCCGGTGTCATCATCGGAACCTTAGTGGAGACGGGTTTGAATATGAAATTTGCCAACATGGTTATATCCATAGGACGAAATTCTTACTTCCTCGCCCTGGTCCTTTCTGCCCTCGCCATTCTCATTTTGAGCATGGGTATGCCATCCATCCCCGCCTACATCACAGGTATTGCCATCTTCGGACCCGCTCTCATAGAGCTGGGGGCGCCCAAGGAAGTAGCCCACATCTTCTGCTTCTACTATGCGACCCTATACGCCATCACCCCACCGGTTGCCTTCGCCTCCTACGCCGGGGCACAGCTGGCGGGAACAGATCCCTTTAAGACCGGTCTGGTTGCTTGTAAATTGGGCATTATGACCTATGTCATCCCTTTCTTATTTGCCTACCACCCTGCCTACCTCCTCATCGGTAAGTATTGGAATGTATGGGAAGTGCTGAGATTTATACTCCTTTATATTCCGGGATTGATTTTATTTGCCGCTGGCTTAAGCGGCTTCTGGACAAAGAGAATGAAGCTACTCGAACAGCTAATAGCCATTGCCGGTGGCACTTTGCTTCTCACACCCTTTATTTGGTTACAGCTAATAGGAGTATTCATCTTCGCCTACACGTTCTGGCGGCAAGACATATACGGTACTTACATAAAGAAAATTTTCCAGAAGGCATGAGTTTAGTAAGCCCCCGAACCAAAGGAGACAGGATCGGGGGCTTTTTTTATACGTGGAATTACCCCCTATTTTCTGGTAAATAGGCTATCCTCGCGCGTTAATCCATTCCGAGGGGAATTATGCTGAGAAGATTCTCTCCTGAAGAAACGCTTACTTTATGTATGCTCTTTCTACTGAACATTTTAATTATTTTCAGCGGTCAATTGAGTAAAGCCTATCACTATTTTTTCTTAAATCTCGCCCTCATCAGCGTTATATTTCTTCTTACCTATCTTCCCCTCTCTTGGCGTTGGGTACGCGATTGGTACATAATTATTTACCTTCTAGTTATCTTCTTCGAAAACGGAACACTCGTGCCACTTATCAATCCTTACGAAATGGACGAGTTTCTCATCCAAGCCGATCGCCTTCTCTTTGGCGGTCATGACCCTTCACTCTTTCTCGGGAAATGGGTTATTCCTCCCTTCGTAGAAATCTTACAGATTGTATATGCAAGTTTCTATTTCCTCCCCCTTCTCCTTTGCCTCCTCCTTTACGTAAAAAAAAGGGACAAACGGGATTTCCACCTTTGCGCCTCCAGTATCCTCCTGGGATTTTATCTTTCATACATCGGCTACTACCTGTGTCCTGCCTTAGGGCCCCGATTTACCCTAGAACATCTGCAGGAAAAACCATTAGTTGGCTTGTGGAGTTTTACATACGTTCGAGAGCTACTCGCTTGGATGGAGGGGAAAATGTACGATTGTATGCCAAGCGGCCATACTTTGGTTTCCCTACTGACCGCCCTTCTCGCTAGGCGATACTTTCGCCCCTTTTATGCAATCTCACTTATTTGGGCTTTGCTTATGGTCGTCTCTACCGTTTATCTCCGTTATCACTACGTCTGGGATGTGATAATGGGAGTCGCCTTGGTAATCCCCGTCTATGCCCTAACCCGTAGATGGGAAGAAAACCCCTGGTTTTCTCAAACGGGCCGCTCGTAGATGCGATAGGTCTTATAAGGAGCAGCCGCCAAAGGTCTTAGTGCCCTAATCATCGCTCGGTTCGTCTCGACTATTAGAGAACAGTCGCTTTCTGTGTAACCCATGGCAATACCGTCCTCGATAGTTCGAAGATAGAAGATATCGTCAATGTGACGCCCCTGATGCTCAGGTAATACACCCATGATGATAGTTCTCACCCTTTTAATCTTCCTCTTTTCCCACAAGAATTTCAGAATCCTCCAGGGATAGAGACGGCCATTTAAGCATTTGAGGGCCGGGTTCACGTCTGGCAGAGATATAATAAAACCCACCGTTTCATCACCCTTTTCGGCAAAGATGGCAAGTTCTGGGATGGCAATCATTTTCAAATCTTGCGCAATCATATCTATCTGTTTATCCGTAAGAGGTAAATGCCCCCAGTTTCCATCCCATGCCGTGTTGAAGATATGTTGGATTTCTTTGATGCGGCGGTCAATTTCTTTCTTTTTTAGCGTAACGAAACGGTATTCCGTCTTACGCAGGAGCTCTTCTTTTACCTGCTTAAGATAGTCAGCGTAAGCGGAGAAATTTTCTTCTTTAACGACAAAACAGTGCCAATCTATGCACTTGGAAAAACCGCATGCCTCCGCTAGCTGCCGATAATAAGGGGCAAAGTGAAAGAGGCCCACAGCGGGCATGATATCAAAGCCTGCAACTTCAAAACCAACTGAGTCATAAATGGAGAAACTCTGAGGGCCGTTCAAGCGTTTCTTCCCTTTCTTCCGCACCCATTCAGCAGCCGCGTCGAAGAGGGCCTGTGCCACCTCAAGGTCATTTATTGACTCATAAAAACCAAAAAAGCCCGTTTCCTGATCATACCGCTCTTCGTATAAACGATTTACGTGAGCGGTGATGCGTCCCACTGGCCGACCGTCTTTGTAGGCCATAAAATATTCCGCCTCTCCAATTTCGAAGAAGTAACCGCGATTCCGATCCAACATGAGTTTCATATCCCTAATCAGAGGGGGAACCCAGGCGGGATCATCTCTGTAAATACCCGCCCGCCACGGAAAATAAATAAATTCTTTCAACATTTTTTTTCCTTCTACTCGCTTGATCTCGACCATTTCATCACCTTCTTAAGATTTTCCTATCATTTCTATGAGACGTGCCGCATTAAAAGGGGCATAGGCCATGTAGTCATTATCAAAATACACGTAAGTTTCTTTCTTCCAATCTTTAATCTTTTCCTTCCATGTTTCTAGCTCCTCATCCGTATAGCATGAACGGTAAAGGGATTGAGAGCCGTGTAACCGGATATATACAAAATCAGTTGTTATTTCCTCTCTGTAAGGGTAACGACCGGCGGTATCGGAAATACACCAACCTAAACCCAGTTCTCTTAACGTATCGATGCACTCTTGGGTAAACCACGTCTTGTTTCTTGCTTCGATGGCTACCTTAAAGTGATGGGGAATCAAAGGGCGAAAAGCTTTAACCGTTTCACGCTCAAAAGAGAGACTGGGTGGGAGCTGGATGAGCAGGCAGCCTAACCTTTCGCCTAGCAATGAAACGCCTTCCAGAAACTTCGATACGGCTTCCTCGCAGTTTTTCAACCTCTTAATATGAGTGATAACCCGACTAACCTTAACCGACCAAAGGAAGCCGGGGGGGGATAAATTTCGCCATTTGATATAAGTGTCCGGTCGTATGGAGCGATAAAATGAGGCATTCAATTCTACGGTGGGAAACTGGGTCATATAAAAGCTAATCCACCGATGCCTCGGCAGCCCATGGGGATAGAAAGTTCCCGCCCAGTGGGTGTAGGTCCACCCCGAAGTGCCAATGAAGATTCCCATAACGTCTCAATATCAGTACAACCAATTTTTCACCCTCTATCTCTATTTTACGATGCCGTCAACATTTTCTGCTTTCCGTTAGATAGCTTAGAACGTCTGGAAGGGAAGCCTGGGCCAAGGCAAGACATTTATCTCCTCCACCATAGTACAGTTTGATATCCCCTCCCTGAACAACCCATCCACAGGGGAACACTACCTTATCCACATCACCACTTATTTCATATGATTCTTCCGGCCCAAAAATCCACTCCTCGCTTCTTTTCACAACCCTCGTAGGGTTTGACAGGTCGAGGAGGGCAAGCCCGAGACGGTAGATAGGACCACTCGCCGTGTTTTTTACGCCATGATATAGGATAAGCCATCCCTCATGGGTCTTAAGTGGAGGCGTAGCGCAACCTATTCTGCCTGCATCCCACCATCCTCCTTCTCGCGCAGGAATCACTAATTGATGATCTCCCCAATGTTTGAGATCGGGACTGAAAGAAATCCATATGCTAGCACTGGCCCCGGTCATGGCAGGAACCGGTCGGTGCAGCATGGCGAAACGGCCCTGAAACCGCTCTGGGAAAAGGGCAGCATTCTTATTTTCTGGAGGCAGAACACATCTAATTCGACTAAATTCACGGAAATCAGAGGTAGTCGCCAAAGATACCAGCGGTCCCCTACGAGAGTAAGCGGTATAAGCAATAACCCACAATTCGAGCTCCGGAATAAAAGTAATACGGGGATCCTCGATGCCCCATTCTTCCTCTGGATACTTCACCGGATCGGGCAGTAGGACAGGGGTCTCCTTCACCTCCCATCCATCCACCCCATTGTCGCTTATCGCCAATCCGAAATGAGATAAACCCCTCTTATCCTCTACCCGCATGAGCAGGAGCACCTTTTCTTTAAAAAAAGTAGCTCCAGCGTTAAATACGGAATTTACAGGATAGGGTATGTCTGATGGCTTGATGATTGGATTTTGTTCATGGCGCTTAAACAACATAGATCTCCATTTAAAACTCCAAATCGAGAATTATTGGTTTTCCTCTACGTACGGCCCGGCGGGCCAGCTCGTACGCTTCGGCGTACTGTCTAGCCACCACTTCCCATGAGACAACCTGTTCCAAGTAACGCTTTAGGTTATTTGCTAGTTGTTCTCGTAGGCGGGCATCCGTTGCTAACTGAATGATCCGACGTCTGAGCATAGCTTTGGTTGTAAACAGCAATCCTCCTTCACTTTCAATTGTTTGAGCGGTCAGTCCTTCGACAGGTGCCGTAGTTATGAACGGTTTATTTAGGGCAATAATTCTCGCTAATGTACCCGATTGAGTTTCATCCACCGTTGGCAAGACGACAAAATCGCAAATAGCCATTAATTTATAATAGTCTTCGCCTCGAGGTATAAATTCGTGATAGAAACCCATTTTTTTTCGGGCCAGCGAGAGGCATTCAGCTTTCCATTTCTCGTAAAACCGGCGATGATTGGGATCTCTCATCGTCCCGGCCGCAAGAAGCCACCAATTTTCCCCTGTTTGATCCTTTATCTCTTTTCGAATGTCCTCCCACATGGAAAGAAGGATATCCCATCTCTTGTTATCTTGAATCCACCCTATCATCCCCACCAGGCGTCCATCTACTCCCGCCTCATCGAGTCCTAGCTCCCGGCGCAAATGAGGAATGTCTTCTGGTCGATAGCGTCTGTCTGGCCTTGCACCATGCGGAACGACCATTATATTTCTCGGTGTCTGCCAACCTAACGTTTTGAATGTCCAGTCTAACCTCCACTTCTGATAATGGCACTTAAACAAAACCACATGACTCCTTTGGCATAGTCTGTAGATAAAGTCCGCCTCCGAATCCCTCAGTCTGCCATGCACCGTGTGAGGCTCTACCACAATCGGGTAATTTCCGATGGCCTCGAGGAGACGTAAAAAACCTTCATTGCCATCACCTACGCCTCGCGAATCGCGGTACTCAAACAAACCGTACTCATGCTCAATATGAATAGCGTAGGGATCAAGTTCTTCCACTTTTCTCGCAACACGTTTCCACCAATCCCGACGGCTTACGTCTATGATGGGAAAGACACCATGCCCTTCTCCGTCAAGGTGACTTATGACCAAAACCTCACGTTTTGGGTTGGCACGCTGAATGAATTCCCGCGCCTCTTCACAAAAGGTCGCAATCCCGCATAGGCGAGGAGGATATGAACTGATCATGACAATCGGTTTTGGCCTCACCTCTCAATCCCCCGCCGATGCAGCAAAAAGAGATATTTGATAGTGACGGAAACGATGGAAGTTCAGGAAGGCAAGAAGACAAGAAAGGGTAGATTCGGCCCCTTGATTAAGATTGGGACCACTGGCATGGAGTCCATCACAGCATCCACCTGTCTGGTGATCATAAAGGGGGACATTTAGATCATTGCGACCTAGAAACCATTCAATACATCTCTGGGCGTGGGTCAACCACCTGATATCCGCCGTAACCTCGTATGCAGTACGGCAGGCCTCTATCATTTCCACCGCTTCTATCGGTTGTTGATCAAAGCGAGCCTTTTCTTGCCCTTTTCTGTACCATCCGTTGTTTCCAATAGGCACGAAGTGGCCTCGGGGATCGGTTTGGATTTCAATCAACCAACTTAGAGATCTAATTCCCGCGTCCAGCATATCTCCGTGTTGGAGAGCCTGGCCTCCCAAAATGAGAGCTTGAGCAATTCGACTATTAGCATAGGCTACTATATCTTCCAACCACGGCCAATCTTCGGTGGCGTGATCTCGAAATTGGTTGTAGAGGCGTAAGGCCAGTTGCTCCCTTATTCTTCTCACTTCGCTGTTGCCTCCGAATCGGCGTAGATAGGCACTCATACCGGCAATGCCATAGGCAATACTCCGAGGGGAGCGAAATTCAACCATTGCCTTGAGTGCCCTGTCGAATAACTCTTGGGCTGCCGCCCGGATGCCCTCGGATTCTGTCATAGAAACTGCCTCCCCCAAGCCCCAAAGGGCACGCCCGTGGCTATCCTCGGAGCCTACATCTTCCAGCCATCGACGGTCGTAACCCATAAAATTTCTGAACCTACCCGTTTCATCGTTAAAGGCATGATAAAGGAAGCTCAAGTATATACAAGCCAGGTCATTCAAATCGTGCGCATCCATCACAGTTTCCTGAGCCATAATAACAGCTATCAAGGCCCTCGCATTATCGTCCGTACAGTAACCATGCCAACGATCGGGCACAATGTACTTAGCGTGTTGGAGGATGCCTACATCATCCGTAAGACGCCTTATATGGTCAAGATTAGCTCGGGGAATTTCTCGGGGAGATACATCCATGGTCTTTGCCCGGAAGATAGGTCGTGGCCTACTTTCCCTTTCTCTTATCACTTCTTCAAAAGTTTCTAGATAACGCCGAGCCACTTCCTTCCATACCATCTCTCGAGTAAATGTATAGGCCCGTTTTCTCATAGCATGCCTTTCTGCCTCGTGGTCTAGGAGATAATTTACAGCCGAGGCGAGGGCCCCTGCATCCCGAAAAGGCACGATTAATCCCCTTCCTTCAGCCAGCATCTCTTCGGCATACCAATACGGTGTAGAGATGGTTGCCTTTCCGTTACCTAAGGCATAGGCAAGAGTCCCCGAAGTAATCTGCTCTTGATTGAGATAAGGGGTGACATAGATGTCAGCTGCTCCCAAGTACTCGCAGAGCTCTTTTAGCTCGACAAAACGGTTGTGGAAGATGATATGTTCTCCTACCCCTAATTCACGAGCTTTCTGTTGAAGAGAAAGTCGATAAGCTTCGCCTTGGATTCTACGTATATGTGGATGTGTGGCCCCCAAGACGATGTAGACTACATCGGGATGCTTATCGATAATTTGGGGCAGGGCCTCAATCATCGTTTCAATCCCCTTCCCGGGAGAAAGGAGGCCGAAGGTTAGAATCACTTTTCTACCCTCGACGCCGTACTGATCTTTATAATAATTAGGGTCAACGAAGGGCACATCAGGTATACCGTGATGAATAAGTATTATTTTTTCTTTCTGGACTCCGTACACATTGACCAAAATCTCGACGGCCCGGTTGCTCATCACAACCAGACGATCGGAGAGGTGGGATATGCGTCTCAAAACGTTGAGCTGGCCGGGATTGGGGTTCTTAAGTACCGTATGCAATGTAGTAACTATAGGCATGCGCAAATTACCCACCAGATCCAGAATATAGGCACCATTCTCACCGCCAAAAATACCATATTCATGTTGAAGACAGACAATATCCACGCGATTTGTATTGAGAAAATCGGCGGCCAAGTTGTAATCTTCAAGCGAGCGATCCCGAATCTCAAAACGCACTGCTGGAGGATAGGGATATCCTTCCGGTGTATCGTTCATAACCACGGCCCAGCATTCGCCTTGAGCATTCTCTTCAGACACGGCGGTAAGCAGATCCGTGGTAAAAGTAGCAATACCACATTGGCGAGGAACAAAATTACCGATAAAAGCCACCTTGAGAGGATGATAGTGATAAGTGCCTAATCTTACCATAACTATTCCTCCTTACCTAAGCCTTATTAAGATGAGCCGAAAGATTCAATCCGCGGATGAAGAATTCTTCACCTCCAGGGTGATGGTTCTTCTTCAATGTGTGACCGAGGGAAATATAGTGTTTTTTTTTCTGCAGGCAAGGGGGTCCCCCCCAGGGTCGGGGCTCGACCTCAGGGGGGATGTCACACTACAGAGACCAAGCGGCTCGTGCTCCTTCTTCGACTGCTTCGATAATCCTTCGGGGTGCCTTAGCATCCCCCACCACCGCGAAAGGAATACCGAGACGTTCTAAAGCATATTTCAAATCATCTTTCGGTTTTAAACCCACCGCCACCACTACCTTGTCTACCGGAGCAATAGTTTTCTTCCCTTCTGCTGTTTCCACTTCCACCGCTCGATCTCCAATGGCTATGACCTTCGCCCCGAAGATGAGATTACAGTTCTTATCCCGCAGCCTCTTATGCAACATATACCCGTGGGAGGTAATTTTAAGAACAGGGGAGCGCTCGAGCATCTCCAAAATCGTAACCTGTACACCTTTTTCGCTCAAAAAATCTGCCGTCTCCATCCCAACTAAGGCTCCTCCCATGACAATTACGTGCCCCGTAGGTCGAACTTTACCCTCCAGCACCTGCCAAGCATCACATACTAGATCACGCTCAATGCCGGGGATAGGGGGAATAATTTTTTCTCCCCCCGTAGCCACAATTACAAAGTCTGGTTTGCCCTCTCGGATAAGACCTTCATCAACTTCTATACCGGTTTTAATCTCGATGCCCATTTTCCTCACCTGATCAATTTGCCAATCGATCCAGCGACCGTATATCTCTTTATGGGGTGGAATTTGGGCATAACGGATCTGGCCGCCTAGGGATTTATTCTTCTCCCAAAGGATAACCTTATGGCCTAAACGATGAGCTTCCGAGGCGGCAATTAAACCCGCCGGTCCACCTCCGATGACCCAAACGTTCTTAGGATTCCGAGATGGAGTGGTGGGATAAACGGTCTCTTGCCCCGTCTCTGGATTTATGGAGCAACGAATATTACCCTCCCCGAGGATTTCTCTTTCAATACACCCCTGATTACAGGCAATACACTGTCTTATATCTTCTTCTCTCCCCTCACGGGCTTTAATGAGAAAATCGGGGTCAGCCAAAAATTGGCGTCCGAAGGCAACTAGATCCGCATCACCACGCGCCAATACCTCTTCGGCCTGAGAAGGCAAAGTAAAGCGGCCGACGGCAATCACAGGTACATTTACCACCTCTTTTATCTTACGAGCAAGCCAGACATTGAATCCCGGCTCATATTCAGCCGGCGCCTGGGTAATTCCCGCTGGGCTACCATGGGTACCAAAAGAAGCATGTATGATATCTGCTCCTGCCTCCACCATGTCGGGGAGAATAGTCTGCATATCTTCTACTGTGTAGCCATTCCTAATTGACTCTTCTGCTGAGATGCGGACGGAAACGGGAAAATCTGGTCCTACTTGCCTCCTCACCTCACGTATTACTTCTAGGACGAAGCGTGACCTTTCTTTCAAGGTTTTTCCACCATATTCATCCGCCCTTTGATTAGACAGCGCCGAAAGAAACTGGGTGAGGAGATAACCATGGGCACAATGTATTTCCACAGCATCAAAACCCGCCTCCTTTGCCCTTCGTGCGGCCTGACCAAAAGAAGCAATAGCTTCTTTAATATCATCAATCGTCATCTCCCTGGGAGTACCCCGAAATACAATACTCGGTATAGCGGAAGGAGCCATAGCACGCCCCGCTCGCAAGAGGTAGACGCTCTCCCGACCACAGTGGTGAATTTGCATAGCAATTTTAACCCCTGCCTCGTGCGCCACCTGCGCTAGCTTTGCCAAACCCGGTATAAAACGGTCATCATAGGCACCGAGCTGATGGGGACTCACTACCCCATCGGGGTGGACACCTGTAATCTCAGTTATAATAAGTCCTGGCCCACCCTGAGCTCTTCTCTTCATATAGGCAATGTTCTCCTCACTAACCGTACCGTCCGCATTACCTAAATTGGTGCCCATGGGTGGCATAACAACACGATTTGATAGAGTAAGGCTTTTCACTGTAATAGGTGAAAACACGTGTTTTAGTGCAATCATATCAAACTCCTTCTGTTTTTTTACGAGTTTAATTTTTTTTATTGTCGATGTCAAATGTTGCCATCTTAATTTTCTACTTTGTGTATGACTACCCTTTGAAGGGAGGAAACACATAGTTGAAGGGAACCTTCAAATTCGGTAAATAATTAAGAACTACTAGACTGGGGGGGACCATGAATGAAAGCTATAAAGAATGGCTGGAAAGTATCGCCCATCCTCTCATCCTTTTAGATGCAAAGGGAAACATCATTTCAGCCAATTATGAAGCTAAGAAGTCGTTCGGATTTCTGAAAGGGCGAACTTTTTTACGCCTGATAAGGGAAAAGGAGCTCTCACCTGAAAAACAAATTGAAAAAGAAGTAAATTTTAATGGATACGATATTGATATACGTCTTCGTCCTGTCTTTTCGGAAGATGGGTGTATATATTTTATCGCAAGTCTCACGGACATTACAGCCGCCAAGAGGACGGAGCAAGATTTAAAAAATATATCAGAAGTTTATCAAACGGTGGTGGAAAATTCGCTGGCCGCCATATCGATTCATCAGGATGGGATAACCCGATTCGTGAACCGTCGCTATGCAGAAATGCTCGGTTTTGAAGATCCCGCGCAGTGTATCGGGCGCCCCTTCTGGGCTTCCATTCACCCTGATGACGTACCCATGGTAAAAGAACGGGGTCTCATGAGGGAGAAGCATCAAGTTCTACCGGCGCAATACGTCTTCCGAGAGGTTAAACAGGACGGCACCGTGATTTGGGTAGAAATCAGGGCAACCCATGCCACCTATATGGGAAAACCAGCAGCGGTGACGAATCTCATCGACATCACCCAGCGGGTAAAGGCAGAAGAAGAGATTAGAACCCTATCCCAACGACTAGTTCGCGTCCGTGAGGATGAGCGTAAGAAGCTGGCCGCCGATCTGCACGATCAAATGGGACAGACGCTTACGGCCATGCACTTCGATTTGGAAAATCTACGTACTTATATCCCAGACTTACCTCCGGAAGGAACCCGATTGTACGAAAGACTGGTGGCAAATGTGGAAGCCTTAGCTGATCACCTGAGGAAAACCACCTTATACATGAGAAGTGACCTACTAGAGCAGAAAATGCTCATCGCCGTTTTGGATCAGCTGGTAAAAGAATTCATGCATCAGCATCCACAAATGAAAGTGTCTTTTCAGTCCTTGGGCTTTAAAAAGCGTCTAAACCCGGAGATCGAACTGACCGTATACCGTATCTTCCAGGAAAGCTTGAGAAACATCTCTAAACATGCGAGAGCCGATCACGTGGAGATCATCCTTACATACAGCCACCCCCGAATTATACTTACCATCCGGGATAATGGCGTCGGCTTCTCGCCGAAAAAGAAGGCCAAGACGCGGGGTATCGGTCTTATCAGTATGAAAGAAAGGGTGGTCTCTTTCGGAGGCGAAATGGATGTCATTTCGGCACCGGGTAAGGGTACCACCCTCCGCTTCGACATACCCGTTTGCTAAGGACAGGAAGCATGAAAAAAATTTCCGTTCTCATCGCTGACGACCATGAAGTGGTAAGAGACGGGATTAAGGAACTTTTAAGGCGTCAACCAGATATAGAAATCGCAGGAGAAGCATCCGATGGGAAAGAGGCCATCGTGCGTGTTCGAGAAATACATCCTGACGTCGTCCTCCTCGACATATCCATGCCGGGATTAAATGGTCTCGAGGCTATCAATATAATTCGTCGGGTCATCCCTCCGCCGGAGGTAGTGGTACTTACCATGTACGACAAAGACGCCTATATTAAACAGCTCTTTCAAGCCGGGGCCAGGGGATTTGTCTTGAAAGCCTCCCCCAGCCGCGAAATTGTGGAGGCCATAAGGGCAGCCCATCGAGGAGAAATGTTCATTAGCACAAAACTGCAAGAAAGGGTTGTTTCAGGATACCTTAAGGCCTCATCTACCGTATCCGCCAGTCCTAGCCGCTATGACCTTCTCACGGAGAGAGAGCAGCAGGTCTTCCGGCTCATTGCTCAGGGAAAATCGTCAAAGGATATAGCTGAGTTTCTCTCCATCAGCCTCAAAACCGTAGAAAAGCATCGGGCCCACATTATGCAGAAACTGGGACTTCATGATCGAGTAGACATTGTCAAATATGCAATTAAAATCGGAATCATGGATCCCGACCTTTGGAACGAATAGAATATGGGGCCTACCACCCATTAAATATACCGAGGGGAACCTATTGCTTCCCTCAGAAGAAAGCTCTAGTATTCAATATGGGTATCTGCCCTTGGCGGGGGGCACTTTAAAAAAAGGAGGGGGGATATGAAAACGCACAAAAAAGTAGGGATTGTCGTAGTCGTAATCTTTTTTCTTTTCGTGACCATTGTAACCAACACAACAGCCACCACGAGATTATCCATTGGCACAGCCAGCACGGGTGGCACTTGGTATCCCTTAGGTGGAGCCATCGCATCCGTAATCAGTAAGTATGTGAAAGATACAGAAGCGACGGCACACCCATCGGGAGCCTCGGTGGAAAACATTCGCTTGCTAAAAAAAGGACAAACAGACATCGTGATGCTTATGCCCGATTCGGCTTACTGGGCCTACACGGGCACGGAACAGTTTGCCAAAGAGAAGCCTTATCAAGACATCCGGGCCATCCTAGCCATGTATCCCATTTATAACCAGATTGTCGTCCTAGAATCGTCTAACATAAATTCCATTTATGACATGAAGGGGAAAAGAATTGCCGTTGGTGCACCCGGCAGTGGAACGGAAATAATGAATCGTTTGATTTTAGCAGAATATGGAATAACCTATAACAATTGTTCACCGAAGTTCCTGTCGGCACCAGAAGCGGTAGAAGCCCTCAAAGACGGAAACGTAGATGTTATTATGTATTCCCTCGGCGCACCTGCACCGGCCATAATGGATCTGGTTACTGTCCGAAAATGTCGTTTTATAGATATGGAACCGGCCATGATGAAACAAATAAATAAAAAATACCCTTACTATATTCCCAGTCAAATCAAGGCCGGCACCTATCAAGGGCAAAATAAACCGGTTAATATGATGGCCTGGATGGGCATCCTGGCCGTCGATGCCAAAATGAAAGACGACCTCGTTTATAATATTCTCAAAGCCTTCTGGGATCATAAGGATGAAATTGACAAAGTACATGTGCAATTTAAGGACATAACTTTGGGGAATGCAACGCAGGCACCAATACCACTTCATAACGGTGCTATCCGCTTCTACAAAGAACGGGGCGTACTGAAGTAAGTCTTATGGAAAACCGGCGCTGGGTTGTGCTAGCAATTGTTGCCCTATCCTTATGGTCTACTTCTGCTTTCTCAAGTGGAGAGGAGATTTTTTTTCTACAGGTCAAAGATTGCCGAGAGGGTCGCGTCTATTATCATCTTCCCATCAGGCGGGGAGCGGAAATTAGTATTCATCTACTTCACTCTTACGATCGTTTACCATACTGGGAACTATACGAGATATACGGGGAAGGAAAATTCAACCTCATCAAGATGGGGGGAAAATCGCTATTGAATGGCCAGGGTTTCTTTTACCAAGGCTACCGAAACCTACCAGATGGGACATGGGAGATTGGAAACGTCAACGAGATTGTAGATCAGATTAGTTTCTTTATGGGTACCAAAGGGGATGCGGACCACAAAGTAATCGTTGGGGAAATGACGTTGACCCTCTCAGATCGGATCCTTCCCGGCAAGCTGATTTGTCTCTCTCTACTAGGGAGAAAGGATATTTCTTATGGTGAAAAGTAAGTTCTTTAATAAAAGGAGATTCGTTGAAGTTATCGCCCTGGCAATGGGCCTTTTTCATCTTTACACCGCCCAATTTGGGCTCTTCAGCGCCACCATTCAGCGGTCTATTCACCTCTTGTTTGTCTGTCTTCTCGTTTATCTCACCGTACCCTTTTTTAAAGGGGAACCAGAGGGAAAGAAAAAAGTCTGGAATGAAGTTTTAAACTTCATTTTCATCCTCGGGAGTTTGGCTTCCCTCATCTACCTTACCGTAGAATACAAAAATCTCTATCTTCGTGGTGGTGAAGCAACTCTAGTCGATCTCACATTAGGCGCTATTCTGATTATAATCGTTCTTGATATTACTCGTCGCACCATCGGATGGCCTCTTCCAATTATTACCATTATCGCCATTGCCTATTCATTCTTCGGACACCTTATACCGGGCAGTTGGGGCCATCGACGTATAGATTTCGAACAGTTCATCAGTTTTCAATACTTGACGACCGAAGGGTTGTTTTCCATTCCCTTAGGTGTATCGGCCAGTTTCATTTTTATCTTCGTCTTGTTCGCAGCTTTTCTACTCATTTCGGGTGTTGGTCAGTTTTTTATCAACATTGCCAATGGTATAGCCGGAGCGTGGCGCGGAGGACCAGCCAAGGTAGCCATCATTGCCAGCAGTCTCTTCGGAACTATTTCCGGTTCGGCGGTGGCGAATGTGTCGAGTGTTGGCACTTTTACCGTCCCTCTTATGAGGAAGCTCGGCTACACCCCAGTTATGGCAGGGGCGGTAGAATCGGTGGCCTCAACGGGGGGCCAAATTATGCCGCCCATTATGGGGGCCGCCGCCTTTATCGTAGCGGAGATGGTAGGAGTTACGTACCTTAAAGTGTGCATCGCCGCAGCCATTCCAGCGATCATGTACTATTTTTCTCTCTTCTATATTGCCCACTTAGAAGCAGTGAAAGTGGGCATGCAGGGCTTACCCAAGGAAGAGTTGCCCTCCGTGAAAAAAGAAATCCTCTCCAGGGGTCATCTGATAATTCCCGCTGTTCTACTGGTAGCCTTGCTAGTGTATGGCTACTCTCCCATGAAGGCGGGTTTTTGGTCCATTCTCTCTCTCGTGGCCGTTTCATACATTAAGAAAGAAACGCGCATGAACTGGGGAAAAATTATCGAAAGTTTTACCCGAGGGGCGACGGGTGTACTTTCCGTTGCAACATGTTGTGCTTGTGCCGGTATCGTAATCGGAGTTGTAACCCAAACCGGCCTTGGTTTGAAATTTTCCAATCTCGTTATCAGCGCCGCTCAAGGTAAACTCCTTCTTACACTCATTTATACCATGATTGCGGCCCTTATTCTCGGCATGGGGCTCACCACTTCTGCCGCCTATATTCTGACCGCTATCATCGCTGCACCTGCCCTGGTGGACCTGGGAGTCAAACCCCTAACTGCCCATCTCTTCGTGTTCTATTATGCCTGCCTGTCTACCATTACTCCACCTGTCGCTCTCGCTTCGTACGCAGCCGCTGGCATCGCTGAAGCACCACCTTTTCGAGTAGGCTATCGCGCTATGTGGTTGGCCATCGTAGCTTACATCGTACCTTACTTTTTCGTTTACAATCCAGCGCTTCTCTTCCAAGGCCCCTTGTGGTTCATCGCTTTTTCTTTCTTCACAGCCGTGATTGGTTGCATGGCTATTGGATCGGCTGTGGAAGGCTTCCTTTTTACCAATATAACTTGGCCCGAAAGAGGCTTGCTATTCATAGCAGGGATGTCGCTAATTGCGCCGGGGATTACGGAGTCAATTCTAGGCTTTGGCCTATTTTTTGCCAATGCCATTGTACGCTATTTCATAGCAAAAAAACGAACAAACAGGGGGTAATCGATAATGCAAAATGCCATCTGGCAAATATATAGAGACAGGCTCCGCTCAGCGGAAGAAGCAGTGCGGATCGTGAAGAGCGGAGATTGGGTTTTTTATAGCCATTTCGCCATGTTCCCATACGAGCTCGATTGTGCTCTCGCCAAACGAGTTGGAGAGATGGAAAATGTTAGCGTTATTGTATCGACGGCTATGCACCCGTCTCAAGTTGCTGCCTGCGATCGAGAAAAAAGGACTTTTACTTATTACAGCACCTTTTTCAGTGCCAACGATCGAAAGCTAGGAAAGGAAGGGTTATGCTACTACATACCCGGTACGTTTCGGGAGGAGCCGGATCGCATTAGACAGGGCTACTATCCTCGTCCCAACGTGGCTATGGTTAAAACGACACCTATGGATGAACATGGTTTCTTTAACTTCGGCACCTCCTGCTCTTACATAGGTGCTGCTGTGGAAGCGGCAGACGTGGTA
>JAOAFE010000018.1 GCA_026416455.1 Syntrophales bacterium
TTCATGCCGCAGGTGCCCTTCATAAGTGATAATGAAAGCAGCAACGGCACTAAGAACGCAGAGAGGAAAACCGGATATCAGTATTAATTTAGCGAGATCAATATTCACCAATATACGATTCCAAATAAAAAAGCAGGAAAATCCTGCCTAACTTTCTACTTGGTAGCGGGGGGTGGATTTGAACCACCGACCTTTGGGTTATGAGCCCAACGAGCTACCGGACTGCTCCACCCCGCGATAATTTATCGTGTTTTAATATTCGAGTTTTGGTCTTCTGTCAAGATAAATAAAATGAAGGCCTCATCCCATGGAAAATCAAAGTTAAAAAAAGCTAATTACCAAATTTGAGAAGCGGGCACCTGATGGGGGAAGGAAACCAACAGGTGCTTGCCTAAGTCCGTTTTCCTATTAAATCTTGCCTTCGTAGGTTACGGCATAGCGAAGATTTTTTCCATCGCTACACTTTACCACTTCGACCATCATCGTTCTCGGTTCTACCTTTTTGGTTTTTGGATCCATCCACTGATAATGAACGACAGATTTCCCAGTTTTCTTGGTCTGTTCCATGGACTCACGGATAAAATACTTACCCGTTGCATCCTTCAAATCAATGTGATTCTGTCCCGCCAAGAAGGGGTATTTAGAGTGATATAAAGTAACACCCGTCCCGTCGCTGATGGATATAAACGCATTTTTATAAAGATTAAACTTCCCACTCTTTATTTCTTCCGCGGCCTTATCACAACCTTCTTTTTTGGCCAACTCTACCATCTGAGAAAGCAAGCCTTTGGCCTGCTCGGGGGTAGCCATTTTCTCCTCTGCCTGCAGAGGAAAAGACAAAATCAAGGAGAAAATGATGGTCAACGTAAAAATTGAAAATACAGCTTTCTTCATCTAACACCTCCACTTTTCTAACTCTTTTTTGACAAGGATGATCTCCGCCTTCCCTCGGGAGATGGCTTAGAATGTTATCCCATACTCAGGGCCTTTCTCTTTTCCCTTACATTTTCCGACTCGTATCCGATCTCTTCTCTTCTTTCTCTCGATACTTTGAACATAGACATGACTTGCGCCAATCTCTCGGCGTTGCCGGCATTTCTTTGGGTTGTAATACTCATCTGGGCGATCGCCGTGTTTACCTGATCGATGCCTTGACTTTGTTCTTTGGAAGCGGCCGCTACCTCACTCATCAGTTCCACTACCTTATTGGAACTATTCGTTACCTGGGCAAAGGCCTGGCTCGTTGTATTTACTAATTTTTCGCCATTTTTCACTTTGGTTACTATATCCATAATGAGATTGGATGAACCCCGAGCAAATTCTGTCGCCCTCATAGCAAGATTTCTCACTTCGTCGGCCACAACGGCAAATCCTGCTCCCGCCTCTCCTGCCCGAGCCGCCTCTACGGAGGCGTTGAGGGCAAGTAGGTTCGTCTGAAAAGCTATTTCATCAATGCTTTTTACTATTTTCTGAGTCTGCTCGCTCGCTTGAGCAATGTCCTTCATTGAGACGGTTAACGCCTCCATAGAGGCATTGGCCTTTGTGATCTCATCTCGGACCAGGATCATTAACTGATTGGCTTCATGGGTATGGGTGGCATTTTGACGAGTCATGGAAGCTATTTCATCGAGGGAGGCTGAGGTTTCCTCCACGGCCGCCGCCTCTTCGGAAGCCGATTCGGATAGAACAGAGGCAATTTCCAGGGCATTACCGACGGCATGATTCATCTTCTCTCTCATGGTATTTACCGCCTCCACCAATTCCCCCACTTCATCTCGGCTTTCAGCGACAAGGGCCTGCGTCAAATCCCCTTCTGCTAGCTGGTTCAGCACACGGACCGTCTTCTCAATTGGTCTTACGATCAACTTCGTTATCATTAGGCTGATGACAAAGGACAGTATAATGGCCACCGCCGCAACGGCTAAAAAGACTACAATCGTTAAATCCGACATTGTCGCTACATACTTATAGCGCTCCTTGCTCAACTTATCTTCATAGGCCAGCAAGTTCTTAAGGAAATCATTCATAGCAAGATAACGGTCGTCCGTCATCGTCATAAGCTGGATGGCCATTTCGGGTCCCCCCTGCTCGGCCGCATCCAGAACACCGTGCACCCCTTTTTGATACTCAACGAGGTTCTCTAAAGCCGATTGAAAGTATTTTTTCTCCTCTACCGTCATCTTGCGTGAAGAAAGCACCTGGTTGATCAGGGTTATATCCTCCACCAAAAGCTTTTTAGTATTTTCAATGGCCTCCTTGATCTTGACCTGGTCATAGCTGACCTTCATCCAGTTCAAAATGCGGGAAAGGTTACCGTGCACGTTTGCCATGTCATTTAATATTTTGGCACTTACCTGATACTGGGCAAAGCGGTTCTGGTATATGTCATTCATGGCATCTTTCTGTATGGACAGACTAAAATATGTGCCCACGGAAAGGATAACGAGAAAAATCAAAACAATCATCGGGGCAACCAACATCTTTTTCCCCAACTTTAAATTCTTAAAAAGAGCTTTCATGCTACACCCCCACAACGACTTTGAAGTGATTTAATGCAAAATAAATACCAGACAAAAATTCTTTTTTTCCAATAACGAAAGATAGTTACAGTTTAACCTTTTGATGAAAAGAAACGGTTACTTGACGGGGTGCGTCAAAGATATGACTATTTTATCGTCGCGGAGGCAGGCATCAGGGTTATATTCTTGATCGTGCCTTGGAGAGAGCTTTGCGTCTTTCCGATGTCACGTCCTTCCATTTCCCACGTAAGGTCTATACGGGATTGCTCCAAATCTGGCCAGTGGACATTTATATTCCCCCTTAGCTTACCCCTCATGACCGGATTCGTCACATCAACTTTCTCGATGACCAATGTCCCATCTTGATACATAATTTTCCCTTCAAGTTCGCTTATCTCTATGCCTGACCAACCGGGAAGAGAGAGCTGATAGTAGCCACGAACGATTCTAAAGGTGGCTTGACGAGCCCCCTTTTCTTTTTTCACCATTTGACCATCCATCCTACCCTTAATATCACGTCCCAAAAGCGACTTGAGAAATCGATTGTCCAAATTTATACTCTTTAACCTTATCTCCTCGAGGTCATTTCTCCCTATACATCCGGAAAATTCAAGTGTTCCGTCCATTAAATTAGCCAATCCCGTGACGTTCCACTTACCCCAAAGCATCGATAATGACGGCTTTAACGTGATGTTTTTTATGACCAACTCCTCTCGGCCAAGGGGGGCACGAATGGTCAATCGATCCATTTTAATCCCCAAAGGAAACGCAGGTCGACAGTCTCCTATCCCTATCTGGAATGGATATTTCACGTTTGAGACGGACGAACTTAAGGCCAAGCGGCACAGATCCGGTGGAAAGCGAAGGAATAAGGCAAAATAAAGGACAATTAAACCCAAGAAGGCTACAAGAATGATTTTACCTCGTTTCATGCTCTTTCATGCTCAAAAAATGGTTAACCGACACATCATCGTAGGCAACTCGAATCTTCCGGAGAAAAGGCTCTACGAACAGGGTAACCACCCTGTCCTTTTCGGTTAAGTGAATTAAAGCCGGTTGTGCATAGCCCCCGGAAAAAAACCTTATCCGTACCTCTCCTTCTCGATACTCATCTCCACCTAAGAGATAAACGTCCCTCATCTTGACCTCTTCGGGAAGATAGAGGGATCTCTTTTTCTGTTGGTCTATCTTTTCCGGTGTCATATCATGGCTCAAAGTATAAATGCTGCCGTGCTCCAGATCACAAACCAAATAAAAATCTACCGATTCACGGATTGCCTCTAGCGCTAAATCGGAAACGGTGCGTGAGATAAGTCCGATTGCTTTACTCATCCGATCATAGAAAAAGGCGTCCCTGAGAGCAGGGATGGCAACAAAAAACATAATGCTGGCAATGGCTACGACCACCACCAGTTCGATCAACGTGTAGCCCCGAGTCTTCAATCTTCTGGTTCCCAATTATTAATGTCTTTTGCTGCCCCTTCTCCCCCCTCTTTGCCATCGGCACCGTAAGAACTCAAATCAAATTCCCCATGCACACCTGGACATCGGTAGACGTAATCGTTTCCCCACGGGTCTTTGGGTATTCTACCCCCTTCCAAATATCCACCGGGCCGCCAACGTCTGGGCAGAGGCGGGATAGAAGGAGGTTCCACTAGGGCTTTCAAACCCTGCTCTGTAGAAGGATAGAATCCGTTATCCAATCGGTAAAGCTTGAGGGCCGTTTCGATTCCTTCCAGCTGTATTCTCGCTTTGGCTCTTCTTGCCTCGTCGGGTCGCCCCATGATCCGGGGAATTATAAGTCCGGCGAGAATACCTATGATGACGATAACCACCATCAATTCGATTAAGGTAAATCCCTTTTCTTTTTTCATGCCTGCCCCCTTTTTATCGTACCAACTGGTTCATCTCAAAAATGGGCAAAAGAATGGAAATAACGATAAAACCGACCACAAACCCCATAATTAAAATCATAACCGGCTCGAGGAGAGAGGTAAAGACACTTATCTTCATTTCGACCTCCCTTTCTAAGGCATCGGCCGTCCGAAATAACATTTTTTCCAACGCCCCACTTTGCTCACCTACGGCAATCATTTCCAATACCAGAGGCGGAAAACGGCCATTTTTAGAAATGGCTTCGGCCAAACTGCGACCTTCTTCTACTTCCGTTACGGCTTTTCTTATTATCTCCGAAAATACCTCATTGTTAATAACGGGCCTCGTAATTTCCAGGGCCTGCAAAAGGGGCACATCACTCTGTAGCAGGGTACCAAGTGTTCGGCTGAATCGGGCCAAATAGATTTGCTCGAAAACTGGCCCAAGGATCGGAATTTTTATCTTCCCCTCGTCCCATATACGCCGTCCTTGATTAGTGCGGAGATAGGACTGAACGAAGACAATTGCCCCGGCAAAAGCCGCCAACAAAACCCACCAGTACTTTTCTAAAAACCCACTAACAGAAATGAGCATCAACGAAAACACCGGTAGCCTCTGATGAGTGTCTTGAAAGATGCGAGTTATGTTGGGCACAACAAAAGAAACAAGAAAAAATAACACAGCAAAACCGATGAAGAACATGAGAGTCGGATAAGCTAAGGCCGAACGGATTTTACTTCTCAGTATCTCCTGCCGTTCCAAATATTCCGCCAGCCTTTCCAAAACCAACGGCAGGGCTCCCGATAGCTCCCCCGCCTTAACCATATTGACGTAAAAATGGTTAAAAATCATGGGAAACTGACTTAAACTGTGGGTAAGACTATTGCCTTCGTTGATCGAGTCCTTCAACTGCGCCAAGACCTTCCTCAATCTATTTTCGGAAGTTTGAGATACGAGAACGTCCAAAGACGTAACGAGAGGCAGTCCGGCCCCAATTAAAGTCGACAATTGCCTAGTTAAAGCAGTGATCTCCCGAAGACTTACTCTGCTAAACCAGTTTTTAAAAATCTCCGAGATGAGATGTGTCTCTTTTCGTTCCTTTACTTCCCGCAGCTTCACCGGATAGACTTGCTGCGTCCTCAACTTCCTTTGGGCATGAGAGAGGGTTTCGGCTTCAAGGAGACCTTTTTTCTTTCGACCCCTTAAATCGAGGGCTACGTACTCATAAACGGGCATGCGAATTTTCTGTTTGCTGTTATTGTATGCATAGGTACCATACAATCAATCGATTTTCAACGCATGTCCATTTAGTGGATAAGGAAAAGCGAGATTCAAACGAGCGGGGGTTTTAGATGGGTAAATAGGTTGGCGATCAAAAGTTTCGTTCTTTCTATGTTCTTTTCATAGTAGGAAACAGAACGGCGGATATAAAAATGTAGCCTCGCTTGATCTAAAAGGGACATTCTTTCGTCTAAAAATGATTTAAAGGCATGAATATCTCGAAAATGTTGGCAAAAAAGTTCACCCCACTGGTTTTTATATAAGACACTAAAATCTTCGATTTCGGATGGACTCACTTGATTTTCGAAATTAAGCACGACTAGGAGATCGACGATTCGTTCCCGCTCAAAAAAACTTTCGAAGGCAATCGCTCCAATGTTAAAAGATCCGAAGACGTCCTTTATCTTCCTTGCCAGATTCTTTATCTCCTGAATCGTCATGGAAGTTGGATTCGGAGCCATTCTAACGGCTAACTCCGCATATAAATCGTTCCATACCAGCCAGGCAATTAAATAGATGATGTTTGCGTGGGATAAAATGGGCTTCTCTCCATTAGCACCTGCGTATAGTTGCCACGATCTTTTGTCCCTGATGAATTTAAAGTCAAAAATTCTGTTGAACGGGACAGGCTTATGGATGACCGAAACCTTGCCCGGCTTCTTCTCCAGACAAACGGCCAGTTTTCTTCCTACTCCCATCATGTCCCGTTCCGTCAACCGGGACGAGACCTCTTTCCCTTCCGGCTTAATCTGACGAAATATGCGCCCGAGCAATTTAAAAGCTTCTTCCCCGAAGGATATATGCCTCTCTATGGGCCATTGGGCAAAATTATCGAGGAAGGCTTTCTCTTCTTGCGAAAGAGGCAAAAGTTTCCCGATCTCCTTTGACATCACACCTTTCTGAGAAGCCTCCCGGGTAATCAAATAGAAACAATGATAGATGAATCTCTTTGTCCCGATATCTTCGTCTCTATAATGTTCGAGAATCTTCCCCATGGTGAAGAGGGCGGGATCCACAAATGCCTGCTCCTTCTCGTCGTCCAGGATCCGATCCCTAAATTGACGGCTCAAAAGCGCCCCTTCAGGATTCTTCAAAAACATGGCCAAAATTAGCATTTTTATTACCGATTTGAGAGGATGGGTTAGGGCTTTGTTAAATTGCCACAGGGCCGCCCCGAAGAATTCCTCCCGATCCACTGCTTCCAGATTACCTAAATCTATACCGTCGTAATCATCATATTTTCCGCGTCCGTAATCCCTAATAAATCTCTCATAATCGACTTTTTTCCCTCTCCCATAAGCTATCCACCATAAGGGAATTTTTCCTCCTAAGAGGATCATCGTTCGATAAAATTCTTCCAAAAGTACCTTGCCCTGGGCGCTACCGGAACTTTCCTCATCCATAATTCCAAAGCGAGCCTTGGCAATATCCTTCACATCACAAATAAAAAAATACACTGGTATGCGGATGTTTTCATCGAGCCAGTCTTTAATGAGGTTGACCTTTCGAGAAAGACACTCCCGCGAACGACGGTCGAAGTCTTCGCTATTGATACAAATCCATATGTCGCAATCACTTAAGGCATTCTGATTGATCGTTCCAACAGAGCCGATAGTATATAGGCCCTGAATCACAAGAGAATGTAGGGGAGGATTGAGGAGAGAGCCGGGAATCTTGAGATCGAATATCCTCTTGAATTCTTTCTCCCGCATGGAGATTTCACGCTCGTTCTGGATACCGTGAACGATCAGGCCTTTTTTTAGCTCCTGCACGTACCCCGGCACACCCGGATGATTGACCGAAAGAAGCCATGGGAGTAGATAAGTCACTACTTCCCCTTCCTTCGGTGATAAAGTCTGAAAAATCTTTTTTCGGAAATAGTTATAGGCGAGGAATGTTTTTTTATTCTTTATAAACTCTTCGTAATCCACACCAAAAGACCTGGCATTTAAAGGCACATATCGATTTCTGTATTGGTGCCTGGGGCGGGAGTCGAACCCGCATGCAGACGAGCTGCGAGGGATTTTAAGTCCCTTGCGTCTACCAATTCCGCCACCCAGGCAGCACCCTTGAAGATGCTATATTATCAATCATCCACCCTGTCAAGAAAGGAAAGCCATCTGTTCGAAAAAATGGGGATAGAAAAAAATTGGACTTTGTAATAAAGGGGAGCCGAATCTCCATGGGAGGCCGTACAAATGAAAGCGGAGGTTGACATCCTCGTAACAGGGGGAACTGTTTTGACGATAGACGAGGAAGATACGCGGATTACCCAAGGTGGAGTCGCCATAAGCAATGACCGTATTGTAGATCTCGGTAAAGAAGAAGAACTTCTTAAAAGGTATAAAGCGAAAAAACATGTCCACTGTCCAGAGTCTATCATCATGCCCGGCCTCGTAAACGCCCACACCCACGCCGCTATGACCTGTTTCCGGGGCATAGCAGACGACATGGAACTTATGGATTGGCTCCAAAATTATATCTTCCCAGCGGAAGCCAAGAACGTAAGTCCCGAACTGGTTTACTGGGGAAGCCTTCTGGCCTGTGTGGAGATGATAAAATCCGGCACCACTACTTTTGCCGATATGTATATTTTCGAAGACGAGACGGCGCAAGCCGCCGTGAAAGCCGGCATGAGATGTATAGTAGGCGAAGTCCTATACGACTTCCCCTCGCCTAATGCTAAATCCCCAGAAGAAGGGCTCACCTATACGGAATACCTTCTTGAGAAGTGGAAGGGACATGAACTGGTGAAAGTCATGGTGGAACCCCATGCCCTCTACACCTGCTCCGCCGAGTTATTAGTTCGGGCAAAAGCCCTGGCCGATAAGTACGGCGTACCCCTGGCCACGCACCTCCTGGAAAATAAAAACGAGAAAGAAGAGCTTGCCCGCCGGTTAAAAAAAAGGGCAACGACCTATCTTAAAGATCTAGGCCTCTTGGACGATCGTTTTGTTGCGTTTCATTGTGTGACGATGGACGATTACGACATCGAACTCATGGCTGAGCATAATTGCAAAGTTGTTCATAATCCGGAAAGTAACATGAAACTTGCCAGTGGAGTAGCTCCTATATCGTCAATGCTCAGAAAGGGACTTTGCGTGGGACTTGGAACGGACGGATGTGCAAGTAACAATAATTTAGACCTTCTTCAGGAAATGGATACGGCAGCCAAATTGGAAAAATCCGCCCGCCTGGACCCTACGTTAATGAACGCACGGACGGTAGTAAAAATGGCCACCATCTATGGTGCTCGTGTCTATGGGATGGCCGATGAGATAGGGAGTCTAAAGATAGGGAAAAAAGCCGATATATGTATCATCGACTGCCACAAACCCCATCTGACACCTCTGTACAACGAATTTTCCCATTTAGCCTACTGTGTCATGGGTTCCGATGTGGACACCGTCATCATTAACGGTCGCCTAGTGATGGAAAAAAGAAAATTACTCACCCTGGACGAAGAAGAGATAATGTACAGGGTGAAAAACATAGGACAGCGCATCTCTTGCTCCCTGGGAGTTAATCCGTGATGGAAGTTGATATCGTCATATCCGGTGGCCTATTACTTACCATGGACGATAACTACACGGTGATCAAAGGATCCCTCATTGCAATTGAGGGAGACAAAATCGTTTATGTAGGCCAATCCACAGGTATTAATGAGCAAATTTTCTCGGCGAAGAAGATAATTGACGCCACGGGATGCCTAGTTCTCCCTGGCCTCGTCAATACCCATACGCATGCACCCATGGTCCTGTTTCGCGGCGTCGCCGATGACCTCTCGCTCATGGAATGGTTAAACAACTATATCTTTCCTCTAGAAATGAAGTATGTAACCAAGGACACCGTCTATTGGGGAGCCCGCTTGGCCTGCGCTGAAATGATTCTTTCCGGGACCACAACCTTTTGCGACGGTTACTTCTATCCCGGCCGCATTGCCCGTGCCGCCATCGAATCTGGTTTAAGAATAGTACTCGGTCTGGGATTCTTCGATTCAGACGAAGACATAGATTCTGCTGCTAAAAAGCACAGCGCCACCGCCCGCCGGTTTATCGAAAAATGGCAACACATCTCTCCTTTAGTAACTCCTGCCCTATTTCCTCACGCCCCCTATACCTGCCGACCCGAAATTATGAGACGTTTGAAACAAGTGGCTGATGAATATGAAGCACTTTTTATTACTCATCTTTCGGAGACAAAAGAAGAAGTTGACACCATCAACGAACGTTACGGTCTCACCCCAGTAAAATTACTTTATTCACACGGCATTTTAGACGAAAGGACTATTGCCGTCCACTGCAACTGGCTCAACGAAGAAGAAATAGGCCTTCTTGCCTCTTCCAAAGCTAAAGTTTCCCATAACGCAGAAAGTGGCATGAAGCTGGCCTCCGGTGCGTGTCCTATCCATGAACTTTTGTCCCGAGGCATTACAGTCGGTATAGGTACCGACGGTTGCGCCTCCAATAACGATCACGATCTCGTCCGGGAAATGGGCACTGTGGCCTATCTGCACAAACATATAACCGGAGACCCAACGACACTTGATGCCCGCAGTGTTCTTGCCCTGGCGACCAGAATGGGGGCCCGGGTTCTGGGTCTGGAAAGAGAAATAGGCTCCATCGAGGTCGGAAAAAAGGCCGATATCATATTGATAGATACTCGCACTCCACGCCTTTGGCCTCTCTATAACCCCTACTCTCAAATTGTTTATGCCGCCTGTGGCGAAAATGTAACAACCACTATATGTAACGGACGTATCCTCATGGAAAACCGCCGCCTTGTGAACCTCGACCTCGATGAAATCATGTCTCAAGTGGAGTCGGTCGCGGAGACGATTAGGCAAGACGAGCTTATTCGTTCACGATTTGATTGAAAAAGGTACCCGCACTTGCCATTCTTCTTTCTTCCCCAGGTTCCACTGATGAACGGGCCGCATGTAACCTACGATGCGACTATAAACCTCGCACGGCTGAAAATCAGTCAGCACAGGAGATTTCTCAAAACACGCCTCACATTTTGCAAAAACCTTAAACGTATACCACAGGGCACCACCCGAAACCGTCAAGGTCCCTTCCTCATCCAAATGGATCACGATGGACACCTCTCGTCCACAATCATGACACCGACCCCGAAATTCAATCTCCCTGACCTTCTCACGGGCGAAAAGCTCTTCGAGAAACTCCTTTGTTCTCCCCATAATGGCACCCCCGAGACACTAAATGTTGATTTGTATTAAATCGCTACCACAATATATTGTGGTTTTCAAGAAAAATTTGACACGGGGAACGAAGGCAGATAAAAAACAACATCATTTATCTTGATAGGATGTGGTGATGAAAAGAGGGTTGGGGAAAACCTGTCTTCTTCTTTTCCTACTAGCCTTTTATCCTTACTCTTTCGCTTTTTCGGCTCCTATAGAGATAATTTTTTTCCCCCAAGGGGCATGGGTAAAAGAGGTAAAGAAGATTAAAGTCGAGAGAGGGGAGGTTATTAAGACTTCTATTTTGCACCTTCCCCCTCAAGCCGACCCTCAAAGCCTGCGCCTCGCCTTAAAAAATGTTCCAAGAAGCCGCATCGTCGATATTTTTTGGGAAGAAAAAGATCTACCTCTAGATGATAAGATCAAAAATCTGCAGCAAAAAATAGAAGACATCAAAAAAAATAAAACGCTAATCGTAGCCCGACTGAAAGCCGTAGAAACCCAATTGCTCTTCTGGCAAACCCAAGCCAAGGGAAAAACCAAGACCATTATGGACGCCATAAATACATCTGTCACCCTCGGAAGAAACGTAAGGAATTTGACAATGGAAAAGATCTCACTGGAAAAAGAATTAGGCAAACTCGAGGGTGAATTGGGAGAAGCAGAACGGGAATGGGAAAATTACCGAAAAAGAAAGGAGCGAGGTTGGGAAGTTACCGTTTTCTGGGAAGGAGACAACGTTAAAGAAGTGACCTTTGTCTATTCATATCTCCTCAGAGGCGGAGGGTGGAACTCTTTTTTACGTCTGGAGGCCATCCCGAAGGAGCATGCTATAAACGTTTCGTGGGAAGGGGAAATATACCAACCCACCCGTGAAGATTGGAAGGACGTGAACATCCGGCTGGCCGATCTTCCTTTTTCCGTATCCCAAATGCCACCTTCCTTTTCTGCCAAAGGGTTGCAAAAGACCGTTCCAGGGGAAATCAATATCTTGGAGATAGGCAAAAAAGACGTGCCAGCGGGGCAAAAAGTGCGCTTCAAGTTAAAAGAAGAAAAGTTGCCAGTCGAATTCGCCTATCTTACGCGTCCCAGTTTGACGGGAGAGGTCTTCCTCCGAGGCACCCTAAAATCCCCTCTTCCATATAAGGGGATGACGGGAAAGGTCCTCTTCGTCCGGGAAGGCACGGTGATCGGTAAGGGTAATCTGTCGGCGTTAGAAAAAGATACCCTCTTCTTTGGAGGCGATCCCGAAATAAGAGTTATTTCAACCTCCGTGACTTCAGGATCAACAAAATCCAGGAGAATGATAAAAATAACTAACGAAAAGAGTTATCCCATCAACATTACGGTAGAGGAGCCTCTTTACGGGGCCCCGGATGAAAAATCGAAGGGCCCCTTCCCTGCCACGCCACCACCGAACAGCGTCGGTGAAGACGTAGTCACCTGGCATCTCACCTTGAAGGCAGGCGAAGAAAAAACGATCTTTATCGAAAAATAACCGCCTGCCTCAATGTCCCGATTCTTTTGTTACCCGCCAGAGAGCAGCAAAATCAAGATCTCCAAGGTTCTGGCCTCGAGCCTTTTTAAATAACTCGTTCACCACTGCCGTGGCGGGCAACGATTGACCGGCTTCATCGGCCAGAAGCAAGGCGAGCCTTAAATCTTTCTGCATATGTTTCAAGGGAAAAGCCACAGGAAAATCATTGGATAGGACCAATCCCCCCTTCATGCGAAACATGGGATTGGACATGGCACCAGCATCGAGTATATTAAGCATATCCCTCAGATCCAGCCCTATCCGGCTGGCGAGGGCAAGACCCTCGCAAAAAGCGGCCATCATGCCGCCCATGACTAGGTTCACACACAGTTTCATTTGCGCGCCCCGACCGACTTCGCCTAAATAAAGGCTCATCTTCCCCATCATTCCAAAGGCTTTTTCCACCTCATCGTAGAGCGAACGATCTCCGGCCGCCATGATGATGAGGGTGCCTTCCTCAGCGGGCTTTTTGCTCCCCGACACCGGGGCTTCCAAGAACCTACCACCGGCCTTGGTTACAGCGTCGGCAATTCGTCTGGCTGTGCCGGGATCGATCGTCGACATCTCGATGTATCCACGTCCCTCACCAATGCCAGTGACAACTCCGTCCAGACCGAAACACACGTCCACGCTCGCGGCCGGATCGGCAAGCATGGAAAAAGTAACATCGCATTCTCTCGCAAGGAAGGCTGGGGATTCACCCCATTTTGCCCCGGCGGCAATTAAATCGTTGCATTTATCCCGTGTCCTGTTCCACACGTATAGCTCCAAACCACCTTTTAAGAGATTGGCCGCCATCGGCCTGCCCATGATTCCTGCACCGATAAAACCGACTTTTTTCATGTGTATCACCCCTATTTTCAAATTAATGGTTTGTTGCCGTTCAACCATTCATACAGACGAATGTAAGCCGCAATCATATTAGCTGGGTCATAACGCATACGCGCTTCCTTCATAATTCTTCTCAGCTGAGGCTCTCGTACCTCCGGCGGACGACGGTGAAACTCTACGGCTTTCTCCAGGCCATACCAGAGGCCGCCCACATCATAATCACGAAAGAGAAATCCGTTTCCCATATCTTTCGGCGCGCCGTCAATCTTTAATTGCAGTTCCGTTATCTTATCGTGGTAACCGCCGGTGTCGCGATTGGTGGCCGTCGCCCCAAAAAGATTGGCTATCTGATCAATCTGGCCGCATGGTTCATAGAGAGAAGCGCCAAATACATCGTTTGCCGCTCCATAGCCAAGCATGGAGAGGCTTTCGGAGAAGGGATAATAGACAATTCTCCCTCCCGAGGCCCAGGCGATACGACCCAAAATCTCTTGGTGAAAATGTCCTCCTCCCACCTCATCCCCGATAATAGCGATTTGTACTTCCGGATGGGCATCACAGAAAGGTTGAGCTATTGCCTCTAACAATTCCACCCCTTTTTGTATGGGATCGAGGCGCGATGGCCAAAAAAGCAGAATGGCATTCGGATCTTCCAACAAGCCAGTCCTCCTTTGAAAGGCGAGCAGATTTTCCCTCTTGGCAGCGAGTATATCATCGTCCGGCCCGTATTTTCTCACCAGATAGTCGCAATTTTCCGGATAGAGGGAAGGACTGGGGGCATTGATGATGACCCTAACGGCATCGTCAAAATATTTTGCCTTTACCTCCTGTCTTACACTCGAAGGGATAATAGGACGATCTAAGAAGTAGTCATTTACGATTTCCTCAAGAAACCGCTCTCCCACAAAGTTTATGAGGGTAGCATTTTTTATGGCCGTTGCCTGAGCATCGATACACATCCTTCCGTTGTCAATAGTAAGGAAGAGCCTTTCGTAAAAATTGTTTAAGTCCACACCTTCCATCATTGTAAGCGGTATTGGGGCCGTAAAGACGTTATGCACGGTATGCAAGACAGGCAAATCCGTTGCCCGTGCATAGGCGGTAATAATTCCCCCGGCCATCCAGTCGTGGGAGTGAACGATTAACCTACCCTCGTGGCGGGCGCGAATATCTTTGAGGACGTAATTTACAACTTGACGCTGGAATTCAGCAGCCGTTGGCACAGGATCACCGTCATAGGCATGTAATTTGTGCGAAAATATGGCGGAACTCACCAGATGTATACGTTCCGGCGGGACGTTATATCTAATGGCCTTCCACTCTTCTTCTCCTATTTGGCTTTCTTTTTGAAACCTTCTTTTCAAATTAAGGGTGGTAAGATGGACATCCACCCCTCTCGCAAGCAACCCCTCACATAGGGCGGCCACTACTTCTCCTTGTCCGCCACTTTTCCCGGATATATAACGGGCCAATCTACCCATACCCTCCGGAAGTCGTCCCGTTTCGGGTGAAATCATCAATACGGCCGTCCTTTCCGCTTTCTTCAGAACCTCAAACCGAAAAAGGGCTGTCCTCAAAGACTCTACCTGCCGAGTTAATACGTAGGTAGCCTGTGAACCAGACCTCCCGTAAGGATGGTCATCACGGTCGAGGTGAGTAATATAATCGAGATGATCCGTGATGGTTACATAGCGCCACTTTGAGAGAAGTTCGCGACCTGCCTTTTTTGCCTCTGTCTCCAGGGCCTCTATCTCTCCAAAAAGGGACAGTTGCGCCGGATCGGAATAAACCTGCTCTAGGCAAAAAGATGTATCGTCCCATTCGGGACAAGATGAGAAAGACAAATCGGAGGCAACCTCCATCGGAAGAACCATTGACAATCTCTCGTCTCGATAAAGATTGGAAATAAGCGATTTAATTAAATTACCATCCCATCTTGAAAAGCGGAGAAGATCTAAATGGAAGAGAAGAAAATCATCGTCACTTTGAAAAAACACCGCTTCGGCATCGGTTAAACCGTCAATCGATCCTCGGCCGGTCATAATCAGCAATTTCCTATCTCGCGATCGATACAGCGTCCCCCTCTGTCCATCGCCTCCCCCTAATACAACCTTAAAACCCATATCTCCTACGGTCTTTACCATGTCTTGGGTTAATATTCTTTTTGTGGAGGCAAAGGTAACGGGCAAAACGTCGAACAGGTTTCTCATCTTTTCTCGGTGCAGCGCGACTTGATCTCGGAACTCCTGTTTTTCCGGATCGGAGAAGAGACCGACGAACGAATGATAGTACGTTTGGTTTACAAATTCGAGGCTCCTTTCGGCAGAAGACGACCGTTGCAGTTCCCTCAGGGAATCGATAATCTGGGGCATCCACAACTCTGCCTGTTCGAGAAAGGTACCGGTGACTCCAATTACGACCTTGAAAGATGGGTGTCTGTCTATCTCTCGCGAGAGTAGTTCGATAAAAGGAAGGTAGACGTTATCCCCTCGGTTGAGAAATCGCTCTCGATTAAACTCATCCCATAAAAACCTATCCCTGTCCGGATGGAGACGCAGAGGTTCGTGGAAGAGTATATAAAGAACAAAGAACGCCATCTCTCATTCCTTATCTATCATGGTACATATTATGTCAGGGAAATGACGCCTTTGTCAATCGTTGACAGGTCTTGTCGGCCTATGAAATATGGTTCCCCATGTTAGACGGATGCCACGGCCCCCTAATAAAGTATAACGAACACCTCCCCATTTTCTCACGGAAAAACGAGATCGTGGCTGCCATTAGACAACATCAAGTGATCATCGTCACCGGAGAAACTGGGTCGGGTAAAACTACCCAAATTCCCAAGATGTGTCTGGAGGCGGGAAGAGGGGTCAAGGGACTCATCGGCTGTACACAGCCCCGCAGGGTAGCGGCCGTTTCTGTTGCCTACCGAATGGCCGAAGAGCTGGGAGAGGAGGTAGGGAAGACTGTGGCCTATCGCATCCGTTTCTCCGAAAAATCGAGTTCTAATTCGAAGATTAAGGTTATGACGGATGGAATCTTGCTCGCCGAATTAGCCACTGATCGTCTATTGAGAAGATATGACACCATCATCGTCGATGAAGCTCATGAAAGAAGTATCAACATCGATTTTGTCTTGGGTTACCTTAAATCCATTCTGCCCGTGAGAAGAGATTTAAAAATAATCATCACCTCCGCTACCATCGACACGGAAAAATTTTCTCGGGCCTTTAATGGCGCGCCAGTTATTGAAACAAGCGGGAGGCTATATCCCGTAGAAATCATCTGGCGCCCCCTAGCACCTGAGAAGGAGGAGTCAGGCGAATACACTTATCTGGAAGGGGCCATCGAAGCGGTTGATTTTCTTTTTTCTCACCTAAAACCCGCTGATACCCTCATTTTCTTACCTACAGAACAGGATATTAGAGAATTATGTGACATCCTTGAACATCGCCTTAAAGAACAAGCAATAGTCCTTCCCCTCTTCGCTCGCCTTCCTTTACCGGAACAAAGAAAAGTTTTCCTCACCTATCGACGACCTAAGGTCATCTGTGCCACCAATGTGGCCGAAACCTCTCTCACCATCCCAGGTATTCACTATGTTGTCGATTCGGGTTTGGCTCGTATATCCTGGTATAATCCCCGGACTAAGACGGCAGGCCTCCCCATCAGACCTATTTCTCGGAGCAGCGCCGACCAGCGGAGCGGACGCTGTGGTCGGGTAACCAACGGTGTTTGCGTGCGCCTGTACAGCGAGGAGGATTATCTAAATCGACCCCTCTTTACTACCCCGGAGATATTGCGTTCCAACTTTGCGGGCGTTCTCCTCCAACTTCTCTATCTCAAGCTCGGAAACATCACGGAATTTCCCTTCATCGACCAACCACCTAAAAAGCGTATTACCGATGCGATCGATACGTTAAGAGAACTCGGTGCCCTGGACGATGGTGAAAGATTGGCACTCACTCCCTTAGGGAAAATAATGGCTCGTCTTCCTCTCGATCCGCGCATGTCGAGAATGGTCATCGAAGGAATAAGGCGCCATTGTTCCGAGGAGGCCGTCACCGTGGCTGCTGTGTTGGGAATTGGAGATCCACGAGAGGCAGGAGAAGAGAAGGTAATCCCGCGCTTTTCCGATTCAACTTCAGATTTTCTGTCTCTTTTGACAATTTGGCAGGAAATGCAAACCAATCTTGGAGGATCGAGGTCACAAACGAAATTAAGAAAATATTGCCGGGAGCATCACCTTTCTTTTCGGCGCATCAAAGAATGGATAGAGGTAAGGGACCAGATCAAAGCCATTTTGGCTGAGGAACCTAATCTAAAAAACCTCTCGAAGGAAAAAGTAGAGGGCCTTTATCCGGCCCTGCATAAATCGATACTAAGCGGGTATCTCTCTAACATTGGCGAAAAGAAAGAGAGAAACGTCTATCAAGGAACGAGAGGAAGGGAGTTCATGATCTTTCCCGGTTCGGGTCTCTTCAGGGGGGGAGGGAAATGGGTCGTTGCTAGCGAAATAGTGGCAACTTCGCGTCTTTACGCCCGTATGGTTGCCAATATCGAACCGGAATGGATAGAGGAAGTAGGTAGGCATCTCTGCCGTTATACTTACTCCGATCCCTTCTGGGATCCGGAGCGCGAAGATGTCATGGCCAGAGAAAAGGTAACCTGCCTGGGCCTCACGATCTGTCACGGAAGGAATGTATCCTACAGTCGAATTAACGAACAAGAGGCCCATCCTATCTTCATTAGAGATGGGCTTATGAAAGGCCTGGTCAAAAGCCGTTTTCGCTTTCTGCGCCACAATCTCGACCTAGTTGACCGTCTCCGCCAAATAGAGGAGAAAATGAGGATGAGAGGCATCATAGACGAAGAGGCTATCTTTGCCTTCTATTCGGAACGTTTGGGTGCCATCGCCAATGTCACGAAGCTAAAAAAACTCATTCAGAAAAGAGGAGGAGATTCCTTCCTGCTGCTTAAGGAAGAAGATTGCATGGCGCAGAAAATTCCGGAGGAGGCTGCCCACTATCCCGATTGTATCTCCCTCTTCGATCATACACTTCCCCTCACTTACCGTTTTGCCCCTGGTCATCCGGAAGATGGTGCTAATCTGTCCATACCCGCTTACCTCCTCAGGAAAATTTCTTCATCCCTCCTTGACCGTCTCATTCCTGGTCTGCTTCGAGAAAAGATCGAGTTTCTCATCAAAAACCTCCCCAAAGAATATCGACGGAAACTACCCTCCCCGTCCGAATGGCTGGACAGGGCGTACGAAAGAATTAAAGACGAACCACTGCCCCTCCACCAATCCCTTAGTCGTTTTGTCAGGGAAAAGTTCAGAATCCAAATACCCTCCCATATTTGGGCTTTAGATAGGCTGCCTGATCACCTTAAGGTTCGCATTTCCGTCGTGGACGAAAACGGCATACCCATCGCAGCAGGAAGGGAAATAGAAGAAATAAAGGACAGGGTGATAGAAAGCAAAATCTCCGATGCCAGCAGAGAGCTCCGCTCTCGATGGGAGAGGGCGGGCCTCAACGATTGGGACTTTGATTCTTTGCCGGAGAAGATATTCTTCGAAGGTCCAGCCGGCATAATACTAATTCAATACCCCGCTTTATGTATATCCGATTCAGGTGTGGCCATAAAACTCTTTTCCTCCTCTGAGGAGGCCGAGGCCCATCATGCCCGAGGGGTTGCTCGCCTTTACGAGCTGAGCCTGCCTCAGGACATGAAATATCTAAAAAAAACGCTTAAAGCCGGAGGAAAGCTAAAAGAATATGGTGATCTATGCTGGGGAACAGGCAAGCTGGAGGCCTGTCTGTATGAAAAGGTCATCCGTGATGTTCTAGCCCTTCCCTTAAGGCAGCGAACGGACTTCC
This sequence comes from Syntrophales bacterium, assembly GCA_026416455.1. Taxonomy (GTDB): domain Bacteria; phylum Desulfobacterota; class Syntrophia; order Syntrophales; family UBA8958; genus JAOAFE01. The sequence goes on from JAOAFE010000018.1 coordinate 19,132, forward strand.
TGGAAAAAAAAGAAGAAATCCGTCGGCGACTCATCCCCCGAGCTTATGAGGTGATGGAATTGGCACGTCCGGTGGTAGAATCGGCTATGGAAACTAAACTGGTACTGAAGAGGATCCGACAAAAAGAGGGAGGCACTCCCCTCATCAAGAAATTTTTACAGGAAATCGAGGAAGAATGGTCAAGACTGGCCCCCGTGGATTTTCTTCTGCGATTTGAGGAATCTCGCCTTCCTCACCTGATTCGCTATCTCAAAGCCCTAGCCATCCGTGCCGAACGAGGTGTCCTCAATCTGGAAAAAGACAAAAAGAAGAAAGAAGAAATCAGTTTTTTTGAGGCAAAGCTTGCCGCCTTAGAGGTTAGAGAAGAGGTGGATAAAAAGAGACTCGACGAACTTAAATGGATGTTAGAAGAATTTCGTATCTCCCTCTTTGCCCAGGAGATCAAAACCGCCTTTCCCGTCTCTGCCAAAAGGCTGAGGGAAAAAATAGAAGAATTGGAATCTTAGCTGTCAGCATTTAAAGCCAGGTATTTTCTAATGTAGCCCTCCGCCCTCTCGCGGGGTTGAAAAATACCGAAATGCCCTTCGCACAGGATATCGATGTTTAAAGACAACAATCGATGCATCGATTCCCGCCATGCTTTTACATCCGAACCGAAGGAAGAAAGGAAGGGTCCATGAATGTCTTGCCCAAAGCAAATGCGTTTTTCCTCTCGATCTAAGTAACACACAATCGATCCAGGAGTGTGACCCGGCGTATGCAAGATGTATAACACATCTTTACCCCAGGATAATTTCTCCTCTGAACCTGTGAATTTCCAATCTACTTCCAGGGGCAAAAAACGTCGCCCATACCAAGCCGCCGCCGTCTTGGAGGCGTCTCCTTGCTCGATCGGCGGTGCATCGAGTGCGTGGATGGCAATAGACGCTCCGAATCGTTCCCTTAATTCTCCTGCTCCTCCCACATGATCTATGTGACAGTGGGTGAGAACAATCCATTTCAGCTTGTGCGGATCGAGACCCAATCCTTCTATATTTCTCACTATGAGGCTCGTGCGCCCCCCTGCCCCACAATCTATCATGATCAGGTCCCCATCACTTTCCACCACGTAACAGGCTGCGTCATCTGCATGAGAAATACCTGGTCCCCCTACGATATAAACACCTTTGAAAATCTCCTCACCGTAACCCATAGACAACCTCAACTTTCTTCGAAGGTGCCGATTATGTCCCGCACACTACGTGCACCCTTCTGTCTGAGATAAAGACTTATGCCTTCGATAATTTTCACCGTCGCCCTCGGATCAATGAAGTTGGCCGTTCCCACTTGAATAGCCCTAGCCCCGACTATCAGATATTCCAGGGCATCTTGGGCTGTCATTATGCCTCCCACGCCAATTACGGGTATGGAGACAGTTTTAATTACATCCCACACCATTTTTAGGGCAATGGGTTTGATGGCAGGACCGGAAAGACCTCCTGTTACCTGCGAAAGTCTTGACTTACGCGTGTGGATGTCAACCGCCATACCGGGAATCGTATTGATCAAAGAAATAGCATCGGCGCCAGCGGCCTCCACACTCTTGGCGACCTCCGTAATGCTTCTCGCCTGAGGAGACAGCTTCACTATGACCGGCAGATCGGTAACCTTCTTTACCTCAGCCGTAACTTCTGCCGCCGATTCCCCCTCCAAACCAAAGGATATCCCCCCCTTCTTGACGTTGGGACAAGAAATATTTATTTCAAGGGCGGCACATCCTCGACAATTTGTAAGAATCTCGGAGACAGCTCGATATTCTTCTATAGTTTCCCCGTAGACGTTGGCAATGATGGGCACTCCAAACCTCCTCAGACGGGGTAACTTTTCCTGTACAAAGACGTGCACCCCAATATTTTGAAGGCCGATGGTATTGAGCATACCTGAAGCCGTCTCAACGATGCGGGGTGGAGGATTGCCAAGTTTACTGTTCAGGGAAAGGCCTTTAACCACAATGGCCCCCAACTCGGCTAGATTTACATAATCGGCAAACTCTTCACCGTAGCCGAAGGTACCAGACGCGGTCATCACGGGATTTTTTAGAGTAAGACCCGCTAGTTCCACCTTGAGATCGGGAAGAGCTGTCATTTTCTTTCCTCCCAGATGACATGACGAAGGTTGAACACCGGTCCATCGGTGCACACCCGGCCGTAATAGACATTACCTTCCCTCCCCTTCAGAGCAACTACACACCCCAAACAGGCACCCATCCCACAGGCCATTCTTTCTTCCATAGAAACTTGACAAAAAACGCGGCCATCAATGAGAAAAGAGGCGAGAGCCCGAATCATTTCCCGTGGTCCACAGGCATAGACTGCCGTCTCTTCGTTTATAATTTCATTTATATCCTGTCTAAATGCCTCCGTAACGAGGCCGACATAACCCGTTGAACCGTCTTCAGTCGCCACGACAAAACGGTGAGAAATGTCCATAAGTTCGGAAACGCAAAGGCCTTTTTCTTCTTTTTCCGTTTTCATGCCTACGTACGTGAAAATCTCTCCTTTTCTGTGATGGCGATGAAAAAAACGGGCCAGATACACGAGGGGGGCAATTCCCACCCCACCCGCCACCAAGCAGATGCGCTTCACATGCATGGGTATGTTAAAGGCCGTGCCACTGGGACGGCTGATTGATACTTTATCCCCTCGCCTCAGGCTCCTCATCATTTCCGTCCCCCGACCTACCACCCGATAAAGGATATCTATCTGGCTGTTTTCTTTGGTCTGATGGAAGTTGCAGATACTAAAAGGCCTCCGGAGTAACGGGTCTGTTCCATCATATAGACGCACCATTATAAACTGTCCTGGCCGAGGTACAGGAAAGATAGAAGGGAGAAGTAAAGAGATTACTCCATACCCAGAGACCTTTTCAAAATTGGTTTTAACTTCCGCCTCGAACATGTCAAATCACGGCCTCCATAAGTAACCCATCTTCACCCTCTTCCTGATAGTATCGTTTGCGTATCCCTCGTACAATAAATCCCATTTTTTCATAGAGTCTCAAAGCCTCTTCATTGCTGGCTCTCACTTCTAAATAAACCTTCTTTATCCCCTCTTCCCTTGCCTGCCCCATCAATCGAGTAAGAAGTTGGGTAGCGATCCCTTTCCTTCTCACATGTTGCCTTACTGCCACCTCTATAATCTGCATTTCCTCGGCCAGGCACCACGCATGAACGTATCCTACCACGTAATCTCCGCTTTCCATTTCCGCCACGAAGGCACGGCAGCGAAGGGAAGCAATCTCCCTCACCCAGTAAGTCTCCGAACAAACCCTGAATCCCGCCTCTTTCCCAATCTCCCGTACTTGATCTATGTGTAATGCCTCCATAGAGACGACCCGGATCGGTATCATCCCCTCAAAAACCACTTCCATAAATCAACACGCAAGCTACCCCCCCCAGTAATCCCGTGATAAAAATTAGTTTACCATCACCTTTCGTATATGCCCGATGTAAGGCGTGTCCCAAGAGTATGGGAGGGAAGAAATGAAACATGAAATCAGCCGCCCGGTACGCAAAGGGTGGAGCATAGGAGATTAACATCCCAAGAATAAATGCCCATCCGAGAGCCGCACCTACCATAAAGATGGAAGCGACAGTAACTCCCCTTATCAGGGCAAACAAGTGCTCTTTCTTAACTCGACCTATTTGCCCCTCAGTGGCCGCCAACTCTGCCCTTCTGGCATTTGTCTCATTTCTCCTACAAAACCACATATCCAGTTCCTTTCCCAAATAAGCCAGAGGTAAGAGAAAAACGAGGCTCCCCATCAAGTAAAGATGCGTATGTTTACCCCCTAAACCGGCCAACAACATTGATCCAACGATGATAACGGAAAGGTAGGAGGCAGTTGGGGGAACGTAATTTCCTACGGGAACCTTGTCTATCCATATCAGCTCTAGCCATGCCCCTACTTGCAACCCCAATTTTACATCTCCCCAAAGCAGGCCTATCAGAGGCGAAACGAATACCGGCCTTGACAGCATGGTCTTCAGGCAGAGATGGTCAAGCCCGACGAGGGCACTAGCAAAAGTCAAAATGAGGATGTCGCTCAACTCTTTCCTTCTTTATAGGCTATCCATGATGTCGTCAATGGCTGGAATATTCACAGGCTTTTCATTCGGTACTTTCTGTAGCTCTACGCGTACATGCTTGCGTAGCAATTCTTTTAGACTGGCTACCTCGGCCTCGTCCAGCTGAACACACGCGGAGAGACGACGTTGACAACTTTCAGTATAGACATTGCCTAAATTCAGGACGGAAAATTTAAAGCCATTTCGATACGCCCGGTTTGCATCTGATACGCTGGCGAAGAGGACAATCGCCTTTCTTTTACTTCCTTTATTCTCCGTTATAGAAGTGGCAAAATCGCTTACGCCATAAAACTGCACTTCTACCCCCTGGGGTACAGCCATCCTGATTACAGTTTCGCGGAAAAAATCACTTGCCACGTCATCGTTGACTACACAAATACAATTAGCCTTCAAATAGGGAACCCACGCCTCTATTATCTGGCCGTGCACTAACCGACTGTCGACCCGCACGAGGACAATCTCCATAATTTATCGCATTATCCTATCTTTTTTTCCAATATATCGCTGGCCACGTGAATGTTTTTGATGCCGTAATCGCGAATAAAACGAGCAAATTCTTTTAAAGGCATTCGGTCACGACCCTCTGAGATCTTGAGCAACATGGGAAGGTTTACCCCCGTAATCACCTCTACCTTACCCTCTTTCATAAAGGAAAGGGATACATTGGCCGGGGTTCCGCCAAATAGATCCGTCAAGATTAACACACCCTGACCGGTATCTAGTTTTTTTATCGCCGCACTAATTTCGCTTTTAATTTCTTCCATACTGGATGTTTGGTCGATTGAAATATGCATGGTTCGGGGCATTTCTCCCTTTATCATCTCCGCCGCTTTTATCAGCTCACTGCCCAATCCAGCATGAGTGGTAATTAGAATTCCTATCATCTTAAAATCCCCTTTTCTGCCCCGAGAGAATTCAAAGTTCTAGGCTAATTTAAGACTTTTAGGTTGTCAAGTTCATAAAACATCGAGGGTCCTCAGCCAGATAATCACCGAAATAAGAATGAGCTCGACCCCGGCATCCCCCGCATACCGTTCGATATTTGCATTCTCCACAAAGTCCTTTCAATGTTTCCTCACGACGGCGGAGATCTCTAAAAACGGGGGAATGATGATAAATTTCATGAAAACTCTGATATCTGACATTGCCTCCACTCACCTCTATGAAGGGACAGGGCCATACATCACCGTTAGCCTTCACATAGACAAAGCCCCGGCCAGCGGCACAGCCATGAAAGACTTTCCCAGCTAACCTGAGAAGGAAACCGTTTTTAATTCCTCCCTGCTCCAATATGTACGGCCAATATTGCGGACCCGCCACAGGCTCGACAATGGTTTTTGACAGCCTCTGCCCTTCCCTTATGATATGGCTCAAACTACGATTGGCTTTCTTCTTCAGCGTCGCCTTTTCTATCTTTTCGCCCCTCCCTACCGCCACCAGTTGATACATAAGCATGATACCTGCGCCTAAGGAATCGGCCAAACGGATCAGCCGGGGAAGCTCATTTAAATTGTATTCCATCGCCGTCGTATTTATTTGGAGAAGAATGCCCGCCTTTTTCGTCGCTTCGATAGCCCGCATGGCCAGCTCGAACGCTCCAGGTTTATTTCTAATTCGGTCGTGGATTTCGGGATTGGCAGCATCGAGGCTGATGGCATTACATACAACGCCGTGCTCTTTCAGCTTATAGGCTACTTCTTCATCGATGAGATGACCGTTAGTAGCAATGATACTCCTGAGACCCACGGCTTTAGCATGGTCGAGGAGTTCAAAAAGATCTGGGCGAACGAGTGGCTCACCCCCGGTGAAAACGATGGTTCGGAATTCTTCCTCCTGAGCAATCATATCGATCAACTTTTTCCCCTCATCAGTTGAGAGCTCGTCTTTCTCTCTCTGACCGCTTACGGCATGGCAATGGATACACCTCAGATTACATGCCCCCGTCACCTCCCACACGGGATGTCCGGGGTATCCGATACAACCCATGCCCGTAGCACCGTTGGCAACGGGAAGGGATTTCAGCCCGTATTTCATCAGCCAACCGGGGAATCCGCGCCAACGGTTTAGGAAGCCCATGAGAATAACACTTCCCAGTTGCTGCAAAACGAGAGTAGGAGGGTTATAAAACGTCTTTGACATCACAGATAAGCCAATATGTAAGAGATGGAAGTCCCGAGATTTACGGCAATATTAAGTCCACAGAGCATTTCCAGCTTTTTGGGCTCTCGGTAGGCACCTTGTATTATCCTTATGGAGACATAGCCCGCAATTAGCACGAAGGGGAAAAAGAACAATATGACTTTTGCCGGCACCCCGAAGAGAGGTGATAATACGATGGTCATTACGGTGAAAAGATTCATCACCTGGTAAAGAATAAGGCCTTTTCTATATCCCAATCGGTAGAGGAGATTTTTTTTGCCTGTCGCCCGGTCAGCCTCGTAATCGGGAAATTCGTTGAGTAAAATGACATTGAAGATGGAACTGCCAATAGGAAGCCATATCCAATGAATAAGGGGGTCGAGGCGTGACGTTTGGAGGTAAAAAGCTACGGCCACGGGGAGCCAGCCGTAGCAGAAGGCAATGAACACCTCCCCCAAACCTCTTTTTACCAGGCGAACGGGCTCGGTCGAGTAAAAGAAACCGGAAAGCGCTCCGATACCACCGAGAACCAAGGTCCAGGGTCCCGTCTTATAGATAAACTGTAGAATAACACCAATCACACCGGCGAGAAAGAAACTGACGATACTTGCCATAAAGGGAGCCCGTGCGCTGATGACCCCTCGAGGCACTAAACGGGTCCCACCGGCAAACTTGTTGCTATGGATCTTTAAAGAAATGGCATCCCCTTCCCGATCAAAATACTCACCCGCCCAATAAGTCGACAACATAATGAGTATTACGGCCCCGATACCCCAGGCAAATACCTGACCGTTGAATACGCCTTCCCATCGATAGGCAAGATAGGTTCCTAAAATAAAAGGTAACAACCCAACCGTATGGAAGGCCGGCCGGGAAAGAATGATCCAGGCCACAATTTTCGACCGCATCTTGACCATCACTTTTTCCCTTTTTCATGGGGGAAAGGCTCTAACACATGGTCCACTCGGTGTCAACTGAAGACACCGAAAATTCACACTGAGATGCCCACACGGTGAGAGCCTAGGAAAAAATATGATAACTTGAGCTTCATTCCACGAGCCAAGAGGGATTTCTCCAAGATGTCAGCCGGATCCACCGCCTCGCAACCGGTTAAATGTGAAAGCTGCATGCGGCAGGCCCCACAATCGGAAACAATCACGTTCGCCTGCGTCTCTTCAATTCTACGGGCCGCTTTTTCTCCTATCAGACGAGCTGTTTCTTCATTTTCCCTTTTAAAACCGTAGCTTCCTGCCAACCCGCAACAATACTCATCTTGGATCGAAAGATCCAAACCAGGAATAGAAGCAAGTATCTCCCTGAAAGGATATCCAATACCTAAGGCTTTCAAGTGGCAAGGGATATGATAGGTAACTTTCAGGTCAACTTCCCCCAAGAGAGAGGTGATGGCTTCTTTAGATAGGGTATTCAATAGGTAATCGTAGAGGTAATAAGTATTTTCTGCCACCTTCTTCCCCCCACTCACCTGAAGAATTTTCTGATAGTCGTGAGTGATGGTAAGACCGCAGGAGGTACAGGTGTAAAGAATATCGTAACCGGCATCAACGTAAGGAATTAAACAATCTAAATTCTTTTGTGCGTACTTTCTCGCTCTCTCCTCATCATAATTGCCTAGGGCTGGCAAACCACAGCACGTCTGGGGTGGAATTGTTACCTCATAGCCCAAGATAGAAAGCAGGTTACGAATCTTGCGACCGATTTCCGGTTGATTGAAGTTCATGAAGCAACCATGAAACAGAGCTACCTTTTTTTCCTTCCGACCGGTGAGAAGACCGACATTTTTCCAGCTTCTCTCTAACGTTCGGAATCGATAGGAAGGGAAAGGAATGGAGGTGCTCACACCCAATTTTCTCATGAGACTCTTCACTCGCTCCCGTCGCATTAGGAAATTGACGAGAGGGGCCAAAGAAGAGGAAATCCTCCCTAAAGTATGTACCCGGGCAAACATTTGTCGAGAAAAGGATTTCACCTCTTCATGCTTCATCTGAGCCCGAAGAATGATATCGGCGCAAGGCACACCATAAGGACATGCCGTCTGACACCTCCGGCATTGGCAACAATATTTGACCCAATCATCAACCACGGCTTCCCCGTCCAGGCGAAACCTTTGAGCATCGGGACCTGCCTGCTTAGGTCCGGGGAAAAGGGGATTGACAGCAAACACCGGGCAGTTTTCTACACAGACGGTACATCTTATGCAGTTTTGGAACATGTATCACCTTCGGCCTGCCATTTTAGATATCGCAGGCAGGAAGAAGCGGCAGCCTCACCCGTAACAATAGCCAATCCATGTCCACAACCGTAGCGCAACACTCGAGAATGGGCCAGGATGCTTCCCGCTACAAACAGATTTTCTAAGTCCGTGTTCTTCGGTCTAAACTCTCCGTCTACCAAAATGCCCGCTTCCTCAATGGGGTGTTCGGGCGGTAAGAACTTCTCCCCAAACCAATTCATCCGGTCCACCGGATAAGACACGGGTAAATGAAACACCACTTCTTCTACCCCCGAACGGTGGGAGATAAGACCTCCTCCGACAAAAGATCCCGTCGCTAAAATGAAAGCCCGGCCATTGACTCTTATTGGCCGGCCAGGAGATTCAAGGGTAACGGCCTCTACCAACTGGGCCGCCTTTTCAACCGTCGAAATGGGCCTTCCTCGATAGAATTGGGTGCCCAATCTAAGTGCCTTTCTCACTAAGGCTCGATGCAAGCGGATACCCGGAACGGAGGGCGGCAAGGTAGGTATTTCAAAAACTGGTCTTCGCAGCTCATCTTCCAATCTGTCCTTAATGGCCGGTGCCTTCTGCCATCCCAAAACGGCCGGTAGGGCAATCAGATCGGCTTTTATGTCCGTGCTCTTCAACCATGAAAGGAAGAAATCCAGAAATTCTTCCGTCTCAAAACGGCTAGCCAAAGACATGGTCGAGACGCGACCCATCTCTAAAACAGAAAGATCAGAAGCGGGCATTCTGGCCAGTATGTACCCGGGATAAAAATCTTTTAGTCCCGCAAAGGATATAACATGAAGGCGAGCCTCACCATCCGCCGTCGAGGCAACCATCGTCTCCGGAACGAGACAGGTCGTCTTACCTACCCCGAGAGGGGTGAGGACCTTTCGGTTTTTTTCCCAAGTGCCATCATAAGGGAGACCTTCTTCCTTCACCACGGACAGGAAATGATTCAAAGCCTCCTTTATAAATTCCCGGTCAACCAAGTGGTAAGGATGGTTTTCTGGTAGTTTCTCTACTCCTTCCAGGGGATTTTCCCCGCTGGCGAGGACATCGATGCAGCCAGTCGAGAGACATACGATGGGATCGCCGCGAGAGACAATGGCCACCCGCAAACCCGCTTGCCCGAGCCTGATGGCGGCCGTAAGTCCTGCCATCCCCCCGCCGATAATGACGACATCGTATACAATCTCCAACTATGCCTCTCCCATCCCCAAAATGCGGAGATACATGGCTTCTACCAGTTGCTCCTCTCGCAATTGAGCTCCCCACAAGGCTGGCCGGATACCTCTGAAACGCCGTTGGAGAAAATCTTCCAACAGGTGACGTGACTCTTCAATAGAAATCCGACCCATGCCCTGAATAATACCAAGGGCACGATAGGCACAAAAACCACCTTGACAGGGTCCCATGCCCAGGCGTGTCCGGTGCTGGATATCAGAGATATACCTGACCCCAACGCGGTTCACCGCATCCTCGACGGCCTCCCTCTTCACCAATTCACATTCACATACAATATCCTGTAAATTTTCCAATCTCTTAGAAAGGGGATAGCCACTTAGCTCATCTTGCCCCTCCAAAGG
>JAOAFE010000019.1 GCA_026416455.1 Syntrophales bacterium
CATGATAGCAACGGCTCCGTGAACGACCGCCAGCCTGGCAAATTCGGACGCGCAGAGCATCGAACTTTCTATATGATAAAGCGAGGCGGGCAATATCTTCCCTTTAACGATATCTACATAATTCTCGAGATTTTCATCCTTTCATCACGATAGTTTGTACTATCCATGAAAGTTAATTTGATCAAACTCCACTCATTGCCGAAAGTACGGGCCCGACACTCTTTAAAAACCTTACCAGAGCAAATGATAAGTAAAAAATGAACTAGAGCCGCGCAATCCCCCTTTCTTCTCCTATGTTAGGAAGCTTCTTCTCTCGCGTAGAATTCCAATTGCACAGGTAAAAGATCATCACCTTTGTCTCAAATATTGAGGCTTAGAATATACTTGGCCACCGCCATGTAAGCTGGAATGGTTATAGGGTCGTTCGCAATATTCGTTGCAATGGGGTGCGAAGCATACCGGGCGATTACCATCTCGGCCTTGGGATCGATGTAGAGGTTTTGACCATGGATACCACGAGCCATATAGGCACCGTGTTCATTGTGGGATATCCACCACATATCCCGATAGGACCATCCAGCCAAAGTAATGGCATAATCCGATCGCGCAAAGAGCCTCTTATCCCCTCCCCTTAAGATATGATTAATGGCCTCCTCCGGGATAATCCTTTGGCCATTATAGTATCCGTTTAACCTCATCATCTCCCCGAAACGGGCTAAATCACGCAAACACACGCATAACCCACCACCGGCCTGTTCCGTTCCAATCGTATCTATTTGAAAATAGGCATCTTGCTCGGCACCTATTTTAGACCATATGCTTTTGGAAAGCAGATCAGCCAAATTATCACCCGTAACACGCCTTAAGATCCAAGCCAGGACCTCCGCGTTGACCGTTTTGTAGGCGAATGTCGCCCCATGCTCCCCCTCTTTCTTTAATGTCCTTAGAAACTCATAGTAATTCTTTGGTCCCCGGTAGCCAGGGCATCCGGTCAAGGGACTCCCGGCACGGTGATAATCCCAGATCTCCGCCTGGGGGTCGGCGTAGACCTCCGAATATTTAACACCGACCGTCATATCGAGAATTTGCTGTACCGTCGCATCCTCATAGGCGGTATTTGTCAATTCCGGCACATAATTGATAGCCAAAGAAGTTGCATCCAAATCACCTTGATGGATCAGCATGGTCGCTAAAACGCCGATAATAGATTTAGTTATAGAAAAAGAAATATGCGGCATCTCACGACTCAAGGCTCCGAAATATTTTTCATAGACGATCTTTCCCTGGTGCAAGATCAAAATCCCATCCGTATAATTGAGAGCGAGAGATTGCCTCCAATCGAGAGTATTCCCCAGCCTATCGGTAAAGGTAATGTCGTCCATCGCTACCAAGGCCTGCTCCAGATTACTGGGAGGACCAAATCCACGAAATACATTCTTGGTGGGCACAAATTCCCGCCAATGGCAGAAAGACCAACGTGATTGGGGAAATCTAAAAAAGCTCCCATCGGCAAACTGAATTATCTTACCAGGTGGCGGAGGACACCCTTGCATCCAACCGACTTTTTCTGGGTCTGTTTCATCAGCATGGGAAAACAGAAGTGGATATTTATCGGGGTCACACCCGACTCTTGATCGCAAAAAATCCGCCCATGCCGTTCTAGAAAAAACCATACTTTCATCTCTAGCAGGGGTCAAAACACGCTCCTCCTAAAAGACTTCCACAAATCTACTCTAAAATCGGGATGGGCTATGGAGATGATGGCCTCCGCTCTTTGACGCAGGGTTTTTCCTCTAAGGTCGGCTATACCGTATTCTGTCACGACAAAATGAACATCATTTCGTGAGGTCGTAACAGCAGCTCCTGTACTCAACTTGGCTACAATACGTGACACTGTTCCCCCGGCAGCTGTAGAAGGCAAAGCTATAATAGATTTTCCTCCCCGGGAGCGCGACGCACCCCGGACGAAATCCACCTGCCCTCCAACCCCACTGAACTGCTGAGTCCCGATAGTGTCGGCACACACTTGCCCCATCAGGTCTACCTGGAGTGCCGAATTTATGGCCACCATTTTCTCATTTTGCCCGATAACAAAAGGGTCGTTCGTATAATCTACAGGATGCATTTCGATCATGGGATTTCGATCCACGAATTCATAGAGTTTTTTCGTTCCCATGAGAAAAGTGATGACCACCTTACCGGGATGCAAGGTCTTCTTCTTGCCATTTACTACCCCCGCCTCTATCAATTCCATAACCCCATCGGAAATCATTTCGGAGTGAATTCCCAAATTAACTTTGTCTCTTAGGCATATAAGTACAGCGTCGGGAATGGCTCCGATACCAAGCTGCAGGGTTGCACCATCTTCAACCAATTTAGATATATGCTGACCTATCGCCTCTTCTACCTCGCCGACCTCGGGTCGTGGAAGTTCGATAATGGGTTCATTAGAGGGAGTAAAGTAATCAATCTCCGTTACATGGATAAATGAGTCTCCCAAAGTGAAAGGCATATGCGGGTTTACTTCTGCCAGGACCTTTTTAGCACATGATGCCGCTGCCTTCGTGTAATCTACCGATACACCCAAACTACAGAAACCAAACTTATCGGGTGGACTGACCTGAATGAGAGCCACATCGACGGGCAAAATATGCTCTGTAAACAAACGCGGAATTTCAGAGAAGAAACAGGGAGTATAATCGGCTCGCCCCTCCCTTACGGCCTCCCGGGTGGAAGAGCCCACAAAGAGGGCATTGTGGCGAAAATGTCCCTCCATGCCAGGCATACAGTAAAGGGCTTTTCCCATGGCGACCATATGCACTACCTCTACGTTTTCCAGCTCCTTGGCCCTGTTTACCATGGCCTCAGTTAGCAACTGCGGTTCTCCGCAGGCATGACCCACTACCACTCGGTCCCCTGACCGAATAACCTTTACCGCCTCTTCCGCCGAGACGATGCGGTCCTGATAATAACGACGCCAGTCCATATGCCACCCAGATTTATTTTCTTTTGCCTCCGTTTGCTACATTTATTTATCCTTTCAGTAACAGATCTACCATAAAAAAAGGGCTGACCTCTCTTTTCGGCCAACCCGCTAGTTACAATGTGGTGCCGAAGCCGGGATTTGAACCCGGACAGGCGCACGCCTACTAGACCCTGAACCTAGCGCGTCTACCAATTCCGCCACTTCGGCCACGGGTGTTTCTTAATACCGGTGCCTGACCCTTGTCAAGGGGAATGAATTTTTTTATTTTGCCTTGAAATACGTTTTTAATCTGTTATGTTGAAACAAGAATTGTCATGGAGCTGAAAAATGGAAGTAATATCGGGTTGGGAGAATATACCGCCATCGCTAAAGGGCGCTTATTTAACCATTGGTAATTTTGACGGAGTTCATTTAGGCCATCAATTCATCTTTGAGAAGCTCAGACGGGAAGCGGCAGAACACAAGGTCCCCTCCGTCGTCATTACGTTCGAACCGCACCCGAAGATGATCATTCATCCGGAGATAAGGCCCTTTTATCTAATCACAACTTTGGAAGAAAAACTCAATCTCATCGGCGAACACGGAATCAACTGTTGTGTCGTCATCCCCTTTGACCCATCTTTTGCCCAGACAACGGCAGGGGAATTCGTAAAAAAGATTCTCGTCGAGAAACTTCATGTAAAGAAGGTATTCATTGGCCACGATTACACCTTCGGTCGAGGTAAAGAGGGGAATGAAACATTCCTTATCGAGCAGGGCAAGATTCTGGGTTTCGAGGTCGAAGTACTAACGCCATTCACCTTAAACGGCATCGTCATCAGTAGTACCCGCGTAAGAAAGGCCATCCTCTCGGGCGAAATGCATCAGGCAGCTCAATATCTAGGAAGACCTTACAATCTGAAAGGGGTGGTCGTCGAAGGTCACGGGCGGGGACAGGAGTTGGGCTTCCCGACGGCGAACATCGCTCCCGAGAAGGTCCTAATTCCTCCCGACGGTGTTTATGCCGTTAAAGTAAAGATGGATCATACCTGGCTAAAAGGTGCCATGAACATTGGGACCAATCCCACCTTCGGCGATGAAAAACGAACTCTAGAGGTCTTCCTTTTAGATTTTGAGGGTAATATCTACGGCCGAAGAGTGGATGTTTACTTTGTGGACCGCATCCGGGAGGAGCGTAAATTTCCATCCATTGATGAATTGATAAATCAAATCACCTTGGACGTGGCAAGGGTAAGAGAGATTCTGGCTAAAAGTGAATAATATCCATCATCCCTGGGATGTCGATTTTACCCAGGCCATTCAGATTCAACAGAAACTGAAAAGGTACCTGACCTGCGATGAGCACCTGTACCCAACGCCCATTAGAACCGTGGCGGGGGCAGATATCTCCTACAGCCGCACAAATAACCTGCTGTTTGCCGCCATCTGCGTTTTCACCTATCCGGATTTAAAAAAACAAGAAGTGGCGCATGCCTATGAAAGGGCGAATTTCCCCTACATCCCTGGTTTACTGAGTTTCCGAGAAGGGCCCGTTATCTTGTCAGCTTTCGAAGAGCTCACCATCAGGCCCGATGTCATCATCTTTGACGGACAAGGAATTGCCCACCCGAGAGGCTTAGGTCTTGCCTCTCATCTGGGCATTTTGCTGGATATACCTTCTATAGGCTGCGCCAAGACGGCCTTGGTAGGCACATGGGATGATCCACCGGATAGGCCTGGCTCTTTTTCTCCCCTGATCTACGGGGGACAAGTGGTAGGAGATGTCTTGAGGACGAAGGAGCGAGTACGCCCCGTTTTCGTCTCTCCGGGTCACAAAGTAGGAAGGCATGCCGCCCGGGAAATAGTGCTTGCCTGTATCCGCGGCTATCGCCTGCCCGAACCTACCCGCCAGGCCCACTTAGAGGTCAATATGCTCAGGAGAAAAGAGAGAACGTGAAATTTTCTTTTTACGGCTGGTACAACGTTGTTGCTGTAATGATCGTCTATGGAGGCTTATGTGGCAACGTAACGTATGCTTACGGAGTTTTTCTTCCTTCCATGAGCGAGGCCTTTCAATGGCCAAAAGCAGCCCTGTCCGGACCTTACACTATATTCCTCCTAATCGGCGGCCTTCTCGGACCCCTAGCTGGCATTACATGTGCCCGTTTCGGAGCCCGACTGAATANCGTGGCAGCCAATTGCATAGCAGCCATTGGTTTATTCGGCATGTCTCAAATTACACAACTATGGCAGGTCTATCTCTTTTTCGGGCTTCTATGCGGCCTTGGCATTGCCTTTGGCGAATTTATACCTTCTACCACCGTTATAAACAATTGGTTTAAGATAAAACGTACCCTTGCCATGGGAATGCTATTTGCCGCCGGGGGAATCGGCGGGTTTGTCATGCCGCCCCTCATCGGGTATCTCATCACGTCCTGGGGATGGCGTACCACTTGGATTTTTCTAAGTATTTTTCACTTATTATTTGTAAGCCTGATCGGCGGTTCACTCGTAAGAAATAGACCTGAGGACTACAAAGAAGTACCCGACGGGACATGTGATTGCCTAAACAACCATAATTCTCCCCAGGAAGACGTCGAATGGCGAACACGAGAGGCAATTCGTACCCCCACACTGTGGTTAATCATTGCCTTGTTTGCTGCCATACTGTTTGTGGTAAATATCCTGGCAACGCATCAAGTCTCATACCTTGAAGAGAGACATCATTCACCTCTCTTCGCTGCCTCCGCCTTTGGCCTCATGTTAGGAACGAGCATCGTGGGACGTTTAGGGGGTGGATATTTGGGTACGAAATACGATGGCCGAAAGGTCCTCTTCCTCTCTTATACCTGCTGCGCCATCGGCCTATCATGTCTCGTCTATGCAGAGCGTGAATTTTTCGTCTATCTGTATGCCTTATTTACGGGACTTGGGTTCGGAGGGGCTATCGTTACTATTCCCGCCCTTACGGCTACCTTCTTCGGCCGCAGCCACTATCCACGAATCGTAGGATGGATAGCCCCCATTATTACCGTAGTGGGAGCCATAAGTCCCTTAATGGCCGGCTATCTGCGGGACACGACGGGCAGTTACAAGCTCCCTTTTGTTTTTGCCGTTTTCATAGCATTAAGTGGAGCTTTCATCGCCCTTTTCATGAAGGCGCCTAAAAAACCATTTGACAAAGAAAGGAGAAGATCATGAAACGTTTTTTCTGCTTGGCCTTAGCATTTCTCACTATCCAAGTGGCCAGTTTGGTGCACGCCCAGATGGGGCCACAACCTACCCCTCGTATCTACGGGAATTTCAAACCGGTGGTGGGAGGATGGTCTGAGTATCAGATCGTAGCGAAAGGGGAGCCGGGTCAAAAAATGAAAATTGCCGTAGTGGGAAAGGAAGGGAATGATTACTGGTACGAAACGGTGACGGAGGGAAAGGGAACAAGAGTCATCTACAAGGTGCTCGTCTCTGGAGATCCGAACGATAAGAAAGGGGCAAAAAGGATTATCTTCAAAGAAGGTAATAATCCCGCAATAGAACTTCCGGCGCAGCCGATCGGTCAAGAACCAAAGGGGAAAGAAGAAAAAGCAGGGAAAATGATCGACAAAGGCATGGAAACGGTAAAGGTACCGGCCGGTATATTCAAAACACGTCATTTCCAGTATGAAGGGAAAGAGGGAGTTGACGTTTGGTTAGACGAGAAGGTGCCACCCTACGGTTTGGTAAAATCAACAGCGAAAGAGATGGAGATGGTACTCCTTGGGTATGGAACGGGAGCTAAATCACTCATTACGGAGACGCCTCAGAAATTAAATTTACCCAAGATGCCAAGAAAATAAAAGGCTAATTACGGCTGAAATAAATGTTGCCGATGTAGCCTTCAGCGGAACTTCCCGTATGCTGGGAATTGATGTAGATCCGTATACCCTGAGTAGGTCCGACGGGTTCCCCGTTTTTTACGTCCCGGAAGATGGATCTATAATCTTCGTAAATATTTCTCTTTTCCGTTATCCACTGCCCTAACTCGTCCGATCCGTTCCGGACGATGAGGTAGCGGACATACTTAGTTAGAGGAGAGGTGCCCCGCACGACCGTTCCGCGAGGGGCTTCATTGTCCCAGAGATAGGTAAGAACGGGGGTGTTAAACTTCTGAGGAAAACCGATTGGCGAAAGGGCAATGTAGATCTGTAAAGCCTGGTCATCGGCGCCAGGACGGCGGACGTCACCTCCTTCGGGTAGTTTAACCGCCCGCCAAGTCCAGTTCAGGAATCTGTACTCCCGGATATCTACGTTTAAAGGTCGCTCCAGGCCGAAACCTGAGCGGGAATCACTCTCGAGATGGAAAAAAAACGTCTCTCCCACCTTGACCAGCTGCACCCTCGGCGTTCCTGCCTTCTTAACCAACGTCCAACCTTCGGGAACACCCCGCACGAGCTTCACATCCCGTAAATACGCCACAGGGATTTCGTTCGGCGAAAGGGTATAGGCGATGTCTCGCCAAACAAAAAATAAACCCAAAAACAAGCTGGTGATGAGCATCCCAAAAACGAGGTGCCCATTTTTTCGACCCATTATCTCCTTTTATCCTCCCCGGTAAACTGACATAATCTCGGACCGGGTGAGGATGGCTTCCACCCGAGGGCAATGGGATAAAATATTTTCCCTTCCCCCTTCTTCCCGATCGATGAGGGCAATAGCCCTCTCTACGATGAGACCCGCTTCCTTGGCCCGCTCAATCGCCATGATGGTTGACCCGCCCGTGGTGATAACGTCATCCAAGATGGCCACCACTTCTCCGGCTCTCACATTACCTTCTATGCTACTCATGGTTCCATGATCTTTCCTTTCTTTCCGAACGATAAAGGACTTAATGGGCCTTCCTTTTTGATATGAAATCACGGACAGGGCGTTGGCCATCGGATCCGCCCCGAGGGTCAGCCCCCCCGCTGCGGTGACACTCGTATTCGCAAGCATAGAATAGAGAATTTCGCCGATTAGATTCATACCCTCTGGATCCAAAGTAGTCGGCTTGCAATTGAAATAGTAATGGCTCGTTTTTCCCGAGGCCAGCACAAAAGGAGGGTCTTCCCGGTATTGAAAAGATTTTTCTATTATGATTTCAATGAGTCTTCTCTTTTGCCATTCATTCATGATCTTCATCCGAACGAATTAATTTTTTTACCACTTTTACGGCCTCAACCCCATCTTTCGCATAGTAAGCATCCAGAGAGTGGGCATAGGCGGGGCTCACTACGGCACCCCCGAGGAGAAAGTGAGTCGATAGCCCCGCTTTTTTAGCAGAGTTTATGACATCTTTCATTACAACCATTGTAGTCGTCATAAGGGCAGAAAGTCCCACCACCTGCGGTTTTATTTGGCGGATCGCCTCAACGATGCGTTCTGTAGGAACATCTTTCCCCAGATCTACGACGTTGAATCCGTGATTTCTAAGCATTAAGGCCACAATGTTTTTTCCTATGTCGTGAATATCTCCATGAACCGTGGCCATGATGATAGTTCCCTTCCCCGACCTTTGGCCTCCGCTTTCTACAAGAAATGGCTCGAGATAGGCAAGTCCTTTCTTCATGGTTTCGGCACTGGCCAGCAGTTGAGGGAGAAAAAATTCCCGACGGCTATAACGTTCCCCCACTTCGATAATGCTAGGAATCATCAAATTGTTCACCAGCTCTTGGGGATTTACGCCCTGGTCCATTACGGCGGAAAGGGCAGGGATAATATTCTCGCGGTCACCTTCTATTATACACTCCTTCACCTTTTCTTCCGGCGAAAGGAGGCGGGGCTTCTTCTTTTTCTCACTTCCTTCATGCGCCGAAAAATGGCGCAAATAATTTACCGCTCCTCGGTCACGATCCAGGAGAACATCCGCTGCCCTCTGCACGGCCATAACCTCCGGCGAAGCCGGGTTTACTATGGCAAGGTCGAGGCCCTCTCTTCTCGCCATCGCTATAAGAGCAGCATTCAGCCATCTTCTTTCGGGGAGACCAAAGGACACGTTGGAGACGCCAAGGATAGTTTTGACCCCAAATTCCTTATGACACCAGGCGATAGTATCCAAGGTCTCACAGACCGCCTTCGGTTCGGCGGCTACGGTGAGCACCAAACCATCGACCACCACATCATCCTTGGAAAAACCTCTTTTTTTTGCTTCTCCATAGACGTTCTTGATGACGGCAATGCGCTCTTCCCTCTTCTGTGGCACCCCTTGATCGGTGATAGGTAGGAGGATGAACATGGCCCCATACTTGGCGACCACTGGAAGTAGGTGAGATATTTTCTTTTCTTCTCCCGAAACGGAGTTGACGAGTGCGCGTCCCGGGTAAACTCGCAATGCCTGCTCCAGGGCTTCAGAATTTGGCGAATCGAGAACCAAAGGCAAAGACGTAAAACCCGCGAGGGTAAGTACGGCCCTTTTCAAGGCCGTCACCTCGTCGACACCGGGCATACCTACGTTCACGTCCAGGAGCTCCGCCCCTTGGTCTTCCTGTTCCTTCGCCATTTGTCGGATTAAACCGAAAGATCCCTCCCTGATGGCCTCTTGCAGGTCTTTCTTCCCCGTGGGGTTGATCCTTTCCCCGACCACGGCCAAGGTCGGATGTTCTTCAAAGATAAAATACGAACGATAAGAACTTACAGCGCCTAGGGCTTTTCGCCAAGGAGGCTGAGGTTTCAAGCTCATAACGGCCTTGGTCAACGATCGAATGTGTTCCGGGGTCGTCCCGCAACAACCACCGATGATGTTGACCCCTGCCTCGACGAGGGCGGGGGCAAAAGACGCGAATTTTTCTGCCTCCATATCGAAAAAGGTGTGTCCCTCTTCTATGCGAGGGAGACCGGCGTTGGGTTTTGCCACGAGAGGCACGGTGGCATACGGCTTCATCCTAGCTATCCAGGGGATCATCTCTTCTGGGCCAGCGGAACAGTTGCAGCCCACCGCATCGGCCCTCAGAGATTGGAGGGTTATGAGAGCCGTCATTATATCCGTGCCGTTTAGGGTTCTCCCATCCGGTTCGTAGGTCATGGTCACCATGGTGAAGTAATCGCCGAGTTCTTTCAGGGCGATGAGGGCGGCCCTGGCCTCTTGAATATCCATCATTGTTTCGACAACAAAACCATCCACACCACCAGCCAGGAGACCTTCCGCCTGCTCTCGAAAGACATTAACGGCTTCTTCAAAAGACATCTCCCCCATAGGTTCGATGAAATAACCGGTCGGCCCCATATCACCTAAGATTATGACATCACGCCCAGCCACCTGACGGGCCACGGAGGCCAGGGTCGCATTCAATTTGCGAACCTCGGTGAATCCGTATTCGGCAAGTTTTTTTCTGTTCGCTCCAAAAGTACACGTGTAAATAACCTGAGCTCCTGCTTCTACGTAAGAGCGATGAATTGACGCCAATACTTCCGGATGCTCCAGACACCAGACCTCGGGGGATACTCCCAGGGGCAGGCCTCGCTTCTGCAGCTCCGTCCCCATGGCGCCGTCCAAGACGAGGATGGCATCTTTCAAGATCTTTTTTACCTTCCGTTTCGTCTTCAATTCAACAGACCTTTCCCTCCTACAGACGTGCCGATAAGCCCGTGATGGCCGTTACCGACTTTTCCGGTATTAGCATGAAACTTGGTGAGACGCTAATGCCGATTTTCCCCAAATCAAGGAGGCGGTGAAATATTAACTGATTTTCAAGCCCAAAATCACCGTAACCCGGGGAAAATCTGCTTCCCCCTACCGTCTTACCCTCTCGACGAACGATCTGTCTTACATACCTCGAGATCCAATCGAGAGCCGCATCGGTCGTCTCACTGGCCACGGCATCTAAGATTGATGCCCTTGCCAGTTCACCCTTTTCTATTAACTCACTTATCCTGTCCGTTATTCCACTTCCGGCCGTAGCGGCCATAAGCAATACTTCTCGAACACCCTGTAGAAAGGAGGTAAGCTTCGCGCTCGAGAGAAGGTCTCCCGTCTCCAGAATTATACCTTCTGATGCGGAAATTTTTATTTCAAGCCTCCGCACCGCCCCTTTCATCGAAAGGAGGCTTTTAGCCTCCCCAATTACCCTCTCCGTCTCCTCCCTATCTCTGTCTTTCAGCATTGTAAGATGAGGATGAAACCTCAAACGGAGGAAAATAGCGTCAACCGGCATGTCACGAAGAGGTAAGGGATCGAAGTGTAGAGCCTCATCCTTCATTACAAGATTTCTGATAGCTTCCCCACGACCAAGTCTCCCATCTCTGACGTGCCTATGAGTTTTTCTCCGTCATGCCATATCTCTTTCGTGCGATATCCTTCCTTCAGAATGAGTCTGACTGCCTCTTCGATTGCTAAGGCAATACCCGGTTCTGCCAAGGAGTGCCTAAACATCATGGCCACAGAGAGAATCGTGGCGAGGGGATTGGCCGAGTTTTGTCCGGCTATATCGGGGGCTGAGCCGTGGATCGGCTCATACATGGCGTGCTTCACACCCAGGCTGGCGGAAGGCAACAACCCAATGGAGCCCGTGATCATGGCCCCCTCATCGCTTAAGATATCGCCGAAGAGGTTGGAGGTCACTATCACATCAAACTGACGAGGGTTCCACAACAGCTGCATAGCACAATTATCCACATACATATGTTTTAATTCAACTTCCGGAAATTCTTTTCCCACCTCACTCACCACTTCCCGCCAGAGGACGGAACATTCCAAGACGTTAGATTTGTCTACCGACGTTACTTTCTTCTTACGTTTCATCGCTGATTCGAAGGCGATACGTGCGATACGCCTAATCTCCTCTTCGTCATAGCGCATAGTGTTGATGCCAACTCTTTTACCGTTTTCTTTAATGATGCCCCGAGGGGTACCGAAGTACACATCCCCTGTTAGTTCCCTAATGATGAGGATATCTGTATCCTTGATGACCTCTTCTTTCAACGGGGAGGCAGAAATGAGCTCAGGGAAGACGACTACGGGTCTCAGGTTGGCATAGAGTCCAAGCCTTTCCCTCAACGCCAAGAGGGCACGCTCCGGTCGCAGATGGTATTCGACATGATCCCACTTAGGACCTCCTACGGCTCCCAGCAAGACAGCTCGCGAATTGAGAGCCTTCTCCAACGTCTCTTCCGGCAGAGGCTTACCATAGATGTCCAACGCTGCCCCACCGACGAGCCCCTCCCACATGTCGAGCTTCAGATTTCTCTTCTCGGCAATCGTTCTAATTACCTTCACGGCTTCGCGACAGATTTCAGGGCCGATACCATCTCCGGGCAAGATTGCGATTTCCATACCTTCCTCACTCTCCGCCCAGCACTTTCTTGGTTTTATGGGCAACGATGTATTTTATAAGCCCCCCCGCTCGTATGAGCTCCTGCATAAAAGGTGGAATAGGCTCCACCTTCACCGTTCGGGGCGCTTCCCCCAGAATGGTTATGATCCCCTGATCACCATCCACCTCTATGCAATCACCTGTCGATACAAGAGAGAAGATATCCGGTGACTCGAAGATGGGAAGCCCCATGTTAAAGGCGTTCCGATAAAAAATACGAGCGAAGCTCTTTGCCACGACGCAAGCTATGCCTGATGCTTTGATCGCTATCGGCGCATGTTCGCGAGAGGAACCACATCCGAAATTTTCTCCGGCAACGATAATATCACCCGGCTTTACCTTCTCGGGAAAAGTCGGATCCGCATCTTCCATTACGTGACGAGCCAGATGGGCCGGATCGCTTATATTCAGATATCTAGCCGGTATGATTTGATCTGTGTCCACATTGTCACCAAATTTCCAAATTCTTCCTTTAAACTTCATGGCCGCACACCTTGTGATTTATTGCGTCCATTCCCATACATCATAAATTTTCATTCATCAATGACCAATAAAAGCGCTTGTAATGTGTCCAAAATGAGGATATAAATTGAACAAATTCCTGCCCACAACAAAGGAGGAAATTTTTTATGATTACAAGAAGAGTCAAGGATTTGCTCAAGGCGAAAAAGAAGGAAGTATTCACCATCGAACAGGATGCGGCTGTCAACGATGCCCTAAAACTGATGGCGGAAAAAGAAATAGGCGCCCTAATGGTAGTGGATAAGAAAGGAGAAGTCGTTGGTATCATCTCGGAGCGTGACTACGTAAGAAAGATTGTGGCTTTAAACAAGCCAGCCGGAAAAATGAAGGTGAAAGATGTCATGACGCCGGCCGACAAGATGTATCGCGTCAGCCCCGACACTTCAGTGGAGGAATGCATGATCCTGATGACGGGCAAACACATTCGCCACCTTCCCGTCTATGAAGGAGGAAAATACGTAGGTCTCATCTCTATTGGCGATG
This sequence comes from Syntrophales bacterium, assembly GCA_026416455.1. Classification (GTDB taxonomy): domain Bacteria; phylum Desulfobacterota; class Syntrophia; order Syntrophales; family UBA8958; genus JAOAFE01. The sequence goes on from JAOAFE010000019.1 coordinate 13,294, forward strand.
CCGTCAAATCCGTCATCTCGGAGCAGGAACTCTTGATCGAGCAATTAAGCAATTACATTGCGGGCAGGGTCTGAAATCGTCGGGAGGTGGCATTCACACCACCTCCCTTTTAATCTTACACCTTTTTCTCATTTACCAGGCGAGCGAAACGCTCGAACGAGCGATCATAGGTACGTTCCACGTCAGAGGGGAAGGCACAGGCTGGCAGTTGCCTTTTGCCCAAATGATAAGATAGGCAATCGCAACATACACCCTTCCGGGCACAGGGATCGTAAGAGCAGTTACAACGCTTCAGATTAGAATCTTTCTTACAGTCCATATTTACCTCCAGAATTAGAAAATTGAATGGGAGGGCCGTTGTCAATGGTTGGCCCTGGCCTATCGCCGCGAAACGGTTTTTGTGCTTGCCATGTTTATGCTACCGTAATGAACTCCCTTCACGGCGCTGATTTTATCGGCAAGGATTTTTATTTTTCCCGAATTACCTCGAACAGCTACAATCTCGAGACAATGGTCGTGGTCGAGATGGATATGCTGGGTCGATATAATCACATCCTGATAATCATGTTGGATATCCGTAATTTTGCTTAAAAGTTCTCGGTCATGGTGATCGTAGAGAAAAGTAATAGCCCCCGCCACTTCCTGATCATCAGACCAAGCGCGGGCGACAAGCTCGCGGCGAATAAGGTCACGAATAGCCTCCGATCGGTTGTCGTAAAGACGCTCTTTGATGTGTTCGTCGAAACGACGAAGAAGATCCCTTTCCAAAGAAACACCAAATCTGATTAAATCTGCCATAATCCGACATGTAAAAATAAGGGACAGAGGGATTAAAAGTCAAGGCATAAAAAAATGCCCGGGCGTTTTTTCACCCGGGCAGGGGAAGCAATTATTCGGCCTTGATAGTGATTTTTTTCCCTTTGGAGCGGGCCTCCTCCGTCTTGGGCAGGGAGATGGTGAGGACACCTTTCTTAAAACGGGCATCCGCCTTCTGACTGTCTATATCCGCGGGCAGAGGAATTGTCCTCTGGAAAGCCCCGAATGTCCTCTCCATGTAGTAGTAGTTTTTGTCTTTATCCTCTTTCTCTTCCTTTTTCTCTCCCTTGATTGTCAGGGTGTTGTCGCCCAGGATAACTTCCACATCTTTTTCGTCCATCCCGGGGAGTTCAACTTTAATCGTATATTCCTTCTCGTCCTCTTTAATATCGATGGCCGGAGAGAAGCGACCCATAGATTCTTCAAAGGGCGTTAGGTCAAACCCGCGGAAGAATTCGTCAAACAGCCTATTCATCTCCCTCTGAATGGTGACGAAAGGATGCTCACGATCCCGCCGGGAAACCTCACCTTGCCTCCATAAGGAAGGTAGTAAACTACGTCCGAACATATTCAACACCTCCTTTTCTTAGTGTTTATCCTGTTGTTATAGCGATTTTTCTCGCCTTGGCCTGCTCAGCCTTATGCAGCTTTATTTTTAGAACGCCGTTCTTCATGATAGCCTCTATTTTATCTCGATCGACTTCGTCCGAGATAGTAAAAGCCCGCTGATAATCTCCAACCCCATACTCCGTATAGGCCAGGGTATAGCCCTCAAACTTCTCCGGCTCCACCCTACCCTGGATGGTAAGCACATTTCTATCCAAAGTCACATCTACCGATTTTTCATCCACCCCCGGCATATCGATAAGCAAAACCATACCGTCGCCTGTTTCATATATGTCCACACTGGGCACGTATATCTTGCGATTTACCTTCCCTTCACCTGTCTGGGCAGCTGTAGCCAACCTTTCTTTATCCATTTTCCTTCCCTCCTTCCCTCAGCTCGATTTGATGGCTATTTTTTTCGGTTTTTCCGCCTCTTCCCTCGGCAATGTCAGCTTGAGTATGCCTTTCTCGTAACGAGCCTCCACTTTCTCCCCGTTAATCTTGAACGGGAGTTGGAGAGTTCGACTGAATTTACCGGCCATTCTTTCCTTTCGGTGGTAGCTTTCCTCCCCTCTCTTTTCCTCTTCTTCCCGCGAGCCAGAGATAGTCACTGTGTCGTTCAGAATAGAGATGTCTAACTTTTCAACATCAATGCCCGGTAGCTCCGCCGTCACGATGGCACCCTCTTCATTGATCCAAATATTGACGGCCGGATATACCTCTTCAAAGGGATAAGAAAAACCCGAAAAGAGCCTATTCATCTCATTCCTTAGGCGAGCCAACTCTCTAAATGGGTCTATCCTCCAAATGCTGGGCAACATTACACACCAACCTCCTTTCGTCTATGGGTGTATATTATCTTGAAATCTTTTATTTTTCCTTTTCGCAGCTAATTTAGGTTCAGATTTTGGTCTGTCAAGGGGGTGTTATTTAGCGCGGAGGTTGTACTTTATCATTTTAAGCTGTAGGCCTTTGCGGCTCAGTCCCAGTTCGCGAGCTGCTTTACTGATATTGCCGCCACACTGGGCAAGACATTGAGCGATGAGCTGTTTCTCAACCTCATTGGTTTGCTGCTTAATAAATTCTTTAAACTGACCGGGCAACATCTCTTGTCCATGTAAATCAACGGGAGGAGTATACTCCCTTATTTCCGGGGGTAAGTGAGAGACGGTGATGGTATCTCCATCGGTAATGAGAACGAGACGCTCAATTAAGTTTTCCATCTCCCTTATGTTTCCCGGCCAATTATAGGCGAAGAAAAGATCCATCACCCCCTCTTCGAACCCTTTTACATGGCGTTCCAGTTTTCGATTAAACTTTTCGAGAAAAAACTCCGCCAAAGCCGGGATGTCCTCCCTTCTCTCTCGAAGAGCAGGCAGGTGAATTGGCAGCACGTTCAGTCGATAATAAAGGTCTTCACGGAATCTTCCCTCCCTTACATCTTTGAGCAGGTTACGATTGGTAGCCGCAATTAATCGAACATCAACCTTGATAGTCTTCAGGCCCCCTACCCTTTCAAACGCCTGCTCTTGTAAAACCCTTAAGAGTTTGACCTGCATTTCTCTCGGCAACTCTCCAATTTCATCGAGAAACAGAGTGCCTTTGTGCGCCAGCTCGAGCCGTCCCGGTTTTGATACCACAGCCCCGGTGAAGGCGCCTTTTTCGTAACCGAAGAGCTCGCTTTCCATCAGATTTTCTGCAATGGCCGCACAATTTATTTTAATCATGGGTTGGTTGCGTCGTGGGCTGTGAGCATGAATGGCGTTGGCGATCAATTCCTTACCCGTTCCCGTCTCTCCGGTGAGAAGAATTGTCGTGGTAGTAGGTGCTACTCTCTCAATCATGGAAAACACTTCTTGCATAGCCGGACTCTGACCGATGATGCCGTAACGAGAAAGCTCTTCTCTATTCAACTGGACTTCTTCCTGATTGCACGATCGTGTTTTGACGGCCTTGAGGATGACATTCTTCAGATCATCTTGTTCGAACGGCTTGGTGATGTAATCAAAAGCCCCTTTCTTCAGGGCATCAACCGCCGTTGCCACCGTACCATGGGCAGTTATGATGATAACCGGCAAGGCGGGGTAATTGTTCGCCACTTTTTCCAAAAGGCCCATACCGTCAAGACGGGGCATCTTTAAATCTGTGACTACTACATCTACGGGTTCTTTTTTTATGACCTCTAGTGCCTCAATTCCGTCACTGGCCGTAAAAACACTGTAACCTTCTTTTTTCAGCATGGCGCTTAAGACGAGACGCATGTTCAATTCATCATCGACTATGAGTATCCTGGCCATCTCTCGTACCTCACATGGCTTCATTTAATCGGATATGGAATATGCTTCCCTGCCCCGGAATGGACTTTACACGTATTGTGCCCCCGTGATTACGCACTATTTTGTTACAAATGGCAAGGCCTAATCCAACACCCCTCTCCCGGGTGGTGAAAAACGGCTTGAAGATGTTTTTTAGGTCCTCCTTTTTTATCCCCAGCCCCGTGTCTCTGATCGAAATACTAACAGCTGCGCCTGTCTCGGTCGATACGCGTCGAGTCCTTATCGTAAGTGTACCGCCATCCGGCATAGCATCCAGGGCATTTGTTATCATGTTTAGAATAACTTGAATAATCTGCTCGGCATCTATACATACTAAAGGAACGTCGGGCCTTAAATCCTTTTCAATCTTCACCTTTTCCGGGATCCCACTTATGGTCGCAATGGTGAGGGCCTTTTCTATGACCTCATTTATATCCTGCTTCTTCAAATTGAGGTGATACGGCTTGGCAAAATCGAGAAATTGAGTAACGACGCCATTTAAACGGTTGGTCTCTTCGATGATAACGTCCAGCAGACGGCTTTCCTCTTCTTGAAGCGACTCGGAACGCAGATACTGGGCCGCCGCCTTGATAGAGCCCAAGGGGGTTCGAATCTCGTGGGCCAAAACGGGCGCCATTTCTTCCAGCATCGCCGACTTCTCTTCCTCCAGTTTTCTATCCATAGGGGAAATGAAATTAAAAATGTCCCGATTACCGGGAAAGAGCTTGTCTAATGTGATCTTCAGTAAATGTTTGGTCGGTTCGAAGGCGAGGATAATGAGGAAAGAGGCAAGTAGTATAATGGTGAAGGGTGAAAACTCGGTCGCACTGAACAGTTTCAGCACCAAATAGAGGATGATGGTGATGGCAAAGGTAAGGATGACTTTTACCGACATGCGGGCGAGAAATTCTTTGAGCTCCATCAGTTGGGGATGGGTGATGATGCCGTAGATGAAATAAACGAGAATGGCGAGAAAGATGTTCGATAGAGGTGGGAACTCATAGGCACCCATGTATCGAATGAAATCGAGGAAGCCGAATGTAGCCATGATGCCCACGGCCACAACTATATAAAGCAGCTTTGCCCTCTCCAGGCCAGTCTTGAATTTCAGGGCTCTAAAGAGGATATAATAGCAGTAAATGAGAGTAACGGCGATGAAGATATACAGTATGGAAAGACCATACTGAGGACCGATGGGGGTAAGAAGAACCACTCCACAAGCGACATTCATCCCCGCCGCGATCCACAGATGCCTCTCTTTCACCAAGTTTGGTACCCGAACGAGGGAAGCGGTAAACAAGATAACCGTAATCGGGAGGGCCAAAAGGCCCCAAACGACTAGAAATTGCCAAAAGGCAGCCTCCGATAGGGTCCTTACGAACTGCCCCAGCTTCAGAACGAAGAGGGCAAAACAGGCGGCAGAAAAAGTTAGGTGAGATACTTCACGTCCCCGAAAAAAGAGCGAGGCGGTGGCGATCGTAAAGCTTACCGCGGCCAGGATGAAAGTCTCTACCATAAAAGAAACCCGCAATGTTCTGAAGATTCGTTTCCCCTCTAATATAGGCAAAGAAGACGCAAGTCAAGGTGCGACAAAAAGAAAATCTCGCAGATAGGTAATTATAAGTAGTAATAAGTAATTTTTTGTCGTTTTTATTTACTTTTTTCACAGGATATGTTAAACAATGCTTTAGGAGCCGGCCTTATGTCTGAGATGTTCATGAACACAAAGGAAATAGCGCAATACCTGGGCGTTCACGAAAAACAAATCTACGCCTTGGTCAAGGAAGGCAGAATACCGGCGACCCGAGTGACGGGGAAGTGGTTGTTTCCCCGTAGGCTCATAGATGAATGGATAGAAGAAAATGCGAGGGCGGGTCTCAAGGAAGCGAAAAAAAAGGTAGATAATATCAAAGGCGGGATATTGGCAGCCGGCAGCAACGATCCCATTTTAGATATCTTGTTTACTTTTCTTAGGGCTTCTCATCCCGATTTGTATCTATTTACAGCCACTGTGGGCTCTACCGACGGTCTGATCGCCTTAGCGAAAGGTTATACGGATATCGCGTGGAGTCATCTCTTCGATGTCTCAACCGGCGGTTACAATACACCGGAGGTTCTCAATCCTATCCTGAGCGGGCTTTCTTTGGTCGTTGTAAATCTCTTTTGGCGTGACGTTAGCCTTATACTGCCGAAAGGCAATCCTTCGGAAGTAAAGGGTCTGGAAGATGCGATAGAAAAAAGGCTAACCTTCGTGAACCGACAGAAAGGATCGGGGACGAGACTATACCTCGACACCTTTCTGGATAATATGGGAATCACCCCAACGCACGTTCCGGGATACGAGGCAGAGGTATTTACCCACTTCGAGGTGGGGCTCGCCATTCTCAGCGGTCGTGCACAGGTAGGCATCGCGACAAGTGACATCGCCCGCATGCTAAAACTCGATGCCATCCATCTCACGAAAGAGCGTTTCGACATGGTCTTACCCAAGGCCACTTTTTTCCATCCGACGATCCAAACATTGCTTGAAATTCTTCGAAGCCCTCGATTTCACGATCTCGTTTCCACCTTCGAAGGTTATGATTTCTCCGAAACGGGACGGATCATGTGGGCAACACCATAAGAGGAGCATATCGACTATGGATCTCATAATAGATGGTTTTTCACAGGCGTCGGATCTCATTTTCAACTTGGACGGGGAAGTAATGGGAGTAACCCTCCTTTCCCTCTTCGTCTCCGGAACGGCTACGTTAATCAGCGTTTTTTTCGGGGTGGGTATAGGAACTGTCATTGCCCTAACTGATTTCCCGGGTCGCAGATTGATTGTCAGCCTCATAAATACAGGCATGGGATTACCTCCTGTAGTCGTGGGACTCATCGTGTCCATCATGCTTTGGCGAAGCGGTCCTCTAGGTTTTTTAGACATACTCTACACACCAGCCGCTTTAATCATAGCGCAAGCCATAATCGCTACTCCGATTGTGATGGGCATTTCCCTTGCGGCCCTCCAACATCTTCCAAAGAATTTAAGGTGGCAGATTCTCGCCCTGGGAGCAACCCGATGGCAGCTCATCTGGCTTCTCATGCGGGAGGCTCGTCTATCCCTTTTGGCCGCCATAATGGCGGGTTTCGGTGGTGTAATATCTGAAGTGGGGGCATCTATCATGGTAGGGGGTAACATCAAAGGCTATACCCGAGTTCTCACTACCGCAACCGTGATGGAAACGAGTAAAGGCAACTTTGACCATGCCATTGCATTGAGTATCATCCTCATGATCCTCGTATTCACCGTAAACGCCGTATTTACATGGGTGCAGCAGCGCGAGAGGTCAAGGTGAATCCCATTCTACAAGTCTCGGATTTAAAAGTAAGAAGGGGAAATAAGGAGGTCGTTGACGTGCCCGTATTTTCCCTCGACGAAGGGGAAATCGTCTCTCTCATCGGGCCTAATGGAGCGGGAAAATCGTCCTTTCTCCTCGCCCTCGCATCGTTAATTCCCTTCTCCGGCACATTAACATTCAGAGGAGAAACTATACCCAGCCATCGGAGTACCTTTTATAGAAGGCTCATCACGTTTGTATTTCAAGAACCTCTGCTCTTAAATGCCTCCGTTTATTATAACGTGGCGATCGGCCTGAAATTGAGAGGATTGAAGACGAAAGAAATTAATGAGCGTGTGAATGAGACAATGGAAAAATTCGGAATTGCCCATCTGGCAGACAGAAACGTAAGAAAACTGTCTGGAGGCGAGGCGCAACGGGTCAATCTGGCTCGGGCTTTTGCCATCAATCCAAAAATCATATTTCTCGATGAGCCCTTTTCCTCTCTCGACCCTCCCACTCGAGATGGATTAAGGGACGATCTCAGGCACATCCTGAAAGAGACAGGAACGGCAGCCATCGTAGCCACCCATGACCGTGAAGATGGCCTTATTTTGTCTGATCGGATGGCGGTAATGAATGAGGGAAGAATAATTCAAATAGGGCCGGCTTTAGAGGTCATGAATCGGCCATCCGACGAGTTTATAGCATCTTTTGTGGGAATAGAAACCATCATTCCTGGGAAGGTATCAGCGTGTTCCGAGGGAATCATAACCGTAGTTACGGAAGAAGGGGCGATTATATACGCTATGGGGCAGTGGTCGGTGGGAGAGAAGGTGCTATGTTGCATTAGGCCGGAGAATGTAACCATCATCGCTGACGGAAAACAGGAGAGAACGAGTGCACGAAATCTCCTCGCCGGTACTATAGTAGAGCTTGCAGAAAGGGGATTTATGTCCCACGTAACCATTAATTGTGGCTTCCCTATTAAATCCTATGTCAGCACGCCTTCAGCGCGAGAGATGTCGCTATCCGTGGGTAAGAGCGTCCTTGTTTCCTTTAAAGCTACGGCCGTTCATGTGATAAAACCCGCCTAAGTCTTTATCGCGTAAAAAAGAAAGCCTCAATGCAATCATATAACTGAATGAAGCAAAGATTAAGAATCGAGATTATCGTGCAAGGTAAGGGCCTTTAAATTTTTCCTTGAAATACGGAGCGAAAAAAGGCAGAGTACAAAAACATCATCAAAGGACAATCAGAGAAGAAAATTATACTCCCTGTGGGAAGAGAAAGGAGCAAAGTTCCTCCTGTACCAATCAGAAGCATAAGATAAGTCTCTGATCGAGGCGCGCAGGGGCATTACTTAGTATGTTCATGAAGCAATTTAATCACCGTCTCGATAAATTTAAGAAAGGAGTTTTTCTCAAATGACGGAAGATAAAAGCAAAGTCATGCCAAGGTGGATACCTCTTTTCATGGGATTACTGAGTAGCACTACCTGCGGCATGCTCCTTTACGCTTGGAGTGTTTTTATTAAACCGTTGAACACAGAATTCGGGTGGACGAGGGCAGAGATAGCGATGGCCTTCGCCATTTGCTGTTTGGTGTTTGGACTGATGACCTTTCCCGCGGGTCGCATGAGCGATAAGTACGGTCCCCGCAATGTGGTCATGATAGGAGGGCTCATTGTCGGTCTCGGATTTGTCCTCTCCGGCTTCATCCAGTCGAAGCTTCAGCTATATGTAACCTATGGGTTAATTGCAGGGCTGGGTGGCGGGCTGATTTATCTGCCACCTATCGCCACGGCGCCGAAATGGTGGCCTGACCGAACCGCCTTGGCCACAGGATTCGCTGTGGTAGGGTTAGGGCTCGGTTCGTTTCTCATGGGGCCATTGGCCACTTGGATTATCACCCACCCGGCCATGGGATGGCGCTATGTTTTTTGGTACTGCGGTGTTGCTATGGGACTCATGGCTATCGTCGCCGGTTTCTTCTTAAAGAACCCTCCTCCCGGGTGGAAGCCGGCCGGATGGTCACCACCCACACCTCCCGAGGGAGCAGGTCTGGCAAAAGCGATACGTGATTGGACCCATGAGGAAACGAAGAAAGACCCGAAATTTTGGTTACTGTATCTGGCCTACTTCTGTGGCGCCTTTGCAGGACTTATGGTTATAGGACACATTGCCGGTCATGGACGTGACCAGGGATTAACGCCCATGGAAGCCGCTGGCGCCGTCAGTGCCCTCGCCTTTACCAACGCGGCCACCAGGGTTCTTTCGGGCTGGTTTGTCGATTTAATTGGGATTCGCATCTACTTCGGGGTTATATTCTGCCTACAGGTGGCAGGGATGCTCCTGCTATATCCGGCAGGAAGTGTTTATCTGGCCCTTTGGGTTGTTGCGGCCTTGATCGGCTGGAACTATGGAGCCATGTTCACTTTGTTCCCCGCTACTACTCTACAGTTTTACGGTCCCACCGCGCAAGGCAGCAATTATGGCCTTCTGTTTACGGCATGGGGACTTGCCGGGTTTGCCGGACCTTGGGTTGGCGGTTGGCTAAAAGATATCACGGGTACCTATTACGTGCCCTTTATCTGTGCGGCTGTCATGTGCGCAGTGGCTACTATAATCATCTTCACCACCAAGCCACCGGAGAAGAAAACATATTAAGCCAATTATGTTCATTCTTCTAAGTACCTCGGACGGGCTGTCACCCTGATCCAGGCAGGCCGAAGCAGTCTTCATCTAGTATCGCGCACCCCGGCGTACGAGAATGCCTTGTAGGACCACGCGCTAGGCTGGTCAAACGTCCGATAACAAAGATCACTGAATCCGGGATAAGTTTTGTCCTGCCTATGAAGGATGAAAAGATGCTAATCCACCGCGTTTCAGTACTTTTTATGTTTCCAGATAGGCTCTGAGCAAAGCCCTGAACAGCCTACCATGATTCGGCACTTTCAAATGCAGCAACTCATGGACGATAACGCCCCGGCGGAATTCGGCCGGCTGATGTAGTAACTCGGTGTCGAAGGTGAGCCGGCCGCGCGAAGAGCAACTCGCCCATTTACGCTTCATCGGTTGAATGCGAATCTCGGCCGGTGCGACCCCAAGGCGCTCTGCCCACTCCTTGACCTCAGCCAGAAATAGGTCCACGGGCACGGCCTGCTCTAGCGGTTGCCACTTCTGTGCACCGGTTTTTTTCATTCCGCCGCCCTCCGGAGCAGGTTCAAAACGGCATCAGCCCAGGAGACCACCTCTTGAACGCCAATATCCTGCAAAGCCTTATACAGCCGGATGCGTAGCTCCCCCTCTTGTCTTTGGTTGCTCATCCAATGCGGAAAATCGTCAAAAACGTTTTCCATCTCTTGGGCAACCCACTTGGCACTTTCGGGAGCGACTTGATGCACACGCAACCACCATTCCACGGCGAAGGCCTGCGCGGTGTAAGGGCGATTGGACAAATCGCCCATGCGCCGGCGCTCTTGCTCTGCATTCTTCAGTTGTCTCACCAGCTCGTTCAGTTCACGCAGCGCTTCCTGCGACTCGATCTGCCGCTCCTCGAAACGGCGGCGGATCTCATCGGCACGCTCGCCGATGGAAAGCAAGTAGGGTGCGACGTGGCCGTCCTTTTCCACAAGGCGATGAAGTTCTTTGAGCAAGTTAAAGACCTTGACGGTATCGGGCTTTTCCTCGTTGAACAAGGCGATCAGTGCCGCCGGTCCGATCTCGTAAGTCGTCGTCGGCTCCTGCAATACGGTTGTGCGGCTGTGTTGCTGGACAATTTCAGCGGTCTTGCGCAGGAACGATTTGTCCACCGGCACGTGCGGCTCATAAGCGGCCTGGAGCAAGCGATACATCTCGACCAGGCGCTGATAGTCTTCCAGGTAAGGGCGCAGGAACGGGTCGGGGGATAGAATCTCATAAACCTCTTCCAGCTCGCGGAAAAAGCGATAAAATGCCTCGCGCGAGTTCCTATCGCGGAAGTGCTCGAGCGCTGCCTCGGCCGCTTTGTCGCCATCCTTGCCGGCCGTAAGCGGAAGATATGAGCTTCGGCCTTCTTCCATGAGCTGCTCGAAGCGCGCTTGCAGCACGTCAATCCCCTGCACCACGCCTCTTAAGTCCC
>JAOAFE010000001.1 GCA_026416455.1 Syntrophales bacterium
TGCTTGGTGACGGAAAAGATTTTTTCGATATAGGGCTCTTCTTCCAGGATTTCCCCATTAGGTGCCCGTACGAGTAAAAATAGTAGGGATTTAGGGTAAAAATCCTTAATTGCTTTCAGTGTTGGGATTGTAGCGACTACATCGCCGATATCACCCAATTGTATCACCAGTATCTTCTCTACATCTTTAGGCAAGGGCAACGAGCCTTTAACTAGCATGGGTTTGGTACCGAGAAGGGGTGATTTTTCGCTCATATTTTAACTAATCAACTCTTTTTGCCAGCTCGAGGCTGTGACGGTAATAAATTCTTTTGTTTTCAATTTCTTCAGTTTTTCCCTTGAGGAGAGATTCGAGGGCCAAAGTGAAAAGACGCCAATGGGCTTTCATCCGATGGGCTCTTTTAATCCGGCGAATAGTTTCCGGACGGTAGTGCTTTTTCCAGAAGAGATGTTCTGCTTCCAGTTTTTTTTTCTTGATTTCGGGCGGGGGAGTGTTTTTCTCACTCATTCCGCCCCAATGGTACACCCGTGCCCCCGGTATAAAGCCGACCTCGAAACCCTGTTCGCGGATACGCCAGCAGAGATCTTCATCTTCTCCATAGAGGAAAAAATCTTCATCAAAGCCCTTTATTTTTTTTAGCACGTCCCGGCGGGCAATCATGAAAGCGCCCAAAATACTGGCAATGTGACCGGCCAGGCCGCATGTTTCGCCGGAGGCGTACTTTTCTCCTGGATAGCGGTACGAGACAGATTCTTGATCACTTCCGTCCGGGTTTAAGATATGCGCACCGGCAATGCCTATGTGCGGGTTTTCATCCATAAACTGAACGGCTTCTTCTATTGCTGCCGGATCCACCACCGTGTCAGGATTTAAAAAAATGATGTAATCTCCTTCCGTACAGGCAAGGGCCTGGTTGTTGGCCGCTCCGAAGCCTATGTTTCTATTGTTAACGATAAGAGTTACTTCCGGAAAGAGGGTTTTTATCATCTCGACACTTCCGTCCGTGGATGCATTGTCAACAACACAAATCTCTTTTTCCCCATGGGCTAAGCGGAGAGATTCCAGACAGGCTTTCGTTAAATCGGCCGTGTTATAGGAGACGATGATGATCGATACTTTCATGCCTTTACCGTTGTCAGGTTCTTTTTTTCTGCTATAAAAGCATAAAGGTTTGTGGCCTGCAAGATACGGAAGGGAATTTATGGAAAAAATACCTCTCTCGGTTGCTATCATTACGTTTAATGAGGAAAAAAATCTGCCGCGGGCTTTGAAAAGTGTTACCTTTGCCTCTCAAGTGGTTGTGGTAGACTCGGGAAGCTGTGATAGGACACTACAAATTGCTGAGGAAGCGGGCTGTGAAATATACGTAAAAGAGTGGTCCGGTAGTTTTGGGGAGCAAAAACAATTTGCCCTGAACCAATGTCGTGAGCCGTGGATTCTCCTCCTCGACGCCGATGAATGTGTTCCGCCCGAGACGGCAGAAAGGATTAGGGAAATTTGCCTATCTCCTGAGCCACCGGCAGTCGGGTACAGTTTCCCACGGAAAAACTTTTTTCAAGGACGATGGATAAGGCATGCGGGTTGGTGGCCCGATCGGGTAGTGAGGTTGTTTAGAAGGGGAAAGGGGCGAATGTCACATGCGGCTGTGCATGAGGCAGTTCTCGTAGATGGTACAATTATAACTCTTTCTACCCCCCTTGAGCATTATACGGAAAGTGACCTCACGCTTATTTTAGAAAAGATAAATCGATATTCTACCTTAGGGGCCGAGATGGCCTTCAGGGAAGGTCGAACTTCAACCGCCGCCGGGGCCTTCATGCGAGCGGCGGTAGTTTTTTTCCAAGATTACTTCATCCGTCTAGGTTTCTTAGATGGTTACCCGGGTCTGACCCTGGCGGTGACGGATGCGGTTAACAAATTTTTTAAGTACGCAAAATTGGCTCAAATGACTCGCAAGGCGAGATAAAATGGATATCTCTTTTATCGTAGTAAATTGGAATACCAGGGATCTTTTAAGGTTGTGTCTTGCATCCATCTATTCAACTGTCGAAGGAATAGAATATGAGGTGTTTGTAGTGGATAACGGCTCTTCTGATGGCAGTGTGGAGATGGTAAAAAGAGAATTTCCCCTCGTTCGTCTCATAGAAAATAAGCAAAATAAAGGTTTTGCCGCCGCCAACAATCAGGCCCTTTGTCTGATGAAGGGGCGCTATGCCTTTCTCCTTAACTCAGATGCTTGTTTAACTAAAGGGGCGGTAAAGGAACTCTTTCAGTTCATGGAAAGGCATAAGGAAGCAGCTATGTGCTGTGGCCAGCTTTTAAACGAGGATGGGACCAAACAACGTTCCTTTGCCTCTTTTCCGAATTTGTTGACCCTTCTCACCAATGAATCGCTTCTCGAGTTTTTTTTCCCCAAAAAATTTCCCGGAAAGAGGCGTAATTATACACATCCAATCGAAGTTGATTCCTGCATCGGAGCGGCTATGTTGGTAAGAAAAAAGGCGATCGATGAGGTGGGTAAGCTGGACGAAAGATATTTCTTTTTCTTCGAAGAAACAGACTGGGCTTATGCTATGCGAAAGGCGGGGTGGAAGATATATTTCTTACCCAGCGCCCTGGTTTACCACTTCCAAGGACAAAGTATCGGCGAACGTTTAACCCCCCGTCTTGAGTATTATCGTTCTCGTTACCGCTATTTTGAAAAGTGGTACCCGCCATTTTACTATCTCGTCATTAGGCTTGTGATAATCGGTCGCCTCATTGTCAACTGGTTAGGAACTGGCATTTACTGCCTTCTGACCCTGTGTCTTCTACCCGGCGCCAGGCAGAAATTTCTCCTCTACTCCCGTCTGGTTGCATGGCATCTGAAAGGAGATAGGGGGAGAAAAAACTAACACATCTAAATCATTCAAGAATCGGTTTTGCCTCTTCGACGAGCATGATGGGAATATCGTCTCTAATTTCGTATAAGAGGCGGCATGAGTGGCAGATTAAACCATCCCTTTTTTCTGTCAGCTCTAACTGCCCTTTGCACTGGGGGCAGACGAGGATCTCGAGTAAGTCTTTACTTATGGCCATGTCTTCATCTCCTCCTTTCGAACATTTTTTTTGCCTCTAAGAATACGTCTTCTACCCTAATCCCTTCCATACATATTCGATGGGTGCATGATTTAAGGAAACACGGGCTACAAGAAATACCCGTCCGCACCACTACATGATCCGGACCGTATGGACCGGTGCGTCCTGGATCGGTGGGACCGAAGAGGGCGATGACCGGTGTGCCTACAGCGGCAGCAATGTGCATCGGACCCGAGTCGGTCGTCACGACGAAAAGGGCGTGACGGTAAATTTCCGCTAGTGTCCGAAGAGAAGTCTTGCCGGCGAGGTTGTGGGGAGTATTCTTCATATGCCTGGCTATTTTCAGAATGTAGGCGTTATCCCTTTTACTGCCGGTAAAGACGACGGGAAGCTTGAGGTTTTCTATTATCATATCTGAGAGGTAGGCAAATTTCTCTTGTCCCCATAGTTTTGTGGGCCAAAGGGCGACGGGATTCACGGCTACAAAAGGGGTCTCATCTATGGCTAACCCTTCGGATTCAAGGCAGTGGGCGGCCATTTTCTTTACATCTGCCGGGGCGGGGATGGAAAATTCAACCCGCGGATGCTGTTCGCCTAAATATCTAATAAAATCCAGATAACGGTCGACAGCATGTTTTTCCATATCTTCCGGAATACGTTCCCGATAGAAGAGGCCGCTTAGTTCTTGCATACTTCTGTAGCCAATACGCCTGCGGCTGGGGCTTAGGGCGCAGATGACGGCACTTTTAAAAAGGCCATGAAAATCTATGGTGATGTCATAGGTGCGGTCACGAAGAGCGGAGAGAAAATGCTTCATTTCGTGGATAGATTGTCGATTGAGAGGTTTTTTTAACCAGGTCTTCCGCCGGGAGATAAGTACCCGGTCTATGAGTGGGTGATCGAGGATAAGGTCACTAGCCTCTTCCTCGATGACCCAGGTTAAATGGGAAGAAGGGTATAGTTTTTTCAGGGCCGAAAGGGACGGCAGGGTGTGTACGACGTCGCCGATCGCGCTTAGTTTAATCAGGCAGATATTCATGGGTCAGGTCTCTCTCGATCCACTTTACGGCCTCCAGGATGTCTCGCGCCCGAAAATCTGGTTTAATCAGCTCTCCGTCTACTTGACTGCCATACCCCGTATTCACTAAGATACCTTTGCCGCCCACTCGACGAATGAGTTCGATATCTTTGGCTTGGTCTCCAATCATGTAAGAAGATTTTAAATCTAAATTCCATTTTTTAGCTGCCGCAAGTAACATGCCGGGTTCTGGTTTACGACAGAGGCAACGGAGAAGATACTTTCCTTGTCCCTCCGTTGGATGGTGGGGACAGTAAAAAAAGTCGTCAATCACGGCGCCGTGTTTCAAAAAAAGGTCCTTCATATAACGATGAACGTGTTTTAAAAAAGTCTCGTCGAACATGCCACGGGCGACGCCCGATTGGTTCGTTACGACGATGGCTTTAAGGCTTAATCGATTGATTAGTTTAACCGCTTCAAAAGCACCGGGAATAATGACAAGTTTATCCATCGCGTTCAAGTATCCCACTTCTTCATTTATCGTACCATCACGGTCAAGGAAAACGGCGCGCCTTTGTTTCATATCCTCTTACTCCCAGAGGTCTTTTACGGCAGAAAAAACCTCTTCCACCTGGATTTGATCCATACAGCGAAAGTCAGTTGGACAGTGAGTCTTAAGGCAAGGACTACACGAAACGGGGTGATGAATTATACGTACCCTATCTCCTACCGGACCGGTAGTTGTGGGATCGGTGGAGCCAAAGATGGCTACCACCGGAATTCCCAAGGCACAAGCTACGTGCATAAGCCCGGAGTCGTTGGTTACAAAGACCCGTAGTTGGGCCATTATGGCCACAGCTTCTGCGAGGCTTGTCTCCCCGGCCAAATCGATCAAAGTGTGTCTCGATTGTTTTTTTATTTCCTTTGTCACGTCTCGGTCGGCTTTGGAGCCCAGAAGAATAATATGAGAGGCGAAAGTATCTAGTAACAAATCAGAAAGTGCGGCGAATCGGTCGGGAAACCACCTCTTGGCGGGGCCATACTGCGCTCCAGGTGCAATACCAATCAAATCTCCCACCGGTAGATTCAGGTTGACGGGTTCGGGTGGGAAAATTCTAGGTTGAGAGTACTCTGCCTCGATTCCCAGGGCCCGAACCATTTCTAGATAGTAGCGTGTCTGGTGGAGATGGAGAACGTAGCGCCTCCGGCGGACGGCATGCGTAAGAAGCAGCAGACGTCCATCCGTATCATATCCGGCGCGGATGGGAATGCGAGCAAAAAAGGCGATAAGAGCTGCTTCTATGGCATTTTGAAAGAGAAGAGCGAGATCGAATTTTTCTCTTTTTAGTCTTTTACAGAGTTTCAACCTTCCTCCTAATCCTCGGTGCTCGTGGCTGTCATCATACAAGATGACCTCGTCGATCAGATGAGATAAGAGGTAAATTTCTTTAACCCAGGGCTTCGCCAGGACTGTTAAATGACCTTGGGGAAAATTGTCCCGTAGGGCTTTTAAGGCGGGAAGAGTCATGACAGCATCACCGATCCAGTTTGTGCCTCGGATCAAGATCTTCTTTATTTTTGAAATGGGAAGGGTTTTTTTCCCCCAAACTGTCAGAGGGGTCGTTAAACCTCTAACTTGCTCCATGATAATCGCCCTGTTGGCACTTCTTCGTTTTCCATCTTTGATGAAGCCATAGCCATTGGTCCGGATATTGAGTTATCTTGTCCTCTAGGATCTTCGTAATTCGTTGGGTGTTTACCTCTAGGTCTCTTTCGTAGTTGCCTGTATCCTCCGCTATGAAGGGGGGAAGGAAGATCATCCGGTACTTGCCGGAAGACAGACGGGGCATAAACACAGGGAGGATGGGAGCGCTGCTCAGCATGGCGAGGGTCGCAAGCCCCGTTCCCGTACAAGCGGGTCGGCCAAAAAAATCGACGAAAACCCCTTCCCTTACGTCCACGTTCTGATCGTTCAAAATACAAAGCACTTGTCCGTTGTATAGGGCTTTTAAGGCCTTTCTCATAGAGCCTTCT
This sequence comes from Syntrophales bacterium, assembly GCA_026416455.1. Classification (GTDB taxonomy): domain Bacteria; phylum Desulfobacterota; class Syntrophia; order Syntrophales; family UBA8958; genus JAOAFE01. Next base: position 6,131 of record JAOAFE010000001.1, read on the forward strand.
TTCGTGAGCAAGGTGTTTCCCGGTCGTGTTCGAACGAAGGTTACAATCTCGTTGAGATAAGGGTTGTCCAGAGGTCGGTATAAGATTGTGAGGGGCTCGACGGCAACGGCAAAGGTCACGGCCATCATCTCCCAGTTTCCGAAGTGAGAAACACTGGCGATCACACCTTTTCCGGCCGATTTAGCCTCATAAAAGTGTTCCAACCCTTCAAATTCTACCCAGTGACTAAAGTTTTCTTTTGTTATCGATGGGAGATCGAAGAATTCGGACACGATGATACCGAGATTTTTGAAAACCCGGCGGGCGAGTATTTCCAGATCTTGAATAGATTTGTCGGGGAAGGCGCGCACCAGATTGTGGAGGGTAATGAGGCGATGGCGGGGAAAGAGATAATAAAAAAGCAGCGCCAAGTAGCAGAATAGCTGTTTACGTATTCCGCGGGGGATAATTTTGCTCACGACGAGGAAAACGTTTACGGCTTTTGTCTTGCGCATTTTTCAATTAGAGTCAGTACATGCTTCCTAAAGGTTTCAAAATTCTCTTCTATCTCTATCTCCACTTGCAAGACGGCGAGGTTGGGGATAACGGATGTGAGATGTGCTATTTTTACCGCGTCTTTTTCTGTGGTGCATGTGAATTCACAACGCTCACTAAGAGCAGTTTCTCTTAATTGCTCTACATCCTTTTTCGTATATCCATAATGATCGGGAAAGGCAAGGAAGCGTACCACTTCGGCTTCCTCTTCTTTTAGAAGATGAAGAAAGTGTTCCGGATCCGCAATACCTGCAAAAGCGAAGACTCTTTTACCTCGAAGGATCTTGGGTAACCGCTTTTCTTCCGTGGTCGGCAAGAAAAGGGCTGTTTTCACCATTCGAGCGGTAAACGCAGGACAGATATCGGGGGCGGTAGTATCGGCCCCTTTTTTGATGGCCCCGATCAGGTGAGCTCGACTTACGGATGTCTTTGGTTCTCTCAGAGGACCAGCGGGAAGAAGCCTTCCGTTTCCAAAGGGGCGATGAGCGTTGAGAAGGAGAATGTCTAAATCTCGGTGCAAGCGTCGGTGCTGAAATGCATCGTCGCATACGATGCAATCCGGGTAAAATCTGCGCCACGCCTGCCGACCAGCCTGCACCCGATCTTTTCCGGTAATAACGGGTATCCCTCTCAGTTTCTTTGCCATCATCACCGGCTCATCACCGGCGATCTCGGGGGGGAGAAGCACCTCTTTTTCTGTTGATACGATTTTTACTTTTTCTCCGCCCTTTCCCTTGTAGCCTCGACTGACAACCGCTGGTCGAAATCCAGCTTCTTTTATTATTCTCGAAATTAAGATTGTCATAGGCGTTTTGCCCGTTCCCCCGACTGTAAGGTTTCCGACGCTAATTACCGGGCACGGTAATTGGTAAATGGGGAGGCATTTTTTATCATAAAGGTAGTTCCTCAGCCGAACGATAAACCCGTAAATGGCCGAGAGGGGAGAGAGGAGAATGCCCGCGAATCCGGGAGTATTGCGCTTCCAGATATCGAGGAAAAAGACATCGCCTCTCATAATACCTCATGGGGAATTTCATCGCCCGCAAATTGGAGCAGGTAGAGGCGATAATACTCTCCTCTTTTCTCGATCAGGGATTCGTGTGTGCCCTCCTCGACAATGCGGCCGTCGGAGATAACAATGATGCGGTCGGCATTTCTGACGGTGGATAATCGATGGGCGATGAGTATCGTCGTTCTCCCTTCCATGAGTTTCTCCAGGGCGCTTTGAACCTCCGCCTCTGCCTCCGTGTCCAAAGACGAAGTCGCTTCGTCTAAAATTAAAATCGGGGGGTTTTTGATCAGGGCGCGGGCGATGGAAATTCTTTGCCTTTCTCCACCGGAGAGTTTAGCGCCCTGTTCCCCGATGACCGTGTCGTATCCCTCTGGAAGTTGCATGATGAAATCGTGGGCATTGGCCGCCTTGGCGGCGTTTATAATTTCTTCCTCCGACCGGGTAATGTCACCATATGCGATGTTGTTTCGTACCGTGTCGTTGAACAGGATTGTCTGCTGGGTTACCATCCCTATTTGGGCGCGCAATGACTCCACCGTCACATCGCGGATATCGTGACCGTCGATTAAAATGCGACCTTCCGTGACATCGTAAAAACGGGGAATGAGATTGGCCAGAGTCGTTTTCCCACCGCCACTCGCACCTACGAAGGCAATGATTTCGCCTGCCTGGATAGAGAGATTTATCCCTTTGAGGACCGGTTGATCCTCATATGCAAAGGAGACGTTTTCTATCTCGATGCTGTGAGAAATAGGGGGAAGATCGATGGCCCCGGGTTTGTTTTTAATCTCCGGTTCCTGATCGATGATCTCAAATACCCTTTGGGCTCCCGCAATGCCTTGCTGTATGGTGTTGTTCACATTGGTTAGACGTTTGATCGGTTCGTATAACATGATGAGGGCGGTAAGAAAGGAGAAGAGATTTCCCGGTGTCGTGGCTCCGCTTATGACCTGGTACCCACCGTATAACACGATGGCTGCGATACCGATTCCACCCAAGAATTCCATCAGTGGGCTGGAGAGGGCACTGACGGATACGGCTTTGATATAAAGATTAAACAACCTTTCATTCTCGGCTCTGAAGCGGCGGTTTTCGTATTCTTCCATACCGAAGGCTTTCACGATCCGGGTACCCGAGATGGTTTCGTGGAGAAGTGTATTCAAAGTACCCATGGTAATCTGAGAGCGTCGGGCAATGTTGCGCATCTTGCGTCCGAAAGTGGCAATAGGATAGGCCACAATGGGAAATATAACCATGCCCAAAAGGGCAAGTTTCCAATCTCGGTAAAAAATAACAAAGATGAGGCCCAAGATGGTGAAAGAATCTTTGAAAAGGCTTGTTACTGCTTCCGATACAGCACCTTGTATCGTTCCGACATCGTTTGTGATGCGAGACATGAGAACACCGGTCGGATAGCGCGAAAAAAATGAGAGGGATTGCATCTGAATCCTACGATAGAGCTCGTTTCTTAAGTCGGTGATAATGCGCAAACCGATGTATTGCATGAGCCTAGCTTGCATATACGAGGCGGAGCCTTTAAGAAGGTAAAGTGTTACAATAGCAACGGGTATCCAGATGAGCATATGGACATTTTTCTTTAGGAATATTTCATCCAAAGCAGGCTTCACCAGATAAGCGAGGGCTGAGGTCGTTATTCCGACAACAAGCATGCATAGTAAAGCGATGATGAATCGCTTGAAATGAGGTTTTGCAAGTTTCAAGAGCCTTTTAAAAGTTTCCATATCCGACCATCTTTAGGGCAATTAAGGCCGTTTTTCGAGCCGCCCCAGGAGTTCCCAACTTTTCCTTCACCTCTTTTAATCCTTCTCTTATTTCCGATACTTTTACCGGGTCGTCAAGGATAGTTTTGGCCGTGATTGCGATACGCTCCGGTGTACAATCTTTCTGAATAAGTTCTGGCACCAGTGTTTTTCCGGCTATAATGTTGACTAGTCCTATGTTTTTGACTCGAATAGCCAGACGTCCGAGGAGATAGGTAAAAAAGGAGAGACGATAAACGATGCACATGGGGACACCCATCAAGGCTGTCTCCAAAGTAGCTGTTCCCGAGGCAACGATGGCAAAATCGGAAGCTGCGAGGGCCTGGTGAATCATATGCCCTGGGACGAGAGTCACTTTTGTTTCATAAGATGCGACGATCGATTCGATCCAGGATGGATCTAGCGTGTCCGCATAAGGCAGGATGAAAAAAGCATCCAAGTATGATTTTTTTAATAGGGTCGCGGCTTCCAACATCACAGGCAAAAGTCTGGTCACTTCTTTTTTTCGGCTTCCAGGGAGGATAGCGATGATCCGGGCATGTACCGGAAAGCCGAGGGTATTTTTTGCGTCTTCTTGCTTTAAGTTCCCTTCCGTTATGTCCAAGAGGGGATGTCCTACAAAAGTACATTTTACTCCGGCGTCCCGATAGATCTTCTCCTCAAAAGGCAAAATCACCACCATGTGGTCAATAAACTTTTTTATCGTTTTGACTCTACCCTTTCGCCAGGCCCAGATCTGCGGACTTATGTAGTACATTATTTTTAGCCCTTCTCGTTTGGCAAATCTGGCGAGAGGGAGATGAAAGTCTGGGTAATCTATGAGAATGACAAGGTCTGGACGATGCTCTTTAATTGCCCTTTTAAGTCGTTGCATGGTGAAGAGGATGACCTTTAGGTGGGACATTACCTCGGTGAATCCGACGACGGACATCTCCGAAATATGGGCAACCAGTTCGACTCCCGCTTCTGCCATTTTTTTTCCCCCCATGCCCAAAAAACGGGCATGAGGAGCCATTTCCTTCACGGCTTTAACCAAGTGAGCGCCGTGAAGGTCACCAGAAGCCTCTCCGGCAGAGATAAAGAAAAGGGGAGATAATTTATTTTTCATAGAGACGGTTTTTTTATAGCTTCAAGGATGGTCAGGGCCAGGGCGAGGGCCTTTCTTCCCTCATCTCCACTGACAGGTGGGGAAGAACGACTAAGGCACGCTTTTACAAAGGCCCTAATCTCTTGCTCTAACGGGTCAGTTCGTGCCACCTCTATGTCATTATTCACAATTAGATATCGCCCCTCGTCGTTCTGCTCCCTTCTTAACGAAGTTAATTCTCTTTTTCCGTAGTCTACGGCGTAGTAGCCCTCTTCTCCGAAAAAACGAATTTTTTGCATGGTTTTACCTGTCACCCGGCTTGCCGTCAGATTGGCAACACACCCCCCTGCAAAGACGAGACGCACGTTGGCTATGTCTATCTTGTCAGTAAGTACGGGAACTCCCACGGCTTCCACCCTAACGACCTTCTCCTTAATTAAATGAAGCAGTATGTCGAGGTCGTGGATCATGAGGTCTAAAATAACATCTACGTCTGTGCCTCGTTCAAAAAAGGGATGCAGGCGATGAGCCTCAACGAAGAGAGGTTTTTTGAGCGCTCCTTTAAGTGCCGAGATCGCTGGATTGAACCTTTCTATATGGCCAATCTGAAATATGCAGTTGTTCTGGCGGGCAATCTCAATCAATTCATCCGCTTCTTCTAAGGTGCGGGCGATAGGTTTTTCCAACAGACAGTCTGTCCCCGCCGAGAGAAACTCTTTTGCCACCTCATAGTGAACGGCCGTTGGCACAGCAATGCTTACGGCATCTACTTTTCCTACAAGTTGGCGAAAGTCACCGTAAGCAGTTACGGAGTAATGATTTGCCGCCTTAATAGCTTTTTCGTAAACGCAATCGGCCACGCCTATGATTTCGCACTCTTCTATGCCCGCATATTTGGTTAGGTGATATGTTCCTAAATGGCCTATCCCGACTACGCCTACCCGCAATTTTCGCGTCAACGGCAGACCCCTCGATTGGAATTTTTGATGAAAGAGATGAAATGCCTAACTTCTGGAAAGTCTGGCACGTCATTTTTTACCCGCAAAAGGGCGTCTTCGAGAATGAGGTTGGATCGAAAAACAATACGGTAGGCGGCCTTCAAAGCTTGAATGACTTCAGAAGGAAAATGTCTTCTCTTGAGACCGATTAAATTGAGACCATAAAGGTGGGCATGGTTGCCCGAGGCTAAGCAATAAGGGGGGACATCTTTCGTCACCGCCGAGCAGCCGCCAATCATACAGTGCGCTCCGATTTTCGTGAACTGATGGATGCCCGTCAATCCCCCGATGGTGGCGTAATCTTCCACTTCGATATGTCCGGCCAAATTAACACCGTTGGACATGACGATGTTATTTCCCAGTTTGCAGTTGTGGGCGATGTGACAGTAAGCCATGATCAAGTTGTTGTCTCCTACAATTGTTACCCCAATATCGGCCTGGGTGGAGCGATGGATGGTGACAAACTCCCTGATGGTGTTATTATTACCTATGATTACTTTCGTTTCTTCCCCTCTGAATTTGAGGTCTTGAGGTGGTGCACCGATCGCAGCGAATTGCATGATACGACAGTTTTCCCCTATTTCTGTAAGGCTTTCAATAACAACGTGAGGACCGATTTTCGTTCCCCGGCCGATAGAAACGCGAGGACCGATTACGGTGTAAGGTCCTATTTCAACATCTTCGCCTATTAAGGCATCGGATGCGATTATGGCCGTCGGATGAATGCTCATTTTTTCCTATCCTCTAAAAATTTTTCTACCTGCGTTAGGCGATTCGTAAGATCGGTAATTTTTTTCATCCAATCGGGGAGGCGGGACAAGGCACCGGTCACACGCAGCCATTTTTTGTAAGGCATATGAGGTGCTCCGGCAATTATCTGTCCCGCTGGGACATCGTTATGTACGGCACTCCGCGCAGCAACTATACAACCATCACCGATCTCTATGTGACCAACTATCCCTACTTGTCCCCCTAGTATTACGCCGTTGCCGAGGCGAGTACTGCCCGAGATTCCCACTTGTGATACAATGATCGCCCTTTCACCGACGGTGACGTTATGGCCTATCTGGACGAGGTTATCGATCTTCGTTCCTCGCTTGATCCAGGTTCGCCCTAGGGTTGCCCGGTCGATCGTGGTGTTGGCACCGATTTCTACATCATCATCAATCTGAACGATCCCTGCCTGTGGTATTTTGATATTCTCCCGCCCGGGATGGGCGAAACCAAACCCGTCCGCGCCGATCACCGCCCCAGCATGGATGATTACTCGGTTGCCGATTATGCACTGCGGATAGATGACGACGTTGGGATGTAATATGGTATCTTCACCTATTTTTGCCCCTTTTCCGATCGAGACTCCCGCGTAGATGACGGCTCCTCTGCCCACTTCTACTTCGGCATCGATAAATACTCCCGGGAACACGGTCGCCTCCGGTGACACCATAGCGCTTGGATCGATATAGGCTTGAGGGCTTATAAAAGGTTTTTCCTTTTCCATGGGGTAAAACCAAGAGATGAGACGTCCAAAAGCGGTATAGGGGTCGTCGACTTGGACAAGATTTAGGTTCGCCTGTTCTATCTCCGGTGATACAACAACAGCCGAAGCTCGGGTAGAAGCAAGATATTTAAGGTAGCGACGATTCGCTATGAAGGTGAGATCGCCGGGTTCCGCCTCGGTGATGCCTTTTAGCCCCTTAATGACCACATGGGGATCACCTAATAGACGCCCCCCAATAAAATCGGCAATTTCTTTTAATGTTTTTTCCACCGTCCTACTTCTTCTTTACTATCTTGTTGAACTCTTCGATTATCTTTGGCGTTAAATCGTTTTCCTTATTGTAGTAGGCAATGGGTACAGAAGCAATATCGATGATAGCATTGTAACCCTCTTTTTTGCCTATGGATTCAACGATTTTCATAACATCAGGTACAAACCTATTGACCAGTTCCTGTCTTTTGGCGTTCATCTCATCGTTTGCATCCTTGACTAGGTCTTGATAGTCGCGAAATTTCTTGTTGTATGCAGTTTCCTTGTCCCTAAGCGCCTTTTCGGTAAGGACAGATTTTTGCTTCTCCAATTCTTCCTTCAGGCGATAAAGTTCTTTCTCCCTTTCTTGGATCTTTTTCTTGTTTTCTTCGAAAATTTTTTTCAATTCTTCGTTTGCCTGTTTGCCCGCTTCTGAATTGTTCAGAATCTCTTCCATATTGAAGAAGCCAATCTTACCTGTTTGAGCAAAAAGCGGGTGTCCAATCAAAACCATGACGGATAGAAATAAAATGATGCATCTTTTTTTCATTATTTTTTCCCCCTTGTTCTTTGTTACATGAAAGTTCCCATTGTAAATTCGAATCGACTCGCCGATTCTCCTACCTTGCGATCGAGAACGTAGCCCCATTCTAATCTAAGGGGACCGACAGGTGAATACCAGCGAATACCCAACCCGGCCGTTTTCCTCATATCGTCTAAATGATAGCCTTTATCCCAGGCGTTACCCGTATCGAAGAAGATGACTCCCCTAATGCCGGCATCCTTCACGAGGGGAAAAACGAGGTCGAAGTTGAGGGTGAGCATGGTCCTACCACCAATGAGATCACCCGTCACTGGATCCTTTGGTCCCACGTAACGCAATCCCCGGATGCTATTTATTCCTCCTACGTAGTATAGTTCGTAGATAGGAATAGAATGGCCTCCGATGGATTGAAGATTCCCGATACGTCCCTTGATGTCGAATACGGCATCGAAGAAAGGCAAGGATTTGTACCACGCACCGTGGGCTCCATGACGTAGAAAGTGAGTATTCCCCCCCAACGGGCCACCTACCAGGGTCGTATAAACGCTCATAACGCTCCCTTTGGTGGGGAAGTAGGCGTCATCGGTTGTGTCACGGGTGAGGGTGGGTGTAAGAGAGCTCATGGTGTGAGTGCCTTCCTGTTCCTTAATGATCGGTGAGGCCGTGCGCGATATATTCTTCACACGGGAGATGGAATAACCGTATTGGAGGTAGCCGTAAATGCTGTACTTAGGCCAGATAGGGTATCCCAGGGTGGGGCTTATACCCTTTGTATCCAAATCGTAGGAATCGTAATAACGGATGGTATTCCAGAGTTCGAAACGACTCCAAATATTGGTGTCGAAAAGCCAAGGGTCGATGAACGTGAGGTCATAATATTGAGCCTTCTGTCCGACCGTGGCCTTAAGGGAAAGGGATTGGGCTCGGCCGAATAGATTCTGCTGAGAGATAGAGGCCATAGCCATGGCCCCGTCGAGGGCGCTGTAAGCTACACCAACGCTGAACATACCCGTTTGCTTTTCCTTAACTCGAATGCCGATATCGGTGAGAGTTTCATCCGGGCCCCTTTCCGCTTGAAAATCTATTTCTTCGAAAAATCTCGTTCGCTCCAGATTCTTGAAACTATCTTTAAGTTTGGAGCTCCCGTAGAGGTCTCCTTCGGCAAACATAAGGAGACGCCTTATTACTTTGTCCCTCGTCTTTGTATTTCCCGTAATATTGATTCGGTTAAAGTAAACGAGGGGCCCCTTCGTGATTTTGTAAGTAATATCTACCTTTTGCTCTTTATCATGGGCCTGGGTTATGGGATTTACGTCCGCATAGGCGTAGCCTTCATCGTTACAGGCGCCCGTCAGATATTCTACGTCTTTGATTACCGCTCCGCGATCGAAGAAAACCCCTTTTACGATGGTGAGATTTTTGAATAATTCGTCTCGAGAGATCTTTAAGGTGTCTCCTTCAATGGCCACCTTTCCTACTTTGAATCGCGTCCCCTCGACGATTTTTATCTTGATATAAATACCTTTCTCATCGAACGTGATGTCTGGTTCGCCCACTTGGGCATAAATAAAGCCGTTGTTGAAGTAGTGGACGTTGATTTTGTTCACGTCTTGGAGGAGCTGATCTCTCTTTAAAATTCCCGCATCCGTAAACCAGGAAAAAAGACCGCGTTCCTCTGTTTTCATTAGTTTCTTTAACTCTTTTTCTTTAAAAGTATGATTGCCTTCGAAGGAAATCTTTTTTATGTACAACCGCTCTTTTTCCTGGATATCAAAGGTCACACGTACTTCCTTTGGGCGTACCGGATCGATGCGATATTTGATTTCCGCATTATAGTAGCCTTTGCTGTCATACAATTCTTTCAGTTTCTCCAAGGAGTTTGTAATAGCTCCAATATTAAGAACTTGTTTGGTTTTGAAGGTGATCGTTGCTTCTAAATCGTCTTTTTTTATGGCTTTATTGCCGTTGAAGACGATGTCTGAGATTACGCCCCTTTCTTTGACTTGGTAAGTGACGACCTTTCCTTCCGGCGTGTCCGAGACATCCACTACGACGTCCTCGAAGTAGCCCAGTTTGTAAATTTCTCTTATGTCCTTTGCAATCAAGGATTCTGAATAAAGACCACCTTGCGTGCTTTTTATGGCCTGATTGAGCACGGCCGATTCTATCTTTTCGTTTCCTTTGAATTCTATCTTGGCAATTCTCAATCGCGCCGAGAGGCGGATGAGGATCTCGCTTTTCAGTCGAGATGCAATGATGGATAAGCTCTCCATCCCGCGCCCTTGGGCGGAGACGGGGAGGAGAAATCTCCGTGCCTTAACGTCATAGATGCGTACGTCCACGTTCAATTCATTGCCGATTTCCGTTATCCCCCCGGTTAGGATGTGGGTGGCGGAAACGGCATGGCCGATTTCTTCCAGTTTTCCTTCATCCGGCGGTTTTTGCCGGAATGGCTCCGGTAAGTTATTCTTTTCTATTATTTCCACTTCTTTGGCAGAGCTCAGTTCCCGCACTAGGGCGTCATGGAAGGCCTGGAAGAGAAATTCCTTACTTCCCTTTGTATGAACATGAAAAGGTACAACGGCAATTTTCGTTTTCTCTTGTGACCATGCAGATTCATTTGTTAATAGCCAGGGAGTCGACAAAAAGAAGAAAAGTATGAATATTACAATAACTTTACGCAATTTTTCCATCTTGCAGGCCCACCGTTCTTGACATGAGATCCGCCAGCCTTGGATTATGGGTGACAAGGATCAGTGTAATTTTTTTTTCACGGTTAAGATTGAGTAAAACGTCCTCTATCTTTTTTCCTGTCTCGGTGTCAAGATTTCCCGTCGGTTCGTCGGCCAGTATTATTTCCGGCTCCATGACAATGGCTCGGGCGATGGCTACTCTCTGCTGCTCTCCCCCTGATAATTCACCTGGTTGGTGACGAAGTCTTGTTTCAAGTCCAAATGCGACCAACAATTCTTCGGCTTTTTCCCTTGCCTCTTTTTTGTTCATCCCTCCTATCAGAGCGGGGAGCATGACATTTTCGAGGGTAGTGAACTCTGGCATAAGATTGTGAAACTGAAAGACAAAGCCGATGGTTCGGTTACGGAAACGGGCTAGTTGCATTTCGTTCCATTTAAATACATCCATTCCTTTTACCAACACTTGCCCGGCTGATGGTCGATCGAGAGTTCCCATGATATGGAGAAGGGTGCTTTTACCAGCTCCAGAAGCCCCGACGATGGCCAATGACTCACCCCGTTCAATTATGAGATCGATGTCTTTCAATACCTCAATGCGGTTTCCGTCTTTTACGAACGTTTTTCTGAGGGATTTTATTTCTATGATCACTTCGCCCATCACTCGTACCTCAAAGCCTCGGCTGGATCAATTTTGGCTGCCCGTCGGGAGGGATAGATGGTGGCAATGAGGCATAAAAAGATGGAACCGGCCACGATCATGGCGACATCCCCATAGTTCACCCGGGACGGAAGTTCCGTCAAATAATACACATCGCCAGGAAATATTTGTATCCCTAAGAATCGTTCCAAGAATCGGGCAATGGAGGTAACGTTGTGGGCGACGAGAAGTCCCACGATAACTCCCAGGGTTGTCCCAAGTATACCGATGATCGTACCCTGATAGATAAAAATTTTCATAATGTCCTTCGATGTTGCACCCATTGATTTCAGAATGGCTATATCTCTAGTTTTTTCCATGACGATCATGATGAGGGCCGTAATTATATTGAAGGCGGCAACGAGTACGATGAGACTCAAAATTATGAACATAGCTATTTTTTCCATTTTCAAGGCGGAAAAAAGGTTTTTGTTCATCTCCATCCAGTGGCGTGCCCAATAGGGAAGCCCCAAACGGTTCTCTATTTCCCTTGCCATCTTATCAGCGCGGTAAATATCCGAAACGCGTACTTCAAGTCCCGTCACCTTTTTCCCTAGATGGAGAAAGGCTTGAGCCTCATGGAGGGGAACGTAGGCTACAGAAGAGTCGTATTCATAAAATCCAGAATCGAAAATACCGGCTACGATAAATTTCTTCAACGTAGGCACCATACCCATGGGCGTGGTTTCACCGAACGGTGAGACAAGGGCTACTTCTTCAAATTGTCCCACTCCGATATGCTTCGCTAATTCTTTCCCGATGACTATGGGCGGGAGGTTAAAACCCGTTTTCCTCCATTCGACTAGGTATTTCATGTCGCCGGATATGAATTTGCCTAATTTCATTACCCGATGCGCACTGGGTGGGTCGACTCCCCTTACCACCAATCCACTTATGCCATCGTTTCTTCTTATTATGGCTTGGGTATAGATAAATGGGGAACACATGGTCACTCCTGGCATCTTTTCTATCTTTTGGGCCAGAAGTTCATAGTTCTCCATGGGACCTTCTAGACTAAGAACGATGATATGGGCATTGAAGCCAAGAATCTTTTCTTTCATGTCCGATTCAAATCCATTCATGACGGCCAGGACGATGATGAGGGCTGCGACCCCAAGCAGAATGCCCAGAATAGAAATCAGGCTAATCACAGAGACGAAAATCTGTTTTCGCTTTGCCTTAAGGTAGCGCAAGCTTATGAAAAATCTGAAACTCATGATTCCTCTTCTTTGGAACGCATGTGGGGAAACAAAATGACGTCCCTGATTGAGGGTGAATCAGTAAACAGCATGACAAGCCGGTCGATACCTATTCCTTCTCCTGCCGTGGGAGGCATACCATACTCAAGGCAGCGAATAAAATCCTTGTCCATAACATGGGCCTCTTCATCACCCTTTTCCCTTTCCTTCAGCTGCGCTAGGAATCGCTCTTTCTGCTCTCGTGGATCGTTTAATTCTGAAAAGGCGTTGGCAATTTCCCTTCCCGCGATATATAGTTCGAATCTATCTACGAATCGAGGATCATAACTGTTTTTTCTGGCCAAAGGTGATACTTCCACTGGATATTGGGTAATAAAAGTGGGTTGCCATAGATGGGGCTCCACGATTAGCTCAAAAATCTGTACCAGCATTTTGCCGTAACTCTGAGTATCATCGATTGCCAGACCTTTTTCTCTTGCCCATTTCACCATTTCTCTCACGTCTTCTAACACACCCGGATTCGTCTGGCCGTACATGCGGATGGCTTCTTTCATCGTTAGACGGGGCCAGGGAGGAGAGAGATCTATTTCCTTGCCTTGATAAGTAAATTTCAATTGCCCAAAAACCTGCTGGGCAAGAAAGGTGAACAGCTCTTCTGTCAGGGTCATGAGATCTTCGTAGGTAGCGTAAGCTTGGTAGAATTCCATCATGGTGAATTCTGGATTATGGAGGGTAGAAACTCCTTCATTTCGAAAGTTGCGGTTGATTTCGAATACCCGTTCTAAACCTCCGGTGACGAGTCTTTTTAAATATAGTTCTGGCGCGATGCGAAGGTAGAGTTCCATACCTAAGGCGTTGTGATATGTTTTGAAAGGACGGGCAGCCGCTCCCCCCGCCTGGGGTTGCATCATCGGGGTTTCTACTTCAAGGAAGTCTCGGGCTTCCATGAATTGGCGAATGAGGCTGATGATACGACTACGCCTGATAAACACCTCTCTTACTTGGGGGTTGACGATGAGGTCAAGATGGCGCTGACGATACCGAATTTCAACATCCGTAAGCCCGTGCCATTTCTCTGGTAAAGGCAGGATTGCCTTCGACAGGAGCTGGATCTCTTTTGCTTCGACCGTTAACTCGCCCGTTTTGGTTCGAAAGACTCGGCCAGCGAGAAAAACAATGTCGCCGATGTCAAATTTTTTGAAAAGACGGTACGATTCTTCTCCTACATTTTGTTTCCCGATGTAACCCTGAATCCGACCATGCCGGTCTTGAAGACTTATAAAGCAGGCCTTCCCAAAATCCCGGATCGCCATCATTCTGCCGGCTATCGTAACCTGGGGTTTTTTTTCTTCCAGCTCTTCGGCCGTCATATGGCCAAAGAGGTGGCGGATTTCACCCGTCGTGTTATCGATCCGCCTGCTCGATGGATACAATTCAACTCCTTCTGCCTCAAGGAGGGCCAATTTCTCTCTTCTCTTCTTCAAAAGATCACTTTCTTCCATCGTTCGTCACATATATAATTTTGATTTTAAAGGCTATCTCACTATACGTTTTGTCAAGGCGAGTCAAGAGTGTTTTGGCCTTTAGGAATTACTATTGCCTTTCAGGAATTACTCCATTAGTATTACCCCCATTAATCTTAGGGAGGGTGCTATGCTGAACAAGGTATTTCTCATTGGTCGGTTAGGGGCTGACCCGGAGGTTCGCTATACTCAGGATGGTTTAATGGTGGTTAACTTCAATCTAGCTACGGACGAAGTGAGGAGAGACAAAAGTGGTGAAAAGATTCAAAAAACAGAATGGCATCGTATAGTTACCTTTGGGAAACTGGCAGAAATCTGTGGCAATTATCTAGCCAAAGGAAAATTGGTTTATATTGAGGGTAAGATTCAGAGCCGTTCATGGAAAGATGACGAGGGTAACAAGCATACTACCACCGAAATCGTAGCGTCCGATATGAGGATGCTGGATAGTAAGGGGCAGGGTAAAGTTACCCCCGAAACAGAGCCTAGCACTCCCGTTGATCTTGATACCTTGCCAGAGGACGACGTTCCTTTTTGAAGCCCATCACTGGGGGGTCGTTTTTTTGTTCTCTGTCGTGGTTTCCAGTTCGTCCGTTTCCCGCGTGGCCTTTTTAAAATTGCGGATCCCTTTGCCAATCGCACTCCCTATTTCCGGTAATTTTCCCGCGCCGAAAATAATTAACACGATCACGAGTATCACGAGAAGCTCCGGCATGCCTATGGATCCTAACATCTTGACCTCCCTTTCTTCCGCCGAGGCGGCCGATTGAATTTATGTTACTCTAATTCATGGGAAAAAATTTTTCAATTACTATCATGTTTCAGGGAAATTTAAGGCGGACTACTTCACCACTTTTGCCTAATTTCCCTAGCGATTTGTCCTGGAATTTTACGTCAACACCACCGGCGTTGCCGATATCGAGACTAATAGAGATGGAGGCTGTCCTTTCAATGGCTTCTCCCGGTCGGAGCATGACTTCTGTAGGTGGTTCGTCGTCCGCTTTAATTCTGATCCAGGTTGGCTCGTGGGCATCTATTCTCAGTTTCATATCTTTTTTTTTCTCTAGGATTGGTTCCGAGGTATTCGTAGTTGAGGCCAGATGCTGGGGGGAGGGAACCATTGATGCGGGCGGCACTTGTGGTGTCCGTTCCGTGAAGATGTAAAAGAGAACAACAGAAAAGAGGGTGACAAAGACCAGGGTGCCCATTACCCATAATGAAAGGGAGCTTTTCGCCTCTTCGTAAGAGTGGTCATTTTCAATCTTAGATTTTTCCTCCTTACGATAGAGAGTTAAGTATTGGTTATAAAGCTCTAAAATTGGTGCGGGTTCGATGCCCGTATATTTACAGTAGGATTTGATCAAATTCTTTGTAAAGGGAGGTTCGGGAAGTTCGTCAAACTTTAACTCTTCAATCGCCTTGAGGAGTCGTATAGGTATTTTGCTCTCCGCATGGATTTCCTGTAAGGTGATTCCCTTTTCTTCTCGACCTTGCTTTAAGTTAAGCTCCCTTTCCGGCATGGGTTGCTATTTTCGTCTTTATTTTTTCCAAATTGTTGATAAAGGTACCACAAAGTGTCCGATCGTGACAAATAAAATTGCTCATTTAGGGAGGAAAGTTTTGTGCCGCAGAGAGAAGAGTTATTGGCTTTCGCTCTTGCTGTAGCCAATCGGGCCGGTCAACTATTGAAAGAGAGGTTTGGCCTTCGACATCAGGTGGAATTTAAAGGCGAAGTAAATCTCGTTACCGAGACCGATCGCATGTCAGAAGATTTGATTATATCTGCCATTAAGGAAAAATGGCCGGATCATGATGTTATGGCAGAAGAGAGGCCCTATCGAGCGCAGGGTGCCCCGTGGCGCTGGATTGTGGACCCTTTGGATGGGACGACAAATTATGCCCACGGATTCCCTTTTTTTTGTGTTTCTATCGCCTGGGAATTTGAGCAGGAGGTGATAGGGGGGGTCGTTTACAACCCTTTATTGGAAGAGGTGTTCGTAGTTGAAAAAGGTAGGGGAGTCTTCCTTAACGGAAGACGTCTTATGGTATCTACGGTCGATGATCTGTCCCATGCCCTTTTGGCCACGGGATTTCCCTATGACATTCGAGAGACATCCGAGGATAATATAAAAGAATTTTCGTTGATGGCTAAAAAGGCCCAGGCCATCCGGCGCGCCGGGTCGGCGGCCTTAGATTTGGCATACGTAGCTGCTGGAAGATTAGATGGCTTCTGGGAGTTAAAATTGTCGCCTTGGGATACGGCCGCAGGTGCTTTAATGGTTAAAGAGGCCGGAGGTATAGTTACGGACTTGGAAGGACATGAACACACCCTTTCTACTCCCCACATAGTAGCTTCTAACGGTAGAATCCATGCTCAGATGTTGAAATGGTTAAAGCTCGCTAAAAAATCCCAGACCTAAAAATGGAGATGAGGAGACCGAGCCCTAAAATGGCAGCGACAACGAATCCAATTGAACCGATTAAGGATTGACCGCTGACGGCTAGAATTATGGAGGAGCTTATTATAATGGCTGCGAGGATCAAGGATATAACTAACCGATTTGTGGCTCGATTTAACTCTTGTATCGTTTCTTCAAGACCTTTTGGGATGACGGTTACACCTGCCTTTCCCCGGCTTATCAGCTTTAAGGTTTGTTTTAGTTCGAAGGGGAGGGTAGTTAAAGTTGAAAAGATGTTAGCGGCATCTTGAATCAACTTCCCCTTCCATTTGCTTTTGGCTAAGCGTGCCACGTGGGGTTGAAGGCGCGTGAAGAGGTCATAGTCGGGATCGAGATTGAGACCGATCGATTCAAGTTGGCTTAAGGCCTTGAGCATAAAGAAGTAGTTGGGGCGAAGGCGAATATGATGGCGGTAACTTATGTTCAGTAAATCCCTCATAATTTCCGACATTCTGATGTGTTTAAGAGGCTTATAGAGATGAGCATTTATAAATGACTGGATGTCGCGCTCTAGCAGGCGTTCATCAGGTTCGTCTTCATAATCTACCGTAGATAAAAGAGCGCGGGTTAGGGTTTTAGAGTCTCTTTGTGAATAGGCGATCAGGGCCTCCATGAGGGTGTCTTTGTCTTCATCCATCAATGAACCCATCATGCCAAAATCAAGAAAACAGATTACATGATTGGGTAAGACGAGCAGATTTCCCGGGTGGGGATCAGCATGAAAGAAACCGTGGACAAATATTTGCTCTAAGATTATTTCCGTTCCCCGATCGGCTATCAATTTCCGATCTAATCCATTGCGGGCCAAAGCTTCTAGATCGTTTATTTTACACCCTTCTAGGTATTCTAAGGTAAGTATGCGCTCTGTTGTGGCTTGTCGGAATATACGAGGCACGCGAATTTCTTTGCGTCCGTAAAACATTTGCGAGAAACGTTCTGCGTGAGCAGCCTCGATGGTGAAGGTGAGTTCCTCCCTTATCGTATGAGCAAATTCATCTATGATCTTGGTGGGGTGGGAGATGTTTGCCTCTTCCACATGGCGTTCCATCAGTTGGGCCAATTCATAGAGAATACGGAGATCTTCTTCTATTGTCTGCTTTATGCCGGGTCGCTGAATTTTAACGGCAACTTCCTCTCCTGTCACAAGTCGTGCCCGGTGAACTTGGGCTATGGAGGCGGCGGCGAAAGGTTGTTCTGAAAACGAAGTGAAGATGTTGACGATGGGGCCTAAATCGGTCTCTAGTATCTTTTTTGCCTCTTCAAAGGGAAAAGGGGGTGCGGTATCTAGGAGCTTCGACAATTCTTGGGCCATGTCTAGAGGAACAAAGTCCGGCCGGGTGGAAAGTATTTGACCAAGTTTTATGAAAGTCGGTCCCAGTTCTTCGCAGGCGAGTCTAATTCTTTCGTAACGGTTCAAAGGGGTAAGAATCGGAGACGGCTTTGGGGTGAAAAGCCCTAGACCTAACGCCAGGTAGGGTCTCAACTTGAGGCGATCGACAATATCTCCGAAGCCGTATTTGATTAGGACGGTGAGGATTTCTCGTAAGCGAGAGCGTAAAGCTCTTTCATGCCTGAGGAGGCGCATCGGTCGTTTTTGCCAGAGAGTGTTCCAGGTTCTTCACCCTCTCTTTTAGCTCCTCCAGCTCTTTTCGGGACGGAAGGTTTAAACGTGTCAATATTTTACTAATCAGCTCCTCCATCTTGGCTTCCCAGTTTCGACTTATTTCTTCGATGGTCTCTCTGGCTTCCTGTTCCGTCAATTCACCTCTCTTTACCAGCTCATCGATCGTTTCACGCATTTTATCCGCCGTAAAGAAAACGAGACCGGCCCCCGCCAGTAACAGCCTTTTTGCCAGGTCGGGCATAAGGGTCACCTCCTTTGTTTTTGCAGGAATAATAACCCTTAGATATTTGCCCTGTCAACGTTACCTTATGAAACGTGGCGACGGTGGTTGACTAGTGGTTGTCGTTTTTTTCTCGCCCCCCAAATATTCTACGATCACATCCTGCCCTTCTTGTAGATTGCCTGATATGATTTCTGTATAGTTGCCGTCGCTGAGACCCGGTTTGACAGGGTAACGTTTAGGTTTGCCGTTTTCCAAAACCCAAACGGCGGGCCCGATCTTTTTCCCCGCTTTTTCTAATTTCTGCCTGATTTCTCGCGCCCTGGGCGTATCAAAGCGGAAACGTAAGGCGGCGTTAGGTACCCGAAGGCAGTTTTTGCGTTCTTCGTAGGTGATGGTCACGTTGGCTGTCATACCGGGTTTTAATTTTAAATCATCATTGTTTACTTCGATGACGACATCGTACGTAACAACGTTTGAAATGGTAATGGGGGCATTTCGAACTTCTTTTACGATTCCATGAAAAGTTGTATCTGGGTAAGCGTCAACGGTAAAGCTGGCCGGCTGCCCCACTTTTATCTTTCCGATGTCCGCTTCGTCAATGTTGGTATCGATCTGCATTCTTCGTAAATCTTGAGCGATAGTGAATAATGTAGGCGTCTGAAAACTGGCAGCCACCGTTTGCCCCACATCTATATTGCGGGAGATGACGATGCCGTTTACGGGGGAGACGATGCGTGTGTTTTTCAAATTTGTTTCCGCATAAGAAAGGTTGGCTTTACTCTGCTGAACTTGAGCCCGGGCAAGCTCAAGCTGGGCCAAAGCCGATAGATAACTCGTTTCGGAGGCGTCTAATTCACTTTGGGCAATAAACCCTTTTTCCAATAGAACTTTATTTCTCTCATATGTCTTTTTTGCGTCCAGCAGTGTCACCTCAGCTCTTTTGACGGCCGCTTCAGCTTGAGCCAGATTGGCTCTAGCCTGTTCGACCTGCGCCTGAAAGAGAGAGGGATCGATCTGGGCAAGAAGCTGCCCTTTTTTCACGGGAGAATTATAATCAGCGTAAATTTGACTGATCGTACCTGAGACCTGAGTTCCTACCAGGACTGTAACCACGGCGTTTATCGTACCTGTCGCTGTGACCTGAGCTACAATATCCCCCCGTGTTACCTTCTCGGTGCGAAATAGATTTTTACTTTTGCCCGTCCGCAGGAAGTATAATCCTACACCGGCAGCTATAAAGACGATTAACAAAATGATTGATATTTTGATCAGTTTTTTCTTCATTTTCTTCCCATTGCCTTCTCGAGGCTGGCCTCAGCCTGTTTAAAATCGACGAGGGCCGAGATATAATTTGTCTCTGCATTAGCTAATGCCACTAGGGCATCGGTTACTTCAATGTAGTTTCCCACGCCGACATTATACCTGCCTTTGGCGAGCTCGGCATTTTCTTTTGCATACTGCAACCCTCTCTCTGCCGTATTTATTCTCTGACGTGCTTCAATGAGGTTGGAATATGCCTGCTCTACCTCTTTCCGGATTTCGTTTTTCAAATTTTCTATTTGCGCAGTTACCACTTCCGAATTAAATTTTGCTTCCTCGACTTGGTACTTGGTAAGAAAACCGCTGAAGATGGGTATATTTACATTGGCTCCCACATTCCAGCCTCGGTTGAGAGGGAATTCGTTACCTCCGAAACCGTAACTAACATTACCGGTAATCGTTGGAAAATGATTCCTATATGCCAGCTCAATTGACTTATTGACTGCTTCTTGTTTCAATAAAAGAGCGTTTAGGTCTGGTCTGTTTTTATAAGCCTCCGATATGGCTTCGGAAAATGATATCGGTTCTTTCGGGATAGTTATCTCTTCAGAGACGGAATAGCAAGGGGCATCGGGTATCCCCATGGCGTTGTTTAAGATGATCCTCGTAAGACGGATGGTATTCTCGGCCCGGATAAGGTTGAGGCGAGCATTATAAAGATCTACTTCTGCCTTTGTGACATCGATCTTCGGTTTTGTGCCGGCTTCGTAGAATCCTTTCGCCCTTTTCAAGTGGAGCTCGAATTGTTTAACCGCTTCTTCTGCAACGTCTCGATTCTTTTGTGCTTGAAGGAGATTAAAAAAAGCCTGTTTAACAGAAAAGGCAACCTCAGTTCGGACCTTCTCCAGGTCGCTGAATACAGAT
The DNA here is from genome assembly GCA_026416455.1 of Syntrophales bacterium. Lineage (GTDB taxonomy): Bacteria > Desulfobacterota > Syntrophia > Syntrophales > UBA8958 > JAOAFE01. The sequence continues at coordinate 26,436 of JAOAFE010000001.1, forward strand.
TGGGTATTTATTTTCGCAATTTGAACCTTTAGGGGTGTTCGGTAGAAGTCGAAGATATTCTGAGATAATCCAAGATTAGTTGCATATTCGTTGTATTGTTTGAGTCTTTCTGAGTAAGGACCAACGCGGCTTAAGCTTGTCTGCCAATTTAATTGAGGGTAATAGCCTGATTTCGCCTGTCCAACTTTGGTTTCTGAGAGCCGCCAATTGGCGGCCGCACTTACAATAGAAGGGTTTCTTTTAAAAGCAATTTCCAAGCATCGCAGTAGGGATAGACATTCTCCTTCCTTAATCTCGCTTGCTGCGAGAGGGGAAAAAAGAAAAAAAACGAACAATACGCATAAGATGAAGGAAAGGAAATTTCTCATCGGTCTTGCTATCTCATAGCCCAAATAAGAGATTCAGTCAATCGACTGACCATTCTGTGCCCGTTGGTGTATCTTTAAGCGTTATTCTCATAGAGCTGAGTATTTTTCTTATTTCGTCCGCTCGAGACCAGTTTTTTTCACTTCTGGCTTCGTTCCTTTCGGCAATTAATTGCTCAATTAACCCTCTATCTAGCTCGTACCTGCGAAGTGCCCTTTCTCTATCTGCGCCCAGAAAAGTTTGGGGTTCTTCTTGGAAGAGACCGAGGACATTTCCCATTTCATTTATTGTTTCAATGGCTTTGATGATTACCTTTTTGCTGGGATTTCTTAAAAGATAGTTATTGAAAGCCCTCACAAAATCGAACACGTAACCTATCGCCCGGGCCGTATTGAAATCATCGTCCATGGCGTCTATGAATTTGGACTTCGTTCTCTCCAGTGCGGCAAGCATTTCGGGATCTTCTTCATTATTGCCTTTACTCAAATGAGCGAGCATGGCTTGCTTTGCTGTATAGAACCTTCGAAGGGCTGTTCGTGCCTCCGATAAGGATACCTCCGATATATCGATGGGACTTCGATAGTGGCTTTGAAGGACAAAAAAGCGAATTATTTCTGGATGCCATAGCTCTAAAATGTCCTTTATCGTCGTAACGTTGCCTAGGGATTTGGACATTTTTTCGCCGGAGACACGAATGAAACCATTGTGCAGCCAGTAGCGGGCCAGGGGCTTGTTTGATACCCCTTCGGCCTGAGCAATTTCGTTTTCATGATGGGGGAAGATAAGGTCTTCACCGCCTCCATGAATATCGAATGTCTCACCCAGGAAGTGGCGACTCATTACTATGCATTCCGTGTGCCATCCCGGGCGACCCTTGCCCCACGGGCTTTCCCACGCCGGCTCTCCTTCTTTCGAGCATTTCCAAAGGGCGAAATCCAACGGATGCCTTTTTCTCTTCGTTGGTTCCACCCTTGCGCCAGCCTCCATTTCCTCCAGGTTGCGATGGGATAGTTTCCCGTAATTGGGGTATTTATTCACGGCAAAATAAACATCCCCCTCCGGTGTCTCATAGGCGAGGCCTCGGGCTACGAGACGGGAAATAAGTTCTATCATGTCATTAATATGATCCGTGGCTCGGGGTGTGAAATCAGGGGGTAATACCCTGAGATGTTCCATATCTCGGTCATGGGCCTCGATGAAGCGGTGGGCTATTTCGTAGATTGTTTTGCCTTCCCGGGAGGCTCGGGCGATGATTTTGTCGTCTATATCGGTAAAATTCTTAACGAACGTAACTTTGAAGCCTCGGTAACGTAAGTATCGAACGATCACATCGAAGACTATAGCCGAACGAGCGTGACCTAAATGGCAGTAATCGTAGGCGGTAATACCGCACACGTAAATCCCGACCCTATTCGTGTTAATTGGTTCGAATACTTCTTTTTTTTTGCTTAAGGTATTGTAAATGACGATGGACATGTCCCTCATGGGTACAGGGGTACGAGGTCAAGCCCTGTTTTTTCTTCCAGATCGAACATGAGATTCATGTTCTGCACGGCCTGACCGGAGGCACCTTTAATAAGATTGTCAATAGCGGCAAATACGATTAGCCGGTTCAACCGACGATCCAATGAAAAACCTACGTCGCAAAAGTTAGATCCCCTGACTGCCGATATGTTCGGCCATCGGTTAGAAGGACAGATTCTTATGAAGGGGGCGTTTTGATAAAATTCTCTGTAAAGACTTACGATGTCCTCGGTGGATATTTTTTTGGCCGGCTGTAAATATATAGTGCTCAAAATCCCGCGAGACACGGGTAGTAGGTGGGGCGTAAAGGTTACACGAACTACCTCGCCAGCGAGGGCGGATAGTTCTTGCTCAATCTCCGGTATATGTCGATGAGTCCCTCCTGCTTTATAAGCCTTGAAGGCCTCTCCCACCTCGCAAAAGAGAGAAGAAACAATTGGCTCCCGGCCCGCTCCACTCACCCCTGATTTGGAATCGATAATAATGGAATGGGGGTCTACCCATTTTCCCTTCAGTAGAGGGGCGAGACCCAGAATAATGCTCGTGGGATAGCATCCCGGGTTAGCCACGAGTCTCGATGATTTTATTTGTTCACGGTAAATTTCGGGGAGTCCGTATACAGCCTGTGGGAGAAGGTCAGTCGCCTGGTGGACTTGATACCATGCCTCGTAAATGTCGGCTCTCTGAATGCGAAAATCGGCACTTAAGTCTATTACTTTAACCCCCCGTTCTAGAAAAATCCCCGCCACCGTCATAGAGATGCCGTGCGGTACGGCGAGGAAGGCGACGTCACAAAGGCAAGCAAGTTCATCCGGCGTTGCGTGGACAAAGGACAGATTACATTGCCCCTGCAAATGGGGAAAAAGGTCTGCCACCTTTTGCCCCTCGTATCGGCGTGATGTTACGGCTATAATTTCGCAGGCCGGATGACGGGAAAGGAGCCTGATGAGTTCTTGTCCCGTATATCCGCTTGCTCCATAAATGACAGCCTTGATCAACCTTCACCTCGATAAAAAAGGGGGCGAAATGCCCCCTTCTTTTAGCGTTTGGAGTATTGGAACCTTTTCCTCGCTCCGGGTTGACCGTATTTCTTTCGCTCCTTCACTCGCGAGTCCCGGGTAAGAAAACCGGCTTTTTTCAATATCGGTCTAAGCTCTTCATTGTAATCGACTAGGGCTTTGGCGATGCCATGTTTGATCGCTCCTGCCTGTCCCGAAATCCCCCCTCCGCGCACGTTGATGTAAAAATCAAATTGATCCTTTTTCCCAACCAGCTCTAACGGTTGTTGGATCATCATTTTCAAACTGTCCCGCGTGAAATAATCATCAAAACTCCTTTTGTTAACTGTGATCACCCCAGAACCGGGTTTCATATAAACGCGGGCAACGGCCGTTTTTCTTTTTCCCGTAGAGTAGTATCTCTTATCTGATTCGCCCATGCTTGCTTATGCGTTCTCCCTCTCTGAGTTTTATTTTTTGTATAGGGGTTTAGGACACTGGGCCTCGTGTGGATGGACACCACCTCGATATATTTTAAGTTTTCTCAGCATCGCCCTTCCTAAAGAGTTCTTGGGAAGCATTCCCTTAACCGCTCGTCTTAAGACTTCTTCTGGGTGTTCTTTTAGCAGCTGACCAGCAGTTTTACAGGCTAAACCTCCAGGGTAAAGGGAATGGTGGTAGTAAATTTTGTCTGTCAGTTTACGCCCCGTGAGCCTTATTTTCTCTGCGTTAACGACAATCACAAAGTCGCCTGTGTCTACATGGGGAGTGTAAACTGGCTTGTGTTTTCCCTTAAGGACAGAAGCTATGTCACTCGCCAGGCGGCCGAGGACTTGTCCTTCCGCATCAACTACAAACCAAGCTCGTTCAATCTCTCCCTTTTTAGCGAAATGCGTCGTTTTCATTTTTGTTTTTCCACCATTAAAAAAATCAGACGGGAACCGTATGCGATTTTCCATCGTTTGTCAAGGGGAAACCTTTTTGTCGAAGAAGGATAAATTTTGTGCTACGACATAAGGTACTATGGACGATCTCAAGAAGAAATATGAAAAGCTAAAAGAAGAGCTTTTGCGTCTCGGAAAAGTTTTAGTCGCCTTTTCTGGAGGAGTGGATAGTACTTTTCTCCTTGAGACGGCCAGCCGACTGCTGGGTGAAAAATGCCTGGCGATAACGGTAGACTCTCCGTTGATGAAAAGGGAAGCCATTAAGTACAGTCGTACTTACACCAAACAGAGAGGTATCAGGCATGAGATCATAAATTGGAATGCCTTAAGCTGTGATAGCATTGTTTTTAATCAGCCAGATAGATGTTACTATTGTAAAAGGGAAGTATTTAGTAGAATCAGCCAGATTTCAAAAGATTTCGGTTATCCTCATGTCATCGAGGGAACGAATAAAGACGACGAAAATGATTACCGGCCAGGCCTTAAGGCCATTCGGGAACTTAACGTCTTGAGCCCCTTGCTCCACTGTAATTTGAGTAAAGAGGATATTCGAGAGCTTTCGCGTCGGGAGGGTATTCCCGGTTGGAGCCGGCCAGCGGAATCTTGTTTAGCCACCCGCTTTCCTTTAGGTGCCTCCATTTCTTACGAGAGATTAAAGCAGGTAGAGATGGCGGAGTCTTACTTGAATTCTTTGGGTTACCATGAGGTACGGGTGCGGCATCACGGTGAAGTTGCAAGGATAGAACTTCCGGAGTGGCAGATGGAAGATTTCTTGGAAACGGTCCGGCGGGAGGGTGTATATGATAGATTGATGGAGTTTGGCTTTTCCTACGTGGCAATGGATTTAAGAGGCTATCGACGGGGTAGTATGAATATAGTCCTGGGTAATGAGTAACGCAGCTGGCAAAAATTATTCGCCCCGCGTTATGAAAAATACATTCTTTTTGAAGAGGAGGCATGAAAAGTGAGAATTGAGGTTGTAGAAGAGATTAAGCCAGATTTATTCAGAATTAAAGTGCCTTTGCCTAATAATCCACTCAAGGAACTCAATTCCTATGTCATTCGATCAAGGGAGAGGAACTTGATAATCGATACAGGTTTCAATCGACCACAATGTTTAGAAGTGATGGAAGAAGGTGTTTTCAATTTGGGGTTGGATTTGACCAGGACGGACTTTTTCCTCACCCATCTGCACGCTGATCATACCGGATTAGTAGTGAGATTGGCCTCGAAGACGAGTGCGGTCTACTTCAGCCGTGTAGATGCCCAGATGTTTAAACGGGAAGAACCATGGAAAGCTATGATCGATTACGCAAAAATTAATGGATTCCCAGAGGAAGAACTCCTTCGAGCAATTAGCAACCATCCAGGATTTAAGTATAGCCCTCAATCGATCCCCGAGTTTGACTTGGTCGACGATGGAAGAGAAATAGAGGTGGGTCGTTACCGCTTGAAGTGCTTGTGGACCCCGGGACATACGCCAGGACATATGTGTTTGTATGACGAAAAAGAAAAGCTTTTGTTTTCCGGAGATCATGTACTGTTCGATATTACCCCACACATTGAGTCCTGGTCTTACCAGGTTAACGCTCTTCACGATTATCTTAGCAGTCTGGACCGAATCCGTGATTTGCCTGTGGCAATGGTACTGCCAGGTCACCGAAGTTTTTTTACCGACCTTAAAGGGAGAATTGATGCGTTGAAGAAGCATCACTATCTAAGAGCTGAGGAAGTACTAGAAGTTTTAAATGGTAAAAGAAAGACTGCCTATGAAATTGCAAGCCAAATGACGTGGGATATTGATTATGAGCGGTGGGAAGATTTTCCAATTGCCCAAAAGTGGTTTGCTACAGGGGAGGCCATTGCCCATCTACGATTTCTAGAAGAAGAGGGTAAGGTAGAAAGAAATATAGAATCCGGTCTTTTTTGGTTCTCTCGGAAGTAAACCTCCCCCGGCGATCTAAATCGCCGGGGTTTTTGTCACTGCCGGAGGAATTTTTAGTAAACGATCAGGCCTAAAGTTTCGGCTACACAGGCGGGGGTTTCCTGTCCCTCGATTTCTATGGTATGAGTCGTTGTCATGAGTATGCGGTTGGCTCCCTTTTCTTCCAAAGATTTCAGGGTGATTCGATCTCTTATCTTCGACCCGACCGGCACGGGATTTAAAAATCTTACTCGGTTGAGACCATAATTGATGGTCATTTTCGCCCCTTCAAAACGGAGAGGCATTTGATAACTGAAGTAGGGAATGTGAGAGAGGGTGAGGAAACCATGCGCGATAGTAGTTCCAAAAGGACCTTGTTTAGCCTTCTCGACGTCGACGTGGATCCACTGATGATCGCCGGTGCAATCAGCGAATTGATTAATCTGTTCTTGAGTGATTTCCTTCCAGTCTGAAACGAACAACTCTTTGCCTATGAAGGGTTTCATTTTTTCCAATGCTTCTGCCGCCTGCATGTCCATCTCCTTTCTTTTTTCTATTATACCATTTGATGGGATATGGCGCTCATATACCACGGGTCGATTAAATTGCAACCTTCTTACGGAGACGAAAAAATGGTGGTCAGTCTTTGGTTCGCCTCTCCAGCCTCTTTGACGATACGTTCTATAAGCTCGGCCACCGTGGGTATATCATGAATGAGGCCCTGGACTTGACCTACCGGTAGAACGCCGATCTTGGTGTTCCCTTCCTCGGTAGCCACTTTTATCATCTTAAAAGCGTTTGCCATATATGCTAGCTGGCGGGCTGTTGACCAGCCAGAAGCCAGAACACCGATGAACATTTTCCAGTAGGGAACGTTCATTTGTTTTGCAATATCTCTTGAGTTAAAGAAGGCGGCGGGCAGGTTCAGCCCTCTTTTGACGGCCCTCTTTGCTGCCTCCGTTTTCATAATGCGACACAGCAACCCGTCAAAGCGATCGGAAAAAATGGTGTCGTATACATCCTTTTCCACTGTGAGCTGCTTGTAGTTTTCGTGCAGGGGACTCTCCTTTGTGGTCATAAACCTAGTACCCATTGCGATGCCTTCTGCTCCCAAAGCGAGGGCGGCGGCAAGTCCCCGACCATCGGCAAATCCCCCGGCGGCAATAACGGGAATTTTCAGATTTTCGGCCAAGTGAGGAATGAGAACAAGGGAAGTTACTTCCTCGCCATGCGCGGCGGCTTCGTTTCCTGTCGCAATTACGGCATCGCAGCCATAATCTTGGGCCCTTCTCGCGTGACGTAGATTCACGACCGTGGCAATAACTTTGCCGCCGTATTTGTGGGCTTCTTCAACAATCCAATCACCTTTCCCCAAAGCAAAGTTGATGACCGGTACCTGTTCTTCTAAAAGGACCTTTGCATTCTCTCGCGCGGCGGCAAAGAGCAAAGAAGCGTTAGCTCCAAAAGGCTTGTCCGTGAGACGTCTTACCTCTCTAATTGCCTCTCTCGTTTGTTGAGGATTAAGCGGCCCAGTGGCCAGAATTCCAAGCCCACCCGCATTAGACACGGCAGCAACCATTTTGGGTACGCTTATCCAGCTCATACCGGAAAGCAAAATGGGATATTTTATGCCCATCATTTCCGTAATTTTTGTCTTCATGACAAACTACCTCCAGAGGCTTGGTAGGCTTGGGCAAGATAGATGCGTGCTTCAGACGCCATTCTCTCTATTAGCTCTCCGCAAGAGGGAATATCATTGATCAGCCCGATGGATTGACCCACCATGAGGGGTGCATAATCGACATCTCCTGTCTCCCAAGCTTCTTTGACTCTCAGGCCTGACATAAGAGGGATCAGCTCTTCGAAGCCACCGCCTCTAGATTCGATAGAGAGGATTTCCTCGATGATTTTCGACTTTAAGCCTCGCCCTTGGAGACCAAGGGTTTTTCCATAGAGAACGGTTTCGTATTCCTGGCGTTTCACCAATTCTTGTTTTATCCTCTCATGGACCTCACATTCTTTGGTCGCGATGAAACGGCTGGCCATCATTACACCTTGGGCACCGAGAGCCAAAGCAGCTGCCATCGTGCGTCCATCCCCGATTCCACCAACGGCTACTACGGGAATTTTAAGAGTGGAGACCATCTTAGCTGTAAGAACCAAAGTGGTTACATCGTCATTTAAAGGATGTCCCCCTTCCTCAATTCCCGCCGCATAAATACCGTCGTATCCAATTTTTTCCGCATGTAAGGCATGACGGACAGCACCGACTTTGTGAAAAATTTTTACCCCCGCCTTCTTCAAAATTTCAACGGCTTCCATACCGAGGGCCTTATCCAGAGGTGTGCCGGAAAACTCAATTCCCGCTACTTGTTCTTCCGCACATACGCGCACGTACATACGATGGTGTTCCAGGGTGATGCGCACCGAAGGGAGAAGAGTAATATTGACCATAAACGGTTTATCCGTAAGACGGCGTGTTTCCCAGATGGCAGTCCGGAATTCTTCCTCCGTTTCGTAGTTGCCCGCTGTTAAGTTGCCCATTCCACCGGCATTAGAAATGGCCGCACACAGCCTCGGTTTACATAACCACATCATTCCTCCACAGATGATGGGATACTTGATGCCGAACATTTCGGTAATAGCTGTTTTATACATAAATGTGCTCCTCCCTTCGCCTAGAGGCAATTAAACTTGTGCCTGAATAACTGCTGGGGGATGGGCTGTCAAGAAAAATAAAGTATTCTATTTATACATACATATAATTTAACAATTGAAAAATTGAATTTGACTTACCCTGCGAATAAGATATTAGAAATGCATTTTCGAGCGAGGGGGATGAGATGAGGGAAAACTTTTTTGCATCGCGATCAGGGATCGTTGTAGTCGGTGTAATAATAGGAATTTCAGCAGCTTGGTTGCAATATTTAGGGAATCCTGCCAATATGGGGATCTGTGTGGCCTGTATGGAAAGGGATATTGTGGGGGCCTTGGGTTTTCATCGAGCGTCGGTCGCCCAGTACTTGCGACCGGAGATAATGGGTTTCGTGTTAGGCTCTTTTTTTGTCTCTCTTCTGGCTGGTGATTACCGTCCTCGAGGTGGCTCTGGCACCCTAATTCGTTTCTTTCTGGGCATGTTTGCCATGATTGGGGCTTTAGTGTTTTTGGGATGTCCTTGGCGAGCACTACTTAGACTCGCTGGAGGTGATGGCAATGCTATCTTTGGGCTTCTCGGATTGATTGCAGGGGTTTTTTTGGGGGTGCAATTCTTGAAAAGAGGCTACAATCTGGGGCGTTCCTATCCTCAACATCGAGCAAGTGGATGGGTTTTCCCAGCCCTCATGGTAGTTCTTCTATTTCTCCTCGTCTTTCGCGTGTCCTTTAGCCCAGGAGGCCCGATCTTCTTCAGTGAGAAAGGCCCCGGCTCTCAGCATGCACCGCTTTTAGTGAGTTTGGCTGCGGGGGTTATCATCGGTGGTCTGGCGCAGCGGAGCCGTTTTTGTACGATGGGGGCTATTCGAGATGTGATATTGATACGCGATTTTCACCTGCTCAGCGGCGTGGGGGCCTTGGTTGCGGGAGCTTTGATAATGAACATTGTTTTGGGACAGTTTAAACCAGGCTTCACTGGTCAGCCGGTGGCTCACGATAACCAGCTGTGGAATTTTTTAGGGATGGCTTTAGCGGGACTTGCCTTTGTTTTGGCGGGGGGATGTCCCGGCCGTCAGCTGTTCCTTTCAGGTGAAGGAGATATGGATGCGGCCATCTTTGTTTTGGGGATGATGGTTGGAGCGGCGGTGGCTCATAATTTGAACTTTGCCAGCTCTCCGGTAGGGATTGCGCCTTTTGCGCCTATTGCTGTTTTGGCGGGTTTTGTATTCTGTTTCGTCGTAGGTCTAACCCAGCGAGAAAGGCTTAATTTATGAGAAAGGGGCTATAAAATGGGAGCACGCCGAGTGGATGCGCGGGGGCTTTCTTGCCCGCAGCCAGTTATCATGGTTGATCGAGCGCTGAAGGAGGGAAATGGGCATTTAGAAGTATTGGTGGATAATGAGGTATCGAAAGAAAACGTGCTACGGTTCTTGAATAAACGAGGATTTCACACTGAAGTCGAAGAAGAGGTTGGTTCAATAGTAATCAAGGCGATGAAATGATTTATTTCGATCACGGCGCCACCTCTTTCCCGAAACCGACCGTAACCGTAGAAGCAATGGTTCGTTATCTCACGGAGATAGGAGGATCGCCTGGTCGGTCGGGTCACAGCATGTCCATTGAAGCGGCGAGGATTGTTAACGAAGGAAGAGAAGTATTGGCCCGACTTTTCAACATCAAAGATCCCTTTTGCATAGTATTTACAAAAAATGCGACGGAAGCTATTAACATGGCCTTGTTCGGGATTCTACGCCCAGGGGATCACGTGGTTACGTCCAGCATGGAACATAATAGCCTCATGCGGCCCCTTAGGTACTTGGTCAAGCAGGGAGTAGAATTAAGTGTGGTGCCCTGTGCGAGGGATGGATCTTTGGACCCACTTCGCTTAAAAGAGGCTATGCGGTCATCGACAAGGTTGGTAGCCGTCACTCATGCCTCCAACGTGACGGGCACGGTGATGCCAATCGCAGAAATAGGCCATATTCTCAGATCTTATCCCCACACCCTCTTTCTCGTTGATGCCGCACAGACGGCTGGCGTTCTTTCCATTGACGTGGAAGCCATGGCCATAGATTTTCTTGCCTTCACGGGTCACAAATCTCTTTTCGGACCCCCCGGAACGGGTGGGCTGTACATCAGGGCGGGATTGGAAGCGGAGATGAAACCATTGATGATGGGTGGGACGGGAAGCCGATCAGAATTTGAAGAACAACCGGAGGTGATGCCGGATAAATTTGAGTCAGGTACCCCTAATACAGTAGGAATCGCCGGTCTGGCAGCTGGTGTCGGGTATGTCTTAGCGGAAGGGGTAGAAAAAATAAGAAAAAAAGAAGAGTCGTTGACAGAAAAGTTTTTAAGTGCTCTGAAAGACATGGGACGCCACATTGAGGTCTATGGTCAAAAGAGAGGAAAAGACAACATTGCAGTCATTTCCTTCAATGTACGGGGCTTGACTCCGTCTTATGTCGCCCAGGTTCTCGATGAAAACTGGGGTATTATGTGTCGTCCAGGTCTTCACTGCGCACCATCCGCCCACCATACAATAGGTACCTTTCCTCAGGGAACGGTGCGCTTCAGTTTCGGTTATTTCAATACCGATGAAGAGATAGAGACGGCGATAAGAGCTTTGAGCACTTTGATTGGAGAAAAGGGGAAGCAAGGTTGACTTCCGATTCATACGCGGTCGTTCTCTTTGAGTCCGTAAGCCACGCTATTAGAGCAGAAAAGCTAGTAAAAGAGGCGGGTTTGCCCTGTAAATTGGTGCCTGTGCCTCGCCAGTTGAGCTCAGATTGCGGAATTTGTCTTCGGTTTTCTGCCGGACAAGAAGAGGAAGTAAACCGTATCTTAAAAGGCAAGCTACCGGGGTTTGTTATTGCTCGCTTGTGAACTTAATTGACAGGTGGGCCTTTCTGTTTTATAAGAAAAAAACACGGCCGCCTGATGATTGGGAAGAGGGGTGCAAATCCCCCGCTGCCCCGCAGCCGTGAAGGGAACGAAAGCCCGTTAAAGCCACTGCCGTAAAAGAGACGGTGGGAAGGTGGGCAAGTAGGTGTTGGGCCCGGAGCCGGAAGACCGATCAGGCGGATGACCTCGCGGGAGGGAAGAGGTGATCGACACCAAGTCCTATCAAAGACCAGAGTATATCCCCGGTCGAAGTGTAATCGATTTTTATCCGTCGCAGATGGAAGCCGGTGAGAGGCCGGCACTGCCCCGCAACTGTATGCGGAACGAAATCCCGCAAATGAGCCACTCGGGTTTTAATATCCCGGGGAAGGGAGGGAGAGTAGGTAACTTATGCCGCAAGTCAGGATACATCTGCCTCGGAGAGTAAATACCAATATCCCCGAGGGGGGAGAAGGAGGTTATCGCATGGGTTTCAGGTTAAGTTTTTGGTGCGTATTGATGTCTTTAATCTTTTTTGTCGTGCCCAGTTGGGGAAGTAAAACTATTTCTGCAGACACGGAAGCAGTCTTGGGAGAGATCGTCGTTACGGCGACTCGAGAAAAAGAGGAAGTAAGACGCATACCAGCTCATATTACGGTAATAACGGAGGAACAAATCAAGGCGTCCGGGTCTTCAACCTTAATTGAGGTCCTCAATCGGGTAGAAGGTATTCATTTTCGAGATTACAGTGGTAATTCCCCTCAGGCGCTCATAGATATGCGCGGATTTGGTGGCGATAACCCATTCGGAAAGACGGTTGTCTTGCTGAACGGCCGCCGTCTGAACCGCCCGGATATGAGCTCTATTAACTGGTTAGAAATCCCCATAAGTCAAGTAGAGCGAATTGAAGTGATGCGAGGTACTGGCAGTGTCCTTTACGGTGATGGTGCCGTTGCAGGAGTGATCAACATCATCACGCGAGAGGGGCGGGGGAAACCTTCGGGCGGGGTATCGGCCCTATTAGGTAGTTACGGACTTCATGACGAGAGGCTTTGGGTTAGTGGGGCCAAAGGCCGTCTCTCTTATGCCGTCTCAGGTACTAATCGCTTCAGTTTTGGTTATCGGGAGCGTTCTAAATCTTCATTTCAAAGCGGCGCTTTAGATTTAGGTTTCCAATTTTCGGAACGAAATCGGTTATCCTTTGGCGTAGATTTTTCTCAAAACAGATACGAGTTGCCGGGTGCCTTAACGAAGGCCCAGATGGCTATAAATCGGCGCCAGTATCAACCCGGTCATGATAACGATGAAGGCAAGGATAGGGACGGGGGTATAAACGTAAGTTGGGAGAGCGACTTCGGCTCTATGGGCCGCTTTACTCTCCAATTTACCGAGGCTTATAGGGATCAGGAAACTAATATGGATTCTTGGTGGCAATGGACGAACGTTCATATGAGAAATAGAGAGCTTAAACCCCATTACGTGTGGGATAAGCAATTTTCACCACACCTGAAGAACAAAATAGCCTTTGGCCTTGATTGGAGAAAAGAGCCTTATAAAAAAGATATCTACAACTCCCGAGAGAGGAAGAAAAAGACTGCGTGGGCGGAGATGGAAAAGGAAAGTCTAGGATTTTACATTCGCGATGAAGTGACAGTTCTGGATCGATTGATTTTTGCGGCTGGATATCGGAAAGAGAGGGCGGGTATCGAAGGGTCTTATACTGATATTTTCAGCCCTCCCGATTGTTTTTACGATCGCGAGAAAATATACCATGCTGAGGCATGGGAGGTGGGCATTACCTACCTATTAGGGAAAAAGTCAAAAATCTACAGTCGCTATTCGACCGTCTATCGCTTTCCTTTTTTGGATGAAGTGGCATCTATTTCTGGTTTTCCAGGGACAGGATTTCTCACCAGTTTAGAGAAGGAAAAAGGAAAATCTTGGGAAGCGGGTTTTGAGGTGTCTCCGATTAAAGACCTAAAGTTGAGTGCGGCTCTGTACAGAATAGATATGAGTGATGAGATAACGTATGTGGGCATTTTCCCAGTCGGTTTTAATCAAAATATCGGTAAGAGCCGCCATGAAGGGATAGAGTTTAATTTCTCTTGGCAACCCATAAAATACTTTGGTCTATATGGTAATACCACTTATCAGAAGGCGACTTTTGAAGACGGGCAGTTCAACAAGAAAGAGCTGCCTCTCGTACCCAATCGGAAGGCCAATCTCGGTCTCAAACTCATTCTCCCATACGAGATCACTTTAAAACCGGAAATCCAGTATGTAGGAAGTGCTTTTCTTTCTCAGGACAATGCCAATACGGGAGAGAAGCTTGGTTCCTATACGTTGATCAATGCCTATCTCGAATATAAGCCAAAAATAAAGAATTTCACGGCCAACATCTTTTTGGGAGTGGAAAACATAACAGGTGTGGAATACGAATCCTTCGGCATCGATATGAGGCCCTGGTCGGCTAACGCCTATTATCCTATGCCCAAAACCACATTTAAAGCTGGGTTATCTTTCAATTTCTAACTCTCTTCGGATCTCAGGAAGGGGCGTGAGGTCTATCACGCCCCCTTTTTATTTCTCTTTTTTTCTGTTACATAATCAAAGAGCTCGGTGTCGGATGTGAAAAATTATGGCCCTTATCGAAACGCAGGACATCCATAAAATCTATGCGATGGATGAAAATCCTGTCTACGCCCTAAATGGGGTTACTCTGTCGATCGACAAGGGGGAATTTGTGGCTATAATGGGACCTTCTGGTTCAGGTAAGTCAACGTTCATGAGTATATTAGGTTGCTTAGACAAACCGACCCGAGGCACATATAAATTGGACGGCATTGAAGTGGACCGGATGACTCGGGATGAACTGGCGCGGGTGCGAAATGAGAAAATCGGTTTTGTTTTCCAGGGATATAATCTCCTCTCCCGAGCCAATGCCTTAGAAAATGTAGAATTACCTATGATTTACCGAGGTGTTCCGGCTTCGGAGAGAAGAAAACGGGCTTTGGAAGCTTTAAAGATAATGGGTTTGGCCGACCGAGCCCATCATCTTCCATCTCAACTTTCAGGAGGTCAACAACAGAGGGTGGCTATCGCCCGCTCTCTGGTTAACAATGCGCCGCTTCTTATGGCTGATGAGCCGACAGGGAACTTGGATACGAAAACTAGTATTGAAATTATGGAGCTTCTGGTGCGTTTAAACGAGGAAAGTGGGATTACCATTGTGCTCGTTACTCATGAGTCAGACATCGCTGCTTTTAGTCATCGCATAGTTCGCTTCCTTGATGGGCGAGTGGTGAGTGATGAAAGAAAGGGATAATCTATGATCGGGATAGGAGAAACGGTGAAAATTTCTCTCCGAGCATTGCGCTCCAATAAAATGCGTTCTTTCCTTACTATGTTAGGTATGATTATTGGGGTCGGTGCGGTGGTTGCCATGCTTGCCATCGGCCAGGGGGCCAGCCGTAAAATATCGGAACAGATTGCCAGCATGGGTAGCAACATGCTTCTCGTTCTGCCTGGTGCTCAGACTTCTGGAGGATTGCGGATGGGTATGGGTACCCAGATGACTCTGACGTACGATGATGCCCTGGCCATCGAGCGTGAATGCTCGGCTGTCAGTGCCGTAGCTCCATCGGTGCAGGGGGTAGTTCAGCTTGTTTACGGCAACCAGAACTGGTCAACCGTCGTTTATGGTACAACCCCTGGTATCTTTGAGGTAAGGGACCTGACGATGAAAAGCGGGCGACCGCTCTTAGATCAAGATGTGCGAAATTCGACAAAAGTTTGCGTATTAGGACAGACGGTGGTCGATAACCTGTTCGGTGACACAGATCCGGTGGGGCAGATTATTAGAATTAAAAAGGTACCCTTTGTGGTCGTGGGGGTAGTGGATGAAAGAGGACCCAACGCCTTTGGCCATGATCAGGACGATGTCGCCTATATCCCCCTAACCACGGCACAGAAGAAAATATTGGGAACTAAATTTTCCGGTACCGTAAGGTCGATTGGGGTAAAGGCAAAAAGCGCCGATCTTTTGGATAAAGCAGAGGAACAGATCACAGAGCTCCTCAAGCAGCGTCATCGCATCGGTCCACGGGGTGAGGCAGATTTTACCGTTCGCAACCTAACCCAACTTATGCAAACGGCTCAAGAATCTAGCCGAGTCATGACTCTCCTTCTAGGGGCTATCGCTTCTGTTTCCCTGTTGGTCGGGGGGATTGGCATTATGAACATCATGCTTGTATCCGTCACAGAAAGAACGAGGGAGATAGGAATTCGCATGGCCGTAGGGGCCAGGACGTGGGATATAAGGTTTCAATTCTTAATGGAAGCCTTGACCCTGGCCCTCATTGGAGGCATAATCGGTATCTTAGTCGGATGGTTGACCTCTATCTGGATTGGACGCATGGCGGGTTGGAGCATATTTGTTTCGCCTTTGGCCATAGTCCTCGCTTTTAGTTTTTCTGCCCTGGTAGGGATATTCTTTGGTTTCTACCCCGCCTATAAGGCATCTCTTATGCAGCCTGTTGATGCCCTGCGTTACGAATAATTAAGTACCCGCCGCCCGTTTGATGAGAATATAGGCTACCACCCCAAAAACGATAATAATCCCAACGAAAAGAACCCCCATCTGTTCGAGAAACGTCAGATCATGGTACCAGGTAACGATACGGTCATAGTATTCAAGTAATAGAGCCTTTATTTTTTCCATAGCTCTTCTCCTTTCATCGTGAGGTATTACGGCCACTCCAGGTCGACCAGGAGAGGGCTAAGAAATAGGCGATGCCTGTAAGAATTATTGTTACAGCACCCGCTGGCAGATCGGGCCCATAACTTAAGATTATTCCGCCGATGGTGAAGGCGGTGGTCAGAAAAGCAGACATCAACATGAGTTGCCACATACGCCTGGTGAATATGCCGGAGATCGCAACGGGCAAAGTAAGGAGGGCAATGGCCATTACAATGCCTACGACGGTAACGAGAAGAACGACGGTCAACGCTGTAAGACCGATAAAAATTAAATGGTAAGAATCTACTTTTACTCCTCGCAGGCGGGCAAACTCCTCATCAAAAGAAAGGGCAAAAAATTGATGGTAGAGAACGAAGCTACATACGATTATCACGGCATCCAGAACAGCAATTAATATTAAATCTTTTTCCGATACCATAAGGATGCTGCCGAAGAGATAGCTCATGAGATCTTCGCTAGAACCCGGCGTTCGAGCGATGAAGATAATTCCTATGGCCATACCTATAGCCCAAATGGCGCTAATTACTGTATCTTCCCTTTCTCTAGCTTTAATGCTGGTCCAGCCAATAACGAAAGCGGCCAGAAGGGCAGCTCCTATGGCACCGTAGATTGGATGAAGCCATTCGAGATGGTAGACTCGCTCAAAGTATCTCGCAATCCCCAATCCACCTAAAACGGTGTGAGCAATGCCACCGGCCACATATGAGATACGTCTCGTTACGATGTAACTACCCACTATGCCACAAGGGATACTAACGAGAATGGCTGTCCAAATAGCGTGTTGAAGGAATGCGTGCATCTTAAGATCGATAAAGAATTGGGTCATAGACTTACCCTCCGTGTCGATGCTGGACCATTCTTACACTGCCACCGTATAGTTTGGTGACTACGTCCCCTGTCAGGTGGGCCGTATCGTGAACCATAACCTCCCGGTTAACGCAGATTACTTCTTTGACATATTGGGAGACGAAACCGAGGTCGTGCGTTACCACTACGCAAGTCATCCGCTCGCTCATTTCGGACAAAAGATCGAAAAGGTCTATTTCTGCCACCGTGTCTACATTGGTCGTAGGTTCATCAAGCAGGAGAAGCTCTGGATCGGTGACTAGGGCTCTGGCAATGAGGACACGCTGGCGCTGCCCCCCGGAAAGACTGGCAAAGTGCCGGTGAGCGAATTTTTCCATCCCTAATCGGGTTAGGGCTTCCATGGCTTTCTCCCTTGTTTTTTTCCCGAAAGGTCCAATGGGGCGGTTATTTTTCAGCAAACCCATAAGGACGATATCCATCACCGTTGCTGGGAAGTGGGGATCGAAGTGCAGGTGCTGAGGCATGTAGCCGATGAAAGGCCTCGCATTTTCTGGAGTAGTGCCTAGAACTTCTATGCTTCCCCTCGTGGGCTTAAGCAGTCCTAAGATGAGTTTGATGATAGTTGTTTTACCTCCACCGTTAGGCCCGACGATCGTGGTGAAGGTATGATGCGGAATAGAAAAGGTGGCGTTCACAATCACTGGAGAGCCGGTATAGGTGAAGTTTACCCGATGAAAAGAAACGGCGATCTCTTCCGTCATTTTAAATGCTCCCGAATCGAAATGGCTATTTTTGTCAAGTTATTGGTATAATCAAAAGCTAGAGGGTCAAGAAAAACGACTTGTGCCTTAACGGCGTGAGCAATAGCTTGAACACCTTTAGGTGAGAACTGAGGCTGCGTAAAGATGGCCCTTATTCCATCTTTTTCCGCTTCTGAGATTATACGCGCCAGGTAGCGGGGAGATGGCTCTTTACCCTCCACTTCTATTGGAACCTGCTTCAGTCCGTAAGCGTCGGCAAAATAGCCGAAAGCAGGGTGAAATACGTATATCTTTTTCCCTTTTAAGGGATTTAAGAGGCGCTTTATCTGCCCATCCAAACGATCCAATTCCTCTAAAAATACCTTTAGTTGGTGGGAAAATCGCTCAGCCGAATCAGGAGCCAGGCGGACTAAAGCCCATTGAATGTTTTGGGCGATGATTTTTACCCGTTGGGGATCAAGCCAGATGTGTGGATCTGGTCCCGAGTGATGACCAGCAGACTCCATCTTTCTCATCTCTACGCCCGCCTGGGTTGGGATGATGAACAAATTTTTATTGATCTTCTTTACCCTAGGTAAAATTGCATCTTCCACCGCGACCCCGATCGTAAAATATGCCTGAGCTTCACTCAGAAGGGCGATTTGTCTAGGAGTGGGTTCATAGACGTGTGGTGACATGTGGGCGGGGATTAGCACATGAACGGAGCAACGCTCACCGCAAATCTTGCTAACAAAGTAGGCCTGAGGTGCTATGGTAACAAACACGGAAAGCTTCTTTTGTCCTTGAGACCAAGCAGATTGAGGTGAAAGCAGGAAAAAAAGAACTATGATAATCGATACTATCCCTATTTTTTTAATCATCGTTCAAGACAAATTTCTATTGCCTTGGCATTTAATGATAATGCCTTCGCCGTTGGTACAACGTTCCAGGGTGTGAAACTTAGTGAACTCTTGCCAGTGTTCTTTTTGTTTTTCCGTTAACGTTCCGCGTCCTTCACACAGAGGACACACATTTTCCAAGGCTGAATAAATAGCACATCGAATGAACTCAGACCGATTGGGCATATCTTTCAGCCGCGCCCAAAGATCTTCCGGTACTTTAAAGGAAATTATCTCTTCTTTCTTTCTTGTCATGACTGTGTGATGCTTCATATTACTCTTTAATACAAATTTGTCAAGCTGTGGGACTGCCTTGACAGTTTGAACCTCATTATTTATAGCACAGACGGCTATTAGTCCACTATTTTGAGGTGTTATTTCTTATGCATACGTTTTTTTATCCCGAAAGCATGGTCGTTTTTGGAGTTTCTATCTCTAAGGTGAATTTAGGAACCATCGTGATTTTAAACAATCTCCAGAATGGGTACAAAGGGCGTCTCTACGGCGTGGGGAGCCAAGCCGGCGAAATTAAAGGGGTGAAGGTCTATCAGTCAGTTTTAGAATTGCCGGAAACGCCGGACGTGGCTATATTTCTTACGCCAGCCAGGACCGTTCCTTCCCTCATGGAGGAATGCGGTAAAAAAGGAATCAAGTATATCGTGATCGAATCGGGAGGTTTTAGCGAGTTTTCTCACGGCAATACGACTCTCGAGGACGAAGTCTTATCCGTAGCCCGTCGATACGACATGAAGGTTATGGGGCCCAACTGTGTGGGGACTATCAATTTCGATATAAATATGATGATGCCCTTTGGCTTTTTCCGAGATTTCAAACCTGGCGGCAGAGTGGGATTGATTTCTCAAAGCGGTGGCATCGGGGGGTCATATTTAAGATTTATAGCCGGAAGTGGTATCAGACCAGGTAAATTCGCTGCCATCGGTAACAAATTAATGTTAGATGAAGCCGATTTTCTGGCCTACATGCTGCAGGATGAAAAAACCGATATGGTTGCCGTCTATCTGGAGGGGTTCAAGCGTGGTCGTGCCTTTCACGACCTTGCCATGTCTTCTCATAAGCCGATAATTATCCAAAAGGCCAATAGAAGCCCCGATAGTGCCCGTATAGCTCAGTCCCATACGGCTGCCCTAACCACGGATGATAGGGTGTGCGATGCCTCCTTCAAACAGTCGGCGGTGATTAGGGTAGGGGACGAAAGAGAGCTTTCTTCCGCAGTCAAAATATTGCGTCTTCCGCCTATGAAAGGGAGGAGGGTCGCCGTTTTATCCCGTTCGGGAGGCCATGCTGTTCTCTCAGCCGATGCGTGTGCCGAATTCGGGTTCAAGATGGTACCCTTTCCCGCTAGCTTTATAGAAAAATTAAAAACTATGTATAACACCCGGGTAATAGCCCACCAAAATCCCCTGGATTTAGGGGAAATATTTGATTATACGATTTTTATCGACATTCTCGAGGAAGTGTTAAAGTTAGATGAAATCGATGGTGTTCTGTTCAATCACCTCTACAGCGCCCATTACGAAGCCGAGTCATCTCGAACTTTTCTTTCGGGTGTCGAAAGGCTGGTAAAAAGGTATGACAAGCCGGTGGCCGTGGCCGTGATATCTGAGAGGAGGGAAATCCTGGACCTCATAGAACATCATCCCTATCCCATATTTGAAAATCCGCGCGAAGCGGCCGTCGCCCTTAACATTGCGGCGACGTATTACGAACGAAAGAAATTTCGCGATGAAAGGGGGCCAGAGGTAATCTTTGATTATGACCACGAAGCCGTTTCTTCCCTCTTTCGACTCTGTAGGGCAGAGGGGAGGATGCCCCTCGCCCATGAGGCTTTTTTCATCTGTGAGGCGTCGGGAATAAAAATAGTTCCCTGGCAGGTCGTCCGGACTAAAGATGAAATAGGCCATTTGGCCGTAAAATTCCCTGTCGCTTTAAAACTCATTTCAAAAAAGGCCTCTCATAAGAGTGATATAGGGGGAGTGAGTCTGGGATTAAAGACCATCTCTCAAGTTAAAAAAGAGTTTGACCGCATGGAGAGGGCATTTCACCGGTTGGATCGGGAGGGATATCTGCTTCAAGAAATGGCACCGGCCGGTCTCGAGTTTATCGTCGGGGCTAAAAGGGATCCCTCTTTTGGCCCCATGGTTATGGTCGGTCTTGGGGGTATTTACGTCGAGGTCTTTCAAGACACTTCTTTACGCCTCGCCCCTATTACCAGAAGAGAAGCGGAGGAAATGGTGACGGAGTTGAAGTCCTATGCCCTGCTTAAAGGAACTAGGGGGCAGGGGCCTTTTGATCAGGAGGCCTTAATTGATGTCATTTGTCGCGTTTCTTCCCTGATAACGAAGTGTGATGATATTTTGGAAATCGATTTAAATCCAGTCATCTGTCATCCCGCGGGGAGGGGTGTCTCGGTGGTAGACGCCCGTCTTGGAATTTCGATGGCCTAAAAGTAAAGAGACGGTGAGAAGAAAAGTTTCAGAACATTACGTCCGAGGCGAGTTAGAGGATCGCATCAGAGAAGTATTCAATACAATTCCTTTGCCAGAAGATACGGCATCTCTCGATGAGTTTCACGTTCGGGGAAGAGAAGCGACGAAGAGTCTGGCCTCACACCTCGCGCTCTCTCCATCGGACGTGCTCTTGGATTGCGGGTGTGGTCCCGGTGGGGCCTTGAGGTGGATAGCTGGTAAATACGGCTGTCGCGTGATTGGTGTTGACATAACCATACCTTTTCTAAAAGTGGCACGGTATATATCCCTTTGTTATGGAAAGGAGGAGGTCACATCATTCGTGGCGGCCGATGCCTTAAGATTACCCTTTCGCGATGACACCTTCAGTGTTATTATAAGCCAGCATGTGATGATGAACCTTCCGGACAAAGAATTGCTCTTGCTTGAGTGGGGTCGTATACTGAAAGATGGGGGGAAAGTAGGTTTAAACGAAATTGTATTGGCCGGTTCTGAACCTGAATACCCTCTACCGTGGGCCGAAGATAGAACCATGAGTTACCTCCTTAGTGCCGAAGAAATGAAAGGTCTTTTTTTGAATAATGGTTTTTATATAGACCACTACGAGGATACAACCGATCTGGCTCTGCAATGGTTCTCTCAAGTTTCTAAAAGAAATGAGAAAATAAACCTCAGGCTCCTGATGGGAGAGGAGATGAGAATAATGGCAGGCAATTTAAGACGTGCCTTGGAAGATAGAAGGTTGAAAATAGTGGAGATGGTGGCAAGAAAAAAGGTAGGTAAGTAGATGATGGGAGGGGCAAGTCAGACCCGCTATGGACCAGGTGTTCATGGAGGGTTTTTCGAAAGTTACTTTCTCCGAGCGAATCACCCCGAGTTGCCCTATGCCTTTTGGTTTCGTTACACTTTAACCAAACCGAGATCGAAGGAGTCACGGTTGGTGGGTGAGATAGCCGGTGTATTCTTCGACGGAGTGAGTGGTGGGCACACGGTCGTAAAAAAAACAATGCCGGAGGAGAAAATTCAGTTCGTACCCGGTGATTTCAACATCACTTTAGAAGATGCCGTGCTGAATGCAACCCACACTAGGGGAGAAATTCGCTTAAAAGAGAAGGAGATAAAATGGGAGCTTAGTATTGAAGGCCAGGTAAAACCAGTTTTTTTGCTTCCCGAAGCGTGGTACGAAAAAGCCTTTCCTCGGGCTAAGAGTTTGGTCATATTACCCATGGCTCGATTTGACGGTCACGTTTCTGTGAATGGAAATCGTTTTTCTATCCAAGGCTGGAAGGGATCGGTAAATCATAACTGGGGAACAAAATATACGGACGAATACGCGTGGGGTCAGGTGGCAGGTTTCGATACCCACACCGACAGCTTTCTCGAAGTTGCGACGGCTTGCCTAAAGTTTGGACCATGGAGGACGCCGAAAGTAACTCCTCTCATCTTTCGACACCGAGGGGAAGAGTTTGCCTTCAACAGTTTTTTTCATCTGTGCGACTCCCGGGGGGCTTTTTCTGATTATGTGTGGGTTTTTCGTGCTGAGACGAGGGGCATCTTGATTGAGGGGACGATTTCGGCGCCAAGAGACCTGTTCGTCGGTCTCATTTACAAGAATCCCGCAAAAGGAGTCAAATATTCTCTTAACACCCAAATAGCTGCCTGTGAGCTTAAATTTGAGGATGTAAGGAAAGGAAGCCGTCGGCGCGAGACCCTCTTCACGCGTCATCGGGCGGCCTTTGAAATAGTCTCGGATGGGCGGGATTTATCCATTCCCATTTCGGATGAAGACAATTACCTGTAGATGATCCTTTTAATTAATCCCCCGGTAACAAAACCCTGCGAACCTCCCGGTGGGCTGGTGCAGATTGCTGGCGCTTTAGAGGAAGCGGGTGTATCTTTTAGAGTGTGGGATGCCTCACTAGAGGGACTTTTCTATCTTATACAATGGGCTGTCATTGATGATAAAGATGATACGTGGGCAAGGCGAGCCCTTTCTCATCGTTTTTCACATTTGACCTCCTTCCGTGATTTTGACCTCTATAAAAATCTTGCCCGCTACCGAAGGGCCGTATCCGACCTGACGAGAATATTGAAGGTGGGGGCTCAACGAAAAGGAGTGAAGGTAGGCCTGGCCGATTATCGGGATCCTTCTTGTCTTCCCATATCAACGACGGACCTGTTAAGGGCAGCGGAACATCCAGAAATCACCCCTTTCTATCCCTTTTATCTCACGCGGTTGATTGACATTTTAGAAGAAAAAGAGCCTCGTCTGGTGGGCATTTCCTTAAATTTTCTCAGTCAAGCCGTAAACTCATTTGCTCTTGCTGGCTTGTTGAGGAAACTCATTCCGTCAGCACGCTTGGTTCTTGGTGGGAGCTTGGTGACAACATGGTCTTCAAGGCTAAAGGGAAACAATCCATTTCAAGGACTAATCGATGATCTCGTGGCCGGTCCGGGGGAAGGGCCGCTTTTGAGTATGGTGGGAAAGGAGGGGTCAAAAGAGGCCACCCATCTTACCCTGCAAGGATTCCCTCTTAGTTATTATTTATCTCCTCTGCCGGTGTTACCGATCGCCCTTTCGCGAGGCTGCTATTACCGACAATGTCGGTTTTGCCCCGAACGCTCGGAAGGACACGTATATCGGGCATTGAATGGACAAGATATGGAAAAGAGGATCATGTCCCTATTGAAAAAATATCCTTCCAGTTTCATCCACCTTTTGGATACAGCATTAAGTCCGCACCATCTCAAAGAAATGGTAAAACTCTCTCCACCAGTTAAATGGTATGCGTTTGCCCGCATTACTGAGGAGATTGCAGACGTAGACTTTACTCGAGCACTAAAAAAAAGCGGTTGCCTTATGCTCAAGTTAGGGGTGGAATCGGGTTCCCAAAAGGTGCTCGATAGCCTCGAAAAAGGAATTTCTCTGTCCACAGTATCCCGAACCTTGTTTGCTCTGAAGGAAGCAGGCATAGCCACATACGTCTATCTTCTCTTTGGTACACCTGAAGAGGGAGAATCGGAGGCAAGAGAAACGATGCACTTCGTTTTGGAACATGCCGATGCCATCTCGTATCTGAACGCGTCGATTTTCAATCTCCCCGTAGGTTCTCGACCAGATCTGAAATGTCAGCCTTTTTATCCTGGTGACCTGTCATTATACGAGGATTTTGCCCATCCCCTCGGATGGCATCGGCGGAAGGTGCGTCTTTTTCTTTCTCAGGAATTCAAATCGGCCAAGCCTATCGGTAATATTCTTTTGCGTACGCCCCCGGTTTTTACTTCTAATCATGCCCCATTTTTTGGTTATGCATCAGATGATGCATTAGATCAGAAGTAGAAGGCAAGAGAAGATCACCTTCACGTCTTATCATTCCTCTCGCTATCAAATCGGTTATAATGATTTCGACTTCTCTTTCCTCTCGTCCCGTAAGGGAGGCTATGTCACTAGTGATGGTGGTAGAGGAGACCCCGTTACGTCCTCGACAAATAAGATAGAGAAGCAGATAGAGGACTAAAGTTGTCCTCGCTTCTCGCTCTAAGGATTCGGTCGTTGATTTTAGGCGTCTTGAGAATTCTTGAAGCATGAGGAGGGAGACAGACTCACTTCTTTTTAGGAGTTCGGAGAAAGTTTGACGGTCGATCACGGCCAGAGTGCTATCATTTAACGTGTAGGCCGAGGCACTCCGGGGTGCATCGATGAGGGCAGCCATTTCTCCGAAATATTGTCCCGCCTCCATTTCGCCCAATATCTTTCTCACCGACTCTTTTGTTTTTTCCATCCTAACGCGGCCATTTATAATGTAGTACATTTCTTTGCCCAGGTCCCCTTCAAAGAAGATGTAAGTGCCTTTGGGAAAGAAACGGCCAAACCTTTTAACCACCCGTTCGTCCAAGATGGCCGTGTTCTTACTTTTTCGAGAAAACATCTTTTCGAGAAGAATTAAGTCGCGCCTTAAATACGAGGCCATCATCTCGGCACAAAAAAGGAAGATGATCGAAATATAAAAAATCCAGAAGATAAGAATCGTCAAAGTTCCAAGAGAACCGTAAATAATGTTGTATTTCGCATAGTGGGTTACATACCAAGGGAAAAGGTATTTCGTCGGCTCCACTAAAGTTGCAAAAACTAAGGCCACAGCAAGGGACAGGGCCCAAGGAATTTTTACGCGAGGGATAATTTTATACAAGAAGGCCGAAAAAAAGACAGTAATCGTATAGGGGATAACTAATCTAAGCCAATTACTCTTAAGAAGGCTGGAAGATGATTGATGTGTTAGGGTGCCAAGAAGACCCGGTAGGGCGGTTAACACAAAACTCATCATACCCAGTACCCAAGCGAGAGGGATCATTGAGACGGCCAGGGCCTTGGAAGTAATGTAGGATCGAGATCCCCCATTGGGGAAAACCATATTGAAGGCCGTTTCTACGGATCCAAAGACCATGGACGAAAACCAAAGCAAAGTGATGAGCCCCAACCCTCCAAAGACCCTCTCCTTTTCTTCTAGTACGTTTAGCTGATCGCTAAGGGCAGAAGCGACGGTAGGGCTGAGAAATTGAAGGCCCTTGGTCAACTGAATCTTGATTTCTGGATGGGCTCCGAAGACATATCCGGCCACGAGAAAAGTGAGAATAAGAAAGGGAATGAGAGAGAGGATGGCGTAAAGAGAAATGGCTGCCGCCTGATTCGTCTGGCCGTTATTTCGGAAATTGGTTATGGCGTCTACAGCTATATCCCAAATAAACTGAAGAAATGATTTGAAAGGCACAGGAAGGGCTGCTGTCATGCCTTTACGTTAAGCTAAAAGTTATGATAAATCAACTATCAATGACGATGGCTCCGAAGTTAAGAACCCTGGAGATGATACCCCTCCTCCGGGAGGGGAAGAATATGATCCTCGTGCGAGATCCTGAAGGGGTGTGCGAAGAAGAGCTTCTTATCTCACGAGAGGTGGCTTACGTGCTCCTGCTTCTCGACGGTTCTCGTTCTTTAAGAGATATTCAGGTCGAGTACATGAGGGCTTTTGGGGAACTTATATACATGGAAAGGTTAGATGAGTTAGTGTCTTATTTGGATGAGCGTTTCCTTTTGTTTTCTCCGCGTTATGAAAAGAGGAGAGAAGAGCTAAAAGGAGAATACGAAAAAAAAACGGAAAGACCGCCGGCTCTTGCGGGAAAGAGCTATCCCGCAGATCCGAGAGAACTCATGTCGTTTCTTACTCACCTCTTTGCTCGATCGGCAGAAACGAAATGTGGCTCAACAAATATTCGGGGCATTCTCTCCCCTCATATTGACTACGGCAGGGGGGCAGAGGTATACAGCACCACTTACCCCCATTTGAGAGATATAGCGGCAAAACTTGTGGTTGTCTTCGGTACGTCTCATCGACCTCTGAAGAGGCTCTGGGCTGTTTCTTTAAAGGATTTCGTCTCCCCTTTAGGACGTGTCTTAGTACCTCGGCAGCTAAAGGAAATAATAAACCGATCAAGCCTTTCTCGATACATCGACGAGTGGCCACACCGATTAGAGCATTCTATTGAATTGCAGATACCTTTGCTTCAATTTTTTTTAAATGACGATTTTACGGTTTTTCCCGTATTGATGGGTGGTATGGAGGATTTCGTAACGGGAAGAAGGAGTGGGAACGATCAAGAGGTTGAAGATCTATTAGCTTCTCTCACCTCGTGTTTGGAAAAGTTTGGAAGACCTTATATATTGCTTTCTGCCGCCGATTTAGCCCATATTGGATTCCAATTTGGTGATATGGGCCCTTTAGGGGCAAATGTACTGGAAAAATCAAGGAGAAGGGATGAAATGCTCCTCGAGTGCATAAGAAAGTGTGATGCTGATGGTTTTTTGGAATTGATCAAAGAAGAGAGAGATAGCCGCCGGATCTGTGGACTTGCTCCTATCTATTTCCAGCTGCGTCTGTTGAGGGGCTCAAGGGGTGAGATAGTGTCTTATAAACAATGGACGGATGGTCTTTCGTCCGTCAGTTTCGCCGGTGGCGTATTTTACGGTTGAATAAGAGAAGAGAGGGAGGCGATGAAAAAGAAGATTACGACCCAAGAAGATCTCAAACATTTAACGATCCTGGGGAAGTCGGGGATAAAGGAAGGAAGGTTAGAAACCTTTCCCAACCATCATCCAGAGAGGGATTATACAGTCACCCTACAGACGAATGAATTTACCTGTGTCTGTCCCATGACGGGACAACCGGATTTTGCGCGCTTGGAGATTAGTTATGTACCAGACAAGAAGATTTTAGAATCGAAATCTTTGAAGCTGTATCTCCAATCATTCAGAAATCAAGGGGTATTTCACGAGCACGTAGTTAACGTCATCCTAGATGAGATCGTGAAGGTTTTGTCTCCCCGCAGGTGCCAGATCAAGGCGCATTTTGCCGTGCGTGGCGGCATAGGTATTTCGGTCGAGGTCGAATGGAAGAAATGATTTTTTCTTTCCACCAAGGGGAAATTCATTCTTGACAAAGCTTTTTCATAGTGCTTTAGGAAGACATTCCCGATCAAAAGGGTAACTTTGTATGATGCAGCAGGAGAAGGATAGCAGTTATAAATGTGAACCTGACGATCCTGGATCGTGGTGTCCTGGTGGCCAGGCTGGATATGTGACTGTTCCGCAACCCTTCTTTTGATGGTGCGGTTCTCTTCCGGCCGTGGCCATTAGACCGCGGTCGAGAGGAAGTGAACCGTGAAGAAAGTAGATTCCCCAAATAATTGTATCTCATCCCCCATGCGGAGGTCTTTCCCATGAAGGTACCTCCCATCCCTACCGTTTTTTCTGCCACGAATGAGAGCGAGAAGCGCCTCCGTGATATATGCCAGCTTTCCATTCCCGAAGCATTGAAGGCGCTGGGCACAACCGTGTACGGATTGACCGAAGAAGAGGCCAGCGAGAGGCTCGAAAGGTTCGGCCCCAATGAATTAAAAAAGGCAAAAAGGCTTACCTTTTGGGAAGATATATACGAACGGATGAAGAGCCCTCTGGTCATACAGCTCCTCATCATTGCCTTGGTTTCGGGCTTAATTGGTGAGCTAAAATCGACTGTGATCGTGGGGGCGATGATTTTATTGAGTGTCGGCTTATCCCATGTGCTGGACAAACGTTCTTCCCAGGCCGTCGAGGCATTAGGGAAAAGGGTCCAGTCCAGAACGGTTGTGATTAGAGATGGCAAAGAGGTTGAAGTAAAGATCTCCGAAATAGTACCGGGAGATATCGTTTCTCTTTTTGCCGGTTCCATCGTGCCAGCGGATATAAGATTGATTGCCGCCAAAGATCTCTTCGTAAGCCAGGCGGCTCTTTCCGGCGAATCAATGGCCGTAGAAAAGTTTGCCGAGCCCATCTTTTTCCAAGAACAGGTCATATGGGATCTCCCCAATGCCTGCTTCATGGGTAGCAATGTCACCAGCGGGACTGCTCAGGGGCTGGTGGTGAATACGGGTAATGAGACGATTTTTGGGAAGATTGCGGAAAAGCTAACGGAGCGCCGGACAGAGACAAGCTTCGATGTGGGGATAAAATCATTCACCTGGTTAATGATCCGCTTCATGGTGGTCATGGTGGGGATCATCTTTTTCCTTGTGGGTGTGACGAAAGGAGACTGGATTGAAGCCCTCCTTTTTGGCCTGGCGGTAGCGGTCGGCCTTACGCCAGAAATGCTCCCTATGATTATAACCGTGAATCTGTCCAAGGGCGCCCTTTCGATGGCCAAGAGAAAAGTCATCGTCAAGAGATTGCCGGCGATCCAAAATTTGGGGGCGGTGGATATCCTATGTACGGATAAAACAGGGACACTGACGGAGGACAGAGTTGTTTTAGAGCGCCATGTCGATATTACGGGTAATACCAGTGAAGATGTCCTTACCTATGCTTTCCTGAATAGCTATTACCAAACGGGTCTTCGCAATCTTATTGATCGGGCAATCATCGACGCGGCGGAAATCATGCAGGAACATGAACATTTGGATTTGGTAGATGAGCTTCCCTTTGATTTTCAACGTCGGCGCATGTCTGTGGTGGTGAATTACGAGGGGGCTCACGTACTTATATGTAAAGGGGCGGTCGAGGAAATCTACTCTTGTTGCTCCCAGTATCAGATTGGCGATGAGGTCTATCCCTTAATCGACATGATTAGGGCAGATTTGTTTGAAGAGGTTGAGAAATTAAATAAGGACGGGTTCCGAGTCCTCGGGATCGCCTACCGAGAATTCCCACAGAGCAAACGCATCTTCACTACTGCCGACGAGAGTGATTTAATCCTCCTCGGATATATGGCCTTTTTCGATCCCCCCAAAGTATCGGCTACGAGCGTTATCCGCTCTTTGAAGGAGGCAGGCGTCAAAATCAAGGTACTTACGGGAGATAACGGGTTGGTGACGAAAAAGGTATGCGAGGAGGTAGAGCTGCCTTGTGACAAGATGATGTCGGGTGCAGAGTTGGCAAACCTCTCGAAAGAGGAAATGCTTCGAGTAGTGGAAGATATAGATGTATTTGTAAAACTAACTCCCGCCCAAAAAGAAGAAATTGTTCGGTGCCTGAGACAAAATGGTCATGTTGTTGGATTTCTTGGGGATGGAATAAACGATGCACCAGCCCTGCGTGCCGCCGATGTGGGTATTTCCGTTGATTCTGGAGTAGATGTGGCAAAGGAGGCATCAGATATAGTGCTTCTTGAAAAGAGTCTGCTGGTTCTGGAAGAGGGTATAAAAGAGGGGCGTAGGGTTTTTGCCAATATTGTCAAGTATATAAGGATGGGAGCGAGCTCAAATTTTGGCAATATGTTCAGTGTTCTCGGGGCCAGTTATCTCCTTCCGTTTTTACCCATGCAACCAGTTCAGATTTTGGCCAACAACCTACTTTACGATTTTTCCCAAACAGGCATACCCACCGATCGGGTAGATGAAGAAATTACGGCTCGCCCCCTGAAATGGAATATAGAAAACATAAAAAGGTTCATGGTGTGCATAGGCCCCATAAGCTCGATCTTCGATTATGCGACTTTCGCCCTCCTTTGGTTTTTCTTTGGATGCAGTTCTTATCTCAATCCGGAACTGGGGGCGGCAGAGAAAAATGAGTTGGTCAAGCTGTTCAACACAGGCTGGTTTGTTGAGTCACTGCTTACACAGACTTTGATCGTCCATATCATAAGGACGCGTAAGATTCCTTTTTTCGAAAGCCGGCCTTCCCTCGCAATGGCCATGACGACTCTCACAGTTATGGCCGTCGGAGTTTGGCTTCCCTATTCTCCGCTCGCAGGTGTTTTAGGTTTGGTTCCCTTGCCTCCAATTTATTGGTTGTGGATCGCCGGTTTCTTAATTGCTTATGGTGTAATCACTCACAAGGTAAAGATGTGGTTTTTTACACGGTATGGAGGTGATTAAAAATGGATACATTACTCGATGCCCTCCAGGAAGGGAGATTGATTGAGCTTCCCGATAACAACAAGGAGCACGCTTTGCAATTTTTGGCCCATATTCTAGAAGCCATTCCATCCGTTCCCATCAACACAGATGTTGTGGGTTTGGTCATGGAGAGGGAGGCATCGACAAATACGGCCCTGGGTCGGGGCTGGGCTTCCCCTCATGCGCGGGTGAATTTCGAAGAAGACCTTATGTGTGTTATCGGTTGGAGTCCCCAAGGAATAGAATACGGAGCACCCGATGGTGTTCCCGTATCAGTCATTGCCATGTATTTGGTTCCCTCCAATCAGAGGAATCATTATTTAAGGGAAATTTCTCTCCTCGCTAAAGCCCTTCGTGCTCATCCTGAATTGGATAAAATCAGGGTCGCCCATGATTTGAACGAAGTTAGAAACTATTTATTAGACTTAATCAGTACCGCCAAGGAAACGATAGGGCCGGATGCACGGGCGCGTATGATACGCCTGCAGGCCCGCCCGATTTTAGAAGAGATCCCCCCTCACGACCTCTCCCATTTGATCATCGAACCGATTACTTTGATTGTTGCTCCTGGTATGAAACCGATAGTCCTTACCCAGAACCTTGAGCTCTTGGAGGCAGTAGAAACCAAAGCTGGCGGATGGATCGATCAATTGGAGACAGAAGGAGTCGTGCAAAATAATGGTTGGCGTATTGTTAAGCGAGCAACCACTGTCTATCAAGGAAGCCGGTTTGTCTTTGATTGTCTCGCCATTAAAAGTGTGATGAAAAGATAGGAGGCCAGACTTTCTTTATAATTAAAGGTCTGGCCTCCCTTTTTCTTTTGACCTCTTTTCTCCCTAGGAAGAAAAAGAGATGTTACGGAACCGTTGGGAACAGGATAATGGGAACGCTCTTGTCCGTTTTCGTTATCTTCTTTAGGTCTTCGAATTCCTTTTTAGATTTCGTCCACCAGACATAGAGAGATGAAGGATCCGATTTTCCGCCCGTTACCGTTTGTACTGATGCCATGATCAACGTGTTACCCTTTTCCGTTATACCGTATGCTTCATTGGGAAACTTGTCCGCCAGGACGGGAAAGGCCTTGGGGAAGGCCGCTCTGATTTTGTATACGTCGGTCGTCGTACCGGCGGCTTGAATGGCCCGTGCCAGATAATGGACGGCAGTGAAATTTAGAGCACATTCCCACGTCACCATTCTTTTGTAGGCCTTCGTATAGCGGACATCAAAGTTCTGACCGGGATACGGGGGTAGACTTGAGACTCCTGCTGTTCCGATCAGGTCACCCATGAGCTGCGTGCCCTTAAGCAACATGGCGATATAATCCTGTTTTGCCTGATCGACGAGTACAAAACCCCCTTTAAATCCCATGTTACGCGCCTGCTCTATGAAGAGAGCGGTGGTGGCGGAAGGTCCACCGATCAGCATGAAATCCGGTTTTGTCGCTAGGGCGGCCGTAAGGGGCGCGGAGAAATCCGTCTCCCAGTAGTAATTGGCGGGTTTCTGAATGGTTATAACCCCGCCTTTCCTTTCCCAGGCCTCTTTGAAGATGTGACGCCATTCATCTCCGTAAGCGCCGAGCGTACACGCAATGGCACATTTCTTCCAGCCTTTTTTCTTCGCCCAATCGGTGAAAACTTCTACGTAGACGGTGAAAGGTAGGGTCACGTTTACTAAAAGTTTATTATTCATTTCCGTGACCTTGGGTGTGCTGGTATACGCCATCATTATAAATTCATTACCCTTCTCCTCGTTGATTTTCATCATCGGGGCGATAGTCGTAAAGACACCGTTGAAGACGGCAATGGCCCCATTGGCCCGAAAGCGGCGGGCGTTGTTTACAGCCTGGGTCGGATCGATCCGGTCGTCCAGTTTTTCCAATCGAAACAAATACTTCTTTCCACCCACCATGATACCGCCGGCCGCATTTATTTCTTTGACGGCCATATCAATGCCATTGAAGATGTCCTGGCCGTATTCCGCCGCCGGTCCGCTTAAAGGTCCCGTATAGCCGATCACAATCTCGTCGGCCCTACATGGTGTGACCCAGGAAAAAACGATCACCGTCAGCAACGAAAAAAGCAGAAACCCTCTCTTCATAATTTTCTTCCTCCCCTTTTTTGAAGTGTGTCTTCCTTATAATACTTCTTGTGGTTAGATTCAAATAATTTTATGGGTAGCAGGAGACGATACATGCTAAAGATGTGATATGAAAGATTGGCCCCCAAGACCAGTAATATACGAAATAAATACGTGGCATTGGCTTTCTGAAAGGGAGGAGAAGCAACTTCATCCGCTCAATCTGGGAAACCTACCAGAAGAGGCGTGGGAAGATTTGGCGAGGAGACATGTTGATGCCATTTGGTTCATGGGTGTTTGGGAAAGAAGTGATCTCGGCCGAGAGCTTTTATGGAATCTGAAGGAGATAAGATTGACCAATCCTTCCGGCATTATAGGATCTCCTTATTGCATTAAGAATTATATCGTGGACGAAAGATTAGGAGGAAATGAAGGTTTAAAAGTGGCGAGAGATAGGCTCAGGGAAGGAGGCATGAAATTGATTTTAGACTTTGTCCCTAACCACACGGCGCCCGATCATCCCTGGACTGAAAGCCATCCGGAATTCTATGTCTCAGGAGAGACATTGGATAGGGAATCCACCATCTTATGCGGTCGTCATCTCTTCGCCAAAGGGAAGGATCCCTTTTTTCCCCCTTGGCCAGATGTGGTTCAGCTCAATGCCTTCAACGAGGGGTACCGCCAAAAAGCGGCCGAAGTGCTCAGGGAAATTGCCCAGCTGTGCGATGGGGTTCGTTGTGATATGGCCATGCTACTTCTCAATGAGGTGTTTGAGAACACGTGGGGAGAACAGGTGGGGAAAAGACCGAGGGAAGAGTTTTGGTCACAGGTGATAGGGATGGTGAAAGAACAATATCCTTCTTTTCTCTTTCTTGCCGAGGTCTACTGGGGCAAAGAGGGTGAGCTTCTGAAGCTGGGTTTTGACTATTGCTACGACAAGGTACTCTACGATATCCTGCGCGAGGGAGATGTGCCAGTGCTTCGTCGACATCTGAGTCGGGAGACGGGATTTCAAGATCATCTGTTGAGATTTTTAGAAAATCACGATGAGGAAAGGGCAGCTCACATTTTCCCGTCAGGGCAATTAAAGGCTGCCAATGTCATCGTTTCTACTTTGCCAGGAGCACTCCTATTCTACCATGGTCAATGGGAAGGAAGACGCTTGAGGGTACCGATCTACGCCTCAGTTCTTCCTATAGAAGAACCGAATGGAGAGTTGCAGACTTTTTATGGATGGATTCAGTCTCTCCGCAGACGTGAGATCTTGCAGAGTGGCAAGTGGGAATTATTACCCCCTTTCCAGGTGTGGTCTGACAATCGGTCGGGAGAAAACCTGATCGCCTGGATGTGGACTTACGGAACGGAAAGGTTGCTCGTCATAGTTAATTATTCCCCGAGAGCGGCTCAAGGGAGATTAGATCTGCCGGCTTTTAAGGAAGGGAGAAGCGGTTTAATTAATTTGATCGACTTGGTGACAGGCGAATTGTATCCGCGCTCGGTGCAAGAAATTACATCCGCGGGACTTTTTGTTGATCTTCCCGCTTGGGGTTATCATCTCTTTCATTTTTTCTGGCCCTAGTCCCTCTCTTTCTTAAAACGTAAAGCGGCGGCGATGAATTTTCTGAACAAGGGATGGGGGTCGGTGGGGCGAGATTTGAATTCTGGATGGAACTGGCATCCCAAAAACCAGGGATGATCCTCGATTTCAACGACTTCAACAAGTTTGCCATCGGGTGAAGTACCTGTTATTTTCAACCCTTTTTCCATCAGGGTCTGACGGAATTCGTTGTTGACCTCGTAGCGGTGGCGGTGTCGTTCCGATATCTCTTTCGTTCCGTAGGCATCGTGGGCAAAAGACTTTTCTTCTAGAATGCAAGGGTAGGCCCCCAGGCGCATGGAGCCACCTTTTTCTTTTACTTGTTTCTGTTCGGGGAGCAGATCTATGACCGGGTATGGTGTGGTCTCGTCGAATTCCGAGCTGTTCGCTCCCGAGAGGCCGCATACATGGCGGGCATATTCAACCACGGCCATTTGCATGCCGAGGCAGATACCGAAGAAGGGCACTTTTCTCGTGCGTGCAAATCGAACAGCCTGAACCATACCCTCCGTTCCGCGGGTGCCGAAACCGCCCGGGACGAGAATGCCGTCGGCACCCTCAAGTTGGTGTCCAAGGCCATCTTTTTCGATTTTTTCTGAATCGATGAATCTTAAGTTTACGCGACAATCGTTAGCTATACCCCCGTGTACCAAGGCTTCATTCAGGCTTTTGTATGAATCTTTCAGGTGGACGTATTTTCCCACGACGGCGATCGATACCTCATGGGAGGGGTGGGTGAATTTTTGTACCACCTCTTCCCAAGCCTCTAGGTGGGGTCGTCCCGTCCAAATATTAAGGAGGTCCACTATTTTTTCGTCTACCCCCTGGCGATGAAAGATGAGGGGCACTTCATAAATGCAGGAGACATCTTTGGCCGTGAACACACATTCAATGTCCACATTGCAGAAGAGGGCGATCTTGGCCCGAATGTCTTCGGGCAGAAATTCATCGGTTCGACAAAGGAGAATATCCGGCTGAATACCAATCTCCCTTAAAGCCTTTACGCTGTGTTGCGTAGGTTTGGTTTTTACTTCCCCCGCCGTTTTTATATACGGGACCCAGGTGAGATGAATGAAAATCGCATTTTGCTTGCCAATTTCGTTTCTAAACTGTCTGACCGCTTCCAAGAAGGGAAGTCCTTCGATGTCACCAACCGTCCCGCCTATTTCGACGATAGCGCAATCGAACCCCTTCGCATTTTCCCGGATAAAAGTTTTTATTTCGTCCGTAATGTGGGGGATTACCTGAACGGTTTTCCCCAGGTAGTCGCCACGACGCTCTTTCATAATGACAGAAAAATAAACCTGACCGGTTGTAAGATTGTTGGTGCGTTTCATTCGGGTGCGGGTGAATCTCTCGTAATGTCCCAGGTCAAGGTCCGTCTCTGCCCCATCGTCGGTAACAAATACTTCTCCATGCTGATAAGGGCTCATCGTTCCCGGATCCACATTTATGTACGGATCGAGTTTTTGATTGGTGACGTTTAAACCCCTCGATTCGAGGATGGCAGCAATTGAGGCAGCTGCCAGTCCTTTACCCAGGGAAGAGAGAACACCGCCGGTGATAAAAATGAATTTCGTCGTTTTCATAAGCCTTGCCTTTTTGACATGATGCGCTCTTTAATTTCTTCTGCGATAATTTCCGCTGGTTCTCCTAATAGACGGATAAGAGGCATATCTTCCAGATAATTATCGTCCCACTCCAGATTGTATTCCGTGATGGTGTTTTTAATATCGCTATATTTGTAACCCAGCAATTCGATTTTTGATCGGAGGCCAATCTGATCATCGAAGCGGACGTGCAAGAGGAGTAAATGACTGACTATCTGATCCGTATTCAAAAGGGGAATGATAATAATGGAAGCGCCGTCGAGTTTGCCCTGTCCCACATAAACGTGCTTCATACTTGTAATGGTGCGTTTAGTGCCTATGAGAGGACTTTTTTTCTCCGCTCTCGATTTCATGTGAACAGAGATTCCCCCTCGATCGACGATGTAGATAGTGGAATCATCCGTCGGGTTTCCATCGGAATCGAGGTTTTCGATGGCATAGAGCGTGTATCCTTGAACCTCAGAGACGGCCTCCTGCACTCGATTCAAGGTAAAAATGCTCTTACTTGTTAGCTGTCGGGGCGAGAATCCGAGGCGCACGATAAGGTCGTGAATCGGTCCCTGGAGGGTAATCTCTTTTCGACTCGTTCCAACGGTGACCGTTTTGGCTTGATGACGGATCGCATCAATGGGGCGGCTAAGTTCATCTATTATTTGACCCAAGCATATGTCGAGACGTTCTAGGGGAGTGAAGGTGTAACCATTTTCTTCTGGGAAATCCTGCCAGAATTCTTCCAAAGGAATTTTGCCCGTCGCATATTTGGTTAGGAGAGTGAGATCGGACAGGAGATTGCCATCGATGAAAGCAAAAAAGTTCTTCCTTCGCCGTTCGTTCAAGCGGAGGGAAAATTCGTGAATCATGCGCCGAAAGTTTCGGTCGGCCATAACCTCGTAGAACGAGGTTTTTCCATGGCGTGAGTCGGCCATGCTCATATTGAGATTATTCCTAAATTCCCTAAAGAATTTGGCTTCTTCATCCAATGATAGGGCAGCGTAATATCCCCATAGATGTCCTGCCATCGTGTTGAGAATAACCGAGACAGGCTGGGGGGCGTTGGGAAGAGGAATTACGTAGTCCGCAAGGCTGTGGAAGCGATCTTCATCTCGATCGGCAAAGACGATTACCGAAGCCCGGTGGGCCCGGAAAATAGCCACATCTTTTATAATGTCTGAGAGCACCTGTTCTGGATAACCGGCAGCACATACAATGATGAGGGGCTCGGCCGAGAGATCGATGTGTTTTTTGTTTTCCACAATGTCTGATGAGATGGTCTTATAGCAGAGTTCGCTTAATTTTATGCGTATCTCATCCGAAGCGGCTTTGTTGGGGCCACTACCTACTACAGCCCAGTACCTCTTCGTTCGGGCAAGGTTATAGGCCGCTTCCTTAATTTGCTCTCGAACGGCTAGCACTTCATACATAGCCGGCACAGCTCTTTCCAAGTTTTTGATTTCTCTCGCTATTGTTTCTTCCGAGAGGGTGTTCAAAACTTTCGCCATGAAAAGGCCCAATAAATGACCAGCAACAACCTGAGAATAAAAAGCCTTGGTAGAGGCAACGGCCATTTCTATATCGCGACCGTCGCTCGTGTAGAATACGCCGTGAGATTTGGTTGTTATATCTGATTGACGGCGATTTACGATGGCAATGACCCATGCTCCCCTCTCCCGCGCCATCGCTACCGCCCGGTTTGTGTCCGTCGTTGTTCCCGATTGGGTAATGGGAATGATGATTGTATCCGATAGATCTTCCCGCAGGCAAAATCCGCTCATTTCGGAGGCCACCTTACTTTCTATTTTAATTCCTGCACCTGCCAAATATCTATGCCAGCCATCTGCCACTGCCTGCCCCGCCACGGCCGCAGTTCCATGTCCTATAATGATAATTTCTTTTACTTTTCCTAGCCGAAGGCTCTTTAATAGATCGGGTGGCACGGTGTCAGGCCCGAAATTAAATGTCACTCCACCATTAGATGTTACTCTGTACCTGCCCATCAATGTTTTTTCTACGGAAAGAGGTGATTCAGATATTTCTTTAAGAAAGAAATGGGGGTAATCGTTCCTATCGATATCCCGAGTGTTGATCTCCGCTCTAGTGACGGCCTTCGGTGAGAGGTGGATGGGAGTCCCGTTATAGAACATTGCCCGGATACCGGAGATGCCACTTGCATTATTGTCAAGTACAAAAATCTGGCCGTTTGTCTCCGGTCTTTGGGGGTCGGCAGCTTCCTCTCCGTTCATTTTTATAAAAAACGGCGTCTTCTCTATTAGTCCGTAGACTTCCGAGGAGAACACAAAGGCATCAGGGGCCAGACCTACGTATAGTGCCTGTCCGCTCCCCCTAAGAGCCATAAAAACACGGTGGGGTTCACAATTACTGGTTACGATTATGGCGTGAGATCCCTCAAATTGGTTGACCGCCCTTCGAAAGGCCTCGGTGAAGTCACACCCTTCTAAGAGATGTTGCTCTATCAACAAAGGGATGATCTTCGTGTCGGTGGTTACATCTTGAGGAATGACATCCTCTTCTTTTTCCATTCTTCCGCGTAGAGAGCGGTAGTTGTCGATATCGCCGTTGAGGGCGGCATTTATCACCCATCGCCCGCGACCATAATGAGGGTATAGCTTAGAGCCATCTTTATTTTTTAGAGAATGATTGTTGACGGGATGGCAATTTTCTTCTGTAATGGCCCCGACAGACGCCCATCGGGTATGAGCCAGATAATTTATTCCCCTTAGGTTACCTTGGCAGAAGGCATGAAATATTTCGTCCCTGGCTATGTCTTGCCTTAGCATTCTTACGTTTCTACCGAGCTCTCCGACCACGGAAAAAGTCTTATAGGTAAAAGTAACAACATCCCCAGCAGAGGAGAGAGAGATGCTTAAGTTGTATAAGTCTCCATTTTGGCAACGGCGCTCAAACTCTTCAAGAAGGCCCTTTTGCCTTAATTCATTTTTTATGTCTTCCAAGGAGTTCGAGGAGGGTACGGTAAAGGTAATCTGAAGTCCCGCCGAATCTCTCCCCCTCACCTCTAGTCGATCTAAGGCATTGAGCAGGAGGTTTAAAGTGCGATAGTTTTCAAGGGATTGATCACCTAAACTCGCCAACGGAACCCCGCCGGCCAATTCCGCTATTTTGTCCATATTGTTCAAGATATCCTGCTCTAATTCCCAAGCCACGTCTTTCAATTGGGTAAGCCGGCTGTTTATAGTTTCGAGATCGGAACTGATAAACACATTGGCATTCTTTTTTAAGAGGATATCTTCGGCTTGGAGAAATGTCCTTATTTCCTTCGCTAAAGCTCTAAGGCTTTCTAATCGATCGGGGTTTGAGAAAAGCGTTTGGAATCCCTGTATTTCTTTCAGCTTCCCGATTGACTCTGCCATGGCAGAAAGAAGCTTGACACCTCCCAGGTATGAGCTCACGGGAATTTTCGTTCCCAGTACTTCCTGGAGGTTGTTATTTTTTGCTGCTGGCCATGATTGGAGAAGAGAGGAAACCACGTCATTTGAGCTAATTTCCCCCTCGCTTTTTTTAATTAGTAGAAAGCCAGCGAGGCCACAGAAAAATGTTTCTCTCATCAGGGGAAAGAAGACTAAGGCGGGACCTTTAATTTTCTGCGGGTCAACTCCGAAAAAAATTCTAAAACGGCCCATAAAGGACACAAAATTTTTTATCCCTTGTGTGTTCATCATAATTTGCATGTGGGTACGAATGACATTGCTTTCTCCGTAACCCCGTCGACAATTTGCTTCAGCCAACGGGTACCCAATTGGCAGGTTTCTTCGCCGAAAAGCTTTACGGTAGTGATATAATCTTTCTTTTCCTCTCGGCTTAACCTATCCAAAAACTCTTTCCTCTCTCTTGCCCCACACTCTTCTTCAAGACCACTTGTTATTAGCCCTTCCATTAGGGGCCATTTTTGTTTGAATTCTTTGGCCTGGTTAATCACAGTATTTTTTCTGGGATGAGCCCATTTCTTTTCGGCGATATTGATACAGTCGTCCATTTTTCCCGCAAGCTCACGCAGGCGAAAGCATCTTTCTTCCAAGATGCGATTTAAGACTCGCATGGCTCCGTCGAAGAGATTTTTACCCCATCCGTCGGAAAAAAAGACCACCCTTACGTGTCGGTACCAACTAGAAAGGGCTAGAATATTGGCCACATATAATACGTTATTCCTGATGCGACGGCCGAGATCGACGTAAAGTCCAGGAAGGAAAGGATATTTCGTTCCTCCTTTTGGTGCCTCTCCCAGCAGATTCCCACCGTCTGGGTCATCATGCCTGACAATGGTCCCGGCTTTGGTAACCGTACCGAAGCCCAGCCTGATGGGACCGACTATTCCTCCCTGACCGCCCAGAAAAATGGGGGGTTCCCGGAGCATAACTCCCCGTGGTACGTCACCCAGCAGGGAGCAGGTGGCTTTATCCTGATTGGGTGTAAAGTTGAAATGGATAAAGGAACTCCCCACTTCACTGTGATTTTTTCGGCTCGTTCCTCCCGCCATGAGGCAGTCACAAAAATTTATGAGGCTACCTAATGTAACGAAGGGGAAAAGAACGGTATGTTTAAGGCCGACACAATGAGCAATGCTTGCCTCCTCTTCCAGTAAGCATGCTTCTCGGATGAAGGCCCCCGGTCCGAGACGGACACGGGTAAGAAAAACGGAAGACGTAAAAGAACCGGCTGCCAATTCAACTCCCTCTCCCAGCTGGCAATTACAAATAGTCACCGGCCCCTCCGTTCCGATCTTGGCATGAGGCCCGATGGAAGTAAGCTCGCCTTTTATTCTAACTGGACCGTGAATTTCAACTCCCTTCCGACATAGCTCTTCGATCCGCACCTCGGGTGAGATTTCTACCGTCGATGGGTTTGTGACCTTTACCCCGTGGTTTATCAGATAATTGATTTTAGAATGCACTTGGTAGGTGTGAGAGTCCATTTATTTCGAGGTCATATCGATGTGTAACTTATTCATTTTCTTGTGGAAGGTATTGCGATTGATGCCCAGATAATCGGCGGCCTTGCTCTTTACGTTGTTGGTTCTCTTGAGGGCGATTTTGAATAACGAACGCTCCACCATTTCTAGTACTTCATCGTACAATTGGCTCTTTCTTCCCCCGCCGTTACTAAGGAGGGTGGTTATGTGTTCCATCTTTTCCGAAATAATATCCTCGACCAGCTGGCGAGGAGAAGAGGCATCTGTTTTTTGATTTGTACTTTTCATGGTGATCTCCCTTCCGCTAAGAAAACATTTTGAAACCAATGATTGAAAGAAGCACAATAGCAGCGAGCCAGGCGGCGAATAGATCCGACTTGTTTTGCGTGGGAGATTCACCCTGGCGGCGCACTTCTTCCTCTATTTCAATCCTTTCGGCCGGAAGATGGTAAATGATATCTTTAACCAGGGCACCAAAATCCTGATAGGCGTTAGAAAGGATATGGAAGCCCTTCTTGGTTGTAAGTAGCACGTATACCCGGCTTCGAAGGGAAAGTGCACCTACGTGGGTTATGTCAGACCATTCGAGTGCCTTTTCTCGCATAAATTTCTTTAACCTCAGCCCTCCATTTATCGTGACTCGCCTTTCTATGGATTCTCCAAAAACGACGGTAACGGCAGTGCTTAAAAGAACTAGAATGGCGCGTTCATACAGAGGACTTGTGGACAGAAAGGACAGAAGGGTAAGCAGGAGGAGTAACAGGGCATCTAATCCCAAAGGAATAACAAAAGCTCTCCTTATTCGGTAAATTTTCTTCTCCATAAGGCCGATTGGCAAAGTTATTAAATTGATGAATGGCGTTGAAAATCTCCGCTTTTTCCACCTCGTTTCGCTTGAAGGGAAATTTCTTCCACGACAATTGACTTATCCACACCTTTGCACATATCGTAGATCGTAAGAGCTCCAATGGCGGCTGCCGTCATGGCTTCCATTTCTACTCCCGTTCGTCCCACCGTTCGAACTTTTGTTTCAATTACGATTTCTCCCCGTTCGAAAGAAGAAGTAAAGTCTACCTCGATGCCCGTAATCTCGAGGGGATGACATAAGGGTATCAGTTCACTCGTTTTTTTTGCCGCTAGAATTGCGGCAATTCTCGCCACTCCGAAGACGTCTCCTTTGGATATGCCCCCTTCATTAATAAGCTTGAGGGTTTCTGGTCTGACGGATAGCCTAGCTCTGGCAGACGCTTCCCTGGATGTTACCTCTTTTTCTGTAACATCCACCATTCGTGCATTTCCTCGCTCATCTAAATGCGATAAGATGTTCGTAGACATAAAGTCACATACTTTATCTGGGTGATAGGGAACCTATCACACGACCCTAAGCAACGTCAAGTTGATAAAAAAATAAAGCCTGGGGCCTCGAACCCCAGGCTTTAGGCTGATTAAAATTTATTCGCAATTTTCTATATCCACCTTAAGCCAGCGCCGATCGGTCTTGTATTTGGTAATCTTCTGAATTTCTTTCCATTCCTTGTCGCTCTGTATCCAATGGTAGTACTGTACGGGAGGTTGGAGTTGACCCGTGATTACCCTCTGGACCCCCCCGGCCATGAGCATACGACCATGTGGTTGGATACCGTAAAGTTCCGTGGGAATCCTGTCTCCCAGAATGGGGAAGATCTTTGGAAATGCAGCTCGAATGGCCTTAACGTCCGTGGTGGTGCCGGCAGTGGTAATAGCACGGGCTAAAGCGATCATAGCACCGTAGTTTCTCAAAGATTCGGAGGTGGGAGGACGTTTGTAAGCCGTCTTGTAAGTTTTAACCCAAGAATCTAAAATTGGTGTCCACATTTCCGTCGCCCCGGCCACACCAATGGTATTTCCGAAGAGCTTATAACCTTTTAGAATGCCTGCCATATAGTCCATCTTTGCCTGGTCGATGAGGATGAAACCGCCCTTGAATCCCATATTTCTGGCCTGTTCGATCACGAGGGCGGTCGTTGATGAAGGTCCACCGATTAATATTGTATCCGGTTTTGTGGCTAGAACGGCTGTAAGGGGAGCGGAGAAGTCAGTTTCTGTGTAATAGTTAGCCGGCTTATCGATCGTTATGACACCGCCTTTCTTTTTCCAATAGTTGGAAAAGGCATGCCTCCATTCTTCACCGTAAGCCCCCAGTGTGCATAACATGGCTGCCTTCTTCCAACCCTCTTCCTTCATCGCCAGTTCAGTGAAAACTTGTATGTAAGCGGGGAAGGGAGGGGCGGTGGTTCCAATAAGCAATTTATTTCCCAGCTGGACGACTTTGGGCGTACTCGTATAGGCCATAAGTAGAAATTCGTTGCCCGGTTCTTCGTTCACTTTTGCCATCGCCGCCAGGGTCGTGAAGACGCCGTTAAAGACAGCAATACCCTTCGCGGCTCTAATACGTCGGGCGTTATTCACCGCCTGGGTAGGATCGGCCCGGTCATCGAACTTCTCCAATTTGATGGTATACTTAACACCTTTGACTTCAATTCCCCCCGCAGCATTGAGTTCCTTGATTGCCATTTCCAAACCAAAGAGGCAATCCTGACCGTATTCCGCGGCCGGGCCACTCAAAGGTCCCGTATAGCCGATAACGATTTCATCCGCCGTGGCCACTGCCGGGAGCCCTCCAAGCGTAAACGCCGCCAAGAACAGAATAACCCACCTAATGCTACTCTTCATTCTTACTGCCCTCCTTTGTGATTCTTTCTCATCATCCACACCAAAACATTAACCATTATGCTTGGGCGGATCGATGGATGGATATGTTATTTATATCTTATTTGAATGCAAAAGACAAGATTTTACCCTCCTATAGACTCTTGTCGTTGACTCATTTTTTTTGTAATGATTTTAATAATCTCGATTTTGGCGGGGGACGGGATGATTGTAAGGGCTATCGGTTGTGTTATCTATGGTCTCGATTCTTTCCGGGTAGAGGTGGAAGTCGACGTGTCTCGGGGGTTACCCCAATTTTCCACTGTTGGGCTCCCCGATACGTCTGTTAAGGAAAGCAAAGATCGGATCCGGGCGGCGATCAAAAACGCCGGTTACCCTTTTCCCAGAGAGCATGTAACGGTGAATTTAGCTCCCGCCGACATTCGAAAAGAGGGAACGGGTCTCGATCTCCCCATTGCCATTGCTATCTTAGCGTCTGAGTCAATAGTGCCGCCAGAGACCCTAACTAAGTACGTTCTTATGGGAGAACTTTCTCTCGATGGGAGTATCAAAGGGGTGCCAGGGGTCATCTCGGCGGCATTTCATGCTCGTTCCTGGGGGTACGAGGCGTTGATGGTAGCAGCCGATGCGGCTTTTGAAGCTGCCGTTGTTGAGGGAATAGATGTAATCCCGGTGCGCACCTTGGGAGAAGCAGTTGAGTTCTTGTCTGGTCGGCTGGCCATTGAACCTGTCCGTGTGGATACCGATGCCCTTCTTTTGAAGGGGGAAAATTGCCCCTTAGATTTTGCTGAGATTCGAGGGCAGGAGTTGGCCAAAAGGGCAATTGAAATTGCCGCGGCGGGTGGTCATAACGTAATTATGATCGGTCCGCCCGGGAGTGGGAAGACGATGTTAGCTCAACGCCTTCCGACCATTATGCCCGATCTGACTTTAGAAGAAGCAGTAGAGACGACCAAGATTTATTCCGTAGCAGGTCTGATGGAGAAGGGGCAGGGGCTGATAAGTAGGCGCCCATTTAGAGCCCCCCATCACACTATCTCCGATGCCGGGCTGATAGGTGGGGGGCAAATACCGAAACCGGGTGAAATCAGTCTCGCCCATAATGGAGTGTTGTTCTTGGATGAGCTGCCAGAATTTAAGAAAAATGTCCTTGAATCTATTCGTCAACCCCTGGAGAATGGATGGGTTACCATTAGCCGGTCAGCGGTGACGGTTACCTATCCGGCTCGGTTCATGTTGGTTGCCGCAATGAATCCGTGCCCGTGCGGTCATTTTGGAGATGGAAAACGTGCTTGTCGTTGTACAGGGCAGCAGATACGCCAATATC
The DNA here is from genome assembly GCA_026416455.1 of Syntrophales bacterium. Taxonomy (GTDB): domain Bacteria; phylum Desulfobacterota; class Syntrophia; order Syntrophales; family UBA8958; genus JAOAFE01. The sequence goes on from JAOAFE010000001.1 coordinate 71,102, forward strand.
AAGGAAAAATTTCCGGCCCCCTTCTGGATCGCATCGATATTCATATTGAGGTGCCCGCGGTGGGATATACGGAACTTGTCAATCGTAGTTGGGTAGAATCTTCCAGAGAAATAAAGGAACGGGTGATGCGGGCTAGAGAAATACAGAAAAAACGTCTTCTCGGGAAGGTGGTTCCTGTTAATGCCTCTCTTAACGATAAAGAAATAAAGGCTTTATGTACCCTCGATGCAGAGGGTGAAAAGTTGCTGAGGGACGCAATGGAAAGGCTGGGTTTAAGTGCACGTGCCTATGTTCGAATTCTCAAGGTAGCACGGACGATTGCGGACCTGGCAGGAGAAGAACAGATAGCCCCTCCCCATATTGCCGAAGCCATTCAATATCGCAGTATGGATCGTCGCTTCGTCATATAATATCTTGCAATTTTAATTAACCTTTCCTAAGGTGCGGATTCGTATCAAAGAGGAGGGATAAACATTAAACATGACCGCCACAGAAAAATTGAAGAAAATATACGGGGAAAGGCCTAAGAGGACAAGGGAATTAAAAGAAGAAGGTCGCAAAATTGCAGGTTATTTTTGTTGCTTCGTGCCGGAAGAAATTTTAAGTGCCTTTGATCTGGTACCTTTTCGTCTTCAGGGAAACCCAAAAGACCCCGTTGATCAGGCTGATGCATTCATTGAACCGATGGCGTGTCCCTTCGCCAGAAGTTGTTTCAACCAAGCCCTCAAGGGAAATTATGATTTTCTTGACGCGTTTATTGCCCCCCATAGTTGTGACACTATAGATCGACTCTCCAACATCTGGTTTCATAACCGTCCGGTGAGCTTTAACCACCTTTTGAATGTGCCCCACATGAGGGAGAGGGGAGCCGAGGAATTTTTCCGATCTGAACTAAACTATTTGGTGAAATGCCTGGAAGAATGGACAGGAAAGAAGCTGGTTCTGGAGAAACTTAGAGAAACCATCCGTCTTTCTAATAAGAAAAGGGCCCTCTTAAGAAATCTTTACGAACTAAGAAAAAAGGATCCGCCTCCCGTTTCGGGGGCAGAGATGCTGGAAGTCCTCGTGGCCGGAATGGGTATCCCCGTGCCTGAGTATGTAAATCTTCTCACTCAATATGTGGAGGAGGTAAAGTCAAGGGAAGTTAAGAGTATAAGCTTAAGACCGAGGCTTTTTCTATGGGGGAACGCGATCGACGATTCAACCTTCGTGCAACTGGTGGAGCACAGTGGAACCTGGGTGGTGATGGATGACCTTTGCACCGGTAGTCGTTCCTTTTGGGAGGATGTCCCCGAAACTTCAGATCCCATGGAAGGACTGGCTCGTAGATATTTAAACGTGCCCTGCCCACGAAGTAATTATCCCCGAACGGGACACAGAGAGGTGGATTTGGAATCACGCTTTGGTTATGTGGGGGCATTCGTCTCATCTTGGAAGGTTGGAGGCGCCATTCTTTACCTGATACGCTACTGTGATACCTGCGAGTTAGAGGGGCCGGACCTCAAGGATTATCTAAATAAAAAGGGAATACCGGTTCTCATGTTAGAGGACGATTATTCACTTACGACTTTGGGGCAGCTTCGGACGAGGGTACAAGCCTTTGTCGAGATGATAACGGGGGTCGTGTGATGGAAACTAAGAATCAGACCAAAACCACGGCGGTCAAGGGAACGTTAACAGCTGGGATGATTAGAGAATTGGTAAGAAACATCTATCGCTCTGCCCATGAAGCGAAGGCGCAAGGGAAGAAAGTTGCATATTTCATGGTGGCTTCACAATACGACGAGATTGTCCGGGCGATGGATATCGTCCCCATTCCAACGGAAAATTATGCGGGTCTGTGTGCAGCTAAAAGGGACATGGAAAGGTTTCTCTTGAGAGCCGAAGAGGACGGTTATTCTCAAGTGCTGTGCAGTTATGCACGTATTGGTTTAGGTTTTGATAGCCTACGAAAGGAACTGGGTAAAATACCGGAAAACGCACCGGACGGAGGGATGCCGGAGCCGGATATGATGTTAGGGAGCAGTGCAGTTTGTGACCCCCGCTTTAAATGGTATCAGGCAGCAGGAAGATATCTGAATGTGCCCTCCTACAGCATCGATGTGGTGGCTCCCCCCGTGCAGGCCGATCTCAACGAGGTAAGAGATTATTATATCCGTTACCAAACGGAGCAGTTTCGAGGGCTCATCGCTTTTCTCGAAGAGCAGACAGGAAAGAAGCTCGACGAAGACAGATTGTGGGAGACGATTAAACTGGGAGATGAAGCGTGGCGTCTCTGGTACGAGATCGATCGATTGAGGGTAGCCGTACCCTGTCCCATGCCGACTCAAGACCACTTCAGTATTATGGTAGCTGGGCATTACTATTGCGGTACTCAGGTAGCCGTAGATTTTTATCGGCAGCTCTACGAGGAGGTGAAATCTAAAGTTGAAGAGGGACAAGGAGTTATTCCGGTGGAAAAGTATCGTCTCCTCTATGGAGGGGGACTTCCTCCTTGGCATACCCTTTGGATTTTTAATTATTTTGAGAGTTTTGGGGCTGTCTTTGTCATTGAGAATGTTTATCGTGGTTATGACCCCGTGGAAGTTCCCAGTTATGTCAAAGACCCCGTTGAGTATCTCGCTTGGCGTGCGTTTTTGCGCTTCACTCAGAGACATGAAAGGGCGCGGAAAAACAGTGGTCATCCCGTGGTTGAGAGACTTTTGCAATTGATTGATGACTATAAAATAGATGGGGTTGTGTTTCATGCATGTCGGTCGTGCCGCGCCACAACCGTCGGACAAATTCATATTAAGAATCTTCTCGGTCGTTATACGGATATCCCTATGATGCAGCTTGTTTCGGATATGGTGGATCTGAGGGATTATTCGGAAGCCCAATGGAAAGCCCAAATTGGTGGATTCATAGATGCCCTCTCGGCCAGGTCTAAGAGGTAGCATGCCTTTCGGAGGGATTGACATCGGTTCCACTATGACCAAGGCGGTTATAATTGACGACAACGGGAGGCCTTTGGGTTCTCTCGTTGGCCCTACGGGAGTAGAACATCGCCATCTTGCCTATCGGGTGATGGAAGAGGCTGCCCGGAAGGCGGGAATTGGGAGAGAAGAAATATCGTTTATTGTGGCGACTGGATACGGCCGCCTGAACTGCCCTTTTGCGGATCGACAGGTGACGGAGATTACCTGTCATGCTCGGGGAGTCAAGGAGGAATTTCCCGATGTCCGCCTCATTATCGATATCGGAGGACAAGATTCGAAGGGCATAAAGCTGGATGAGGCAGGCAAAATTGTTGATTTTGTTATGAATGATAAATGTGCCGCAGGAACGGGGAGATTTCTTGAGATTATTGCTGATACACTAGGAATACCTCTGGCGAAGATGGGGGAAATTTCCCTTCAGGCGCGGGAAGTAGTGAAGATTTCTAACACCTGCACTGTGTTTGCAGAGCACGAAGTTATCTCTCGTCTTGCTGAAGGCGCCGGAGTTGCTGAAATATGCGCCGGTCTCCATGAGGCCATCGGAGGGCGCATAGCTGCGATGGTGCGCCATCTGAAGGTGGAAGGGACGGCCGTGGTTACAGGAGGTGGCGCAAAGAACATAGGTCTTGTAAACGTCTTGTCACGTAAGTTGGATTGTAACGTTCAGGTTCCGAAAAATCCTTTTCTTACGGGCGCTTATGGGGCCGCACTCCTAGCGAAGGCTTTGTACGAACGGGGAGAGAGGGGAAGGGTAGAGAGAAGATGGGAGGAGGTCACCTTCTTCCAGTGAAAAGATGGTTGGGTTTGGATCTCGGGGCGTCGTTTGTCAAAGCCGCCCTTCTTTCAGACGGCAGATTGATAGATGGATTCATATTGCCTGTCAGCGGTCGCTATCGGGAAGTAGTTGCTCAAATCTTGGAGACGATTGAGACATCCGATCTCGCTGGGATGGGAATCACCGGGGTCGGCGTGGAAGGGGTGGATTTGTCGGCCCCTCGCTTCTCTGAAGTGGCGGCCCATGCCAGAGGGGTAAATTTATTTTTCCCCCACGTAAAAACGGTGATCGATATAGGAGGACAATTTACCCGGGTGGTACGCGTCGGTCCGGGAGGCAAGGTACTAGATTTTATAATAAGTGAAAAATGTGCGACCGGTTCGGGTAGGTTCTTGCAGATTATGGCGCGAATACTTCACGTGGACATTGAAGAGTTAGGACGCCTTTCTTTCGAGGCAACACAACCGGTTGAATTTTCTACTAATTGCGCCGTCTTTGCTGAATCCGAGGCGATTTCACGGCTTGCTGAGGGGGCCAAACCAGCGGACATTGTGGCAGGAGTTCATCATGCCATGGCTGCTAAAGTGGAGATGTTGATGAAACGGATCAATTGGGAGCCCCCCGTGGCCGTCGTCGGAGGGGGAGGACAAGACAAGGGATTGATTAGGGCGGTGGAAAAAAAGCTGCAGATAGAAGTCGTGGTGCCACCTCAGCCGATTATTACCGCGGCTCTGGGGGCCGCATCTTTAGCTTCTCTAGACGTTACGTCCCGCGCGCGCGATTATGGTGCGGATTTTTAGCTTAAAATCGTTTTTGTTCAGCAAATCTTCTACGTGTAAATGCTGGCGGTAGTTCCAGTGGTAGTCACTTATGGTTGGATTGTTGATTCTTTCGGTGGCGGGATCCCTACTGGTTAAGGTACTGTCCAGGGCAAATATATCCGGGGTGAGAAAGAGGGCAAACATGCTAGGGGCAAAGAGATGTCGAGTGACTATCTTCTCGATAATACCCTCCGTGCATTCCTTGGGAGCTATACCCTCTTCGCCGAGGATATGTTCATAATAGTATTGGATTTTAGCCCGGTCTTCTTCTCTCCACCAGAGCCTTAAAGGTGGCATGTCATGCGTACCGGGTGATGCAACTGATAAATATGGATAGTTCGATGGTGAGGCAAAAATTTCTCCCAATCGAGTGGGCATTCGTTCTATTCGGAGAGAAAGGAGGCCTAGATGGGTGAGAGTGGGTGGGACAACGTCAGGCACCAAGCCCAAGTCTTCGGCACAAAGGAGTAGATCGGTCAATTTGAGCAAGAGGGAAAGTCGCTTTGTGCCCACCTCCTGCCAGAGTTGATTATTTCTCCGATAAAAGTAATCGTGGTTAAGGTTGATTAATCCCTCTTTTTTCCCCTCTGGCAAGCGTGAAAAATGGTAAGTCTTCTCCAGACCCAGCCGAGGATGATAGAGAATTTGTCCGTTTTTTTCTTCCTTTAATAAAATGACCTCATCTTGGAGTTCCAGGAGCAATTTGGCTACGTTTCCCCTTTTTGTTCTAAGCTTCTCGGGAGGTGAAGAAAGAACATAAGTGCTACCCCTAGCCTCTAAGTATTGGTTTGCTATTTTCCTGTAACGTCGGCCAAAGAGCTTATAGAGGAGACCGTCATCGATTAATGGTTGTGATAATTCATCGGGAGTATCAAGGCCAAACGAAATAAGTTCTTCTTCTGAATAGGGGAGAGAGGGCGTAAAGAATCCCCGAAGGGCCGTTTCGTTTTCCCTTGGTACAGCCCAAAGGCGAAAGAAGCCGAGTACGTGATCGAGTCGAATGGCGTGGAAAAAATTGGCAAGGTGGCGAAGGCGTGTCTTCCAGAATTGGTAATGGTCCTTTTCCATCTCCTCCCAGTTATAAAGAGGAAAACCCCACATCTGCCCCTTTTCGCTGAAGTCATCTGGAGGGGCACCAATCGTGTATCTAACGTCGAACCACTCTGGATGAGACCACCTCTCCACGCTGAGAGGTGAAACTCCAATGGGTAGGTCTCCTTTAAGAACGATTCCTAAGGATTGGGCATGTTGGGTTACCCGGCTAAGCTGCCGGTGGAGATGGTATTGGATGAAATAGTAGAAGGCGACGTTACGATAGTGCTCTCCTGACGGGTCGTTCAGCATGGCTATGATCTCTTCCGTTTCGACGGCGCAGGAGCTTGAACGATTGAAAGAGCGACCCCGATGTTGGGCCATCAGGAAAGAATAGGCAGCGTAAGGTTTAAGCCACGAGGCATTTTCCTCCAAAAAGGTATTCACCTGAGGATCCGCCAGAAATGAGGGGGCTGATGCGCGGAATATCTGTTTTAAAAGGGACAGTTTGACGCGCATGACCTCTGGGTAGTTGACATGCATCAATCGATTTAATCTTATTTTTTCTGTGCGGATTTTCTTTTGGAGGGGATCATGACGGGCAAGGAGGTCATCGAGATTTAAATAAATAGGATGAAGGGCGCAGGTGGAAATAACGGAATAGGGATATGAATCAGACCAAGTGCCGAGTGTGTGGGTATCGTTTATCGGCAGAAGCTGAACTATTCGAAATCCGGCTTCTTTTGCCCAGGAGAGAAATGGAATAAGGTCGAGAAACTCACCCACGCCTAATCCTTGACGTGACCTAAGAGAAAATACCGGTACGATAAGGCCTGCCCATCTTGGGAGCCCATGGGGAGGGTGGAGGTGATAGTCGTTGAGAATTGTTAGACCTCCGTCTGGACGGGCGATGAAGTGTCTATTTTGCCCTTTTTCCCACTCCAGATGTCCCTCACCTTTCTTCCCGATGAGGTATTTGTACTGGAAATTGTTCGGCCAGGGGGGGCGCAATCTTATTTCCCAGTAGGGATATTCAACGGGAATAAGGGGGAGGGCGCGAGATGGGTCCCATGAACCAAGGCTTTCCGGCTCCCCCACAAGATAAACGTTTAACCCTGGTGCAATAGCCGGGGCCGGTAACCGAATAATAAGTGTCCCGTCCGGTTCTTCATTTATCGCTTGGGGGGTATCTCGTTTTTGATAAAAGAGAACTTCTCTGAAAGGGCGTCTTTCAAATACGTGCAGCAGATCTCCGGGGGGACGCCAAAAATCGAAGATCTGCATTCTTTCCAAGCTATGAGATGAATTAAAGATCAATCGCCTTTTACTTAATTCCTCCTCGCACGTACCCGAGGCCCGACTTAAAAGATAATTCCATTGAAGGGTAGTTAGGCTATCGGTCAGGATAAGGTCGACGTGCCATAGATTTCCGCCCTCATGGTAGAAAAGAGGTGTGCATCCTTCTTCGTTTTCCGTAAACCAACGGAGATAGAGCTTCTCTTCGGCCCCAGGAAGATAAGGGACATAGAACGTAATCCTCAACATGAGAGTTTATTAGCACAAACGCCTAATTGACAACAATACTAAGTTACCGTATGAGTTCGAAAAAGACTGTGAAGAATCGATAAAGAGTTTTATGAATTTCCCCAATCTATACCAGGGTTTGGCCCTCATTGCGGACCCCATTTATCGATATGCAATCTTTACTGTTCCCATTCCCGGCAAGCGGGGAGAGAAAACAGAAAAAGACCTTATAGACTCTCCGTGGTTGCAAAGGCTAAGGCGCATCTATCAACTACAGAGTGCCCGCTGGGTGTATCCATCGGCGGAGCATACACGCTTTCAACATTCCTTAGGCACCATGCATCTGGCGGGCGAATTCGCGAGGTCGCTGTGGAGAAGTCTTAAAGAAGTCTATCCTGACACTCCTTCACTTCCTTTCGTTGAAGAATTACTCAGGCTTGCTGGTTTGTTGCATGATGTGGGGCACGGGCCGTATGGCCACTTCTTCGATGAGCATTTTCTATCTCGGTTCTCCATCACTCATGAGGATGTAGGCCAGAAAATAATAGAAGATGAGTTAGGAAGGATAATTAAGCGGATTCAGAGAAGTCCCTCAGGTTACTTCGCAGAAGAAGAGTCCATTGAGCCTGGATACGTGTCTTTTCTCATTAAAGCCGATGTTGAACCAAGACCACAATTTCCGAGCTGGCTTGTAGCTCTGAGGCAGCTTTTTACGGGGATCTATACGGTAGATAATCTTGACTACGTTCAACGGGATGCCTACATGACCGGATATTCATTGGACATGGTCGATATCGATCGTTTGAAATATTACACCTTCTTTTGTCCCGAAGGTTTGTCGATTCATGAGGCGGGAATATCTGCTCTGCGTCGTTTCCTGAACGCTCGCTTTAATCTTTATGCCCATGTGTATTTTCATCGAACGACGAGGGCCCTCGATATGCATCTCCAAGAAATATTTAAAGATACGATGGAAATCATCTTTCCCGACAACCCGATGGATAATCTGCCAGCGTATCAGCAGTTGGATGAGTGGTCCCTCTTTTCCCACGTACGTCGCTGGGAGACGAATGGTAACCGGAAGAAGAGAAAGCTAGCGCGAGAGTGGATAAAGCTTTATAACCGGGAAGTAAAATGGAAAATGGCTTATGCTACGGAGCTTTCCACCGATCGGATCCAGAAGGGGCTCAGGTTTGCAAGCGCATCCGAATGTGAGCAATTGATACGTTCTTATCTACCTGCAGGAATGAAGCGTCTAATATTTCGCGTTGATCTCGCCACTCAGGATCCGCGCCCCCTAAATCCCATGGCTCAATCGGATAAGAGCATCAACGTCTATAACCCTTCAACTGGTCAGGTTTCTAAGGAACCTCTCCTCGAAATATACCGCTATATTCCGGCGCGGGTCGTCCATTTTCGTATCTTTGCCCTTCATCACAAATGCGATGCCCAGTTGGCGTTAGCGGCGGAGAAGGCACTCGGAGAGTTTCAAGACATAATTAAAACCAACATATGATAATTTTACGAGGTTTAGTTTAATGAATCGGGAGACGACAGACCTGACTTTGTTTGTACGACGCACAGAAGAGGAGATTGCCGCGTGGGATCGTAATCAAATTGTAGAAGCCCTCATTAGGGAAACGGGTATAAGCAGAAAAATAGCGGAAGACGTGAGTCGCGAGGTGGAGAGGCAGATTTTTTCCTCGGGTATAAGTTTACTTACCTCCCAATTGATCCGTGAGTTGGTAAACGCTAAGCTAATAGAACGTGGCCTGGAAGATGCGGTTCGTCGCCATGCACGGCTAGGCTTTCCCCTATACGATGTGGAGAATTTCATTCTTCATCCCAATCGTGAGCGCGCCAGTGTGCCTCACGGTCCAGAGGGAACGAACATGATCCTCGCGGAAGGTATAAAAAGAGATTATGCTCTGAACCATGTATTTTCCCCGTCCGTAGCGGAGGCGCACATAAAGGGAGATATTCACCTTCACGATTTGGGTTTCATCGATCGCCTCGTCAGTGTGCACGACTCATTGGTTCAGTTAAAACGCACGGGCCTTGATTTCCCTATGGCTTTGACAGTGGCTAAACCGGCGCGCCACGCCGAGGTACTACTTGCCCATTTGATTAGATTTACTGCTCTTTTGAGAACTTATGTTTCGAGTTTTGTTTCTTGGGAGGGGGTTAACATATCCTTCGCTCCTTATATAGAGGGAATGGATGATCGGGAAATCACCCAATTTGCGCAAATGTTTGTATACGAGTTTTCTCAACTCCCTGCGGCCACCGGTGGGCAGGCAATGTCTACCGACATTCACCTTTATTGGGATATACCGGAAGAAATGTCTGCGTGGCCCATGATAGGTCCTGGGGGCCAGGAGACGGGAAGGACGTGCTCGACGTATTTAGATGCTTCTCGCCGCCTGGTGAGGGCGTTCATCAAAGTGTATCTGGAAGGAGATGCCGGAGGTAGGCCTTTTATCTTTCCTCGTCCCGTTTTTCATATTTCACGGGCCTTAACGGATGGAGAGGATAGGGTGTTTTTAAGAGAGGTGAGTGAATTGGCAATCGAGAAAGGGAATCCGTGTTTTTTCTTTGAACGAAAAGAGGACGGTTTCATTCGCCCTCCCTGTCCACATTTCATCGCCCATAATGGGGCTATCAATCTACCCCGACTCGGATACCGGGCAAAGGGGGAAGACGAAAAACTTTCATCCTGTCTTAAGGAAGTCGTGGATGTGGTGGTAACGAGTCATTTGGACAAGAAGAGATTTATCGAGCGCTTAATATCTTACGGCGAAGAGGGGCCTTTTGCTTTTCTTCTGCGAAAGATGTTGCAGGGTCCTTATTTAAATTTGGAAAACGCTTTTTTTGTCACGGGTCTGGTGGGGTTAAACGAGCTTACTCATATCCACTGTGGGGCGCCAGCCCATACGTCTTTTTCCCAGACAGAATTTGCTCTGTCCATAGTAAGGAAGATCAGAGAGGAACTGGAAAAAGGGGGAAGAAAAACGGGTGTAAAGTTGATGTTGGGTCAACTTCCAGCTGAGGCCTTGGCTCATCGATTTGCCCGCTTGGATTTGAGGTTTTATTCTCCTGAATCGGGTCGTTTCATCAAGGGCGATCTCAGTCGCGGGGAAATTTATTACACCGATACCTCTTTTTTTCCACCAGAAGCAAACGTAGCAGCTATGAAACGCCTAAAGGCCGAAGGAGAATTCCATGCTTTTGTAGAAAAGGGAGCGACCTGCTACATCTGGTTGGGGAATGATCGATTATCGGTAAATGAGGTAGAGGATTTGATCCTTCATGCCTTCAGAGAAACAAGGTGCAAAGAGCTCGTGCTCGCTCCCGATTTTACCCTGTGTCAGGAGTGCGGGCAATCCCTCCGAGGCAGATGGTCGTCATGTCCGGCCTGCGGAACAGCACAGGTGGATGTCATGTCCATCATTACTCAGTATTTCAGCCGCGTATCAAGGTGGAACAAGGGGAAAGTGGCGGAACTTAAGGATCGTTTTCGATACCAATCCTTATTAAATCCGTAACCTTGACACCCCCCAGGGCGATAACTATATTAGCGGCATGTTAATGCGGAGAAAATGGTGGAAGATATTATTGTAAGAATTTTTCGAGAAAGCTGTGAACTTAAAGAGGCTTTCTTGAATGAAAATTTGGGGCGAATTGTTAGGGTCGTCGAGGTCATAACCGATGCCTTAAAGAGTGGGAACAAGATTCTCCTCTTCGGTAACGGAGGTAGTGCAGCGGATGCTCAGCACTTGGCAGCAGAATTCGTTAATCGATTTATGATTGAACGGCCTCCTTTACCGGCCATAGCCCTGACAACGGACTCGTCAGTTATTACGAGCATAGGTAATGACTACGATTTTACAGAGATTTTCAGCAAGCAGATTAAGGCCCTGGGTAAAGAAGGTGATATAGCATGGGGTATCTCGACCAGTGGGAGATCCAAAAACGTTTTGAAGGGTCTCATGCAGGCCAAGAAAATGGGGCTTGTAACCATAGCTTTGACGGGCAGGGACGGTGGAGAGATTGCCGAGGTAGTGGATTTCTCCCTCAATGTAGAATCAGAATCTACACCTCGGATTCAGGAAGTACACATAACGATCGGTCATGTGATTTGTCAACTTGTGGATTACATGCTGTTCCAACGGGTGAACGAATCGCAGGCATTATAGATAGGGTTTAATAAAGCGGTATGACAAAAGAAAAAAAAGAGCGGGTTAAAACTGTTGCGGAGAAGAAGGAAGTAAACGAGGAAGGAATTGCCCCTTCTCTGGAAGAGGAGTGCACAAGGCTCCGAGAGATGTTGGAAGCAAAGGAGAGGGAAGCAGCGGAGAATTACGACCGTTATCTGAGGGCGATGGCGGAATTGGACAATTTCCGCAAGCGGACGGCCCGGGAAAAAGAAGAGCTCGTGAAGTTCGGAAACGAAAACCTCATTCGCGATATTCTTCCTTTAATAGACAATCTTAATCGGGCCCTGGCTCATGCGGAAAGTTCTAATAATTTTGAAGCGTTCAAAGAAGGGTTAGTGATGGTACGCGATCAATTTATGCGTACTTTGGAAAAACACGGTTTGAGTTGTATTGATTGTGTGAGTAAGGAGTTTGATCCTAATTATCACGAGGCACTGTATCAGGTAAATAGCCCGGACCATGATAACAATCAGGTAGTGGAGGAGCTAGAGAAAGGATATCTCTTACACGGTAGGTTGCTGAGGCCGGCGAAAGTGTCCGTGTGCAAAAAGACCGAGAACAGAGTTGATGGTTGCGAATAAAAGGACGCCCGTAGAGGCAAAAGGAGGAAGATATGGGAAAGATAATAGGTATAGACTTGGGAACGACTAATTCCTGCGTGGCCGTAATGGAAGGTGGTAATCCCGTGGTCATCCCCAACCAGGAGGGGAGTCGAACCACCCCATCGATCGTAGCTTTCACGGAGAGCGGAGAACGTCTCGTCGGGCAGGTAGCAAAAAGACAGGCCATTACCAATCCGGAGAACACGGTTTTTGCCGTCAAGAGGCTAATCGGGAGAAAATTCAATTCTAAGGAAGTGCAATATGATATGAAAATCCTACCCTATAAGATAACGGAAGCGCCGAACGGGGATGCGCAGATTACCATCAGGGGTAGGAATTATAGCCCTCCCGAGATATCGTCCATGATTTTGGTCAAATTAAAGCAAGCGGCGGAGGACTATTTGGGGCAGAAAATAACCGATGCCGTTATTACCGTTCCAGCGTATTTTAATGACTCTCAGCGCCAGGCGACGAAAGATGCGGGTAGGATTGCAGGCCTCAACGTGTTGCGGATCATCAATGAGCCTACTGCGGCTGCTTTGGCGTATGGTTTGGATAAAAAGAAGGATGAAAAAATTGCCGTTTTCGACCTGGGTGGAGGTACGTTCGACATCTCCATTTTGGAATTGGGGGATGGAGTATTTGAGGTGAAGGCCACCAATGGTGATACCCATTTGGGAGGTGAAGATTTCGATCAGAGGATAATAGACTATTTAGCTACGGAATTCATGAAAGACCAGGGGATCGACATCCGGAAGGACCGAATGGCTCTTCAGAGACTGAAGGAAGCGGCGGAGAAGGCGAAGATAGAATTATCCACATCCCTGGAAACGGATATTAATCTGCCTTTCATAACGGCGGATGCATCAGGTCCTAAACATCTCAATATGAAACTTACTCGGGCGAAGCTCGAGTCTTTGGTGGAGGATCTCATCGAGAAGCTGGAGCCTCCTTGTAGAACTGCTCTAAAGGATGCTGGGCTCACCCCGAAAGACATAGATGAGGTCATCCTCGTGGGCGGCATGACCCGGATGCCTCGGGTACAGGAAAAAGTAAGGGAAATCTTCGGTAAAGAGCCGCACAAGGGCGTGAACCCCGACGAGGTAGTGGCAATTGGTGCCGCCATTCAAGCAGGGGTGTTGGGAGGAGAGGTGAAAGATATACTTCTCCTCGACGTGACGCCTCTTTCTCTGGGAATTGAGACCTTAGGAGGGGTGATGACGAAGCTTATCGAAAAGAACACGACCATCCCAACGAGAAAGAGTCAGATATTCACCACGGCTACGGATAATCAGCCAGCAGTTAGTATTCACGTTCTCCAGGGTGAGCGACCCATGGCGGCAGATAATAGAACGTTGGGAAGGTTTGAATTGGTGGGTATCCCTCCCGCCCCGCGTGGAGTGCCGCAAATTGAAGTTACGTTTGATATAGATGCAAACGGAATCGTTCACGTGTCCGCTAAAGACCTGGGGACTGGCAAGGAGCAAAGTATAAGAATAACAGCGTCGAGCGGCCTTTCAGAGGAAGAGATACAGCGGCTCATAAAAGAAGCGGAGTTGCATGCGGAGGAGGATAAGAGAAAGAAGGAACTTGTAGAAGCGAGAAATCAGGCCGATAGCCTCATTTACAGCGTTGAGAAAAACATTAGGGAATTTGGTGACAGGATTGATGCGACTGAAAAAACGCGAATTGAGGACGCCATTGCCAGGTTAAAGAAGGCGATGGAAGGCGATAGTATCTCGGAGATTAAAGCCGCCCAGGACGAGCTAACTAGAGCATCACATAAGCTGGCCGAGGCCATGTATGCCAAGACGGCTGGCCAGGCAGCAGGCTCTCAATCGGGTCCACAGGAAGGGACCAAAACGTCGGGCGGAAAAGACGATGATGTGGTAGATGCCGATTTCGAAGACGTAAAGTAAGCCAAAGGAGGCCCGGCTTAGCCGGGCCTTATATTATCGCGATGAGAATTCTCCTCACCAACGATGACGGTATATATGCCAAGGGCCTTGCGGCACTTTATACTTCTCTATCCGCGATTGCAGAATGCCTCGTGGTGGCGCCGGAGGTGGAGCAATCGGCAGTTGGGCATGCGATCACTATATCGCGACCTCTGATGGTGAGAGAAGTGAGGAAGAATGGGTATTTCTTCGGATATGCTGTAACTGGTACACCGGCGGATTGTGTGAAATTGGGTGTGAAGGAATTGTCGAACGGTCCCGTGGATCTCGTAGTTTCCGGTATCAATCGCGGAGCAAATGTGGGTATTAACGTCATATATTCCGGCACTGTCTCGGCCGCGACGGAGGGATTGATTTTGGGCATTCCTTCACTCGCTATTTCGCTCGACTCACATCGGGAGGCAGATTTTACCTTTGCGGCCGAATTTGCTAAGCGCTTTATCCAAATGATAGCGAAGAGACCAGTAGCTGGTGTTGCTCTCAATGTGAATGTGCCAGCGCTGCCGGCGGAAGAAATAAAAGGTGTTGTAGTGGTAAAACAGGGAAGGGCTAGGTTGGTGGAAAGCTTTGAAAGACGAGTGGATCCGAGGGAACACGTTTATTACTGGTTGGCTGGTGAAACATTGGTCGCAGAGGATGAAGCTTGGGATTCAGATGCATCGGCCCTAAAAAGAGGGTATATAACTGTGACGCCCTTACACTGTGATTTGACGCGCCATGACATGATCGAAGAATTGGGTAAAAGAATCTCAGATGTTCTTCTTTAACGCGTAAGTAGGACTGGTACGGGGCTGTGGCGTATTACGTAGGAAGTCGTGCTCCCTCCCAAAAGCCTTCTTAACAGATTGTGGCCGTAAGCTCCCATGATGAGCAATTCTACGGACCCTTCTTCCAAAAACTTGACTAAAGTCTTGCCTTCGTGACCAGAAAGAATGACGGTAGTCTCATTTATTTGAAAGGACTCGAAGGCCTCTTCCAACTGGTTCGAAAGTTGAGAGGCATAATTCTGGTCTTCCGTGACGATAACGGTGGTCAGGGGCCACGAAAGTTGGTCGCATAGGAAAATGGCAAGCTGGAGAGCATTCTTTGAGGGAGGGCTTCCATCATAGGCGAGACCGACACTTTCAATTTCTCGATAATTGAAGGGCGTTACCATGACTGGTTTGCCGGCGTTACGTACCACTGTTTCTGCGGTAGAGCCGATGATAGCACCTTTGGTAAGATGGAAGTGTTCACCCCGTTTAGCGAGGATGATGAGATCTGTTTTTTTCCCTTCCTCAATAATAACCCGTTCTATAATACCCATTTCTTTAATTGTCTCAGCTGAAACTTGGGCTTCTTCGCAGCTTTTTTTGAAGGCTGCTAGAATCGTATCGGCCTGCTCGTGGAGCCTCTGCTCGACCTGAGGGAAATACTCCGGTGTAGCCGGGATGCCCATCGTACCGCATACTTCTGTAAATACAGGTCCCTGAATTATATTTATGTCTATTACATGGAGGCCATATAAAGTGGCATTCAGCTTTTGGGCCATATAGATGGCGTATTTGATCGCGGTTTTTCCGTATTCCGAACCATCCGTGGGCACCAAAATTTTTTTAACCATGGCTCCTCCTTTTTTATTTTATATCTTTTGAATGATGAGAAAGGCTTTTTAACAGATCATCTACCATTTTTTCCCTATTTTGAACCCGTTCTTCGTCTTCTTCCCCCATCTCTTCGCTCGTAGAGGAGATTTCTTTTCCTTTTTGATCATACGCGTAGAATTTTCCTACCAGCTTACCCATGTTATAGGTGGCCTTCTCCTTAACCTGACCGTTCTTGTAATAAGCGATGTATTCTCCGTGTCGCTTGTCGTTGAAAAACTCCCCTTTTTCTCTTATCGTTCCGTCTCGGTAATAACAAATGTAAGGGCCATGGAATTTACCATTTTTGAAGGACTCTTCCTCTTTGAGCTGGCCATTCCTATAGTAGAGCCGATAGATACCCTCTAACTTGCCTTCTTCGTTGTAGTACTCTTCTTCCCTTACTTGGCCATTTTCATAATAGGATATATATGATCCTACGAGCTTTCCGTTTTTAAACTCCCCCTTTTCTCTAAGACGCCCGTCGTGGTAGTAAGAGGTAGCCTCCCCTTCCCTTATCCCTTGCCGGAAATGTAATCTCACCATAACCTGCCCATTGCTAAAAAAAGACTTGTATTCGCCCTCCAATTTTCCTCCTTGGGTAAAGTATTTAGCCAGAAGACGCCCTTCCTCGTCGCGGACGATATGTTCTTTCATTTCTTCCTTTTTTGCCGTCATGGATTAATCATGTATGTTTTGTAGAAAAATTTTTCAATTCTTTTCTTGATATAAGTGTGGGCAGGGAATGGAGCTTCTCCAACGGGGAGGAAAAAGAAAGGTGTCAGAGTAGAACCTCTTTAGGCGATGTTTTTTGATATACCTGGCAAGGGTCTTGCGGAGGACTTCGGCGGATATTTTTCCTTCGTCGAGGGAGTGAAAGCGAGATTCTATTTGGCGGATTTCTCCTTTCTCTAAATGGGCGACCAATTCATCTTTCACCGTTTTTAGGCACTCTAATTGGTTTATTTTAGAAGGACGACGGAGAAAAATGGCTTTCACGTGTGCATAATATTCGTTTTCAGCTCCCCGTCTCCACTCTTTTTTCAACTCTTTAACTAATCGATCGAGCTTCTCCCGTTGACGTGGATCATAGGAAGTAAGTAGTAAGCGGTGGTCGTTATGGAACCGTTCTAGTGATTTAATATTCCATCCTCTCTCGCTCTCACGACAAAATCTTGTGTAGGTTGCAAGTTCATCTAGGAAGGCATTCCATTTTTGGTCGTCGCCGATATCTGATTCTTCTATCATGGGGAGCCACGGAAAATTCTTTTTCACGGCAAGGGCGAAAAGCCCCGCTGTTTTACTTATAGCGATGCCTCGCTCGTTGTAAATGTAGCACCGCGCCCGAACGGAGCAAGACGGCGACTTGGCTTTTAAGATAAAGCCTGCGATCTGTTCTTTGGCCAGTTCACCAATTTTCTCTCCAATCCACTTTTCAAGTTCGAAGGTGACATCTCTCCCGCTTTCAACCGTTTTTAGCCGTAATTCTCCCTTCTCGGTCTGCACAAAACGTATGGCCTCACGTGGTACACCCAGACCTGCTTCTGTCTCTGGGCAAGTGGCCAGCCAGGAAAAATGTTTGTTTAGTATTTCTCTGATATAAAAGTTGCTCTTGTGGTCGCCGTTGTAGCGCACCTTCTGACCAAGAAGACAGGCACTGATTCCGAGGCGTATTTTGTTCATGAGCTTCTATTATTTATCCATTCTATCTCCTGTCAACAGTGATTTGACAAGGAATATCTTTTAGCCTATTGATTCAACGATTATGGGGAAAGTGAATCTAAATAATATTTCATTTCAGCAGTTGATGGCTCTCGTTCACACAGTTGAGGAGGGTACGATGAGTCGTGCCGCCAAAAAAATGCATCTAACTCAGCCTTCCCTGACCAAGCATATCCAAAACCTAGAAGAGATGGTGGGAACTACTTTGCTTTTACGGGGGAAAAAAGGGGTAAGTCTAACGCCAGAAGGTCGGTTGCTGTTTAATGCGGCCCTCAAAATTTTGAGGCTCATGGATGAGACGGCGGTGAGACTCGACCGCATGATAGAAGGAGATGAAAAAGAGATCATGGTAGGCGCGAGTACTGTGCCTTCCGTATACATCCTTCCTCGCCTGATTTCTCGCTTTCGTGCTGCCTACCCAAAGATGATCGTTACCGTCGTCGGCTCCGATAGTGGTGGCATTGTAGAAATGGTAGAAGAGGGAGACTTACCTTTCGGTTTCGTCGGTTATCGACCCTTGTCGGCTAGATTGGTAGGTGAGGCAATATGGCCTGATTATTTGATTCTCGTGGCTTCTCCACGTTTGGTCTCACCTACTCGAACACTTTCTGGTTATTCGTGTCTCCAGGAGTTGCCTTTTATTATTAGAGAAAAAGGTTCTGGAACCAGAGAAATTGCAGAAAGATGGATGAAAGAAAAGGCTCACTTGGATTTTCACCGCCTCAATATCGTAGCATGTTTTGGTAGCTCGGAAGCGGTTAAAGAAGCAGTTCTCTCTGGGATAGGGGTTTCCTTTCTTTCCCGTCGTGTTGTAGAAAGGGAGCTCAATTTAGGATTACTTAAAGAAATACGCCTTCCCGGAGAAGGAATAAAGAGGGATTTTTATTTGATTTATCGTAAATCACAAGTATTCCTGAGCTATCAACGGATGTTTCTTGATTACGTTAGATCTACGGTAGGAGGTGAACTGGGTGAATAGTTTGGGAATCTGCATTGGAGCTACGACCATTTCTTTTGTCGGGGTCAGTACTGGAGTGGACGGCGCTTGGGAAAAGGAATTTAACGTTGTTCTTCCTCACAGCGGAAATCCCCGCGAAGAATTTATTAGAAATATGAGATTCTTTTCCCTTAATCGATACGATCGCGTCGCCGTAACCGGACGTAAATTCAGACATTACATAGATTTACCCTCAATTTCGGAAGCAGAAGCGGTGGAGGTAGCTTTTCAACATTTGAATGGCCGTTTACCTGTGGTTGATGCCATTGTGAGCGCCGGTGGAGAGACATTTATGGTTTACGTCCTGGGGCCGGATGGTCGGATAAAGTCCGCCCGGGCGGGCAATAAATGTGCGTCTGGGACGGGAGAATTTTTTATCCAGCAGTTAAGAAGAATAGGACTTACCGTCGAAGATGCAACAAAGATGGCCAGGGGAGAAAAGCCCTATCGGGTCTCTGGCCGTTGTAGTGTTTTTTGCAAAAGCGACTGTACCCATGCCACCAATAAGGGAGTGCCAAAAGGTAGAATTGTAGCGGGGCTGTGTGAGATGATGGCGGGAAAGATCATGGAAATCCTGAGGACCGTATCCCGCCGTCGGGTCATGATCATAGGTGGTACGGCTTTAAACGAGGTAGTAATAGATCTGCTCCGGAAGGAAATCAAAGAGCTCATCGTCCCGGATGAGGCCCCTTATTTTGAGGCCCTTGGTGCTGCTTTATGGGCCGCTTTTCATTCAGACGGTCGCTCACGGGTAGAGATAGAAAAAAGTCCCGAAAGGCTGGTCAAAGAGGGAAAGTCATCATTTCATTTTCATTCACCTTTGGAGGAGGCTCGACATCTCGTCGAATTCAGAAACGTGGAAAAGGGCGTACCGCAGAAGGGGGATAGGTGTATTTTAGGTTTAGATGTCGGATCCACAACGACCAAAGCTGTAATTATGAGAATGGCAGACCATAGCATTCTCGCCTCCGTTTATTTACGCACTGAGGGAGATCCCGTACGGGCGTCTCGGTTGTGTTACGAAAGACTAGAGATGGAGCTGGGCGAAATTTCAAACGAGATAGATATCGTGGCCTTGGGTGTAACGGGGTCGGGACGACAGATTGCAGGCCTTCATGCCATGACGAGGGGGGTGGTCAATGAGATCGTAGCCCATGCACGGGCCGCTTTGTATTTCAATCCCGCCGTGGATACTATTTTCGAAATCGGTGGACAGGATGCAAAATATACTTATATCAAGGACGGAACGCCAGTTGACTATGCGATGAACGATGCCTGCAGTGCAGGTACAGGTTCCTTTTTGGAAGAAGCAGCATGGGAAACCATGGGAGTGCCCAGGGACGAAATTGGTCCTTTGGCATTGAAAGGAAAACATCCCCCAAACTTTAACGATCAGTGTGCTGCCTTCATCAGTAGTGATATAAAAACCGCTGCCCATGAAGGTATAAGTAAAGAAGACATTTTGGCAGGGCTCGTCTACTCTGTCTGTCTCAATTATTTAAATCGAGTGAAAGGGAATAGGCCAATTGGCGAAAATCTCTTCCTCCAGGGAGGGGTATGCTATAACCAAGCCGTGCCTCTGGCGATGGCCGCCCTGACAGGGAAAAAAATTGTTGTCCCGCCAGAACCGGGACTTATGGGCGCATTCGGAGTTGCTCTGGAGATAGAAAGATGGCTAAAACTGAATATCCTCCCGGAAAGTAGGTATTGTCTGCGGGAATTAAAGAATCGGGCATTAGAATACGGGGAACCTTTTGTCTGCCATGGCGGAAAGGAAAGATGCGATAGAAAGTGTGAAATTGCAAGGATCATAATTGATGGGAAGACTTATCCTTTCGGTGGAGCCTGTAATAAATGGTACAACGTAAGGAACAAAATAACAGTTGAGGTGAACGATTGGGATTTGGTACAAAAAAGGGAAGAGGCCATTTTCCTTCCGGTAGTACAAAAAGGTGGGAAAAAGATAGGCCTGAATCGGTCTTTTCTAGTTAGTACCTACTATCCACTATACAGGCATTTCTTTTCTTCTCTCGGTTTTGAAGTCGTAATTCCCGATAGGCTAAAAGAAGAGGGATGTGATCTCAAACGGGCGCCCTTTTGTTATCCCGCCGAACTAGCCCATGGTTTTTTTTCTCGCCTCCTAGAAATGAACGTCGATTATATCTTTCTTCCCCAAATAAAAGGAATGGAAGTGGAGGGAGATGCATGTCGGTCGAACACGTGTCCCCTTTCTCAGGGCGAACCATACTATCTTCGAAGTGCCTTCAAGAATGACGAGACGTTAGCTTCGTTGCAAAAAGAAGGGCGGGTGTTCACACCGGTTTTGGATTTTTCTGCGGGGCTAGAAGCAATGGAAGATGAGTTTGTCTCTTTGGGGAAAAGACTCGGTCGCAAGGAACATCTTATTCGCCGGGTTTATCGAGAGGCGGTTTGTATTCAACGAGAGACGATGGGAGAATTGAAAAAAGAAGGACGAAAAGTACTCGATTATGTGGAAAACAATTCTTCTTCATTTGCGGTAGTAATCTTTGGTCGATCGTATAATGCCTTTGTCACCGAGGCGAACAAAGGCATACCGCACAAATTCTCCTCTCGGGGAATTCCGGTCCTACCTTTAGATCTTCTTCCTCTTACAGAGGAGGAGGCTCCTGATTATATGTACTGGTCATCGGGGCGTAAAATTATGAAGGCGGCAAGTTTTGTTGCCCGGCATCCCTCCCTCTATGGTTGTTATATTACCAATTTCTCTTGCGGTCCCGACTCTTTTCTCCTCACCTATTTTGCTAAACAGATGAAGGGTAAGCCCTATCTCATCTTGGAACTCGACTCTCATGTTGCCGACGCTGGTTTAGAGACAAGAATCGAAGCCTTCCTCGATATAGTAAAAAATCATCGGGAGTTAGTAAAAGGGGAAAAAGCGAAGAATCGGCCTAGATGGAAAAAAAAGAAAGCCTATTTTGACTATAGACGCAACCTCGTCATCGATTCACAAGGAAGGGAGTATCCCCTGACTCACCCAAAGGTGCATCTCGTTATGCCCCCTATGGGCTCGTTAGTTAATGTTATCGGTACGGCTATCTTTCGGTCTCGAGGGGTTAAGGCAACTCCTCTACCCAAGGCGGATGAACAGGTACTAAGATTAGGCCGGGGTTACGTAAGCTGTAAGGAATGTCTGCCGCTTATAATTACGGTGGGAAGCCTTATTAGTTATCTCAAAGGGAGAGAACATAATGACGAATTACTCGTCTATTTTATGCCCACCGCCGGCGGTCCCTGCCGATTCGGTCAATACTCGCCTTTCACAGAAGTGTTGATGGATGATTTGGGTATAGATGATGTAGTTCTTTATTCCATCCATGCGGAAGATGGATACTCCCGGCATCTTGAAAGTGATTTTACCCTTGCCTTGTGGTCCGGGGTGGTAATTAATGATCTTTTACAAGATGTGTATTCCCTTCTCTATGCGGCAGCCCATGATCGTGATGCGGCGCTGGGGATTTATAGTGAAGTTCTAAAAGGTATCATTAGCACCTTTGAATCCTCCCCAAAGCATGAAGCGTTATCGGAGGCCTTGAGAAGTGGCTTCGAACGTCTCTCGCGCATATCTCTTATGGGCCCGCGAGAGGATATACCGACGGTATTGGTGACGGGTGAGATTTATGTAAGGCATGATGATCTCTCCCGTAGGGGATTAGTGGAATGGATGGGTGAAAGAGGCTTTGCGTGTAAAGTATCAAGTATCCTCGAATGGGTCTATTATACAGATTACTGTTACCGGCGAGGACTTAGTTCCTCTCCTCCGGTGATGAAAGATCGTCTGAAGATGCTCCTGCGTTCCTACTGGATGAAAAAATACGAAAAACTTTACAAATCTATAGTTGCTACCTACCGTCTTCTACCCTATCGGCTGGAAAAGATCAAACAGGTTATATCTTTAGGCAAACAGCACCTCAATCCCGCCCTCACGGGAGAGGCTATACTTACCATCGGCGCAGCCTTGGCCGAAGTTCCGAAGGAATACTGTGGTGCCATTGCCATAGGTCCTTTTGGTTGCATGCCGAATCGACTGGCCGAATCTATCCTATCGGTCGAGATGGGAGATAATCGTCCCTTTTTAGCCATCGAATCGGATGGCAATCCATTCCCTCAGCTCATTACGTCACGCTTGGAAATATTCCTTCTCCAGGCCAGACGGGTGTTTGAAGAAATGAAAAAGAGGGAGGGCTCCTCTTCCCTTTGGCGAGAACAGGAGCCCGTTAATCATTTTACTTTTTCCCGTAACCGATAGATTTGGCGGCTTCTTCAATTACGTTCAGGGTGGAGGGATCATCGATGGTGGAAGGAATAGTATAGTCTTTACCGTCCACTATTTTCCTCATGGTACCTCGAAGAATTTTACCGGAGCGCGTCTTCGGCAGTGCCTTAACGATGGCAGCCTGCTTGAAGCAGGCAATGGCCCCGAGCTCGTTTCTCACCATCTGAACGAGCTCTTCTACAATCTCATCGGGGTTTCGTTCTACTCCTGCCTTTAGGACGACGAAGCCTACGGGAACCTGACCTTTGAGGTTATCTTCCGCGCCTAAAACAGCGCATTCTGCCACATCTTTATGTTTAGCAATAATCTCTTCCATAGCGCCCGTGGATAATCGATGGCCCGCCACGTTAATAACATCGTCGATGCGACCCATGATGAAAAGATAACCATCCTCGTCGAAGCGCCCCCCATCACCTGTTACATAATAACCTGGCCTTTCTGTTACATATTCCAAGAATCTCTTATCGTCCTGCCATAGGGTGGGAAGACAACCCGGAGGCAAAGGCAGTTTTATCACTACTGCCCCCTCTACCCCGGGGGGAACGGGATTCCCTTCATTATCAAGAATCTGAACATCATAGCCCGGCACCGGTTTCGTAGGTGATCCTGCCTTGATAGGCAGTGGTTCGATTCCCATACAGTTGGCCGCAATGGGCCAACCAGTTTCTGTCTGCCACCAGTGGTCTATTACTGGTTTTTTTAACATATCTGTGGCCCAGTAATAGGTGTCTGGATCGAGGCGCTCGCCAGCTAGGAAAAGATACTTAAGAGAGCTGAGGTCGTATTTCTTGATGTAGTCACCATTGGGGTCTTCCTTCTTTATGGCTCGGAAGGCGGTCGGTGCTGTGAACAGAACAGAGACCTTATGCTGTGATATGACACGCCAAAAAGCACCGGGATCTGGTGTTCCTACGGGTTTACCTTCGTAAAGGACGGTGGTACAGCCATAGATGAGAGGGCCGTACACAATGTAAGAATGGCCAACCACCCAACCCACATCAGATGCAGCCCAGTACACTTCGCCCGGTCGCACATCGTAAATATAACGCATGGACCAATTTAGGGCGACGGCATGTCCACCGTTATCTCTTACCACCCCCTTGGGTCTGCCTGTCGTGCCTGAAGTGTAAAGAATATAGAGAGGATCTGTGGCGGCCACAGGTACCCAGGAGACGGGTTTGGCTTTTTCCATCAATAAGTCCCAGTCCAAATCACGATTTTCAGCCAGATCGGCTTGGACCTGCGGGCGCTGATAGATAATGCATATCTCAGGTTTATGGGACGAGATTTTTATAGCCTCGTCCAACATCGGTTTATATGGAATAATCTTTTTCCCCTCAATGCCACATGAAGCAGAAATGACTACCTTCGGCTTAGCATCTTCTATTCTGATGGCCAGTTCGTTGGGGGCAAAACCACCAAACACAACCGAATGAACTGCTCCGATGCGAGCACAAGCAAGCATGGCAACCATCGCTTGAGGAATCATGGGCATGTAGATAATTACGGTATCTCCTTTCTTTACTCCTAAAGAGGACAAAACGCCTGCAAAGCGCGAAACGAGATCAAGAAATTCTTGGTATGTAAACTTCTTGACCGTATCGGTGACGGGGCTGTCGTAAATGACCGCCGTCTGCTGTCCCCGGCCATTTTCCACATGCCGGTCTAAGGCATTGTAACATGTATTAAGTTCTCCTCCGACAAACCAACGATAGAAAGGTGCCCGCGTGTCGTCTAACACGCGGTCCCATTTCTTTACCCAATGGATTTCCTCGGCTGCTTTGGCCCAGAATGATTCTGGATTTTTTATGGATTCGTTGAATACTTCCTGATACGACAGTTTCTTTTCCATGGCCCCCCTCTTTTTCCGATCCGGTAATTTTAAACGGTTGTCTTCTTCTAGCAGAAGGTTGTTTTCTATGTCAACAAGAAAGCCCCCCGAAGGATTTGGGGGGCTTTCTTAGGCCAGGATGGGTTTTCAGACCTGGATGTTTCCTTTCTTCATCGTCTCCGTTGGCTTGAATATTTCCAGCGGGAACTTGGCATAAATCTCCTCTAATTTCGCCACTAATGTGGGGTAACCAATGCTTTTGGCGAGAGTAAAGGGACCAAAGGGTGAGCCTCCGCCATTGGCCATGGCGAGGTCAATTTCTTTTGGATCATCGCAGACTCCCTCTTCCAAAAGTTTGGTCGCTTCATTGACCTGGAGGGCAATTAAGTGGTTAAGATCGAATTCTTTCGTTGCTTTAGAGGTGTCAATCTGCGGTCGCCCTTGTGACCAGTCATAGAAACCCTTACCTGTCTTCTTGCCTAGATTTCCGGCCTTTAAGTAGGCCATGATGGCTTCGGAGGGTTTATAGTCCGGGGAAAGGACTTTAGCAAAGTACTCAAGACCATGGACGGCTATGTCGATGCCCACGAAATCTAATAGTTCAAAAGGAGCCATAGGCATGAAGGGTTTCATGGCCGCGTCGAATTCTTCCGGGGTCGGGTGACCGGCCTCAAGAATCTTGGAAAGGAGGACCAACGTCGGCTCGTTTACGCGGTTGTAAATGAAACCGGGCGAATCTTTCTTTACTATAACGGGCACCTTATTGATTTTTTTAGCCAAATCGTACGCTACTTGGATTGATTCATCGGACGTTTTCTGACCTTTTATTACTTCCACGAGCTTCATGATAACGGCGGGATTGAAGAAATGATAACCAATAACCTTTTCGGGCCTTTTCGTTGCCTCAGCTATGGAGGAAATACTGATGTTCGACGTATTGGAGGCAAGTATTGCATGTGGTGGAGAAAGCTTATCTAAGTCTGCAAAAACACTTTTCTTTAGTTCCAAGTTTTCCGGTACTGCCTCAATGACAAAATCTGCTTCCTTTACTGCCTCGGCTAAGTCAACGGTTGTCTTCAGGTTGGCTAACGCGGCATCATAGGCCTCGGCTGATATTTTTCCTTTTTCCTTGAAGCGATCGAAACTCGCCTTTATGCCGGCTACGCCCCGATCAATGAATCTCTGTTCAATGTCCCTTAAATAAACGCGGTAACCCCCCAGGAGGAAGCAGGCGGCAATACCATGGCCCATATCCCCAGCCCCAATCATGGCGATTGTCTTAACGTCTTCAGCCTTCATACGGTCTACCTCCCTATGTTTTTTTTGCTCTATAGGAGAGGAGCCTTCTTCTGTCAAGTTTAAGTTGACGCAGGAGATATATAGTCTTACAATTTCTTTAATTATGATGGCTTGCACAAGAGATAAGATCCTGTTAATATCAATAATTGCAATTTTGGGAATTACTTTTCATACTTTACGTGCCGAGGGTGGCAAAATGGCGGTACCTACAGATGAAGAGGTAGTGAAATTACCCCCGCCGCGTTTAATAGGCAAGATGAGTGTAGAGGAAGCTCTGGCCAAAAGGGCTTCCGTGAGAGAATTTTCAAGAGAACCCCTGTCCGTTTCGGATATCTCTCAGCTTCTTTGGTCAGCGCAAGGAGTGACACGCTCTTGGGGAGCAAGAACCGCCCCTTCGGCAGGAGCTCTTTATCCTTTGGAAATATATATCGTTTTACCGCATGGGGTATTCCGGTACGATGTTCGACATCATAGTCTCATACGTCACCTGTCAGGAAATGTAATGGTGGCCCTTGCTCAGGCAGCGCTGGGTCAGGGTTGTGTACGTCAAGCGCCCAGCGTCCTGGTAATTGCAGCCGTTTATGAGAGGACGGCCAGCAAATACGGATCGAGGGCAGAGAGGTATGTGAAGATAGAAGTAGGACATGCGGCGCAAAACGTGCTTCTTGCCGCCGTATCTCTTGGATTGGTGAGCGTTCCCGTAGGAGCTTTTCAAGATCAGCGGGTTAAAGAGGTTTTGAATTTACCAGCCAATCAAGAACCCCTTTATCTTTTACCCGTAGGTTATCCAGCCAAAAATGGTAAACCTTAATGAGAAAAATGTCACTTCTTTTACCAATTTCGTTGCTATAGGGGTCATGTTTTTTAGCGGAAGTGAAAAAAAACCTTAACGGGGGATTAAAGTGCCGATTGACCCAGTCTGGCTGGTGAGAGAAGTTTTTAGCCACCCTGAATCCGTTTTCGCCCGCGGGCTGGGTATTTATGAAACGAACTAAAGGGGGAAGAGAGATATGACAAAAGACTTTGACATCCATCACTTAGAAAAAATGACAGTCAAGGAGCTAAGGGAGATCGCGGTGAAATATCCCCATGAGCGGGCCGTATCGGAGATGAAGAAAGAGGAGTTAATAGCCTTTATCCGCGAGGTTATGGGAATCAAAGAGGAAGATACCCACAAAAAGAAGGCTAAGGTTAAGGTTAAAATGACGAAACCAGAGGTGAAAGCAAAGATTAGGGAGCTCAAGCAGCGTAGATACGAGATCCATCAGAAAGGGGGGGATAAAAAGGAGGCGAGGTATTTGAGGCGGAGGATAAGTCGGTTAAAGAAATTAAGTCGGCGTATATCAAGTTTATGAACACGTCCACACTTAGGGGAAAGGAGGGGTCTAACAGATGGAGGGGAGAAGAAAGATTTATGTAATTTTGATACTTATTGCTTTGGGTCTTGTTTTTGTAGGTTCTTTCGGGGCATATCTGGTTCATACCTCGGGTTACAAGGTAAAAATAACGGATATGACGTTGGTGACAGAGGATGGAGCAAGGATGGCAGCGCTCCTTTACGTGCCCAATTCCGTGACGGTTGAGAATCCGGCGCCAGCCATTGTATCGATGCACGGATATAACAATACCAAAGAAGTGCAAGACTTGAATTGCGTAGAGCTCGCACGTCGGGGTTACGTGGTTATTGCCATCGATGCTTACGATCACGGAAGATCATCCTTTGCCGACCCTAGGATACGTAAGGGCATTGCCCCCGACATGGGGACGTATGCGGCCCTTCAGTATCTTGGTACGTTGCCTTATGTGGATAAAAACCGGATCGGTATGGTGGGTCATTCGCTGGGAGGCATATGTCTACAAATAGGAGCCATGAGGGCTTTTACCAAACATGAGAAGGATCCACACATCATTGTACCGAGGGCGCTGGTACCGACGGAGCATACATTCTTGGTGAAAGAAGGCAAGCTGGTTTATGAGAAATATCCTGTTCATGTGGGGCTTATGTTTGGGAAGTACGATGAGTGGGCTGAGAATATGTGGAAGGTACCAACGGCAGACAAGATAAATACCTCTCCCAATGGTATTGCCGGTATGGGTTTTTCGGGGGCTAAATACAATACGTATTATGTCTTTGGTGAAAATAAACCTCTTTCTCGCGAGGAGGCTATTGCTGCGGTTAAAGAGGGGAAGCCTCTTAGAGCCATTTTTCAGCCGGAGATAGTTCACCCTCGGGCCCACTTCTCTCGGGCGGCTGTTGCCTATATCCTGGAGTTTTTCAACCTCACCCTAAAAGAGGGGAAGGAGAGTTTACCTCCCCTCAATCAGGTATGGTACTGGAAACAAATCTGCACAGGATTGGCCTTGGTAGGGTTTTTCCTCTTCATCATTCCATTTGCCTTTCTTCTCTTGGAAACGAGCTACTTCGGGACCATCTTGAAACCTGAGCCGGAGGCACCGTCAGTTATATCTGGGGTCAAAAACAAGATTGTTTATTGGTTTATCTTTATCGTCTGTCTCCTTCCGGCACCTCTCCTTTACAACTGGGCCGTAGGTTATCCGATTGCAATTAAATCTTTTGGCCGCTCGGTTCCCACCGTTATGCCTGTCAATAACTACTTCCAACTGCCGGCTGTAAATGGGTTGGTGCTGCTGCTTCTCTTGGTGGGGGGGATTCTGTTGGTGATTTTCCTTCTTACGTATATCCTTTTCATGAAGAAAAATGGAGTGACTTTTGACCAGTTGGGTATTAAGCTTTCCGGTGCCCAGGTTGGAAAAGCGGCTCTGCTTTCCGTAATTGTGTTCTTGGCCACGTATTTTCTTTTAGTCTTGATGGACTTCTTCTTCCAAAGTGATGCTCGCTTCTATGTCTTTAGTTTCCGTCCCCTTACGCCCATAAAGTTCTGGATTCTTTTGAAATATCTGCCCTTTTTCCTCTTCTTCTATCTCATTAATGTGCTTTTGCTCAATTCCTTTACCCGTATAAGAGGCAAAGGAGAGGGGTTGAACATACTGCTCATGATCATTGCCAATGTAGGGGGGTTGGCCGTTCTTTCTTTCCTCGATTATTGGTGGCTCTTCCAGACGGGGATTAAAATGTTCCCCTACGTACCTTATCCACCTTCTCCCAAGACAACTTCGGCACTGGCTGGGGTTCTCCTATGGAATGTCCTCTTTTTCCTACCTCTGGCTGCTATTTCGGCCCGATTGTTTTTTAGGAAAACCGGTACTATTTGGTTAGGTGCGTTTATAAATAGTCTGGTCGCAACACTTTTTGCTATCTCCAATACCGTCATATCGGCGGGATGCATATAAAATTAAGGCCGGCGGTAGAACTTTTTGGTTCTGCCGCCTTTTTATTTTTTAAGTAGATCGCGGATTTCCATGAGCAATTCCTGGTCTTTTGTGAGAGGAGTAGGTTTTTTGCTCTTTATCAGAAATCCAAGGAATTTGACGATAAATACATATAAAGCAAGGGCGATAATGAAAAAGTTTACTACTTCCCCGATGAATAGGCCGTAAGGCACTTCTTTTCCGTTCACTACCAGTTTCCAACCCAGGTAACTCTGCTCACCTGGGATCAGGAGGCTTACAAGGGGCATGATAATATGCTTAACGAGAGAATCTACTATTTTGCCGAAGGCGCCACCAATGATTACACCTATCGCAAGATCCACCACATTACCTTTCAGGGCAAAGTTCTTGAATTCATCGAGCAATAACCTCACTTTTGTTTTGCTATCAGTCATATTTCCACCTCCTCTGTTTTTTTAAGTCCGTGTGTCCAAACATAATTCTGTTAGCATGGAAATTCAAGCCAGTTTTTGTTGTTTAAATGATTCGTTGATTTTTTATTTTCATAGTAGTAGTTATTTTTGCATATCAATTCGAGGGGATATTTTTTTCCTTAAGGAGAGGAAATGAGACTGGCGGTTCTGGAAACCGAACGCTGTGTAGGTTGCCAGAGTTGTATGTTTGCCTGCGCCCGAAGGCAAGGGGGCGCTGGTTTGAGTAAGTCCTGCCTGGCCGTAAGGTCCATTGGTGGTATGGAAAGGGGGTTCACAGTGATTGTATGTCGCGCCTGTGAAGATCCGCCATGCTCAAAAGTATGCCCTGCCCAAGCGCTTGAAAGGCGAGCCGAGGGGGGCGTAAAGTTGTTGATGGAGAGATGTTTGGGTTGCGGGTACTGTCGAGATGCCTGTCTCATTGGGGCCATTCAATGGGACGAAAAAATAAATAAACCTATGATCTGTGTTCATTGTGGATACTGCGTGAGGTATTGTCCACATGGCGTCCTAGGACTTAAAAAGAGGGAAGGAAAAAATGCTCGCCCATGATCCTCTGGCCCACGTTCTTTATATAGACCTATCGAGGCGCACGTTTGAAGTCAAAGCGCGGCCTGAATTATTCGGTCGGTTCTTGGGTGGAACGGGGGTGGCGATAAAACTGCTCGCAGAGGAGTGTCCTGAAGGTTGCGATCCATTGGGACCAGATAATCCCATCGTATTTGCCGTAGGACCCCTGACCGGCCTTTTCCCCCTAGCTTCAAAGACTGTTGCCATGTTCAAATCCCCTCATACGGGGAATTTAGGTGAGAGTCATTGTGGCGGCAGAAGTGCCGTTGCCATTAGGCTCGCCGGCTATGGGGCTATTGTTATAAAAGGCATGAGCGATATTCCTCTTTATCTTTCCATCAGTCGAAGACGTGTGACTTTTCACGATGCCTCTTCCATTTGGGGGCTTAGGATGGATTCGGCCGGAAGGGTAATTAGGGAAAGGGAGAAGGGGGCAGGTTTTCGTACCATCATGCGCATTGGTCGGGCGGGAGAAAGGTTGGTGACCTATGCGTCCGTTGCCACAGAAACTTATAGACATTTTGGCCGACTTGGTTTGGGGGCAGTTTTCGGAAGCAAAAAACTTAAAGCCATTGTCATTTGTGGTCAAGATGAAGTGCCGGTTTATGATTTCAAGAGCTATCGGGCTTTCTACGATGAGGTATACGATGAAGCCGTATCCTCGCCAACGATGAAAAAATATCACGATTTAGGTACGGCCGAAAACGTCATCCCTTTGCATAAGTTTGGCGGGCTTCCTACGAGGAACTTACTTTCAGCCCAATTTGAAGAAGCAGAAGGCATTTCCGGTGAAACCTTTGCGGCTCAATATTTGGGGCGCCGACTGGCTTGTTCCCATTGTCCCGTCGGTTGTGTTCACATAGCAGCATTGAGAGAACCTTACGAGGATGAACCTTACTTCTACAAAACCTCCATGATCTCTTACGATTACGAGCCCATTTATGCCTTGGGCAGCATGCTAGGGATTGGAAAGGCGGAAGACTTCCTTAGGCTGATGGACCGAGTCGAGGCCTGGGGAATGGATGCCATGACGACAGGTGTGGTCTTGGCGTGGGCGACGGAAACTCAAGAAAAAGGATTGATTTCTGAGAAAGAAACCCTCGGTTTGCATTTTTCGTGGGGTAATCCCTTGCCCTATATGGAGGCCTGCCGCTACATTGTGGAGCAGCCAAATGAATTTTATCGAGCCTTGGCCCGTGGGGTAAAAGAGGCGGCTTCTAGGTATGGGAATGTGGAAGGTGCCCTGGCCTTCGGAAAGAACGAGATGCCCGGCTATCATACGGGTCCTGGAGCGTATTTAGGCTACATTTTGGGGTTAAGGCACAGCCATTTGGATAATGCAGGCTACAGTATCGACCAGAAAGTTTTAACGGAACGTCATGTTGAACCGGAACAACTGGTAGAAATGCTGATGAAAGAAGAGCAGTGGCGACAAATTCTCTCAAGCTTAGTCGTTTGCTTTTTTGCCCGAGGCATCTATGTCCCCGAGAGGGTAGTTCGACTGGCTCACGTATGCGGTTTTAATCTTACTCCAGAGGACCTCTATCATATAGGGGGAGAGATTTATAAAGCCAAATATCGCTTTAAAACTAAGGCGGGTTTTAAAATAGAAGAAGGGTACTTGCCTAGTCGGATATTTTCCACTCCGTCGCCAGTACAGTCGTTTGATGCTAATTTCGTGAGGAGAGGGATCGAGTATTGGCTGAAAATTATGGAGGGAAAGGGAGAAGAAGACGGATGATTATGGTCTTGGGGGTTAGAGAGGTGAATTTAATCGCCGTTCAAAAACGGAGAAAGGGGGTGTGGTTTGATGGTCAGTTCAACACTTATTATCGTTGGCGGTTTTCTCATTTACATTATCCTCTATTTTACGTACGGGAAAAAGATAGAGCGGGACGTTGTACGCGCTTCCGATGACTTGCAGACTCCGTCGCAGAGATTGTACGACGGGGTTGATTATGTCCCAGCGCATAAGGCCGTTCTTTTCGGTCATCACTTTGCATCGATTGCCGGGGCAGGGCCCCTGGTGGGGCCGGCCATGGCCATGTGTTGGGGATGGTTGCCCGGTCTCCTATGGGTGTGGCTGGGAAACATTTTCATCGGTTCGATTCACGACTATTTAGCCTTGATGGCGTCCGTCAGATATGATGGGAAATCCGTTCAGTTCGTCGCCTCGGACCTTATTTCAAAACGTACCGGAAGATCATTTTATTATCTGGTCTTCTTCCTTCTCATCCTGGTGGTGGCTGCCTTTTCCAACGTCATAGGGACCATGTTCGTCAAGAACCCTGCCATTGGCGCGGCCTCCATCTACATGACCTTAGCCGCGATCATCCTAGGTGTCCTTATCTACCGACTGAAATGGAATCTAACGCTCTCCACGGTCATTGGCATTATCCTCATGGTCATTGCCATTTGGCTCGGTCCCAAGTGGCCTGTGACCCTTAGTTATGAGTTGTGGATGGTGGTATTCTTCTTTTACATCATAATTGCAGCGGCCATTCCAGTGAACGTTCTTCTTCAGCCTCGGGATTATCTGAATTCTTTCCTTCTTTATCTCGGCATTGTGATCGGATTTCTGGCTGCCGTCTTTACCTTCCGGGGCATGGAAGTACCGGCCTGGTCCACTTTTTCTCCGGTGCTCCTCGGCAATCAGCCGACTCCGTTTTGGCCCGCTATCCCATTGGTTATCGCCTGCGGTGCCCTCTCTGGTTTCCACTCCCTAGTCGCTTCTGGGACCTCATCCAAGCAATTGGCAAAAGAATCGGATGGTCTTTTCGTCGGATATGGTGGCATGTTCACGGAAGGGATGCTTTCCACGACGATAATAGTAGCCATCGGGGGGTTTGGGTACTCAGTCATTAAGGCAGAAGCCGCCAAGGCCGCTTACAATCTTACTCTGACGGCGGAAAATTGGGGTGCCCTTTACACTACCACGACTAATGCCCTCAAGCTTTCTCCTCCGAACATGATCATTGAAAGTTTCACTGCTATGACGGCGGCCAGTTTCCTTTCTTTTATACCCACTACCATAGTAAAGGTAATTGCTGGTTTGTGGATTTCAGCCTTTGCCTTGACGACTTTAGATACAACGAATCGCTTAGCTCGTTACTGCCTAACCGAGATGTTGACGCCGGCTAAAGAAGCGTTGGGAAGTGTTTATGAGTTTGTTACCAATCGCTGGATTGCCTCTTTAATCCCTGCCGCCATCGGCATCTATCTCGCGTGGAGCAAACAGTTTAGCATCCTTTGGCCATCATTCAGTGCGGCCAATCAGCTCATTGCCTCTATTGCCCTTATGACAGGTGCCGTCTATGTGGCAAAGAAACTGAAATCGCGTTTTTCCGCTATTGCCATCGCTCCGGCTTGGTTCCTGTGGGTTACGGTAACGTGTGGAATAATTTGGTTTATGGCGGTAGTAATGCCTCCATCTATTGCGAAAACGCCCGGGGCAGGCTGGACGCTACAGGCCATTATGGCCATCATGCTCATCTTGAACATAATATTTATTGTTGATTTCGTAAAATCTAGAAAAAATGGGTGATGAAAAACCAGGGGCGAACACACCCCTGGTTTCAAATTATGGCAGCTAAATGGTGGTTTAAAGTTAGAAAGTGGTTAGGTGCACTCAGAGAACTTCAAAGGGAACGGGCCCTGACCCTGACACGTATGGAGTGTGCAGAGTTAGAGAACGTGTTCGCCCTTCTCCTTATGGGCTCTTTTGTTGGTTTACCCGCCCCTCCGTCCTTTCTGGCCTTGGAAATAATATCCTTAATGGAAAAAGAGATTCACGTATTTCACCAGCGCGCTTGCGATGGGGATGACATGTTAAGTCAACTCCTAGGCGTCTTGGGAGTGGATTGAATGAGGGTGCTCTTTTTTACCGGCAAAGGAGGGGTGGGAAAGTCAACTTTGGCCGCTTCTTTTGCCTGGCATCTCGCTAAAAACAACAGAGTGAAACTTGTTTCTTTGGATCCAGCCCATAATCTTGGTGATATCTTTCAGACAATAGTGGAAAGGAACGGCACGTGGGTGTCGGAACGACTGTTGGTGGAAGAAGTGGATATGAAGGAAAAAACCAGAGCCTACTTAAATAAAGAAATCTCTTTGATGGAGGAGACTTATAGCTACCTCAAGGTATTCGATTTGGATAGATATTTTTCTCTCCTCCATTACTCCCCTGGCATCGAGGAATACGCATTGCTCTTAGCTTTGGAGGAGACCATTTGCCGCAGTGGGACGTTCAACTACGTGATTTTTGATACGCCTCCGACGGGCCTGACACTCAGGTTTCTAGCTTTGCCTCGCATTACCCTCGCGTGGATAGAAAGACTTATTATGATCAGAAGGCGCATTTTGGAAAAGAGGGTGACCATAGCTGTCCTTACGGATGGAAAAAAGAAAGCCGATGAGATGTCGGACCGGGTAATGAATCGTTTGGTGGAGTTGAAAAAGCAGTATGATAACTTGGTTCAAGTTCTTGAAAGCAACATCTGTGGGGCGGTGTTGGTATTTAATCCTGATTTATTGTCCGTTAGAGAGGCCGAAAGGCTTTTGGACGGTTTAAAAGTCGTGGGGTTAAAGGTCCTCTTCTGCATTCAAAATAAAGTGAGGGAGGGCGATCAAGATGTGGCTATTAAAGCCGAGAAAGAAATTAAGGAGCGAATGGGGAGTCAAGTCCCCTTTTTTTGGGTTAAATGGAAGGAGGGGATACGGAGAAATGCGAGTGGCGTTCCTTTTCCCATAGGGGAAGAACTAATGACAGCCGTGATGTCTCTGGGGAGAGAATGATAGCCAACGATCCCCTCTTTTGGGTGTTTGTCATTTTTACCGTGATCCTCGTTTACGGTTTTCATTGGGGCCGAAGAAGGAACGAACACATATTTCGCACTGTCATGCAAGATATGATCGAGGTTATAAAACCGGTAGACCAAACCTTTACTAACATAGGAGGAGTGGTAGGGTACCATGCACGTTTCTTTTTGGCCAAGGATGCTTGGGCCGAAAGGGTAGAGGCTACCATTACATTTCTTCCCCGACATGCCTGGCTTTATCTACCTATCTCCCTTCTCATCTGGCGTCATGATCGCCTCTTCATTACCGTTTTTTTGCGACGTAGTTTGGTGGGAGAGGGACATCTTATAGAGAAAAACTATGCGCGCCGGCGACGAGCAAAAATTACTAACGAAGAGCGCCTGACAAAGGAAGAGCTCAGGTGGGGGAATCGGGAATTCAGCCTTCATTATGATCGTCCGGAGATGCGTGACATGCTTCATGGATTGCTAAAGTTAAAAGATGATCCAGGTAAGATTCGGCATGTGGCTTTTTTGGGGAAGGAAAGGAAGTGCTTTGTGTTCATGATACCTACCAGCACGGGGACGGTAAAGATAGACTTAGAACCCCTGTGTGATTTTTGGCAGAAAATGGTGGTGAAATAAAAATGAAGGCTCGAGTAGTTATTAGCGGTAAAATTCCAGATACGTTTCTCGACCAAATCACGGACTGGGGCCCTGTGTACATGAACCCGAAAGATGAACCCATGACGAGATCTGAGATTATTTGCGCGTTGGAAGAAGCGGAAGGGTATCTCTCCATGCTTACCGATGTAGTTGACGAGGAACTTATGAAGCTCGCCCCTAAGCTCAAGATAGTTTCCAACATGGCTGTGGGATATAACAATATAGACGTAGAAGCCGCAACTAGGCGTGGCATCATGGTTACCAACACACCAGGAGTGCTAACCGAGGCTACGGCCGAGCTAGCCTTCGGGTTGCTCTTGGCGGTCGCAAGGAGGATTTGTGATCTTGATCATCTCAATAGAAGGGGGGAGTGGAGGTCTTGGGCACCTTTTCTGTTTTTAAGCCGTGAAGTGTCAGAAAAGACGCTGGGAATCATAGGGTTGGGAAGAATAGGAAAAGCCGTAGCCAGGAGGGCACAGGCTTTTGGCATGACAGTCATCTACTATAATCGCCATCGCCTTAAATTAGAAGAAGAACAGGCACTGGGAGTTTCTTATCGATCCTTTGATGATCTTCTTTCGGAATCTGATTTTCTTTCCCTCCACGTTCCCCTTACGGAGGAAACCCGGAGATTGATCGGGGAGCGAGAGCTTCGCCGGATGAAGAAGACGGCTTATTTAATTAACACCTCCCGGGGCGCCGTAATAGACGAAAAGGCCTTGTTGAAGGCTTTGAAAGAGGGCTGGATTGAGGGAGCGGGTCTAGATGTATACGAAAATGAGCCATTTATGACACCTGGTTTAGCCGAGCTAAGAAATGTTGTTCTCACCCCTCATGTGGGTAGTGCTACCTACGAGAC
The DNA here is from genome assembly GCA_026416455.1 of Syntrophales bacterium. Lineage (GTDB taxonomy): Bacteria > Desulfobacterota > Syntrophia > Syntrophales > UBA8958 > JAOAFE01. Next base: position 107,465 of record JAOAFE010000001.1, read on the forward strand.
GAGGTGGAAAATGGCTTCTTTAGCTATCGAAAACTTAATATGCGGTTTGCGTGGCGATATTCCACCTTTTTTGGTTAATCCGCAGGTCTTAAAAAAGTAAAAAGGCCGGGCTTGCCCGGCCTTTTTTTATTTTTTATGCCAGGTATTTGGTTGCTACATTCCTTAGCGTTTCTTCTGCCTCTTTCATTATTTTTTCAACCATATCGGCCACCTTCGGCAGGTCGTTAATCCTTTGGGCACATTCACCGGCTGCCATGAGGGCTTTTTCCTTGTTTCCTTCATAGACGGCTTTAATAGATTCGATTTCGTATTGGATAAGGGACATATCGATTGTGCTGTAGTCATCGGGTATGCCGAGGAAGACACCGGGGGATTTTTCCAATGTGTTTTTCGCATGTTCCATGCTACGAGGCGTTTTTATCCATCGTGCCGGTCCTACAAACCCACGTGCCACCAACGTGCCTCTGTCTCCTGCCTCTACTACCGCCTGTTTCCAGATTTCGTGGAAATCGCTTTCTTGGGTTGCCAGGAAGCGGGTACCCATTTGAGCTCCATCGGCGCCTAAAACTAAGGCTGCGGCGAGGGTCCTTCCGTCACAGAAACCGCCAGCACCGCAAACCAACGTTTTTTCATCTGATACGGCGTCGACCACGGCAGGAAGTAGAATCATTGAGTGGACAGGTTCCCATGAAGTATGGAAACCACCTTCATGCCCGGAAGCAACTATCACATCAACCCCCGCTTTTTTACATCGCTGCGCACCGCGGACAGAGGGGACCACGTGCATCCATGTAAAGCCTGCTCCCTTTATCTTTTCCTGCCAAGGAACGGGATCACCAGCGGAGGTGAATATCACCTTGAAGTTGTTTTTCATATCCGGGTTCTCTTCTCTCACTCTAATGGCCGTATCTATCAGGATGGTAGAATACTGAATTAATTCGGCCGACACCATGACATTGATTCCAAAGATGCCGCCCTTGTCCTTTGTCAGTCGATAGGTTCTCTTCAGGACCTTTTCCAACGCCGTGGCCATATCATCATCTCGACTGGCTTCGCCACTGTCGACGAAGGCATTGTATATCCAGGGCTGATCCTTCTTATTGAAGAGACCGCTTGTGGATAAGAGACCCAAAACACCAGCATTGGCAGATGCCACGCAGAGGTTGTTGTTGCTGAAAGGTCCCATACCCGCCTGAATGATGGGATATTTAATCCCGAGTAAATCACATAATCTCGATTTGATCATAATTTATTTCCTCCTTATCTTGATAGCTAAAGACACGTTTTCTCATAGTGGAAACAGTATATCCTGTCAACAAAAAATCTCTCTCTAAAAAAGTTGAAATAAAAAAATCAAGGCCACATTAATAGGTGGAGTATGAAACATACCATTTTATTTCCAGGGTCCCTACATTTTCATAGAACCAGTCTTTACACATCTTATATGCCATTGCAGAGCCTCTTCTAGAAGAATGGGTGTATGGCCGCCTTGTTTCATTGCCCGCTTCAGGTAATCCTTTAAGAGAGGTTTGTACGTGGGGTGGGAGCAATTTTCTATAATGGCCATGGCTTTCTCTCGGGGAGTTTTCCCCCTCAGGTCTGCCACACCTTGCTCTGTCACTACCACGTGTACTTCGTGTTCCGTGTGATCTACGTGGGTCACCAAAGGGACAATGCGGGATATTTTACCTTCCTTTGTAATGGATGGTGTCATCATAATGACCAGACCCGCGTTGCGGGAAAAGTCGCCTGATCCACCGATCCCATTTACCATCCGAGAGCCGAAGATATGAGTGGAATTGGCGTTGCCGTAAATGTCTATTTCTAAAACGGCATTCATGGATAGTAGATTTAGTCGTCGTATGATTTCTGGATGGTTGCTTATTTCTTGGGGTCTGAGGATTATCTTACCCACGTATTTGTCAATTTCTTCGTAGAAACGCTTGAGTATGGCAGGAGAGGGGGACAGGGAGGTGCCCGAAGCAAATTGGATGCGTTTCGCATTTATCATGTCGAGGACGGCGTCTTGAATGACCTCCGACCAAATGACAAATGTCTCCCATGGGCCTGCCAGTAATCCTTTCAGTACGTGGTTTGCAAGGGGCCCCACTCCAGACTGGATGGGTGGAAGCTGCTGCGAACCAAATTCTTCAAGCAGGAAATCGATCAGGTGGCGGGCAATTTGCTCCGTTGTTTCATCCGGATTTCCCAGCTCTCTAGCTTCATCGGGGATGGTAGAGTGAACGATGGCGGCTATTTTTTCCGGGTTGCAAGGAATGAAGGGAAGACCAATGCGTTCATCTCCTCGACAGATTGGAATAGGTTTAGCTAAAGGCGGAGAGGATGTGGGAAATATATCGTGCATGCCCTCAAGATGGGGTGGTTGGGTGGTATTTATCTCGATCACTACATCTTTGGCTTCTGCCACAAATACGGGGGCACTACCTACGGAGGTAGAAGGCACAATACCTCCTTCTTCCGTTACCGCTACTGCTTCGACGATGGCAAGATCCATCGGGCCTAATAGTTTTTGGCGCACATGTTTTCCGACTTGGCTTAAGTGAATATCCGTGAAGGCAACTACACCCTCGTTGATTAAGCGGTTGATAATATTCCCCGTTTGGTATGGATAGCGACGTTCAATGATGCCTAAAGAAGCCCATGTTTCATCAAGTTCGCGTCCAACCGATGCCCCTGTTCCTACCGTCAGTGTTATTTTCTCTCCTCTTTTGACCCTTTCGGCCACGGCGAGAGGCACAACCTTTGGATACCCACAAGGTGTAAACCCGCTTGTTCCCACATGCATGCCATCTTTTATGAGGCCTGCTGCCTCTTCCGCGGTCTTAATGCGCGGTCTCAACCTCTCACATCTGATACGGGAGAGAAAGTCCCTATCCATGAATGATAAAAGGCAGGCTCATAGCCTGCCTGATAGCTACTCAATTACGAAAAGGACCTGATCAGCGTTGACCGAGTCACCTTCCTTTACCCTTATCTCTTTCACGGTACCACTTACCGTAGAGAAAATAGGGTTTTCCATCTTCATGGCTTCTAAGGTCATAAGTTCGTCGTCTTCCGTTACCTTGTCTCCCACGGATACGAGGATCTTTGCCACTTTCCCGGGCATAGGTGCTGTAATTTCCGTGCTCATAATAAGAATCCTCCTTCGCTCATTTTTTATGTTTTCCCCTTCGTATAGTTAAACTACAGGGGAATGTTACCATGCTTCTTCCAGGGTCGCTCTTCTTTTTTATTAGCCAGCATCTTCAAGGCCTTGATAATATAGGGTCTTGTATCCCGGGGGTCTATAACCTGCTCGATGAGCCCGCGAGATGCTGCTTGATAGGGGGTGTAAAAGTTATTGATATATTCTTCTATCTTTTGCTTCTTTTCCTCTTCGCTTTCTTTGCGGAAGATGATGTTGGCGGCACCTTCGGCGCCCATGACCGCTATTTCCGCTGTCGGCCAGGCCATCACAATGTCGGCGCCCGCCTGACCGCTGCACATGCCAAGGTATGCGCCGCCATAAGCCTTTCTGATCACTATGGTAATCTTTGGTACCGTCGCTTCCGGGTATACGTAGAGGAGTTTTGCCCCGTGGCGGATTATTCCTCCGAATTCCTGCTGTGTTCCCGGAAGGTAACCGGGTACGTCGACGAAGGTAAGAATAGGAATGTTAAAGCAATCACAGAAGCGGATAAAGCGGGCTGCCTTGTCGGAGGAATTAATGTCAAGGCATCCGGCCATGTAAAGTGGTTGGTTAGCAATAATACCGACCGTCTGCCCATTCATACGGGCAAAACAAGTAATAATGTTTGGGGCAAAGAGTCGCTGGCTTTCAAAAATTTCCCCATTGTCCACAATCATTTTGATGAGTTTTTTCATGTCGTACGGGCGATTGCTTTGGTCTGGAACGATAGAAAGGAGATTTTCTTCCCTCCTGTCGGGGGGATCATTGCAAGGTACGACTGGTGGTTTTTCCAAGTGGCTGGAGGGAAGATAGGAAAGAAGATTTTTTATTTGATCTATGCACTCTTCGTCACTGTCCGCCATAAAATGGGCGACGCCGCTTTTTTGGTTATGGGTGAGGGCGCCGCCTAATTCTACAGCCGTAACCTCTTCACCGGTGGTGGCTTTTACGACCTGGGGACCGGTAATGAACATTTGAGCGTAGTCCTTCTTTACCATAAAAATAAAATCCATCAGCGCCGGGGAATAAACGGCCCCACCGGCTGAGGGGCCCATGATGGCACAAATTTGAGGAATCACTCCCGAGGCCATCGTATTTTTGTAAAATATGCGTCCGTAACCGGCGAGAGAATCTACCCCTTCTTGTATCCTGGCACCTCCCGAGTCATTTAGCCCAACAATCGGCACCTTGGCTGACATGGCCCGATCGAGACACTTACATATTTTCAAAGCATGCATTTCTCCCAAGGAACCACCCACAGCACTGAAGTCCTGGGCATAGGCAAAAACAAATCGTCCATTTACCTGACCATATCCAGTTACGACACCTTCTCCGGGAATTTCCACTTTGTCCATACCGAAATTGGTGCATCGATGGGTCACAAACTTGTCCAGTTCTACGAAAGTACCTTCATCAAATAGGCGAGCTAGCCTTTCCCTTGCGGTGAGCCTGCCAGTAGATTTTACTTTCTCGAGTGCCGCTTCTCCTCCTCCCAGTTCAACTCGCCTTGACTTTTCTCTCAGCTGCTCTAATTTTTCCTTGGTCGTCACCTTTTTTGACCCCCTTGGTTAGTTTTTATGTTCTTTCACTCAACTCTATCAGTACACCACCTGTTGCTTTGGGATGAACGAAAGCTATAGAGGCCCCTCCTGCCCCATATCTCGGTTCCTCATCGATTAGCCTTACTCCCTTTTCCTTGAGTTCTTCTAAGGCTGCTTTTATGTTGTCAACTTGCAGAGCAATATGCTGAATACCTTCGCCGTTTTTTTCTATGAAACGGGCGATGGGACCATCCGGGGCGGTTGATTCTAACAGCTCAATCTCCGAATCACCTACGGGTATAAAGGCGACCCGAACCTTTTGCTCCCCTACCTCTTCCGTTCCCACGACTTTTAACCCGAGGAGCTCGTAAAACTTCAAACTTTCTTCAATACTTTTAACCGCGATACCGATATGGTCGATCTTTTTTACCTTCATGGTGCATCCTCCGTCAAGATGAAATGTGCCTTAGGCGAGACAAAATATGTTCTGCCGCCGAGGTTGGGGATACAGTTCCTTCCTCGATATCCTTGATTAAGGACATGAGGTTTTTTTTTACTTCTTCATCCTGGAAAAACCACAGCTCTAGACCTTCGCGAACGAGTGACCAGAACCACTCGAGGTTTTGTGCCTTTCTTTTCCTTTCTAGTTCTCCATGCTCGGTCATCTTTCTTCTATGTGTAAGAATTACATCAAGAATACGGTCTAATCCTTCCATTGTAAGGGCACTACACGTCAAAACAGGGGGTGTCCAGATTCTCGTCGGGGGATTTATGAGATGGAAGGCGATTTCATACTGTTGACGTGCGGCCTTTGCCCGCTCGATATTGTCGCCATCTGCCTTATTAATAGCCAGGGCATCGGCCAATTCCAAAACCCCTTTTTTGATTCCCTGGAGTTCGTCACCTGCGCCGGCGATCATGAGGACTAGAAAGAAGTCTACCATGGTGGCCACCGTTACTTCCGATTGACCGACACCAACCGTTTCCACTATAATCCAATCGAATCCGGCCGCTTCGCAGATTAGCATGGTCTCACGCGTTTTCCTGGCCACTCCACCTAAGGTGCCCCCAGAAGCGGAGGGGCGTATGAAGGCGTTCGGATCAACGGCAAGTTTTTCCATTCGCGTCTTGTCGGCCATAATACTTCCCCCCGTCCTAGGGCTGCTGGGATCTACGGCGAGAACGGCGACACGGTGACCACGGGCGGTTAACATTTTACCGAAACTTTCAATAAACGTGCTTTTCCCAGCTCCAGGGAGACCTGTTATACCTAAGCGCACCGCTTTTCCCGTAAAGGGCAAAATCCGGTCTAAGATTTTTCTGGCCGCTTCCTGATGGGCTTTAAGTGTGCTCTCAATGAGGGTAATAGATTTGGCTAGAATCCGCCGATCCCCACTTAAGATACCATCAATATACTCCTTTATTTGCTTTTCCGAAATCTGGTCGATACTCACGGGATATACTTTTCTTCCAAGAGTTTGAGGACTTGAGTCGCTGATTCCGTAATGGGAGTACCAGGTCCGTAGATACCCTTGACTCCGTGGGCGTATAGGAACTCGTAATCCGGTGGGGGAATGATGCCTCCCACAATAACGATGATGTCTTCTCCGCCCATCTTTTTCAATTCCTCGATGAGCATGGGCACTAACACTTTATGTCCCGCTGCTAGGCTAGAGACGCCCACTACATGGACATCGTTCTCCACTGCCATTTTGGCTGCTTCTTCCGGTGTTTGGAACATGGGGCTTAAATCCACATCGAATCCTAGATCGGCGTAAGCTGAGGCAACCACCTTCATCCCTCGATCGTGTCCATCTTGTCCCATTTTTGTTATTAATATCCTGGGACGGCGCCCCGTTTTGTTTTTGAACGCTTCTGTGCGTTGGCGGATATTTTCTATAACCCCGTTTTCTCCGTATTCGGAGGCATAAACACCGGTGATCAACTTCTGCGGAGCTACATATCGGCCAAACACCTTTTCCATGGCTTCCGATACTTCCCCCACTGTGGCGCGAAGACGGATGGCTTCAATGGTTACCTCTAATAGATTTCCTCCTTTTTCGGCCACCTCCGTAATTTTTTCAAGAGCTCTTTTAACCGCTTCGTTATCCCGCTTGGCCTTTAATTCCTTTAATCGAGCAATCTGCTCTTCTCGAACCGTCGAGGGGACCTCGAGGACTTGAACGGGAACCTCTTCCTCAATCTGGTATTTGTTCACACCGACGATAATATCCTTTCCCTGATCGATGCGGGCTTGCCTTCTTGCGGCCGATTCCTCGATCAGCATTTTGGGCATGCCCGTTTCTATAGCTCTGGCCATGCCGCCTAAAGACTCTATCTCATCCATTATCTTTTGGGCTTCTCGGATAATAGCGCCCGTCAAAGCTTCCACGTAATAGGAGCCACCCAACGGATCCACGACGTGACATACCTGAGATTCCTCACGAATGATGAGTTGTGTATTACGTGCGATGCGGGCCGAGAAGGGGGTAGGAAGGCTAATGGCTTCATCAAAGGAATTGGTGTGAAGAGACTGCGTGCCACCAAGCACAGCCGCTAGGGCCTCGATGGTCGTGCGGATAATATTGTTGTAGGGGTCTTGTTCTGTCAGGCTCCATCCTGACGTTTGAACGTGGGTTCTAAGAACGGTAGATCTGGGATTTTGGGGATTGAATTCGCTTACAATTTTATGCCACAAGTATCTGGCAGCCCTCAGTTTTGCAATTTCCATAAAGAAATTCATACCGACCCCAAAAAAGAAGGACAGTCTGGGGGCAAAATCGTCTATCTTCAGGCCTGCATCGAGGGCGGCGCGAATATATTCTTTCCCGTCAGCCAGGGTAAAGGCGACTTCGATGACGGAATTGGCACCCGCCTCCATAATATGGTAACCACTAATGGAAACGGTATTGTATTTGGGCATGTGTTTGGAACAGTAGGATATAACGTCCGACACGATGCGCATAGACGGACGGGGAGGGTAAATATAGGTGTTACGGGTAAGGAATTCTTTCAAAATGTCATTCTGGATGGTGCCGGACAGTTGCTCTTGTTTTACCCCTTGCTCTTCGGCCGCTACGATATAGCCCGCCAGGATAGGCAAAACGGCGCCATTCATGGTCATAGATACGGATACCTTATCTAGGGGGATTTGGTCGAAAAGGATTTTCATATCTTCCACAGAGTCAATGGCCACGCCCGCTTTCCCCACATCTCCGGCTACACGAGGATGGTCTGAATCATATCCACGGTGGGTGGCGAGGTCGAAGGCGACAGAAAGGCCTGTTTGACCGGCCGCCAGACTCTTACGATAAAATTCGTTTGATTCTTTTGCCGTTGCAAATCCCGCATATTGCCTGATCGTCCAGGGTTGATTCGTATACATAGTTGCTGTGGGACCCCGAAGATAGGGGGCCATTCCAGACAAGGTATTGATAAAATCCAGACCTTCTAAGTCTTCCCAGGTATAGATAGGCTTTACGGTAATTCCCTCTGGCGTCTGCCAAAAAATAGTATCCAGTGGTTTTCCTTTAAGCTCTTTGATGGCGAGTTCTCGCCATTTGTTCATATCCTTATGCTCGGCCATTACCTCTCCTCCCACACATTCAAGCTATGTTTTTATATGTAGGAAGCCGTAATTTGTGCAATCGGTCTATAAACTGAAAAAAGGGGAGATTGATGGCTGCAAAAGACAAGGTAATATCCCGTCGGGCCATCGGATTTTGTCTGATTAGCCGATTAAACCGTTTTCTATAGCGTAGCGGGTGAGCTCTACCGTGTTTTTCAAATGCAATTTTTCCAGGATGCTCGTTCGGTAAGCACTTATGGTTTTTACACTGAGGGAGAGCTCTTCGGCTATTTCGGCTGTTGTTTTCCCGGCGGCAATCTTGAGCATTATCTGGTATTCGCGGTCGGTGAGAGATTCGTGTGGTAATTTTTTCCCTTCCCCTGAGAGGTAATACGTGAGTCTTTCGGCGAGGGAAGAACTAACATAGCGTCCGCCACTGGATACCTTCCGGATCGCAGTTATAAGCTCTGTGGGAGCACTAGTTTTGGTAAGATAACCTGATGCTCCCGCTCGAAAAGCCCGAATGGCAAATTGTTCTTCCGGGTACATGGTTACGATTAGAATGGGTAGATGGGGAAAAAGGGATTTTATTTCTTTGGTTATGACCAGGCCACTTTCTCCTGGCATGGAAATATCCAAAATTAGACAATCAAATTTCTTTTCCTGAAGGAGTTTTAAGACCTCGGTTCCGTTTTCTGCTTCTCCTACGACTTCCATCTCGCCATCGGCGGCAATGATTTTCTTTAATCCTTCCCGCACTACGGGATGGTCATCGGCTACTAGGACCCGAATGCGTTTCATCTATCATCACCCCAAGGGTAAAGATACGCTTACCGTTGTTCCCTCGTTTTCCTTTCCTAAGATGGAAAAATTTCCTCCCCACAGGAAAGTGCGTTCTTTGATACCTAGAAGTCCGAAAGAGTTGGGTTTGTCCAATTCTTCTTTGGCTAGTCCCCGACCATCATCTTTGATGGTTAAGACAATTTGCCCCTTTTCCTGTTTTAAAGTTATCGAAACTTCTTTTGCCCCTGAATGGCGGGCTACGTTGGTTAATGCCTCTTGAAGAATCCTAAACAAGGTTAGAGTCCTATTCGTGTCGAGTTTTATCTCTTCTGGAAAGATATCTATTTGGCACCTGATACCCGTTCGCTTTTGAAATTCCTCCGCTTGCCAACAGATGGCTGCTGTCAACCCCAAATGATCGAGAACGGCTGGCCTTAAATCTTGGTAAATACGTCTCAGGCTTTCCGTAATTTTGTTTATAAGATTTAATGATGAACAGACCGTGTCTCTTACTCTTTCATCGTAGTCTTTCGTGTGTTGTGCGAGGAGAATTAAGTCCATATGAAGAGCCGTAAGAAGTTGTCCTAATTCATCGTGCAATTCCCTTGCAATGTAGGCCCGTTCTTTTTCCCTTACATCTTCTAAGTGGGCCGTAAGTTGTCTTAGACGCCTTCTCGATTCTTCCAATTCTCTGCCTATTCTTTTTCTATCTGTGATGTCTTCATAGGTAATCACGAGACGTCCGTCCTTTTCATAGTCTCCAATTGGCGTTGCACTGATAAGGCATTCTATATCACTCCCATGACGTGTCCGGCAGGTGAATTCTGTGTAGAAAACACGCTGGCGTTCGAGGGTCAGATGTAGGTTTCTAATGAATCGTCGAAAATGGGCTTCCGATGGGTAAAATATTCTCATATCTAAATTTTCAATTTCATGGGGCTCCCAACCAAAAACCTTCTTTACACCTGGGTTGGCGAAGACAATTCTTCCTTTCTGGAGGCCCAGAACAGCGTGTGGTATGGCCTCAAGAATAGAGGCCTCCAAGGCCTTTAATTCCTCGATTTCTCGCTGAGCCCTAATAAGTTCCGTTACGTCCAGAGAAGTGCCTAGGATGGCTCTCCTCCCCTGATATTCGATGGATGAAACGGCCTCCGTGATCCAATGAATTTCTCCTGTTCGAGAGACGGTACGAAAAATGTAAGGGGTATTCCTCAACCCTTTGAGCATGGAGATGGCATTTTCCCTTGCCGTCTGTCTATCTTCGGGATGGATGATACTGGTCGATTCCATTCCAATCATTTCCTCTTTTCGGTAGCCGGAGCGAGCAGCCGTAAAATCGTTGACCATAACGAATCGTCCATCCTGAATAACGTAGACTCCGGCTTTGGGCGTGTTTTCCAAGGCGGCCAGTAGGCTTTCGGTCAGAGTATTAGTCACCATATTTTAAATAAATACGTCTAAGCCAATAGATGTGTCAACGGATGATTTATTGATTATAAATCATTGACCTCCAGGTCAGCAAAATAATATGAAGGGAGAAATGTTTAGGTGAGGTGTTGGGCATGAACAAAATGACGTATGCAAGGAAAGATGAATTTGCCATTATCACCTTCGATGATGGGAAAGTGAATGCCATGAATTGGGAATTCTTTCGGGAATTAAACGACTGTTTAGACCGGGCCGAGGCAGAGAAGGTAAGGAGTGTTATTTTTACTGGTCGTCCGGGAATTTTTTCTGCCGGTTTAGATCTGAAACTCCTCCCTACTCAGACGTTAGCCGAGCAGATAGATTTTCAAAGGTTGTTTGCCGAGACAATGCTTCGCATCTACTCTTTTCCCATTCCTACCATTGCCTCATATGCGGGACATGCCATTGCCGGAGGGGTTATCCTATCTTGTGCCTGTGATTGGTTTATCTTAGGTGACGGTCCTTATCGTATTCAAATCAATGAAGTACGGAATAAAATGATACTTCCCAGTTGGATTGTTTTGATCTGTCGCTCTTCGGTGCCTCATCGTTACTGGAAAGAAGCCTTACTTCATGCCCGTCCTTATAGCCCGCGTGAGGCGTATGAAAGGGGAATCGCCGATGAGCTCGTTTCAGAAGGAGAAGACTGCATAAAGTCGGCCTTGGAGAAAGCGAGGGATTTGATGGAACTTTATCCACCCGCTTACACCCTTACGAAAAAGTTCATGCGGGAGGAAGAGGTTAACCGAGTCATGGGCGTTTTTGAAAAGGAGTTGCTCACCTGGCGTTTAACTTACCAGCGAGATGCTGTGAAGGAGTAGGTAAAATTATTGTCTGCTGTTGCCAGAGAAGGGAGGAGGGCATCTTTTTCCGAGACGATGGGAGATTCTATGGGCCATTTTATTCCGATCGCAGGGTCGTTCCAGATGATGCCTCTTTCCGACTGCGGGTTATAGTCTTGAGTGACCTTATACATAACCACAGCACTTGCGCTCAGTACACAGAACCCGTGGGCAAAACCAGGTGGAATATACAATAGTCGACCTTCTCGGGCCGACAGTTTGATCCCTAACCACTTGCCATAGGTAGGCGAACCCTTACGTATGTCTACAGCGCAGTCGAAAATCTCTCCGTAAAGGGCGACAACTAATTTCCCTTGGGCGTGCGGTTCCATTTGGTAGTGAAGGCCTCTCAATACGTTCTGAACGGAAAATGAGAAATTGTCCTGAACAAAAGAGATAGGTAGTCCCCATCGTTGGAAAGCTTCAACTTTAAAAATCTCGGCAAAAAATCCTCTATGGTCAGGATAGATGTCAGTTTCTATTAGGGTTACCCCTTCTATCTCTGTGGGATGAAAACGAAAAGACATAGGATTGTTCCGTTCACGTATTTATCTTTTCCGGCGGCCTTCTTTCCGGTACGTAACGATGCTCTATCTTATCATCGTTCCATTCTTGGGTAACATAGAGTCCACAGTAGCAACTGCCATATTCTTTGAGGTCAGCCTCGCGGTAGGCGCAGGGGCAAATTATATCTCGGTCCTGCTCCCTATTGCCTGAGGCAAGACGGCAAGGGCAAGACATGTAACCATAGCGTTCTTTGTTTTTAAGGAGGCTTTTTAGGATATCAAGGACCCACTCGCGGTCCCGATTGAAGAAGTAGCCTCTCGGTTCCTGAATTTTTCGCAACGTTTCGTACAATTCTTCGGGTGTCATTTTATGTCCAAGGCCTCCCGGATCGCCTGCTCGTTATGTCCCACAATTACCCTTCCCTCGATAATAATAGTGGGGAATGAGCGGTTAGGATTATACTTAACTACCTCGTCGAGAACTTGTTTTTTTTCTTCTCCCTCTAGGAGATCCACGTCAATAAAGTCGTAATTAATGCCTTGATCAGTTAGAAATTTTTTGGTCGCCCGGCAATGGCTGCAGGTGCTGAGAGTGTAGAGAAAAACCTTTTTCATATGTTCACTCCTTTCTTTTTTGGTTGGACCACCTCGGGCATATCTCCGAGGAGCCCGGAATGTAATCCCGGCATATCCGGGGTCGGGTGTCATAAATGGTGCAGGAAAAAAGGGTTCCGTCGTTTTGCAGGAAGGGACAGAGATGAGAAAAATCGCCCGATTCCGAAGATACTATCCTATCACCCGCCCAGAGGTAGCGCTTACTTTCTATAATCTTGATGATGTCGTCTCTGCTCTCTCTTCTCCACCGATTATAATCTTCTTCTCTGGCATACGCGATCATATTTACGAAACAACACTTACCGCAACGCAGACACTTTTTTTTCTTTCCCATGATCGGAAAACTAACATCATGAACCATGCCCTTTCGTCAAGAGCAGATATTCATATTGATAGAGATCGGATACGAACTGACGAATAGCTTCTTCTTCCCCGGTTCGGGGAACGCTCGCCCGAAGACACACCTTTAGTCGGTCGCTCATGTCGAGGGGAATGAAATCAGCCAGGGGGCCTCGTTTAATGTGATAAGAAAAAGATTGCGCCACAGCCTCAAGATGAGAAAATTTGATGGTGAATTCTCTATGCCCCTTTAGGAGAATGGGCTCTGGATGATTAGGAGCAGACACAAAAATGAGCCCCTTCATTTCCTCTGGCACGGTGGCTTCACAGCTATGCTCTGAAATAAATATATTCTCTACGCGCGAGCTTAAGACTGTCTCCAGCGCGAGGATAGCTCCGATGTTAAAATTAAAGGGATGAGAAGGAATCTCGAGGTTGTACGCTGAAATGACTCTTTTAGCTTCTTCCCAGAAAAAGGTCGTTGCTCCGTCGTTTGGAGCCTGATTTCCGGTTAATTCCAAATCGGTTAAAGTAGGCAGATCTCCTATCATCTCGTTCATTATAATCAGGTCAAAGTGAGCCAGAGTAGTGGGGTCGGCGTCTAAAATATCTTTTTCCAATACGCATGCCTGAAATCCCCGCAGCGTGTCTTTTTGTTTTTTCAATAGCGAGGGCGAGATGTCCCACAATGTAACTTGCAGGTGGGGATTATCCTTAAGAAAATCGCGGGCTAAAAATCCATAGCCACCACCTATTTCGAGGATATGCCGTGGTGTAATTCCCGAGTTGGAAATAAAATCTAAGAGAAGGGAGCCGTAAGATGTTTTTTTCTTCAACACCCTGAGGCAAGGACTTTCGGGCATACTCAGGGCGTTACATACGGTAAGCTCCCATCCCAGAGTTTGAAGTTCCTCACGGTGATATGATCGTGGGTCGTTTAACTCCAATTCCCGATACTAGCGGAACGCATAAACGATTTTCAATCGCTGACGGGAGAACCAAACCATAGCCAGGCCGACGATTAAAAGCATCCACGTCTGCGGCTCCGGTACGCCGACTGGTCCCGCTGACCAGGTCGTCCAATATGAAGTTTTGTATATGCACGATCCGGAAGGAGAGCTGATCCATTTTTTCAACTCGTCGGTGACGGAGAAAGAAAAAGTGAGGGAACCGGTTGTATAATTAGAAAAGTCCCGAAGCACCTGAGAAGTTGGTAGGTTAGACACAAAGGAGGTTAAGTTTTCAACGGCGGTCCACTGAATAGATCCGGCATTAAAATCTATGGTCAAAGCGGTGGCGGTACCCCGGAGATAATTGGTTGAATATCGAGGATCACCCGAAGCGGCAAGGGAGATGATAGAAGCTTCGTTTGACAGACTCCACACCCCTGGGGCGATTTCTTTCTGGAGGATATAATCGTAAGTAGTTGGATGGGCCGGGACGTACATAACCTGATATTTCCCGATGATAGGATCGGAGGCGTAAGATGCACCGCTAACGAAACCAGGGTAAGCGGCTAACTTGATAACCGTTTGCCATCGCCCTAAGTTCCAATCATAATCCCGTTGAAATTCTAAGGTTGATCTCCCCATTTCTACGTACACGTAAGGGGTAGCGTAAGTTACGACCGTCGTGCCTATGAAGAGAAAAAAGGCACTAATCAAACATGTGAAGGAATACTTTTTCTTCATTATTTTCTTTATCCTCCCGGCTTATATTGACTAGTTTATACCATAATTATTAATCGGCAAAAAGTCAATAAACTTGAGTAAAAAATTGTATGATGATACTATCGATTCATCCTGGTGAATTCATATGAATCTCTTATTAGAGATTATAGCCATTTTGGGCCTCTCGGTGGGCGTGATCTACGTCTGTCAGAGGTTAAATTTGCCGGCCCTCGTAGGTTTTCTCGTCACCGGGATGATTCTAGGTCCCGGAGGGCTAAGGTTAATTCCCGATTCCCATTCAGTTCAAGCCCTGGCGGAAATAGGGGTGGTTCTTTTGCTGTTCTCTGTTGGCCTCGAGATGTCCGTGATGGACCTAGTCCGCCTGAGAAAAAAGGTTCTCCTCTTTGGTTCCCTTCAAGTGGGCGTTACTCTTCTTTTATTTGCCTTGGGCGCTTACCTCTTCCATATGGGAACAAGAGACTCTATTCTTCTCGGGTTTCTCATTTCCCTTTCTTCAACCGCGGTTGTCATAAAAATTCTTCAGGATCGAGCCGAGTTGGAGACACCGCACGGTAATGCTACTTTGGGAATCCTTATCTTTCAGGACCTGGCCGTTGTACCCATGATGTTATCCATTCCCTTTATTGCGGGGGCGACCACGATAAGTGTGCCTTCTATCATTCTATTTGTGGGGAAGATTGTTGTTGTGCTTGGAGCTATTTTTCTCCTTTCCCAGTGGATCGTACCGAAACTGCTCTTTCAGGTCGCACAGGCTAAGAGTCGGGAGCTTTTCATCATCTCCGTTTTGGTGCTGTGTTTGTCTGTGGCGTGGATAACAAATGAAATCGGCCTTTCTCTGGCGTTGGGGGCTTTTATCGCTGGTATAATCATTTCCAATTCGGAATATAGTCACCAGGCCTTGGGAAATGTATTGCCTTTTCGTGATGTTTTCACTAGTTTTTTCTTCGTCTCCGTGGGTATGCTTTTTAATCTCCAGTTTTTATTCGAAAATCCTTTTGCCCTTCTCGGTTTCACCATCATGGTAGTTGTGGCCAAAAGTGCAATTGCCGCCTTGGTTGTACTTGCCATGGGGCATTCCCTTCGAATGGCCTTACTTGTCGGACTCGCCCTTGGCCAGGTGGGAGAGTTTTCCTTTGTTTTGGCCAATTCAGCCCGAACTTACGGCATATTAGGGAGTGATATTCATCAGATGTTTCTTGGGGTGTCAGTTCTGACCATGGCGATGACGCCTTTTGTAATCGAGCATTCATCAGCGTTTGTAGATGTCATGATGAAGTTGCCGCTTCCCAAAAGGATCAAGCGAGGTGTCTACCCCGTACGACGATCAGAAAAGAAGGAGAGAAAAGATCATCTGATTATCATCGGTTATGGGTTTAACGGGCGAAATTTGGCTAAAGCGGCGCGGAGGGCGCAAATTCCATACGTGGTCATCGAAATGAACCCCACGGTAGTAAAAGAGGAACGCAAACGGGGGGAAGAAATTTACTACGGCGATGCAACACAGGAAGCGATTCTACTCCACGCAGGCATTAGAAGTGCCAGGGCAGTCGCCGTGGTAATAAACGATCCCGCGGCCGCGCGTCGGATTACCCATGCCGTAAGAAGACTTAATGAAAAAGCCTATTTACTGGTAAGAACGAGATATCTAACGGAAATTAAACCTCTTCAGGACCTTGGAGCAGACGATGTCATTCCTGAGGAATATGAAACCTCCGTAGCTATCTTTAGCCGTATTTTGGAGAAATACCTTCTACCTAGGGAAGAGATTGAAAGGATGGTAAACGATATAAGGAGTGATAGCTATCGGTTGTTGAGAACTTATTCCCCGGAGCGGAAATCGGTTGACAGTTTAAAATTTTATCTACCGAACGTCGAGATCGTTTCATTTCGGGTCGATAAAGACTCTCCCCTCGTCGGGAAGTCTCTCTTAGAGACGGAGATGAGGAAAAAGTACGGTGTTACTTTACTTGCCCTCCGTCGGGGAGAAGAGGTGTTTTCCAACCCACCGGCGGAAGTTACATTTTGTGGAGACGACGTGCTGTTCGTGGTGGGGCCGAATACAAAGATCGAAGAGGTAAGAAAACTTTTTAAGGCATGTAATTGAGAAAGGGGGTAGCAATTGTGAACGTTTCAAGACGATTTTTTTTGAAAGTATTTGCCGGATCGGCAGTGGCCAGCTTGGCCTGGTCGAATGTGAGTAATAGTGCTCCGATCGAAGGTAATCTTGCCACACTCATCGACCTGAGCTTGTGCGACGGGTGCGTAAATTTACGCCTGCCAGCCTGCGTGCAGGCCTGTCGGGAAATAAATAAAAACAGAGTTCCTCCGGTGAAGGAGCCTATCCCTGAACCGTGGCCCAGAAAAACGATCGAAGACTGGTCAAAAAAAAAGGACGTTTTCGATCGCCTAACGCCTTATAACTTCCTTTACATCCATCGGGCTGAATTAATAGTTGGGGGAGAGAAGAAGACTTTTTTCATACCTCGCAGATGTATGCACTGCGATAATCCGGCTTGTGCTACCATCTGTCCCTTTTCTGCTAACCATAAGTTCAAAAACGGAGCTGTTGTCATTGATGAGGGTCTCTGTTTCGGGGGGGCAAAATGTCGGGACGTATGCCCTTGGAACATACCCCAAAGGCAGTCCGGAGTGGGCATTTACCTTCATATCTTGCCATCTTTCATGGGCAATGGGGTTATGTACAAATGCGATCTCTGCCACGAGCGTCTGGGGAAGGGAAAACTGCCAGCCTGTATAGAGATTTGCCCCCGGCGGGCCATGATAATTGGAAAACGAAAAGAAATAGAAGAGATGGCAGAAAGAAGAAGAAGAGAGATGAATGGATTTATATACGGAAAGGTGGAAAATGGAGGGACCTCAACCCTGTATGTCTCTCCCGTCTCTTTCGAACTGCTTAATAAGACGATGAAAAAATCGCCCGGGAAACCGGACATGGTGCCGGGCATAAAACGCCGTATGGAGATTACCGATCCCCTAGGTAAGGTAGTTCTATTTTCTCCTTTAGTAGGAGCCGTGGTGGGTATTGCCGCTGGGTGGAAGAGAAGAAAGGAGGAGAAGAATGACTAGACACATAGATGAAGAAAAGAACCTCATTGTACGTCACACTAAAATAGAACTTTTAGAACATTGGCTTATTGCCTTATCTGGTTTAGTTCTCTTCGTTACCGGGCTTTTTGAGATGCCCTTCGCGAAAAGATATTATATAAGCTCTGTGCCTGGTTTAGGGTGGTCGGAGGATTACATCGTTACCCTCAATGTCCATTATGCGGCGGCGATTGTTTTCGTCGGAACCTCCCTCTTTCACGTAATCTATCACTTGGCCAGGGGAGATAGGGGGCTCATACCGAGGAAAGGCGATTTCAAAGCCTCTTTACAGGTTATAAAGAGTTTTTTCGGGGCAGGTGAGGAGCCTCGATTTGATAAATACTTGCCAGAACAGAGACTTGCCTATATTGGCATGGCGTTTATAAATTTTATGCTCATCATGTCAGGGCTGGTGAAGACTTACAAAAATCTCTACGCTCCCGATATGTCATACGGCATCGTACTTACAGCGACCTGGATTCACAATATTTTCTTTGTCCTCTTCTTTCTTGCCTTCCTTGCCCATATTGGAGCGATTGTCATTAAGCCCAATCGGCCTCTTGTAAGGGGTATTTTTACCGGCAAAGTACGTCTCGATTATGCCCGTGTGCGCCACCCCATCTGGCTCGAAGAATTGGAGAAGGGGACGAAAGATGGTTAAAGAAGAAGTGCTATGCGTGTTGAGAGAACAATTACCTGAGGCCTGGATAAAATCGACGTCGGCAATATCTATGGAGAGAGAATTATGTTTTGCCGCCATTGAGCAGGCAGGTTATACATTTATGCCCCGCCAGACGATAGAGGAAAACCCCCGATACAAGCAGATAATTCCTTATGTAATTGTAAGGGAGCAAGAGACGTTTACTTTTGCCTCTTACAAGAGAGGAGGAAGCGAATCTCGTCTGCACGATCTTACTTCTTGCGGTATTGGGGGGCATATTGGAAGAAATGATGCTCTGGGGGAGTGCGATAACCTAGAAAAAATTGTCAACCGCAGCATGAAAAGAGAGCTGACAGAGGAATTCGTTATCTTGCCCTCCATAGAGTCTCTTTCGTTTTTAGGCGTAATAAATGAAGACGAAACACCGGTCGGTTCCGTTCATTTGGGATTAGTGTTCCTGTTGGAGATAAAAAGCAGACAGGGGGTTGTCCCCGGATCCGAGCTCAAGGAGTTCACTTGGTGCACATGGGATGAACTTAAGAAAATGAATCTCGAGCTATGGTCGCACTTAGCCCTTAACTTTGTCGAGGGGTAGAAATGGACGAATCCCTCTTTCACCCCTCATTTTACTTTTGGTTTTGTTAGGACAAGGGGGTAAAAAAGATGAAACATAAAGAGGTAACGAGGCGGGAGTTTATCCAGTTGACCCTTTCTTCTTCGGTGGCCTTTACGTTGGGAGGGCTTTTCCAGGCGATGCCCATGGGTGCCGATGAAGGGCAAAGACCGGATCTCGTTGTAGCTCGAGGTCCTTCCCCGACCCGAATTACCCGTGCCGCCATTGATGGTTTGGGAGGTATGAAAAGATTTATCTCCAGAGGTGACGTGGTGGTGGTGAAGCCAAACATCGGATGGGATCGAACGCCTGAATACGCAGCCAATAGCAATCCGCAAGTAGTCGCAGCCATAGTTGCTATGTGTTATGAAGCGGGAGCCAAGAAGGTGAAGGTATTTGATCACACAGTTGCCAACCCTCAGAGGTGCTATACTCAAAGTGGCATAGCCGAAGCGGTGACGGCAGTCGGAGGAGAGGTAAGCTACATTAATGAGAAGAAGTTTCGAGAAGTAAAATTGCCAGGTTATGGGATCAAATCTTGGCCCCTCTATGGTGAGATATTCGAGGTAGATAAAATTATAAATGTGCCTATTGCCAAAACGCACGGTTTGACGAAGCTCACGTTGGGGATTAAGAATTGGATGGGTGTCATGGGTGGATGGCGAGGTCGGATACACCAAAGAATCGATGGCAGTCTGATCGATTTAGCTCTTACCATTAGGCCCACCTTAATTGTCCTTGATGCGGTCCGCATTCTTGAGGCTAACGGACCTCAAGGAGGCGATCTATCCGATGTTAAAACATTAAATACGGTTGTAGTCGGGACAGATCAGGTGGCGGTGGATGCGTATGGGGCGACCTTGTTCGGGCTGGCAGGTGGCGATATAGGATATATCCGTCTGGGGCATGAGGTGGGGTTGGGTACGATGGACTTGAAGAAGTTGAAAATCAAGCATCTTCAGATCTAAAGATGGCATGTTGAAAAAAGTACGAATCACAACCCAGGTTGTGTTTTTTCTTCTCTTTCTATGGCTTTTCTGGGAGACGAGATCTAAAGGAGGCGATGAACTGGCGTATCCCGTCAAAATCTTTCTCGATGCCGACCCCCTGATCTTTATTTTGACGTCTCTTGCCTCCATGCGTATTGATGGATTTCCCTATTTGGTGATCCCGGTCATATTGTTAACCCTTTTCTTAGGTCGCGTGTTCTGCGGCTGGGTATGCCCCTTGGGGACGCTTCATAATTTCGTCGGAATTTTTAACAAGATAAAGGTCGCATATCGTCCCGTAGGCTGGTATTGGTTGAAGTATGCCTTGTTGTTCTTTTTAGCTGTTGCGGCTCTTTTTTCCTTAAATCTTTCTGGTATCTTTGATCCTTTGAGTCTCATCATACGCTCCTTTGCCGTATCCATATACCCTGCACTGGTGAACACGATGAGAAGTTTTTTCGGTTCAGCAGGTTTAGGTGGTGTAGCGTCCGAACCGAGACTGTTTTTTCGAGAAAGTGTATTGATCGGGGCCTTCTTTTTTCTCATCCTGTCCTTGAATTTACTGGAAAGACGTTTTTGGTGCCGTTATCTGTGCCCCCTTGGTGCTTTGCTCGGCTTACTCTCCCGCTACTCATTTTTAAGAAGAGAAATTAGCGAAG
This sequence comes from Syntrophales bacterium, assembly GCA_026416455.1. Classification (GTDB taxonomy): domain Bacteria; phylum Desulfobacterota; class Syntrophia; order Syntrophales; family UBA8958; genus JAOAFE01. Next base: position 128,034 of record JAOAFE010000001.1, read on the forward strand.
GATGTAATGCCTGCGGTCGATGTGAGGTGCTGTGTCAGGGGGGGAGGATGAAAACGGAGTGTCTGGCCTGTGGTGATTGTGACGATGCGTGCGCGAAGAGGTCTATTCACTTCCTCTTTGGCCGGCCAGTGGAGGGAGTGGAGATTGATTTAGGTCGGCGGCGGATAGTAGGTGCCGTGACGGCAGGTATAATTGTTCCGCCTGTATTGAAACTTTCGCCCGTCGGTAATCCTGCTTCAGTCGATGAGAGGCTTATCCGCCCTCCCGGGGCTTTAGAAGAACGTGAGTTTGTAAAAAGGTGCATAAAATGTGGTGAGTGCATGAAGGTCTGCATAACAAATGGCTTGCAGCCCACCTTTTTGGAGGGGGGGGTAGTGGGTATTTGGACCCCCATATTAGTGCCCAGGATAGGCTATTGCGAATATAGATGCACCCTATGTGGACAAGTGTGTCCGACTGGGGCCATCAGAAGACTTAATCTAGAGGAAAAGAAGCGTACGAAAATTGGAGTTGCCGTGATTGATCGCGGCAAATGCCTCCCTTATGCGTATGGGATTCCTTGCATCGTGTGCGAGGAGGTGTGTCCAACTCCCAAGAAGGCCATCTGGCTCGAGGTTACTGAGCTAAATTTGAGAGATGGTAAGAAGGTCATTTTGAAGAGGCCTCACGTGGACCCTCACCTGTGTGTCGGTTGCGGTATCTGCGAGGCCAAGTGTCCAATTTTGGGTAGCCCTGCTATATACGTTATAAGTACGGGAGAGTCGAGATCAAAAGAAAGGCAATTTTTGCTCGATAGCTAGTAGTACTTTTCTTTCTTCATTTTGAGAAGCTTTTCCACCCTCTTCTCAATAGGGGGATGGGTGCTAAAGAGGTTCATAACAGAGCCACCGGAAAGGGGACTGACGATAAACATATGAGCCGTTGCTGGATTGGCGTTCATGGGCCTCTTTTCGTTTACCTGTGCGAGTTTTATTAGGGCCGAGGCTAAGGCTTCTGGTTTACCCGTGATGTGGGCTGCCCCCGCGTCAGCCTCGTACTCCCTCGATCTAGAGATGGCCATCTGGATGGCGGTTGCAGCAATGGGGGCCACAATAGCGGTCGCCAAGGTGGAAATGAGTCCCCGATCATCAGAACCGAAGAAAAAGGCAAAGCGGGCAAGCATTACAACTGCGCCCGCCAAGGTTGCCGTCATTGTCCCAATGAGCACGTCTTTGTGCTTGATATGGGAAAGTTCATGCGCCAGGACTCCTTCTAGTTCTTCCCGTGATACAATTTCTAATATGCCCGTCGTTACGGCTACCGCGGCATGATGTTCGTCTCGACCCGTAGCAAAGGCATTGGGCGTTCTTGATGGAACGATATAGATCCGTGGTGTCGGTATCCTAGCTTTTTCGGCTAGCTCTTGAACAATTCGGTAGAGTTCCGGTGCTTGTTCGGGTGAGACCGGCTGGGCGCGATACATACTGAGAACGATGCGGTCCGAGTACCAGTAACCACCTAAATTCATAAGAGCAGAGATGATAAGGGCAATGAACACCCCTTTACCCCTGGCCGTGAGGTAACCTACGGCCATCAAGAGCCCGGTTAGGAGGCTTAAAAGAAAAATGAATCTAACGGTATTCATACTTAAAATTTTAAAGACATTTGATTTTATGTCAAGGTGCGTTCTTAAAAATTTTTAGGAGTGTGCCGGGATTCAGTGAAGTTATGTTTTCCCTATATTGCTTGCCGCCATCATTTTATTCTCCTTTGGCTAGTAAAGGTAAGGAGAATGTTCCCTTGTAGTTACTTCTCTAGGTGAAAAATACACCAGGTATGGCGGTATGGCAGTGACGGCATTTGCCTTTTAAGACGTTATTGTTAAGAATTCTGAACCCCTTTCTTTCGATTATCAATCTCTTGCAGTGATGGCAGTAAGTGTTTTCGCCCGGATGTCCGGGTACGTTACCGATGTAGACATACTTGATACCCGAATTGATGGCTATTTCTCGCGCCTTTTCCAATGTGCTTATCGGTGTCAAAGGGAGGTGGGTAAGCTTGAACATGGGAGAAAATCGGGTAAAGTGAAGGGGGCATTCGGAGAGGCCATTTCCGCTCAACCATTCACACATGCGTTTTATCATGTCCATGTTATCCGTCCACTCCGGGACAATGAGGTTCGTGATTTCCAGCCATACTCCTTCATTCTTTAAAATTTTTAAAGTGTTCAAAACGGGTTCCAACCTGACGCTACTCAATTTCCTGTAAATGTTATCGTCGAAACATTTAAGGTCGATATTTGCGGCATCTATCACCTTGGCTAAATATTTCAGGGGTATTTCGTTGATGTACCCAGACGATTTAATGACGTTTTTTATACCTTTGCCGCGGGCAATCTTTGCTGTATCGTACGTGTATTCGTAAAAAGTTGTCGGCTCGGAATAAGTGTAGGCAATAGATGCGCAGCGGCTAGAGGCTGACTCCTCCACAACTTTTTCGGGTGGGAGATCTACATTGTAGGTATCGAGAGGACTAAACTGGGAAATCTGCCAGTTTTGGCAACTGAGACATCGGAGATTGCAGCCGGCAGTAGCGATGGAGAAAGAGCGGGTGCCGGGTAGAAAATGGAAAAATGGTTTTTTCTCAATTGGGTCAATGTGAACGGCGCACGGATTACCATACGCTATAGTGTAAAGTTTTCCTTCATAATTCATTCGGTTCCGGCAGAGGCCCAAGCTGTTTTCCTTGAGTACACATTCGTGGGGACATTTTCGACATTTTAAAGCACCCGTGGATGTTTTTTCGTAGAATAGGGCTTCGCGGGAATATTTGTTGGGACCGGCGGCCAAAGCCGGGCTGACGGTGAACATAAAGATAGTATCCACGTACGTTGCCAGGCCAGTGCCTGTAAGGCCTAAGATGCAGCATTTAAAAAAATCCCTTCTGGTTAACCCATCTTTCATGTCCCTACCCACCTTGGATGGTGTAATTTCTTTTGTTCCATAAAGCGAGGGTTCCACTTGCGATGTTCAGGAGCGAGATAACCAACCCCGTTCGAGGGAGACCGAGGACAGGCACCAGTAAGGTAGAGGTCAGCATGGCTCCTATAGCTGCTCCGATTAAATCCACTCCATATAGCTGGGCCGCTCGGTTAACGATGTGACCGGGGCTGAGGAAGGAGGCTAAAGAAAATTGGGCGCCAATAAGAAGGGCGACGAGAAATGTTATACTTACGAAAAAGAGATGGGGATAGATGTCCGATCTAGGTATAATTGATTTAGTCATCAGGAGGAGGAAGAAGAGAAAAGATAGCAAGGCGACCCCGTATTGAACACAGGCGAAATGATTTATCCATTTACCGAAATTTGGACGATATAGGGCCCCGACACTGAGCCCAGCCATGAAGACGGTGATAATAATACTCAGCATTTGATAAACATAACCGTAGATGGCTTGAAAGGAAAGAAGTATCATTACCTCTAAGGAAGAGGCAGATAAGCCGGCCGTGAAGATACCGTAAGAGATAGTATTGAAGGACTTAAAAAGGATGAACAGTGGAATTAGGATAACGATCGAAAGAAGCCACCAAGGCTTCCACTCAAAGGCACTAAACCAAAGAGCCAAGCTTCTCCAATAGGCGAGGGGATAAAAGTCGCTATTTATCCTTACCTCTTTGTCAACACTGGTCATAATTTGTTGACTCCTTCTCATTATTAGATCTTCATCTATATAGTGACGATTGACGTAAGTGTTGACAATGCCTTTCTGCTCTAGGAGTGGGATGATTTTTTCCTCTATGGGGGAGTCAGAGGCCAGGAGAAAATCTTTGGAGGCAGGAATAACTTTTACATGGGTAAAATTCTTTTTCAGCGTTGATATAATATTGCCTTTAAAGGCTCTTGCTTCTTTGCTTAGATAGTCGGCAGAAGACGATAGGCTCAAGGAAACTATAGAATGCCTATCCAAAGAAGATTTTAGCTCCTGAAAAAATTCGTCGGTGTAAAATCTGTTTATCTGAGCAGTTTGAGGGTCCGGCAGATTTATCAGGACGACATCGTAGGTTTGGTGTGAGTCTTTTATAAAAATGCGCGCGTCTTTGTTAATCACGTGAATTCTCGGGTCTTCCAACTTTGGGGTGAAAACTTTTCCTAATTCCGTCAGGGCGGGATTCAGTTCTATGTAATCTACCTGCCTGACACTTTTATATTTCATTATTTCTTCTGTCAGGCCGGTGAAACCGCCTGAGATGACTAGGATGCGCCGAGGTTGCCGATGGCGGACCATCGCATAGTGGACCGACTCTTCCAGATATACATAATCAGGGGAAGAAAAAAGTAAGATGCCGTTTTCATAAAAATTTATTTGGCCTTGGCGATCGGTAACTGTCACCTGTCCGTAGGGGGTGTCTTTAAAGAAAAGCAGTTTCTCACGAGGGAAGAGGTATTGCCTAGTTATTGCCTCCAGATCACAATAGATTAAAGAAAGCGCCCCCGTCACAAAACATAAGAGGGAAAGAAATATGATGGCCAGCCGTTTTTCTCTGATAGAGAAAGCAAAGGCAATGAGAAAGTTCGTGATCGCCATGAGGCTTAGAATTTGGAAGCTGGATAAGTGATTAATTAAGATTGAACTAAATACAATTCCACCTATGACACTACCCAATGCCTCCCAGGAATAGACGCGGGGGATAGTATTTTCTCCCCTTCGACCTGAAGACAGCTGAGATAGTCGGGGAAATGTAAACCCCGCGATGAAGCAGAAAGGAAAAAGAAGGATGGCTGAAGAGGCAAGAAATGTCCCGAAGTTTACCATAACCCCCGGGTCAAAGATGAGATGTCGTATGAACCGGAGAAAAAAAATGGATATTAACGGTGTAATGCCGAGAGAGAAAAAGATGACACCGAGGGATATATGCTCGATCCTTTTTCCGATCATGGAGCCGAGACCGGTGATTATCATCCAGAGGGCCAAAATGGTACCAAGGATTAGTTCGTTACCGTAGAAGACACTTAAGAATTCTCTTAAAAAGACAAACTGAGTAACTATCGCCGCAGCTCCTAGCGCCACGGCGGGGAAAAAAATTGGCCTATCAGCGGGGCCGGAAATCTTTTTCGCTGAAGACCAAGGCTTCGTAAACGTATATATCCGCCTCCTTCCAGCCATTCCAGCCCAATCCTGCTTTGTCCCGCGCACAGTGTCCCAGGAACTCTTCTTTGGACCAGCCTGTTTCTGTTGCTACCTGTGGGAGGAAGGTACCTGCGCGTGCTCCTTTCTTGATGTAAATACCATGCCTTCCCAGCTCGATTTCATCGATCGATTTTATTTTCTTGAGGGGGGTGAGAACGGATATTTCAATGTCTAAACTATCCACTTCCGAAGGTTGAACTGGAGGAAAACGAAAATCTTCCGTTGCTGCCGCTACTGCCATTTGCTGTACCACCTGGTAGAGAGGTTCGTTAGGTTCAAACCTCCCTATACATCCTCGTAATGCCCCACCGCGGTGAAGGGTTACAAAGGCACCGCATGGGGTTTTAAGATTTTCCGATAAGATGGCCGGTTCAATCGCGGGTAGTTTCCGTCTTTCGACGTACTCTTTGATCGTTTTTCTGGCCAAAGAGAGTAGATCTTTCTTTTCTTTGTCCGATAGACTGAATCTTTTGGGATTTTCCCGTCGAGACACGACGACGGCTCCGTAACCTACGACGCGGATTCGATCACCGTAGATACTATCCCCTGAGTTTTTGTAATCCACAAGAGTGTAAGTAATGGATGGATCGCCGGACGTGATGTACATGAGGGTCAAGACGGATGTCCACCCGCAGAGGCTGGTGGCCAGGCGGGGTATCTTTTTCCTTTCATTTTCTTCCAGAGTACGGAGTAAAGTCTCTGGCTCGTTGGTGGTTATCGCCCTCAGCGTTAATTGATCTACTACCTTCGCATCTTCATAGGATGGGTAGTGGGACAAATCGGTACTGACAATAAAGAGGTTTTTCTCATTAAAATATGGTTTTAGGGCCTCCGCAATTTGGGCACATTTTTGTGGTGAATGGGTGCCAATGACGATCGGTACTATTTGCAAATCTTTTTTCAACCGGTATTGGAGAAAAGGTAACTCCACTTCTAAGCTGTGTTCGTATTGATGGGCATCTACTCGATCGGTAAAGATGCTGTGTTTTTTAACCAATTCCTTTCCCAATTCTGTGTTAACTCTGACCTTACCGAGGGGCATTTTAAAGTCTCCCCTCGTGTATACGGCCGCCCCATCGAAGGCCACCTGATGGCTACTACCGATGAGAAAGATGTTTTCGTAACTCTTATCTGGGTCTATTTGGTTGAAGCCCGAAGCCGCAACCTCTCCGGAGAAAACGTAACCCGCGTGAGGAACGATGACGGCTAACACGTTTTTTTCCCCCTTGGGGGGAACCGCTCGGGCGAACAGACTTTTCAACTGGTTCTTTAATTCACCCGGATCGGCGGGGTAGAACTGTCCTGCCACTGCCGGCTGTCGGTCAAGCGGTTGAGAGCATCCGCTTCCCCAGGAAAAAAGAATCATCGCCACCACCATCCAATACTTCATCTTTGTAAAGGTTTATATGATTCACCACTCCTCTGAAATTGACAGTGTTGAAATACCGCGGAAATAATTTTTTCTCTTTTTATCTCATTCGAGAAAAATGTGCAAGAAACCCTTTATTTTGCCTTAAAACTCAGGCGCACCGTTGTACCTTGACCTGGAAGACTTGTGATTTCCATTTTCCCCCCATGTGCCTTCATGATGTGACGCACAATGGAGAGACCTAAACCTGTGCCCCCTAGTTTGCGCGAACGATCTCGATCTACGCGATAGAATCTCTCCCCTAAGCGCGGTAAATGAATTGGCGGGATCCCGATGCCCGTATCTGATATTTCAACGGTTATAAATCCGCTTCTTTCGGGCTCAACCTTAAGTACCACCTTACCCTTATCCGTGTATTTAATGGCATTATCGAGGATATTGAGGAGGGCCTGGTAAATACGGTCATAATCGCCGAGAATGACCGGTTCCGGGGAAGGTATTTGGGTTTCAAAAGTTAACCCTTTTTCTTCCATGCGGGGCAAAATGGTGGGTGTTATTTCTTCAAGCATACCACTTATACTAACTTCCGCCGTGTTCAATTCTATGGTACCTTGTTCTAAATGCGTCAGCAGAATCAAGTCATCCACCAGGCGATTTAACCGGTTTGCCTGTTTTTGAAGTATATTCAAAAATTTTTCCCTCTCATTTCTCTTTAGGTCCGATGACATGAGGGATTCAATGTAACCAATAATAGCCGTGAGGGGAGTTTTGAGTTCGTGGGTGACGTTCGCCAGAAATTCGCTTCGCATTTTTTCCAGCTTTTTGAGCTGTGAGATGTCCTGGAGTACAATAACAGCTTTGCCTCGGCGATCTGAATCAGGTGGAGCCGAAATAGTCACTTCAAATGTCGTTTCCTTACCTTCTTCCAGATACGATGCCTCCCCTTCGACCACCTGCCCCGTTTCACGGAACTGTTTTATCAGGTCGTTTAAGGTTGCATTTTGAAAGGCCTCGATTAACGTTTTTCCAACCATTTCATCCTTTTTTTTATTCATCATTAGGGCGGCCGCCTGATTTGTGTAAATTATGCGATTTTCCCCATCAATAACCACAACCCCCTCCTTCATAGCGCCGAAGGCGGCCTTAAGTATCTCACCTTCCCTCTCCAACTGGTCATATTTGTCGTATATGCCCTTTATCGCTTCATTAATTTCCCCGGTTAATCTCTCTAGCTCGTCGCCTGTTTCCAAGGCTAGGGTAGAGGGCCGCTCTCCCTTTTTTATTTGATTTATCAGCAAGGAGATCCTCTTCCAAGGGGAAGAAAGATGGAAGGCAAAAAGGAGAGATAGAATCAAAGCGGGAAGAACGGTCAAAATTACTATCAAGTGTATGTGAGTATTCACCTGTTCTAATGCTTCCCGCAATTTTTCCATGCTTCGGGCCAGGCGGATGTATCCTACTAGCTTCCCTTCCGATTTTAATGGGAGAGCTATGTAGAGAAAGTTTTCTTTTAAAGTTTTGCTGTAGCGGACGGACCGTCCCACGCCCTTTACCCTTGCCTCCTGTATTTCTGTCCGGTATAGGTGATTATCCATTTCTTCGGCCAGTGCCTCCGTATCGGCCAATACCTTTCCCGTGGCGTCGATAAGGGTGATTCTTAGGTGGGATCTTTCGGCCAATTCTTTTATTCTTTTCTCAATTTCCGACATCTTCATGAGGGAAATAGCTTTTCCGGTATCGATCATGGCCTCTTCCATACTTGACGAGATGTGTTCGCGAACAAAGGGAGTAAGGAGTAGATCTAGAACCGCCCCCATAAAGACGGCTAAAAGAAAATAGGAGGAGAAAATCTTTAGAAATAATCTTCCCTTCATGTGTCTCCATCTATTTCCGGCATGTGTCTCACATTTCTCCCCGTGATCATGTAGACAACCATATCGGCAATTCCCTTCGCATGGTCACAGATTCTTTCCAGGCTCTTGGATATCTGCATAATAAGAATGGCGCGGTGAATGGTTTGGGGGTCGGCAATCATGAAAGTTAGGAGTTCCCGGAAAATTTGCTCATTTAAGTCATCTACGAGATCGTCGTTTCTTCTCACGTGATTTGCCAATTCAATGTCTTCTTTTACCATGGCCTCTAAGCTTTCTCTTACCATTGAGCGGGCGATTTCCGACATCCGGGGCAAATCTATATAGGGCTTGAGCTGAGGTTCCCTATTTAACTGCAGTATTTTTTCGCAGATATTTACGGTCATATCGCCGATCCGTTCCAGGTGTCCATTGATTTTTATGGCCGTCGTAATAAATCTGAGGTCTCGGGCTGCCGGTTGTCTCAACGCCAGGAGGCGAATACATTTTTCTTCCATTTCTTCATCTAGACGGTCTATGCGGTCATCTAATTCAATTACCTGCTTTGCCTTTTCGTCCGAACGCTCTATGAGGGCTTGATTGCTTTCGACGATGGCTTTTTCAACTAGAGATCCTAAATACAAAAGACCGTCTTTAATTTCCTGCAACTCCCTCTCATACTCCTTGCTCGTGTGTTTTCTGTCTTCCATTTATGTCCTCCAAATTGTTAACCGAAGCGTCCCGTTATGTAATCTTCCGTCTGCTTCACCTCCGGGTTGGTGAAGATTTTTTCCGTGTTGTTGTATTCTATCAATTTCCCCATATATAAAAATGCTGTTTTCTCTGACACACGGGCCGCCTGCTGCATATTGTGGGTCACGATAATGATCGTGTAGCGTGATTTTAGCTCTTCTATCAATTCTTCGATTTTAGCAGTGGAGATAGGATCGAGGGCCGAGGTAGGTTCGTCCATGAGAAGCACCTCCGGTTTCATCGCCAAAGCTCTGGCAATACATAATCTCTGCTGTTGGCCTCCGGAGAGGGTCATGGCCGATCGGTCGAGAATGTCCTTTACCTCGTCCCAAAGGGCAGCCTGTTTAAGGCTTTCTTCCACCAATGCTGCCAAGGTTTCTTTGTCCCTTACCCCACAGAGGCGAGGGGCAAAGGTGATGTTGTTGTAGATGGATTTGGGAAAAGGATTCGGTTTCTGAAAAACCATGCCAATCTTTCGCCTCAGTTCGACGGGATCAACATCAGGGGCATAGATATCTTGTCCATGAAATGTAATCTGCCCCTCTACCCGAGCACCGTCGATCAAATCGTTCATGCGGTTGAAGACACGAAGAAGTGTGGACTTTCCACATCCTGACGGACCAATCAGGGCAGTCACCCGATTTTTTTCGATATCCATGGTGATATCTTTTAGGGCCGCCACCTCCCCATAATAAAAAGACAGGTTTTTTAAAGAAAAGACAACATCCATATCACCACCTCTTTCGTCGACGGATGGAAATCCTTAAGGCCGAGGCGACAAGATTCATACTTAAAACAAGCACCATGAGAACGAGCACTGTACCGTATTGGAGAGGACGTGTTTCTTCTATCTGTGTTCCCGCCGTTGCCAGCACATAAATGTGGTAAGGCAGGGCCATGACCTCATCGAAAATTGACGCAGGGAGACGGGCTGTGTAGAAAGTAGCGGCTGTAAACATGATGGGGGCAGTCTCTCCGGCAGCGCGTCCTAGGCCTAAGATGGAGCCCGTTAGAATTCCGGGTAAGGCGTTGGGTAAAACGATGCGCAAGATGGTGGACCATTTTGATACCCCCAAGGCGAGTGATGCTTCGCGGAAGGTCTGAGGAACGGCTTTTAAGGCCTCTTCCGATGCTCCAATAATGGTGGGTAGAATGAGGATCCCTAAGGTTAACGAGCCGGCCAGAATTGAAGAGCCGAATTTCAAAAAAATTACAAAAAAGGCCAACCCGAAGAGGCCGAAGACGACAGAGGGAACCCCTGCCAGGCAGTTGATTCCCACCCGGACCAGGCGGGTGAAGCGCCCGACTCGCGCATATTCGGCAAGATAAATAGCAGTTGCTATTCCGAGAGGGAGGGCAATTACTATTGCCCCCACGGTCAGATAGAACGTCCCTAAAATGGCGGGCATGATACCGCCTTTTGTCATTGAGTCTCGAGGAGGACTGGTCAGAAATTCCCAACTAATGGCCTGTATGCCTTGAGCTACGATAAACGATATAATGCCAATGAGGGTAACAAAAATGGCAAAAGAAGCGAGATTGACGAAAGAAAAAAATATTTTTTGCTTAACATATCTAGTTTTGAGGGAAGTTATCATAGGGTACCCGAGCCGACCTCCTTGAATTTGTTAGAAAGATAATCGGCAACGAGGTTAAAAGCGAGGGTAATGAGAAAAAGTACTATACCTGTTGCAAAAAGGGCATGGTAATGATGGCTTCTAAAAGGTGCCTCTCCCATTTCGGCGGCAATACTGGCCGTCATAGGGCGCACAGAATCGAATATACTGTGAGGAACGGAGGCGGCCCCTCCGGCGGCCATTAAAACAACCATCGTTTCTCCTATGGCGCGTGACATACCGAGAATGATGGCCGTACAAATGCCAGATAAAGCGGCTGGTATTACGACGCGGACAATGGTTTCGTAATGTGTTGCTCCTAGCGCATAGGATGCTTCTTTGTATTCCCGCGGTACGGCATAAATGGCATCTTCCGCAATACTGGATATGGTTGGTATAGCCATAATAGCAAGGATAAGAGAGGCGTTCAGTATATTGAGACCTGTTGGAAGGTCAAATGTTTCTTGCAACCAAGGTGCTACCACTACCATGGCGAAAAAACCCAAAACGACGGAAGGAAGGCCGGCGAGAAGTTCGATAGCCGATTTGAGGATACCTTTAATTGCAGACGGAGCAAGTTCGGCTATATAGATCGCTGATAGGATGCCAAAGGGGACGGCGATCAAGCTGGCTAGTGCGGTGACGGCGAAGGAGCCTACAATCAAGGGCCAAATACCGTACGATGGTGGACTACTGGTAGGATACCATTCGACACCCAATAGAAACCCTTCCAGTGAGGTAACCCGAAAGATGGGAATTCCTTCCCGGAAAAGAAAAAAAACGATGAAGGAAAGAATGAGGACGGAGAAAAGTGCGACGGTGGCAAATAATATTTTTATTAGATTTTCCCGTCCCTGTCTTCCCTTCATCTCTAAATCTAAATATGTTACCTATTTTTTCTTCTTTGTCGGCGCGGCGATTTTTTTCACCGGAACAAACCCTACAGATTCGACAAGGGCCTGCCCTTCGTTGCTAAGAGCAAATTTGATAAAGGAGGCAACGGCGTCTTTCGGCTCTCCATTGGTATACATGTAAAGGGGTCTTGATATTGGATACTGCCCCGATCTGGCCGTTTCTACCGTAGCCGCAATACCGTTTACGGAGAGAGGCTTAACCGACTTGTTAATGTAACCCAAACCGATGTAACCGATAGCGTATTTATTTTTGGCTACTGTCTGCACTACGGCACCGTTGGAAGCTTGCATTTGAGCCTTGGGCGTCACACGTGCCCCTTTGAGCACCAGGTGTCCCCATGATTCAAATGTGCCGGAGCTGCTATCTCGCGAAACGACAACAATTTCCAAATCTTCCCCTCCCACTTCTTTCCAGTTCGTTATCTTCCCCTGATATATCTGGCTCAGTTGATCCAAAGAAAGGTCTTTTATCTTGTTCTTGGGGTGTACAATTGGCACGATGGCATCGTATGCCACCACATGGGCCAGAGGTGTCACATTCTTTTCTCGTGCCTTCGCCTCCTCTTCCGGCTTAATTTCGCGAGAAGAATTTGCTATGTCCGTCATGCCATCTATAAGGGCTTTTATACCGTCGCCGGATCCTCCACCGGAAAGGGAAATGTTGACATCCGGATGCTTGCTTGTGTAAGCTTCCAATAACTTTTGCGCAATGGGAAGCACAGTTGTCGATCCTTTGATGACGATGTTGGTTTTACCCACGCTTAGGCTCGTAAACCCAAGCAAGATGGCAGAAGCCACCATGAAACACAAAACCTTCTTCTTCATCGTTCTACCTCCTTTATATATTTTAAACCAAAATATCAAACGAATGTTACAAAAATGTTAAGGCGAGATTACAGTTTTTTTAATCTTAAAATAGCAAGTGAAAAAAGAAAAAAAGAAATATAATATAACTCTGAAAAATAATCCCCCCGTAGGTGGAGGGAGGAAGGTAAATTGACTTCCTCGAGCTTATAATGTCAGAGATTTTCAGCGACATAGCGGTTCTCTTTTTTCTCGTGCTTATAAACGGAATTTTTTCCTTATCAGAAATCGCCGTCGTTTCCTCCCGTAAGACCAAACTGAAAATCATGGCCGACCAAAGAAAAAAATGGGCGGCCCGAGCTTTGGAATTGGCAGAGGAACCGAGCCATTTTCTATCCACGATTCAGGTCGGTATAACGCTGGTGGGAGTAATTTCTGGTGCCTACGGTGGCGCCGTTATTGCCCAAGATTTAGGTGTCTATTTACGTCATTGGCCTCTTATAGGCCCCTATAGTGAAATCGTTAGTATTACCCTTGTTGTCGCCGTCATTACCTATCTTTCCATAGTGGTGGGAGAGCTTATACCCAAAAGGCTGGCTTTACAAAACCCGGAGCAGGTTGCGTCTTTGATATCTGTACCTATTCATTATTTTTCTCTGGTCGTATATCCGGCGGTGAAAATTTTGAGCGCTTCTTCTGAATTTATAGTGCGTCTTTTAGGTCTTAAAAAACCTGTGACAACGGTATCAGAGGAAGAAGTGAAGGTACTTTTGGAAGAGGGGACGGAAGCCGGAGTTTTCCATCAGATGGAACACGATATCATCCACGGGGCGTTCGAGATTGACGATTTGAGTGTTAAGGATGTTATGACTCCTCGACCTGACATCGTGTGGTTGGATTTAGAGGCACCGTGGTCTGAAACGCTTATGGTTATCAAAGGCTCGGACCATGCTTCCTTTCCGGTTTGTGAAGGGGAACTCGATCACGTCATTGGATTCCTTCATGTTAAGGACTTGTTCAAGAGATATCCCGACCTGGAAAACATAAATTTACGTTCGATTTTAAGGAAGCCTTTTATCTTTCCCGAGACAATAACGGCCCTAAAACTTTTAGAGCACTTTAAGGCTTCACCTATTCATGCGGCGCTGATCGTAGACGAGTACGGGACAGTACAGGGGCTGGTGACGGTTAACGACATCATCGAGGCAATCGTTGGCGATATTCCCTCTTTTAAAGAAGCGGAAGACGACTCTATCGTAAAAAGAGAGGATGGGACTTGGCTCGTGGATGGTACCTTGTCGATCGAAGAATTTAGGGAGAAATTCCATATCTCTTCCCTACCGGAAGAGGAAGATAGGGAATACCATACGATAGCTGGTTTCATTCTGACTTATTTAGGTCGTCTACCGGTGGCGGGTGATAAATTTACTTGGGATAGATTCGAAATCGAAATCTTAGATATGGACGGTAACCGGATCGATAAGATCCTTGTCAAAGAAACGTCTATGCCAACTCAATAGAGGCCCAGTTCAGTTTTCCTTGAGGAAATCAAGAATTCTCTTCTTTATGTCATCACGAATGTGACGGATAGCCTCAAGTTTTTCTTCATGCGTGCCCGTGAGCTTGGCGGGGTCGGGAATCGACCAGTGCAGACGACGGGTAAAAGCGGGGAAAACGGGGCACTTCTCCGCTTCTGATTCATCGCAAACAGTAATGACGTACGAAAAAAGTATCCCTCGTTTAATTATCTCCATAACCGATTTCGTTTTGTGTTCGGAGATATCGAGTCCGACCTCCTTCATTGCTTCAACGGCTAAAGGATTTAATTCTCCAGCTTCTAAGCCGGCGCTCATGGCTTCCCATTTATCTCCCCCTAAGTGGTTAAGCCAGGCCTCAGCCATTTGACTGCGCGCACTGTTATGACTGCATAGAAAAAGTACTTTTGGTTTTCCCATGTTCATCTCCTTTAAGTGAATGGGGGGCTTTTTAAATGAGCCCCCCAATGAACTGACTAAAATCGTAACTGGAACCCAACTTGGTAGCGATTGTAGTCGATGCGGGTAGAATAAGATTTGTTGTCTTCCCTTTCCCAAGCGACGAAAGGCATAAATTCTTTGCTCCAATCATAGGATAGACCCACGGCGTACAGTTGATACTCATCCTTTTTATTCTTCTGCGAGCCAACGAGGTCCGTATTCGGATCGTAAGTATAATATTTACCAAAAATCCTCAGTTTTTCAACCTTAGGCACGCGCACAAAACCGGCTACCATATAGGCCTTCCTATTTTTTTCTTCCGTTGAGGTACTTGTCGCCTTACCCCAATAGTATTGACCCATCAAGGTAAAGTATGGATGGACCAGTGAAGCATGAGCAATATTTACCCGCCACGTAGGGTAATCCGTTAGGGGGCCATCGGCAACATTGGTAAAGTTGCGGTTGCTTAAGCCATAGGTGCCGATATAAGCTAGCTGAAGGCCCTTCAATATCGGAACCATTGGGAGTGGACGGATATAAACGAGACCGGATACGACTTTATTGTTATTCTTCTCCGGGTTGTTATAACCGGGTCCGTTATATACACCTATTAACCAGCCACCCCATTTTCCGCCGAAAGTTCTACTTCCGTATTGATAGTATTCTTTATCCATTTCGCCGATATTAAACTGATTAGATACACCTATGTCGGCCGATGACATGATTCCCAAGGCATCGAGTAAATGCTTCCCTTGTACACGGTACGGCCAGATAGAACTATCGTAGGCATCCGATGGAGTCGGTATCATACCCAACTTGGTCGAGGTACCAAAGTATTTTACATCGGCGTATGCGTATTTCACTCGAAGCTCAAGACCATTCCCTTCATCCTGGGCATCACGAGAGGTGAATAGATCAGCCGTTACGTTCATGGATAGATGTTCTGAAAGGTCTTTGGCGATGGTAAAATAGGCCCGTTCTAATACAAACCGATTGAGGTTGGCGTCATTACCCCGAAAGGCGCTTTTGTTTTCCCAGTAGAAAAAAATGGTGGATCGCACACTCAACCCCTTCAGGGCAGAGGGGAGAGATACTTTCTTCACCTCATCCTGAATGTCCTTTTTAATCTCTTCTTTTCCTTTTTTATCTCTCTGTTTGGCCTCTTCGAGCAGCCGAGCGGCTTCAGCATCCGTTAGATATTTCTTCTCATGTAATAAACGGATTAGGTTTTCGTCCGCCGCCCAGGAAAAAGGAGAGATTAGTAGGCAGAATAAAGTAACGAAGATGAAACTTGTTTTGAATTTTTTGAACTTTTCTCTCATCGGCTCCTCCTTCTTTTTTGTTGTTGAAGTGGAGCCGTTATATTTATTTTTCGTTAAAGAAGGTTTACGGGAATTTTAAAGTTTTGTAAAAATTGAGTTTCAGGCAGGTGGATGTGTTCCATTGGCGAGAACGTATTTGTAACCGATGCCGCGGACTGTTTGGATGCGTTTCGGATTGTCTTTGTCCTCTTCGATTGCCGCCCTCAGGCGACTTATGTGGACATCCACCGTACGGGGCTCGACGAAGGTTTCATCTCCCCAGATGGCATCTAGGAGTTGATCCCGACTGTAGACTCGATTCGGATGGGTGGTGAGGAAGAAGAGCAATTTGAGTTCCGTTGAACTCAGAGAGAGGGGCTTATTGTTCCGGTATACGGTGTAGGCTTCGTAATCAATAGTAAGATCGCCATCGGTAAAAATTTTTTTGGTGTCGCCCATGTCCGTACGCGTACGCCGAAGTACCGCTCTCACCCGCGCCACCAATTCTCGAGGATTAAATGGCTTGGTTATGTAGTCGTCCGCCCCTAACTCCAACCCTATAACTTTATCAACATCTTCACTTTTTGCCGTTACCATGATGATCGGTATCGATGTCGTCTGCTTTTGCTCTCTTATGAGCCGGCATAACTCAAGCCCATTCATTCCGGGTAACATGAGGTCCAAAACGATAAGATCGGGATGATTCTTTTGTAATCGACGCCAGGCTGTTTCTCCATCGAAGAGTTGCTCGACGGAAAACCCCTCTTTCTTGAGATGAAAAGCCATCAAGTCACAGATATCCTTTTCATCCTCAATGATCAGGATTTTTTTTCCCGCCATGTTCCTTCTCCGTAATTTTTCTTATCATAATGAAGCTCAATTGCCTTCCCGTCCTTCCCTGCTCCCGTCGATAGGAGAAGAAGAGGTTTTTTTCACAGGATGTGCAGAGCTCGATGAGCGATATATTCTCTTCTTTTATACCGCATTTTAAAAGCTGTGTCATGTTGACCTGGGCGAGATCCACATAGCACTTGTGTTCTTTTTTCAAAGCCCCGGATCCTTCCCAGGGGGCAAAGAGGGAGAAGATCTCAGAATCGACTTCATAGCAACAGGCGCGAATGCCGGGCCCGATAGCCGCCATGATTTTTTTTCTCTCGGTGCCGAAGTTTTTCTCCATCGCTAAAACCGTATTCGGGGCAATGTTTAATACCGTACCCCGCCATCCGGCATGGATGGCTGCGACGGCTAACCTTTCAACATCACATAGAAATATGGGCACACAATCGGCCGTTTTTATGGCGAGAGCAATACCAGCTTCCTGAGTAATTACGGCGTCGGCTGCTTGTGTGTGGTTTTTTCTCTTGTCAGCTAAAATAACACGGTTGCTATGTATCTGGTGGAGAAAAAAGAAGTCACTTTCGAGAAGGCCGAAATTTTTAGCGATGAGCGAGCGATTACTTTTCACGTTATTAGGATCGTCTCCCACCTCAAATGATACATTAAGGGTACCAAAATCTCCCGCACTTATTCCACCACTTCGGCCCAGGAAGGCATGCTCGATAAAGGGAACAGCTTTAAGAGAGCTCGCTCGGATGATGGTCATATGGCCTATGTGTTCGAGTTCATACATGACCTGTGTCCTTTAATCGGAGGTAGAAATCGACCATGTCGGAGGGCATGGGAGAGGTAAGTTCTAATCTTACTCCTGTAACCGGGTGGAGGAAACAGAGACGACAGGCATGTAAGAGCTGTCTTTTGGGCAACTCAATTCTATTTTTTTTCCACAGGCTCTCCGCCTGACGCCTTATCTCTTTATGTCGGCCGTAGGTAGGATCTCCTACCACGGGATGTCCCGCTTCGTTTAAATGGACTCTAATTTGATGGGTTCTGCCGGTTCGTAAGTGCACTTCCAGCCAAGTGGCAGCTGGTAGTCTTTCTTTTACCTTCCATTCCGTCACCGCCTCCTTCGGATGCCTACTTCGCGGCGACATGATTACTCTCTGCCTGGGGTGGCGTCCTAGAGGTAGGTCGATTATGCCCTCATCTTTTGCCATCTCTCCGTAAACAATGGCAAAATAGACTTTTTCAATTTGCCTGTTTTTAAAAGATTCGGCGAGAGAACGATGAGTTTCTTCCTTCTTAGCTACGACCAACAGGCCAGAGGTATCTTTGTCTAGGCGATGAACGATGCCCGGCCTCGTGAAATCACCCACACCCGATATTTCGCGGCAGTGGTAGAGAAGGCCGTGTACTAGAGTTTTTCGTCGGTGGCCGGCACCGGGATGAACGACCGTTCCTGCCGGTTTCTCCACCACCATGAGATAATCATCTTCATAGACAATCTTAAGGGGCATGGCCTCGGGTTCCGGAACGGGAGATTCAGGGGGAGGGATGGTCACCTCAATCCCATCACCTACCTTTAAGCGATAGCTTCTTTTTATTGCTCGACCGTTAACCTTTACGCACCCGTCATCTATTAATTTCCCCGCTCGGGACCGAGAGAGGGAAGAGATAAGCTGGGGAAGAAGGGTATCTATCCTTTCCCCTTTTTCCCTTTCCGTGACCTTATGGGACCATCGGTTGGCGTTCAATCTGTAAAAGCCTCTCGTCTATCTTATACTTATATCAATCAATTTTGGATGAGAGAGCAGAGACCAGAAACCAAAGGCTCGATATCCTCCTCTTGAATGGTGCGAATATCGAGTAATACACAATCTTCCTCCACGCGGGGGATGATAGGCACAGGAAGTTGGCGCAACTTAACAGACAGCTGGCTGGAGGTAAGTCCTGGCAGTTCTATTTGAAGAAGGATCGTTTCCAATTCCTGACCGGGTAAGGAACCACCCCCTACGAGTGATTTACCTGGCCACAGATGTACGTTTATTTTATTGCCCCGCCGCTTTTGGAGGCGTCTACATATTAGAAGGGCTCTTTTTTTTACTTCTTTCACCGGTTCCGACAGGATTTTAAGAACCGGTATTTCCTGCCGGGCCCCCTCCGGATTTAGGTATTCTTTGAGAGTCGCTTCTAGGGCTATAAGAGTCAGCTTATCTATCCTTAGAGCACGGTTCAGAGGGTTTCTCATGATCCCTGCGATCAAGTCTTTCCTACCTAATATGATGCCAGCCTGAGGACCCCCGAGGAGTTTATCTCCACTACAGGTTACTATGTCTGCGCCCGCCGCCACTACGCTCTGGACGGTAGGCTCGTCTAGTAGGTGGTAACGTTTCAAATCGATTAGATTGCCACTACCCAAATCGTACATGACCGGGATAGACGTTCTCTTACCTAAATGAACCAGTTCTTCAATTGACACCTCGTTGGTAAAACCCACGATACGATAATTGCTGGGATGGACCTTGAGAAGTAGAGCAGTTTCCGGTCCGATGGCCTTTTCATAATCCCATAAGTGTGTCCGGTTTGTGGTACCCACTTCTTTTAGAATGGCTCCACTTTTTTCCATAACCTCGGGAATTCTAAATTCTCCTCCGATTTCGATCAGTTCACCGCGGGAGACAATAACCTCCCTTCCCTTTGCCATCGTTTCCAAGGCAATAAGTACGGCGGCAGCGTTATTGTTAACGACACATCCGTCTTCGGCGCCGGTTAATATTTGGAGCAATCCCCGCACATGGTCGTATCTCAGGCCCCTTTCCCCTTTTTCGAGATCGAATTCGAGGTTCGAATATCCACCCGCGATTTCCGTGATCTTCTTTACTATCTTTTTCCCTAAAGGGGCGCGTCCCAGGTTAGTATGAAGGATAACGCCGGTTGCGTTGATGACACGACGAAGACGAAAATCCGTTAAATTCTCGATGCGTTCTTTTACTTGTCGCAAGATGTGATCTTCTATTCTCTCCTCGGTGACTGATTCACCTCTCTTAATGGTTTGTCTTACCTTTTCCACCTCTTTTCGGCAGAGGTCTTTCAGCATAACCTCTGAAAGAGGAGTGAGATCTGATTGAGCTCTCACTTTTTCCACTAGTTCGTCGATTTTTGGTAGCCTTCTTAGGAGCTCTTGTCTTTCTTCTGCCGTCATAGCTTATATTAAATTCCTTTTCGACAATAGTCACGGAAGTTATTTACGGCCGTAAAAAATTCTCTCATCATCACTACCCACGTATAGCAGCCCCGCGGCGTAAGCTCCCACCATTGCCCCTGTTGTCTAATTCGACCGGTAACGAAAAAGACAAGGAAGGGGAAGACGATGGCTTGCCACCATCGTTTTCCGTATTTTCCCTTTAGGCGACGTCGGTAGAGACGGGTGGAAAATAGTTGCATTAAGAAATCGTATCGAATGCGGTCTCTTTCGTTAAAGGAGCGGCTAGCCATAAGGGGGAGTTCCCCTTTTTCTAGACGGGAGATGTATTCGGTAATGTTAAATGTATTAGCGTAGCAGACACCATTGAGGTATCCAATAGATCCGCTTCCTAACCCAGCGTATTCGTCGTAATCGACAATGTACTCGTCGATCATCGACCTCTTTTTCGAGAAACACCAGGCAGAGGAGAAATTATAATCGTGCGTAAGGTTATCTACGATGAGTCGATAATAGTCAGCTTCTCGGTGAAAAGACGTTTTACCCAATGTGTTGCTTATCAATCTGCGAGTCGAGGAGGAAACCATTAACGGATAGTAAGTTATCTGATCGAGAGATAATTTCTTTAACATTTCTAAATCCCACTGCAGGATGTCTTCCGTTTGAGTGGGGAAATTGAACATCATGTCCGCATTTAAGGTTTGAAAAGCTCCTTGCACTGAGCGCAAGCGACTCGCAATTTCTTTGCCGCTGCCGTATTTTTCAAAACGATCCATGCGAACGAGGAGCCCGTCATCGAAACTTTGAACTCCCACGGAGAGACGATTGACGCCAGCCTCGACGAGCAGCCTGACATTTTCCTCTGATAGATGGTTCGGGTTTGTTTCGACCGAAATCTCTCGAATACCGAAAAGGGCTCGAGCCGATGATAAAACGGAAACGAGACCCTCGATCATCACAGTGGGGGTCCCTCCTCCTACATAGATGCCAGTAAAATCATATCCCATCTCCCGGTAGAGATGCATTTCTTTTATAAGAGCGCGATAGTATTCTTTGGTGAGAGATGGTTCGAAAGGCACGCGATGAAAAGAACAGTATGGACATAACTGTTCGCAAAAAGGGATATGCAAGTAAAGTAGTCGTGGTTTGGGGTTTTCTGGTAAGGGAAGGGAAGGACTCTCTCCGACGTCAAACCTCATCGCGCGGGAAAACTGTTTCCTCACCACGGATTGAATTATGTTATCCGTAATATTCATGAGGTAATCACCGAGGTGAGAGAACTAACAAATCCGGGGCAAATGTTCAAGTTATTTACCCTCAGCCAAGCTTGCAAATGGGAAGAAGGGTTGATATACAAAATAAAAATGAAAGAACGGGAGTTATAAACTGATGAACACCGTACCGAGGGTACTTACCCTTTGGCAAGATGGAGAGTCAAACGAAGAAGATGCCCGCGTTTTACGAGCCGTAAGTGCTGAGGTTCCCCTACCTTTGCAAGAGGAAGATAGAAGGGATATTAAGTTGCTCATTACAGCCTTTCTCGAAAGGGATGATGCAGCCGGACTTTCTGCCCCTCAGATTGGCATCAACAAGCGGATAATAATCTTTAGAAACAAAGGCTTCGAAAAAGATGGAACCCCCGATGGTAAGGGGACAAAAAGAGATGTGGAAGTTCTGGTTAATCCCAGAATTACTCAGGCAAGAGGGGAACCCGTTGTTTTAGCTGAGGGATGCCTATCTTGTCCGGAGGTTCGCGTCGAGATCGCACGTTATCCGGAAATCAAGGTTCGCGGGTACGACCAATATGGGAATAAGGTAAACAAGAGATATTTAGATTATGTAGCTCGAATCGTTCAGCACGAGATCGATCATTTGGAGGGTAAACTTATCGTTGATTATCAAGGAACGATCTACGTGCCCAAGAAGAAATTGGCTGTTTTTGATCGCTTGTTAACGTCACGGTGAATTCGTTGAAACGAACTCCTCTGTATGCATGGCATGTGGCACACGGTGCCCGGATGGTAGACTTTGGCGGTTGGGAAATGCCCCTCCAATATGCGGGCATAATAGAAGAGCATCGAGCCACAAGAGAGAGGGCTGGTCTTTTTGATGTATCTCATATGGGGGAAATAGACGTTCACGGTCAGGGTGCTTTACCCTTTTTGCAATACCTCCTCACGAGGAACATTGATCCCCTTCCGAAAGGGCATATGAAACTCTCCTTGATTTTGAATGAATCGGGGGGGATCAAGGATGACGTCACCGTGTACGCGCGAGGTGAAAATTCGTATCGCCTCGTAACCAATGCCGCAAATAAAGAGAAAATCTTAGCGTGGCTGCTTAAAGTGAGAGACGAAAAACAGTGGGGTAAGCTGGATATTAAAGACGTTTCCGAAGAGGTGGGGAAAATTGATCTTCAAGGGCCGGCGGCGAGGGCGATATTGGGTGATTTGGGTGTGGTAGGTGGGGGTGAAATACCCTATTACCGTTTCATTGAAACAAAGCTCATCTCCGTTCCTGCGCTAATTTCTCGGAGTGGATATACGGGAGAAGATGGTTTTGAAATTTATGTGTCGGGAGATGACGTGCAATCAGTATGGGAAAAGATACTCGAAGTGGGCAAACCTTATGGGGTCATGCCAGTTGGTTTGGGGGCGAGAGATACCCTTCGCCTTGAAGCGGGCATGATGCTCTACGGTAACGAGTTAGAAGAATCGGTCAATCCCTTTGAGGTTGTCTATGAGTGGGTCGTGGACATGGGAAAGGAGTTTCTGGGAAAGGACGCCCTTGTGGAGATCAAAAAACAGGGCGTAAGCCGCACTCTGGTGGGTTTTATCGTCGATGGTCGGGGGATTGCCCGCCACGGTTATGCGGTGGTGAAAAACGGAATCAAGTTAGGGGAAGTGACGTCGGGTACCTTCTCTCCAACGCTGGGTCAGGCGATCGGTATGGCTTTTATCCCGGTTTCTATGGTGCGTGAAGGAGAACAAATAGAAATCGACGTACGAGGGCATACTGTTTCGGCCCACGTTGTGAGGCTACCTTTTTATCGCAGGAAAAGGGGGTAAAAAGAGAAGAGCATGGCCAAACAAAATCCAAGAGATAGGAAGTATACGCCTGAACACGAATGGGTATTGGAAAAAGGAGACGGTCACGTTGTGGTGGGGATCACCGATTTTGCCCAGGAGCAACTTACGGACATTGTTTACGTGGAACTGCCGGAGATCGGAAGAAAGGTTGAGCGCGGAGATCAACTGGCGGTAGTAGAATCGGTTAAGTCGGTTTCGGATGTGTATGCGCCTGTAAGCGGGGTGGTAGTAGAGGTGAATCGGAGGTTAGAAAGTGACCCTGGTCTTATAAACCGCGATGCCTTCGGGGAGGGGTGGATTGCCGTCTTGGAGATGAATAATTCGAGAGAATGGCTGCTCCTGATGGAAGCAGGGGATTACGAGGCGATGATAGCCGGGGAGGGAAAATAAATGGATTATATTCCCCACACGGTGGAAGAGATAAACCGCATGTTGCAGGTGATCGGGGTCAAGAGCCTGGAAGATCTCTTTGTGGATATACCGCCACATCTTCGGCTCTCCCGCCGGCTCGATTTACCTGGATCGCTCTCGGAACAGGAGTTGGCTCAAGAAATTAAGGTCCTAAGCGGGAAGAACCGGATTCCCTCTTTGTGTCTGATGGGCGCCGGTGCTTATAACCATTACATACCGGCCGTCGTAAGACATGTGATCAGTAGGTCCGAATTCTACACGGCATATACCCCTTACCAGCCGGAGATTAGTCAGGGCATACTTCAGGCCATATACGAATACCAGACGATGATTCTCGAACTTACGGGCATGGAGGTAACTAATGCCTCCATGTACGATGGAGCCACGGCCATGGCGGAGGCATGCCTTATGGCCTTGAAAGCGAGAGGAACCTCCCGCGTTGTCGTATCGCGGGCCGTTCACCCTGAATACCGTAGTGTTCTTAAGACCTATGTCGGTACAAACAATTACGATGTTCAAGAGGTGCCCTTCGATAAGGAAGGGAGAACGGATTTAAGGGTCTTGACCAATGTACTCGATCATGAGGTAGCGGTGGTGGTCATACAGAGCCCCAATTTCTTCGGTGTAATAGAAGATATGGCCGCTATTGCTCACCTAACTCGGGAAAGAAAGATAAGTCTTTGTTATACCTTCACGGAAGCCCTCTCCTTAGCTTTCCTTAAGCCACCAGGAGATTGGGGAGTTGACTTCGTTGCGGGAGAAGGGCAATCCTTTGGCATTCCCATGAATTATGGTGGCCCTTCTCTGGGCATTCTGGCCACGACCAGAGAATTTCTGCGTCGCATTCCCGGTCGAATAGTAGGGGCAACTAAAGACAGAGAAGGTAACAGAGGCTTTGTTCTTACACTTCAGACAAGGGAGCAGCATATTAGGAGAGAAAAGGCGACCTCAAATATTTGTTCCAACGAAGCCCTGTGTGCCTTGGCGGCTTGCGTATACCTCTCCCTGATGGGGAAGAATATAATGAAGCTTGCCCGGCTAAATTTTGAGAAAGCCCATTATCTGGCCGATCAATTGTCAAAATTGAAAGGTTGGAAACTGTCTTTTCCGACCCCGTTTTTTAACGAGTTCACCCTCCAGGTACCGGACATGCCATCCGTTGTCGAGGCTCTGTCCCAGGAAGGAATTTTGCCGGGCTACGTGCTCAATAGGGATTATCCGGAATTGGCATCAGACCTTGTTTTTTGCGTGACCGAGGTGGTCACGCGAGAAGATATGGATAAAGTGGTATCAATCTTGAGGCGGGTGTAATTCTATGGAACTGATCTTCGAAAAAAGCAGGCCGGGATATGGGGGTTACCAGGTACCGAAAACAGACGTTCCCGAAATTATTTTAGAAGAGTATATAGATAGCTCGCTGATTAGGGAAGATCTTTCTCTTCCCGAAGTGGCGGAAATAGAGGTTATTCGTCACTACACCGCCCTATCACGCATGAATTTTGGAGTGGATACGGGCTTCTACCCTCTCGGTTCCTGTACGATGAAGTATAACCCGAAGATAAACGAGGATCTATCGCACCTTCCGGCCTTTGAGGAGCTTCATCCCTATGGACCGGAATCTTGGTCTCAAGGGTCTCTTCAGCTCATGTACGAGCTCAAATCTTTCCTGTGTGAGATATTCGGTATGGCCGATTTTTCATTGCAACCGGCCGCCGGTGCCCATGGTGAACTTACGGGGATGATTATTTGTCGAAAGTACTTCGACAAGAAAAAAGAGAGGAGGAGTAAAATTCTTATCCCCGATACGGCGCACGGGACAAATCCGGCCTCCGGTGCCCTCTGCGGTTACGAAGTTGTGACGGTAAAAAGCGATAGGGACGGTAACATAGACCTTGATCATCTTGGTCGCATGATGACAGATGACGTAGCTGCTCTTATGCTGACCAATCCCAATACTCTTGGTTTGTTCGAACGCAACATAGAAGCCGTGGCCGATATAGTGCACATCAAGGGCGGTATCCTCTATGGGGACGGGGCCAATGCCAATGCCTTTCTAGGGAAATGTCGTCCTGGTGATCTCGGATTTGATATCATCCAAGTAAATCTACACAAGACCTTCTCCTCTCCTCACGGCTCCGGAGGTCCGGGGAGTGGTCCCGTCGGGGTTGCACCTCATCTCGTTGATTTTCTTCCCATACCCAGGGTTGTGAGGGATGGAGAAGCCTACAGAATGGAGTACGATTTTCCCGATTCCATAGGACGCGTCAAATCTTTCTACGGCAATTTTTCTGTTCTTCTTCGTGCTTATGCCTACATAAGATCTCTGGGAGCTGAGGGACTAATGAAGGTCGCGGAAATCGCCGTCCTCAATGCCAACTACGTACGCACGCGTCTCAAACCCTTCTTCGACCTGCCCTACGATCGCATGTGTATGCACGAGTGTGTCTTTTCGGGTCGTAGACAACTTGCGAATTGGGGGGTTAAAACGGCTCATATGGCGAAAAGGCTAATAGATTATGGATTTCATCCACCTACGGTGTATTTTCCTCTCATCGTACCGGAGGCCATGATGATTGAACCGACGGAGACGGAAAGCGTGACGATGTTGGATAAGTTCTGTGAAGCGATGATTGCCATAGCGAAAGAGGCAGAAAAGGCGCCAGAAAACCTAAAAAAGGCACCCTTGAATGGGGCTATCTCACAGTTGGATGAAGTGCTTGCGGCGAGGGAGCCTGACATCAGGTGGAAAAAAAGAGGTGAAGGAAATGGTCATTGAGGTGGTGCCAAAAGGGGTGAGAAAACCTTCTTGGTTGAAGGTGCCCCTGCCTTCCGGCTATAGGTACTACGAGGTAAGAAAAATATTAAGGGAGAGGAGACTTCATACCGTCTGTGAGGAAGGGAATTGCCCAAACCGGGCTGAATGCTTTAATCGAGGAACGGCAACGTTTCTCATAATGGGACGGATCTGCACCCGCCGTTGTCTTTATTGTAACGTGCACAGTGGATATCCGGAAGAAATAGACTTGGGAGAAGTGGAGCGGGTTGTGCAGGCCGTGAGAGACCTTGATTTGAAATACGCTGTAATCACTTCCGTGACAAGAGATGATTTGACTGATGGAGGGGCAAGCCTCTTTGCTACATTGGTGAAGGGATTAAGACAGGAGTTTCAGGGAATGGGAATAGAGATTCTTATTCCTGACTTTGGCGGAAACCTGGATGCCTTGGAGCAAGTGATTGAAGCGCGTCCAGATGTAATTAATCATAATATAGAATGTGTTTCTTCCCTGTTTCAATCTCTTAGACCCCAGGGCAATTATAGAAGGTCACTTGAAGTGCTGAAACGTGCAGCCGAAGGAGGGATTAGGACAAAATCTGGTCTTATGGTAGGTCTGGGTGAAAATTATATAGAAATAAGGAACACCCTCCAGGATCTTTTGGCGGCCCATTGTCGCTGGGTTACCATTGGGCAGTATCAGCAGCCCACGTATAAACACTGGCCCGTTTACAAATACTATACTCCTGAGGAGTTTGTTCATTTAGATAAAGAAGCTCGTGCGTTGGGTTTTGAAGTAGTAGTCTCGGGACCGCTCGTTAGAAGTTCTTATCGCGCCAGCCTTTACTGTGGCCAAGAAGGGAAAAATTACAGAGGAGGAAAGGGTGAATAAAAATTATACCCACGATTTAATCGTTATTGGTGGAGGGCCCGGTGGCCACGCAGTGGCAGAAAACGCGGCCAATTACGGGGCCAAGGTATGTATCATAGAGCGTTCTGATTGGGGTGGAACCTGTACCCATCGAGGTTGCATCCCGACCAAGGCTCTCCTCGCTTCCAGCAAGAGATTTGCTGATTTAAAGAAATTGAAACGTTTAGGTATCTCCGTGCGGGACTCGTCTTTCGACTTCGAGGCCGTTAAAAGACATCAAATGCAGATGGTGAGGCTTTCGGCCATGGGAATTGAAATCACGCTCCGGGAGGCAGGGGTGGAGCTCAAGCTGGGGGAAGGGGTGCTGCTTGGACCGGAGGAAGTGGAATTCCGATCTCCCGCGGGAGAAAAGCAGCTCTTGACGGCGCCTTACATTGCTTTGGCCTGGGGATCGGAACCGAAACAGCTGCCTATTCTCGGTCAGAGCGATCGCATTCTTACCTCCGATGAATTTCTTTCCCTCGTTACTTTACCTCGGCAGGTGATCATAATCGGGGCCAATGTAATTGGGGTAGAATTTGCTACTTTTCTCGCCGAAATGGGAAGTAACGTCATCTTGGTGGAAATTCTTGACCGTATTCTGCCCTACGAAGACGAGGAGGCGGCCGAGCTATTGGAGAAAGAACTAAAACAGCTGGGTGTCGTGATTCACACCGCCACGCACGTGAAAGGATCCGAAGATAAGGAAAGTGGAATTGTGGTGATGGCGGAAAAAGGAGGACAGACCTTAACGCTAGAAGGGGATTGTATCCTTCTATGTGTAGGTCGTAAGCCACGTCTTTACCGTGATCAATTGGATCAAGCGGGAGTAAAATATACAGAGGAGGGAATATTGGTGGATCGGAGGCTTCGGACTAATGTGCCGGGGATATTCGCCGTGGGCGATGTTACGGGAGGGATGATGCTCGCTCATCGGGCCATACAGCAGGGCAGGGCGTTGGCTTCGTGTCTCTTTTCTGATGGATCCATAACTTACATTGAAGAAGCGGTACCTTCAGTGGTTTATTCTCATCCACCTCTAGCTCGCGTGGGGCTCACAGTACGGGAAGCAAGGAACAAGGGACTAGATATTGACGTGATAAAAAAGGAGTATAGTGCCAACATTATGGCCCGGACTGAGTTGGCGGGACAGGGGTTTGTAAAGTTTGTCTTCCATGAGAATCGCTTGGTTGGTGCCACTATATTTGGAGCCGAATCTTCAGAGCTTATTGTTTCCCTCGGATTGGCCGTAGCTGGCCGCTTGGAGAGACAGGTACTTTCATCGTGGATCATTCCTCACCCGACCTTAAGCGAGGTGCTGAGAATATAATTTAGGCATTTATTTCATCTATCATCGTACCGAGAAGGAAAGCTGTTTTTCCTACCAAGTCCACACACCTTTGGGATTTACTTCGATAGAAATCTTTAACTTCTTCACGGTTGTTCCAGTCAATACCAATAATGTGTCGACATAGGATTTGACCTTCTCCTACTTCCTGAGAAAAACGTCGGATAAAGTCTCTTGTGTATAACCACATTCTCCGATCTTCTAATTCCTCCTCTCGACCACGGCTGAAGATGAGACCTATAACGGCGAGCCCTCCTACCACTGCTCCGCAGACCTCACCGTTTCCACCCAAGCCTCCGCCGAATGCCCCCATGGCCTTTACAAGTTCGTTCGAAAGAAGATTAAGCCTTTTCATACCCACTGCCGCTACCGCTTGGCTGCAGTGAAATCTTTTCCGCATCATTTGCATGGCTTCATTTTTCATTTCCTCGGGGGTCATTTTTGGTTACCTCCTCTTGTGTCTTTCTTTAATCTGGGCATACTTCCACATGCGGGAAAAAACTCTCACTGCCATCTCCGGTAAATCAAAGCAGGGGAAACCATGCTCTTCAAGAAAAGCCTGACATTCTTGGAAATCTTTTTTACTTCCCAACAGGCTGAAGAATAGAGGCTTCGAACATTGGCCGGAAAAGGCCTCCGCTAAGGGTTGATAAACTTCGGCGCCCGCGTTTGCGAAGGAAATTGAGATGATGCCATGCACATTTTCGTCTTCCATCAGGGCTTTAAGGGTGGTAATCATCGTCTTTTCGAATCCGTGAACGGCCATGTCGGGGAATATATCCACCGGATTTCTTGCCTTAGAGGGAGTACTTATCACCTGCTTCAATTTCTGCTGTGTTTCGTTGTTGAAATTGGCTATCGTTAGGCCTTCTTCCACGGCCGTATCGATTGACATGATAGCTTGAGCACCACTAAAAGTAACCAGGGCAAGGGACGGCCCTTTCGGTTGAGGCATGGTGAGGAATCCACGTAAAGTGCGGATCAATTCGTCGATGGAGGGTATGCGCAAAATACCGGCTTGGCGGAGGGCTCCATTCAAAACTTCGTCAGATACGGCCATGCTCGCGGTATGAGATGCCGCCCGGGCAGCTCCGGCTTCTGTTTTTCCTCCCTTCAGCAGAAGAACTGGTTTGACGGCTGTTGTTTGCCGCGCAATATCTATGAACCTCCTGCCGTCTCGAACATCTTCCAAATACATACCCACGATTTTAGTCTTTTCATCGTCTTTTAGATATTCGAGCGCGTCCGATTCATCTACATCTACTTTGTTGCCCAGGCCAAGACCTTTCGATAGCTGAAGACCTTCGTAAGAGCTCAGATGACGGAGAAGGGCACCGACGAAGATACCGGATTGGGCTACAAAACCTATGGAACCGGGCCTCATCATCCATCGATTGGCGAAGTATGAGGTCGTAAGCCCTGTGTCAGTATTGACGATGCCCAGGGTATTGGGACCGAAACCCCTAATGCCCGATTCTTTTATTATTTCTTTTATCTCGTTTTGGTAGCGAGCTCCTTCGGCACCGGTTTCGGCAAACCCTTCGGAAGTAATAACGACACCCTTTACCCCTTTCTTCACACAATCGCGCAAAACGGAGGGAACCACTGGAGGTGGCACATGAAAGACAGCAATGTCAACCTGAAAAGGTACCTCATCTAAACTCTTGTAAAGAGGAAGTCCGAACACTTCTCCTCCCTGCGGGTTAATTCCAGCAAAATTGCCCTGGAATCCCACTCTCTTAAGAACGTATAATAGTTGAGAACCACTCTTTTTCTCGTCTCTCGACGCCCCTACGACCACTACGCCCTTTGCCTCCATGATTTCGCTCAGAGAAACCCTCTGCATCTCCGCCTCCTGTACCATCTGGTTAAGAACGATATTTTATGTAACAGGTAAGGAAGTCACCAGTCAATGATGAATATTTCCTCACGGGATGGGGAGTTATTTGCCTTGTATTTAGGTACGGATATGATAATAATTCTCGCCAAACCGTATGGGGAAAAGAACTATAGAAGGGTAATGAGGGGAACAAAAAAATATGGTACGTATCTTGCTGTCAAAACAGTCGTAGTGTTAATCTTTTATTTATAGGCGCCCATGATTAGGATTTTGATTTTCTCTCTGGTGTCAACCATTTTCTTTTGTTTTACCTATCCACTTTCGGTGTCTATCGGCACCGAGAAAAAGGATAAGGTGGAAAAGGCGGTCTCCAAAACACCCACTCAGCGAGAGACGAGGATGAAGGCATCGGGTCTGGTAAGGGAGATCACCGAGGGGGTCCTTGTCATCGAAAGGAATATAACCGGTGAGCTCATGGAGTTTCAGTTGGAGAAGCCCTTGAGTGGCATTTCAGGGGGAGACAAAGTGTTAGTAAGTTACATCCAGGCGAATGGTCGTAATATAGCGAAAAAAGT
This sequence comes from Syntrophales bacterium, assembly GCA_026416455.1. GTDB lineage: Bacteria > Desulfobacterota > Syntrophia > Syntrophales > UBA8958 > JAOAFE01. The sequence goes on from JAOAFE010000001.1 coordinate 158,768, forward strand.
GATAAAGCACACCCCGAAGCCAAAAGCCCCCCTTCCTGCCTCGTCCCCTGCCCATACGGGCAAGTAACGATCGTGAGGATATAAAGACAGGTGACATTACGGACAAGACTGCTAGTGGTGACAGTATTGGGGCTGGCCTTGACGATGGGCATTTGGGGTTGGTTACAGCTGAAACTGCTTGATCGCATTATTCTTTCCCAACAAGAGAAGAGACTTACCGAGCTTGCAGAAACCGTGAGCACTTACTACCAACATTTCCCCACTCGACGTGGGCTGGCGGCACTGGATATAACCCTGAAAGACCAGGTTCAAGGGGACCCACGTCTCGCCAGAATTGACCTTTTTACCATGCACCGAGGTAACGTCGAATTCGTAGCGGGAGCCGGTAGGATAGCTTACGATTGGCCGGATGTAAAAGTTGCTGATGCGATTAGGACGATGAAATCCGAAACGTTCCAACTAGAGACAGAAAGCGGTCCAGCCCTTGGAATACTCGTGCCTTGGGCCAGTGAGGAGCATCAATCTGTCCATGCTGTAGGTATCATAGGTTTTTCCCAGTTAAGATACGAGGTCGTCAAAAGGGCCAGAATATTTCTCTTTTTCAGTAGTGTTGGATTTCTCGTGGTATTTCTTTTTTTAATTATATTTGCCTTTGATAGCATGATCGGTCGGCCTCTCGAAAAAATGGTAAATACTATCGATAAATTCCAGGCTGGACAGTACAAAGACCGTATCAGTGTAACGAGGCGGGATGAACTGGGAATTGTAGCTGAACATTTTAATGCCATGGCGGAAGAGATAGAGAGGGTGATGGCGAGGAATGAAGAATTGACGGCACATCTGCAGATGAGGGTACAAGAGGAAACGGCTAAGGTGGTACAATTACAAAATCAAGTCAGTCAGCTACAAAAGCTTTCGGCTATGGGCTACCTCATGGCCACCTTGGCCCATGACATGGGGACCCCTCTTCACTCAATTGCGGGCATGGCGGAGCTACTGTTGGAGCGAGGGGGATGGCCGCCTGATGTGGAAAGAAAATTGGAAATCGTCGTTCAGCAGGCGCGAAAGTTAAATCTCGCTATCCAACATATGAAAAGAATGACCAGACCTCCCGAAGCCCATTTTGAGGATGTCACCTGTGAAGAGTTAATCGAAGAGAATCTGCCACTGCTTGAGTCCCTGCTGAAAAGATTGCCTATTTCCATCTCCTTTAAAATAGAAAAAGAACTGCCTCGCATTTACGTCGATCGGAATCGTTTTCAGACAGCTCTGCTTAATCTGGTCCAGAATTCGGCGGAAGCCATAGGTGAAAAGGAAGGGAAAATTGAGATTAGGGTTGACTTCGTGGCAGAGACTAACGCCATTCGTTTGTCCGTCAAAGATGATGGGCCTGGTATCCCGGAGGAGATAAAGGACCGAGTGTGTGAGCCTTTCTTCAGCACCCATGAGGCCGAGGGTTTAAGAGGGCTGGGGCTGGCGATCGTACAGGATATTATGAAGACCCATGCCGGATGGATGGAAATAAAAAGTGCTGAGGGACAAGGAACTGAAGTAGCGCTTTATTTTCCTGTGTTGACACATTAAGAACCAGAAAAAGTATCCCGGACGAGACCATATTTAACCATCTTGGATTTTAAGGTCTTCCGGTCAATATCGAGCAGTTGAGCCGCTCGAGAGATATTCCATTGGGTTGCATTGAGACAGTTTAGGATTTGTTCCCGCTCTGCCATCTCCAAAGGCGGCAGTGGCAAAGCGTCCTGCTGCTTCCTTCTAATCCTATCCGGCAGGTTTTCCGGCTGGATAATGCCGAAGGGAGAAAGAAGAATGGATTGCTTAAGAACGTTTTGCAACTCACGAACGTTCCCCGGCCAATCGTAAGCCATAAGCATTTCCATGGCTTCATCCGAAACGCGAATATGGGCATAACCCATTTTTTTAAGTAGGGATTCTATAAGGAGGGGTAAATCTTCCTTGTGCTCCCGGAGAGGTGGGATGTGGAGACGAACGACGAAACGGTACAGTAGGTCCGCCCGAAAACTACCCTTCTTTACCTCTTCATCAACGTTTTTATTAGCCGCCGCCACTACTCTAACCGTGACCTGTCTTGGTTTCGTGTCTCCCAACCTTCGAATTTCACCGTTTTGCATAAATCTTAAGAGCTTTCCCTGGAGATTGGGAGACATTTCAGTGATCTCGTCGAGGAAGATAGTTCCTCCCTGAGCCGCCTCAAGGAGCCCCGTATGGGATTTATCGGCCCCTGTGAAGGCGCCCTTTTCATATCCGAAGAGTTCTGACTCCAAGAGGGTCTCCGGTATAGCGCCACAATGAACCGGTATAAAGGGTCGGTCCCTCCTTTCGCTCAGTAGATGGAGGGATCGGGCGGCCAGTTCTTTGCCCGTTCCGCTTTCGCCCTCGATGAGAATGCTCACGTCGGAATCGGCTACTCTTGCAATCTGCTTGTAAAACTCTACCATAACAGCCGAAGAACCGATGAATTGGGGGGTATCGCTTTTTTCTCCCCGTTTTTCTTTTTGGTGGGCATGGAGCTGTCTCATGTCGAGGACTTTTTTTACCAGTTTTCGAATGGCGTCGGGCGAGAACGGTTTACTTATATAGTCCCAGGCACCGATGCGAAGTGCCTCCATGGTTGTCTCCAAAGTACCGAATGCGGTGACGAGGATAACGGGCATTTCCGGCCAGTTCTTCTTAACCTCCCGTAAGAAGGCAATCCCATCCATCCCGGGCATCTTTATATCGGAGATTAAGAGGTCATAAGATGAAAGACTTTCTTCCTCCAAGGCCCTTCGGGCAGAGGTAAAATACTTAACCCTATACCCTTCGCTGGAGAGGGCCTCCTGAAGAAACTCACAGGCTATTTCGTCGTCGTCAATAACCAATATCTTGGCGGCCGAAGACCTCAAGTTAACTACAACCCCTTTTTCGCAATGTATGCGGCCAAATCTGCCACCCGACAGGCATATCCCCATTCGTTGTCGTACCAAGCCACTACTTTAACCATATCTTCCCTCAAAACCTGCGTAAATTCTAAATCGATGATGGAGGAATGGGGATTGGCCTTAAAATCGGAGGAGACTAATTTCTCTGTCTCGCAGGACATAATACCCTTCAGCGATTTTTTCGACGCGCTGATTAAAACCTTTTTTAAGGCCTCCGTTGTTGTTTTTGTCTTGATCTGGGCAACGAAATCAACAACGGAAACGGTCGGGGTGGGAACGCGCAGGGCGTACCCATCGAATCTTCCCGCCAGATCAGGGATTACTAGAGATAAAGCACGGGCAGCCCCGGTCGAGGTCGGTATAATGTTCAGAGCTGCCGCCCGGGCTCGACGAAGATCTTTGTGTGGCAAGTCGAGAATTCTCTGATCGTTCGTATAGGCATGAACGGTTGTCATCATGCCTTTTTCAACGCCAAATACCTGGTGAATGACAAAGACCGGAGGAGCAAGACAATTGGTCGTACACGAGGCGTTAGAGATGATGTGATGTTTTTGAGGTATGTAACTCTTGTGGTTTACCCCCATAACAATAGTTATGTCCTCTTCGCTGGCCGGAGCCGTTATGATGACTTTTTTAGCTCCCCCTTTCATATGGGCCGCCGCTTTTGGTCCGGAGGTGAACAGACCGGTACTTTCAATAACTATATCCACCATCTCTTCCTCCCAGGGTATTTGCGCTGGGTCCCGGAAGGCGAAATTCTTGATGGATAATTCTCCTACGATGAGGCGGTCGTTTTTCGTAGTAACCGTTCCCCGGAAGGGACCGTAAGATGAGTCGTATTTAAAAAGATGGGCGTTTGTTTCGACGTCAAATAGATCGTTAATGGCCACTACTTTTAAAGATTCGGGATATCGTTCTAATATTGCCTTTAATACTTGCCTCCCAATCCTTCCAAAACCGTTGATGCCGATTCTCGTCATGTCTCCCTCCTGTAGTGTATTCCCTTTTTTTTCATCCATCCGTCACCATTGGATGATGCCGGTTCGGTACCTCTTTCGTCAAATGTCTTATATCAAAATATGGGCTTCCCGTGAATCACGCTTTTTACCCCAAATCTTTATTTTACCCTGCGCCACCGTCACTGCCTCTTCTTATAGGCGTGAAAAATAGTCAAGCTCTTTCCCCTTTGCGGTGATTCGCAAGGCGTCCTTCCGTCCTTTTTTCCCCTCAGATCTCAAAATATTACAACAATATTCCCGGTTTGTTCCATTTTCCCCGGTGGGTCGGTGCATCTACCGCCTGTTTCAGATATTGCAAAAAGACAGGGCGCGTCACATTACGCGCACCGAGGATGAAAAGGTGATGAGAATAGATCTGACAGTCGATGAGGATAAAGCCTGCTTCCTTCAATTTTTCGATGAGATAGACGAAGGCCACCTTGGAGGCGTTCGTGATTTTCGAAAACATGGATTCACCGAAAAAGCATTTTCCTAAGGATACGCCGTAGAGCCCACCGACCAGTTCGGTATCCTCCCAGACCTCAACAGAATGAGCATAACCGAGCTCGTGAAGTGTCAGATACGCCTCCGCCATCTCTCTGGTAATCCAGGTGCCATCTCCCCCCTTTCTGGGGGCTTGGCAACCGGCGATTACGTCAGCAAAGGAGAAATCGAACGTACATGTAAGCTTTCTCTTCTTTAAGAATTGCCTCAGGCTTCGAGGTATATGGAGCCAATCAGGGAGGATAATGAAGCGTGGATCTGGGGACCACCAGAGGATGGGTTCTCCTTCGGAGAACCAGGGAAAGATGCCCATACGGTAGGCCGAAAGCAGGCTTTCGGGCGAGAGGTCTCCTCCTATGGCCAGCAGGCCGTTGGGTAAGGAAAATTCTGGTGGCGGAAATAGTTGAGGAGAATTAAGGAAAAAAACCGGCATGCCCTGACGTCAAAACACCTCGATTACGATGTCGTCTCCTTTCACCACCACTTTTGTCTCGCCTCCGTAAACCAGCCGACCGAAAAGAACTTCATCAACGAAGAAGTCTTTGATTTTTGTTTGTATGAGGCGACTGATCTCCCGAGCTCCGAATTCGTCGGAATAACCTTTCTTTGCTATCCATTTGATGACTTCGTCTGTCACCTCCAGTCGAACGTTCTTCTCTGCGAGTCTTTCTGCGAAATCATCCAGTTGTCTTTTTACAATATCTTTTACGGCCTCCTCCGTAAGGTGGGAAAACGTAACCACTCCATCGAGGCGATTTCGGAATTCGGGAGAAAATATTTTCTTTACCGCCTCTGTCAGGGCCTTCCGACTGATTTTCCGATCACCGAACCCAATTTCTTGTCGACCTATTTCTCGGGCTCCTGCGTTTGAGGTCATGATTATGATAATATTGCGAAAATCGGCCTTGCGACCGTTGTTGTCGGTGAGAGTGGCATAGTCCATAACTTGTAAAAGGGTATTGAAAATGTCTTGGTGCGCTTTCTCGATCTCATCGAGCAGGAGAACAGCATGAGGGGACTTTCTCACCGCCTCCGTTAAAAGACCACCCTCTTCAAATCCCACATACCCTGGTGGAGCTCCGATGAGTCGCGAAACCGTATGTTTTTCCTGATACTCTGACATGTCGAATCTCAATAGAGGGATTCCCATAATCATGGCCAGCTGCCTGGCCAGTTCCGTCTTCCCTACCCCCGTAGGGCCAGCGAATAAAAGCGAGGCAACCGGTTTATTGGGGTCTCCAAAACCGGCTCGGGAACGGCGTATGGCTCGAACGACCGTCTCCACCGCTTGATCTTGCCCGAATATTCTCGATTTAAGTGTTTTTTCCAGGTCTTTAAGACGAGTGGACTCGCTGCTGGAGACCGACTTTTCGGGTATTCTGGCCATACGGGCCACTATCTTTTCAATATCTTCGTTCGTTATGACCACCCTTTCGAATGGGTTTTCTCTATACAACTTGGTACGAGCCCCCGCTTCGTCAATCACGTCTATGGCTTTATCTGGCAAGCGACGATCGATGATATGTTTGCCCGCCAATTCTGCCGCAGCACGAAGGGCATCTTCCGTGTAGCGTACGTTATGAAAGGATTCATACTTTTCCCGAAGCCCTTTGAGAATTTCAAAGGTCTCTTCGATCGTCGGCTCTGTGACCTCAACCGGCTGGAATCGTCTCGAAAGTGCCCGGTCTTTCTCGAAGATCTTTCTGTATTCCTCATGGGTAGTGGAGCCGATACATCTTATTTTCCCAGATGTAAGGACGGGCTTAAGTATGTTAGAGGCATCCATCGAGCCGCCCGAGGCAGCTCCTGCTCCAACGATGGTATGGATTTCGTCGATAAAGAGAATTGCCCCTTTTATGACCTGTAACTCGGCTATAACCTTTTTCAGTCTCTCTTCGAAATCTCCACGAAATCTCGTGCCCGCAAGCAGTGCTCCCATGTCGAGAGCGTATATGCGAGCGTCTTTCAGCGGTCGGGGAACATTGCCTTCGGCTATCATTCGGGCGATGCCTTCCGTTATGGCCGTCTTTCCCACCCCCGCATCACCTACGTGGATGGGATTATTTTTGTAGCGGCGACAGAGAATTTGGATGGTTCTTTCCACGATTTCTTCTCGACCGATGAGAGGATCTATTTCTCCTGCCCTGGCCTTTTGGACAAGCTCAGTCGTAAAAGCACTAAGGGCCCGTCCTTCTCTTTGGATGTAACTTTCCCGGCGGTCGTATTCTCCGGGGCGGCCCTTTTCCTTAGGGACGGAGGTGATGCCGTGAGAGATGTAATTGAGGAGATCAAGACGTGTAATACCCTCCCGTTGGAGGAAAAAGGCAGCATAGGATTCTTTCTCGTCAAAGATGGAAATCAAGATATCCCCAATGTCGAGTTCGCCCTTTTGAGCTGATGTATTATGCCAAACGGCTCTTTCGATTACGTTTTGAAAACTGGCACTTTGAATAGGCTCCGCTCCACTCTTACTCTTCGGAATTTTCGTAGAGAAGAATTCTTCTAGCCTGGATTGCAGTGATTTTACATCGCCCCCACATGATTGGATGATATCGATCGCCGATTCGAAAAATAGGGCTGCAAACAGTATATGCTCAGGTGTCAGATACTCGTGGGACCTGAGTTTTGCCTCCGTATAGGCGGCCCGAAAAATGTTGTCTAATTCTTCACTTATCTTCATAAAAATCTCTTCCCATTAGGCTTCCTCGTAGCTACATTTGAGGGGGAAGCCTCTCATTCTCGCAATTCGGTGTACCTGCGATACCTTCGTTACTGCCAGATCATACGTGTATATACCGCATATGCCGCGTCCCAGTCGGTGAGTGTCGAGCATTATCTTGACCGCTTCCGCAGTTGATTTATCGAAGATACGAATTAGGATTTCCACGACGAAGTCCATAGTCGTATAGTGGTCATTATGTATTATGACGCGGTATAGGCGCGGCTCCTCACATTTTAACTTTTTCTCAACTATGAAATCCGTTTTGTTTTCCGTGGTCACGATGGAACCCCGATGCTTTTTTCTATATTTTATTATTTGGGTTGGGAAAAGCAAGCCCTTTTCCGAAAAACTCTTTTGAGATATTTATAGTAAAAAATTAAAACATCAAGGACATCGAGGAGGGTGACCATGAAGGTGGTCTGCGTACTGGGGAGCCCAAGATCGAAGGGTAATTCTTCTTTCTTAGCTAGAAGAATCTGCGATCGGGTTCGTTCTTCCGGAGCAAAGGTAAAGATTTTCTCTTTAAACAAAATCTCATATCGGGGGTGTCAAGGATGCATGGCGTGCAAGGATAAACTGGAAAGATGTGGTGTGGATGACGATCTTAGCCAAGTATTGGAAGCAGTGCGCCTATCTGACTGCTTAATCCTTGCCACTCCTGTTTACTATGGGGATGTGTCGAGTCAACTCAAGGCCTTCATCGATCGAACCTTTTCATTTTTAAAACCCGATTTTCCATCGAATCCCATGCCATCTCGACTTGCGCCGGGAAAGAAAATGGTCTTTATTCTCACGCAGGGGCAGCCGGATGAAGATCAGTTTGCCGATATTTTTCCACGATACGATAGTTTCTTCCGTCTGTATGGATTTTCGACAACTTTAATACGGGTCTGTGGTGTCTTCAATCCCGGTGATGTAGAAAACCATCCAGAGGCTTTGCAGTGGGCCGATGAGACAGCAGAGAGACTTATCAAGAGTTGAAGTACATATGGAAGGAGGTCGGTATGGTTACAGGAGAGGATATATGGATGGACTTTTCTGCCGTTCGCGAGAACTGTCCTTTGATTCATAACATTACAAACTACGTCGTAATGAATACGACGGCTAATGCATTACTGGCAATTGGAGCCTCACCGGTTATGGCCCACGCGGAGGAAGAAGTAGCAGATATGGTCTCTATTGCCAAAGCGCTGGTGATTAACATAGGAACGTTGAGCGGCCATTGGGTTAAGTCAATGGTCAAGGCGGCTGAGAGGGCCAGGGAGATGAATATCCCCATCGTGGTCGATCCCGTAGGAGCAGGTGCAACACCATTTCGTACCCAGGTTGCCCTCGAATTGATAGAAGAATTCTCTCCCGCTATCATCAGGGGTAACCCATCGGAGATCATCTCCTTAGGGATGGAAAGGGGCAAGACTAAGGGTGTAGACAGCACGGAACCGTCACATCGAGCCTTGGAAGCGGCAGCAAGGCTGGTTGAGAAAACGGGTGCCGTAGTATGTGTGAGCGGGGAAATAGATTATATTATAGGCTCCAGGGGTAAAACGGCCGTCAAAAATGGGCATCCTCTTATGACCAGGGTCACTGGTCTTGGATGCACGGCAACGGCCCTGTGCGGAGCTTTCGCTGCCGTAACTCCGGATTTTGAAAGGGCAGCTATAGGTGCCATGGCCGTTATGGGCATTGCCGGGGAGATGGCCGCCATCAAAGCCCAAGGCCCAGGCAGTATGCAGATGCATTTTTTGGATTGTCTATACCAGATGACGGAACAAGATATAGTTATGAGGGTGAAAATTGAATCGCTTTAAAATATCGGGTATTTACCTAGTTACCGATCGAGGTCTATGTGGCGGACGACCACTTGAAGAAGTGGTATTGGCCGCTGTCAAAGGTGGAGTGAGGGCAGTGCAACTGCGGGAGAAAGAGTTGTCCACTCGCCAGTTCATTTCTGAGGCCCTTAAAATAAAAGACATCGTGTCCCGGTTTGGCGTCCCCCTGATTATCAACGACCGGGTAGATGTAGCCTTGGCGGTTCAGGCGGAGGGGGTACATTTAGGCCAGGAAGACATGCCGTGGGACTTGGCGAGAAAAATTCTGGGAGAAAAGGCTATTATCGGCTTATCGGTAGAGACATGGGATGATGTGACTAAAGCGGAATTTGCCGAGGTGGATTATCTAGGAGTGAGTCCGGTCTTTCCCACTCCCACGAAAACGGATACAAAGGGTGTTTGGGGATTAGATGGGCTCAGGCGTATTCGCTCGGTCAGTCGCCACCAATTGGTCGCGATCGGAGGAATGAACGAAGGCAATGCCGCCTTGGCCATCGAGGCTGGAGCAGATGCCATAGCCGTCGTTTCGGCCATCTGTGGGAATCCTGATCCTTTTGGGGCGGCAAAGAGGTTATGTGAAGTCTTCACTCGTGCTTACCGGTCAAATGCCAATGAGTGAAAGCACTCTGGTGATAATTGATTTTTCTGGTACCTTAAGCCTCGACATGAGCCGATTTGCGGAACCGGGAAATCTGGTTATTGCCCTTCACGAGTCGGGCCTGGCGGAATTCGGGGTGGATACGGTGGAAAAATTCTGGGAAAGGATTGTGAATCCCACCTGGGTTAAGGGAGCCACAACTGACGTGGGATATGCGAATCTTATCGTTCAGGCGTTGGAGATGGGAGAAAATAGCCGAGTGCGGCAGGCGGCAGCAGAATTCGTGCGCCGTTATATGTCGGCGGCCACGATAGACCAAAGATGGCGTCCTCTTCTTGCCCGGCTCTGGAATAAAGAAGGGGTTCGTCTGCTCATCGCGACGGATCATTATGCTGAAGCTACGTCTGCGATCGTAAGAGCATTCAAGCGAATCGACATCCCTGCCGTTCCCTTGAGATCGTTCGGAACCTCCTCTGAAAAGGCGGTTTTGATTGCCAATTCTTCCGATCTTGGATACTTTAAAATCAGCGAAGCCTACTGGAGAGTGGTAAAGAGAGTTTTGGGATACCCCATAAGTAAAATGATTTTGATAGACGATTTCGGAGGGGCCGAAGAAAAAGGGGATGCTTACCAGGAAAAGATTCACGATCGCTTTAAAAAAACGGTAGAAGCCATTTCAACCGTTTTCTGTCTACCTGTTATTACTTTCTTTTTTCACCCGACCATAGATTTTTCAGAAGTGGAAGTATGGATAGAAAGGCAGGTTTTTCCTGACAATGCCATCTTTTCACGTCCACCTAATTAATGATCCCTTTGGTGATCCTGGTGTCTATTTAGAATTTACGTACCGCCGCGAGGCCATTTTGTTCGATTTAGGGGATTTACGCCTGCTACACCCGAGAAAGATTCTCAAAGCGTCCCATATTTTTGTCTCCCATACTCATATGGATCACTTTATCGGGTTCGATCATTTGGTGCGTCTCTCCCTCGGGCGAAACCGACATGTCCAGCTCTTTGGACCGCCCGGTTTCATCGACCACGTGCGACATAAACTTATGGCCTATACTTGGAATCTGGTGGAAGAATATACAAATGACTTTGTGCTGGAAGTGACGGAGGTGACAGATCGTCGAACTTTAGCCACCTCAATTTTTTCCTGCCGTCGCGCTTTTGCCGAAGAGCCGCAGGAAAGAGAAGAAAACTTTGATGGTCTTCTTACCCGAAATAGGTTATTTGCCGTGAAAACCACCTGTCTTGACCATCGGATACCGACCCTGGCGTTTGCGATGGAAGAACTATTCCGCTTGAGCATAATGCAAAATGCCCTCCACGAAATGGGGTTGGCAACGGGGTCGTGGTTAAATGAGTTGAAGGAACATATATTAAAAGAAGCTCCTCCGGATACGGCCATTCCGGTTAAGTGGAAGGAGGAGGTGGAGAAGAAAGAAGACAGGTTGCCCCTAGGCTACTTACAGGAACGCATCGTGAAGAGAGCCGCAGGGAGAAAGGTTGCCTATGTTACGGATTGCGCCTACACGGAGGAAAACAGACGTAAAATTATCGACCTGGTAGAAGGAGCGGACCTTCTTTTTATTGAATCGGCTTTCCTTCAGGAGGACGCAGAAAAGGCAAGGGAGAGAAATCATCTTACGGCCGCACAGGCAGGAGAAATTGCCCGTGAAGCGAAAGTGAAGAGGATGATCCTTTTTCACTTTTCGCCTAAATATAAGACCCGTCCGGAGGCTTTTCAAAAGGAGGCGATGAAATCATTCCTCCGTTGACCGGTTGCCTCCCTTGTGTTAGCGAAGGGCCTGATGAAAAAATTAGACCTTCATGTTCACACGCGCCGATATTCCGATTGTGCTTTCATAAAACCCGAGGACTTAATCACCCGGGCGATAGAAGAGGGGCTAGACGGCTTGGCAATAACCGAGCATGGAATGAGATGGCCGGAGCGGGAATTTAACGCTCTCCGATCTCAGGCGGAGGCACGGGGACTTTTACTTATAAACGGTCAAGAAATTTACACGACCGATGAATTAGGCCGGATGGAAGGGGAATTTTTGGTCTTTGGCTTCACCCGAAGCCTGACGGGTACCTATAAGGCCGTGGATTTGATTGATATTGTGCACCGGGAAGGTGGAGTCGTAATCGCCGCCCATCCATATAAGCTTTCGAGAAACGGAAAGATGCATTATTATGGGGTGGGGGATCGGTTAGAATATTTGAAGGTTGACGCGGTTGAGTTGTTCCACCCGGATCAGAATGAAAGGGCCAGGAGCAAGGTGCAGAGGGTCATGAAGAAAAGGGGGATACCAGGTACGGGAGGAAGCGATGCCCATGTCGCTTCCGCCATTGGAGCCTGTTTCACGATATTTGAGTCGGATATTAATACAGAAGAGGAACTTATTGAGGAAATAAGGGCCGGTCGCATTCGAGGAACGCATCGCCCCGCGGAGGAGAAAAAGTAGAAAAGGCGCCTAAAAATGGCGCCTTTTCTGATGGCCTTATTTCATGATTAGGATCTTACTTATCGTATTTATACCAGCCTTCTCCCGTTTTCTGTCCATATTTGCCTTTAGCTACCCGCTCGACTAAACTGGGGGAGGGTAGATCGGCGGGATTACCCGTCCGGCGGAATCTCTCCATCGCAATATCATAAGACAGATCGAGACCCGTCAGGTCATTGAGACGGAACGGACCCATGGGATGTCCGGCCCCATAGACGCACGCCTTATCAATATCTTCGAAGGATGCCACACCCATTTCTAGGATCCACATGGCTTCCCGATAAATGGCAGCAAAGATGCGGTTGAGGAGGAATCCATCCACTTCTTTTTTCAGAAGCACTGGCACTTTCTCAATACGTTCGGAAAATTTCATCAGTATTTCCGCCGTCTCATCTGATGTATGGGGACCTTTAACCACTTCTACCAGTTTCATGACCAGGGCAGGATTGAAGAAGTGAAGATTGGCCACTTTGTCTGGTCTCTTCGTTACATCTGCAATTTTTGAACTTACGATGAAGGAGCTGTTGGTGGCCAAAATGGCATGGGGAGGTGCAATTCTATCTAGATCGGCAAAGATCTTTCTCTTGAGGTCCAATCGCTCTAAGACCGCTTCGATGACCAGGTCGGCGTCCTTGGCTGCCTCATTGAGATCCTGAGTGAACGAAATGCGGGCTTTCGTTTCATTGGCCTTTTCTTCTGTGAGCTTGCCCTTCTGCACACGGCCCGCAAGGTAGTTTACTGCAAAATCTTGAGCTTTTTTCAATACTTCCGGCACTACATCGGTAGCCACGGTTTTGTAACCACAGAGGGCACATTGAAGGGCAATCTGATGGCCCATGTTGCCCGCACCTACTACGCATACGTTCTTTACGTCATCGATGTTCATTTCCTCTCACCTCTTTTTTTATTTTTCAGCTCTTGTAATTGAGCTTCCTCTCCCCCTTTTCTCTTCTAAGGGTAAAGTTTATGGCCGCAAAGATAAGGTTCACGTATACTATCTCGTAAAATCTTGTCAAGCTTAAAGCGGCGGGGTCAAGATTTAAATACCCTTGACTTTGCAGGTTCATATCCATATAAAGGCACGAATTCAGTTCAGTTAAGGGGACAATAAATATGCCGAGAAGAGATGATATTAAAAGTGTGCTTATAATTGGTTCCGGGCCCATTGTTATCGGTCAAGCATGTGAATTTGATTATTCCGGTACACAAGCCTGTAAGGCATTACGTAGATTAGGGTATAAGATTATTCTCGTCAATTCCAATCCTGCCACCATTATGACAGACCCCGGGATGGCGGATGTGACGTATATAGAGCCGCTCAATGTTCAGTCTTTAACGGAAATTATAGAAAACGAGAGGCCCGATGCGATTCTGCCTAATCTGGGAGGTCAAACGGGTCTCAATTTAACGGCCGAACTTTATCGTGCTGGCATTTTGGACCGATATAACGTGAAGGTTATTGGCGTTCAGGTGGATGCCATCGAGCGAGGGGAAGATCGAATTGCCTTCAAAGAGACGATGAAGCGCCTGGGGATCGAGATGCCAAGGAGCGCTCCCGCCTTTAGTGTAGAAGAAGCGGAATCGATTGCCAGTGAACTGGGCTATCCTGTGGTTATCCGTCCTGCCTATACGTTGGGTGGAACGGGCGGTGGGTTGGTGTACAATGTAGAGGAATTAAGGGTGGTGGCGTCGCGTGGGATCGCCGCTTCGATGGTTGGTCAAATTCTAGTCGAAGAATCTGTCTTGGGATGGGAAGAATTGGAATTAGAAGTGGTGCGTGATGCCAAGAATCAGATTATCACCGTGTGTTTTATCGAAAATGTGGATGCCATGGGTGTCCATACGGGAGACTCTTTTTGTACCGCCCCGATGTTGACCATTCACCAGGATTTACAGGCACGTATGCAGAAGCATGCCTATGACATTGTTGAGGCAATTGGGGTAATCGGGGGTACGAACATTCAATTTGCCCATGACCCTAAATCGGATCGCTTGGTTGTCATCGAGATCAATCCTCGCACTTCTCGCTCTTCGGCCCTGGCCTCTAAAGCCACTGGCTTCCCCATCGCCTTTGTCTCTGCCCTTCTCGCAGGAGGACTTACGCTCGACGAAATTCCTTACTGGCGAGAGGGAACCCTGGATAAGTATACCCCCAGTGGGGATTATGTGGTGGTCAAGTTTGCCCGGTGGGATTTCGAAAAGTACCCAGGTGCAGTGGACAAACTGGGGACCCAGATGCGCGCCGTGGGTGAGGTTATGAGCATTGGGAAGACGTATAAGGAGGCCTTCCAAAAGGCGATTCGGTCTCTCGAGAAGGGGCGCTTTGGTCTCGGTTTTGCGAAGGATTTTCATGAGAAATCTTTGGAGGACCTACTTGATCTTTTGTCTGAGCCCTCGAGTGAAAGACAATTCATCATGTACGAAGCCTTGAGGAAAGGGGCGACGGTCGAGGAATTATCCCGCAAAACCCACATCAAAGAATGGTTTATCCAACAGATGAAAGAACTGGTTGAATTGGAAGAAGAAATCTTAACCTACAGGGGTCGCGAGCTTCCTGAAGCGCTCCTTCGAAAAGCGAAGGAGGATGGATTTGCTGATCGTTACCTCGCTCAGCTCTTGGGGGTGAAGGAAAAAGAGATTAGGGAGAAAAGAAAATCATTAGGCATTGTGCAAGCTTGGGATGCCATACCCGTCAGTGGAGTGGAAAATGCAGCCTATTATTACTCAACATACAATGGTTCGGACCGGGTTGGTGTGTCTGATCGGAAGAAAATAATGGTCTTGGGTGGGGGACCGAATAGAATCGGTCAGGGTATAGAGTTTGATTATTGCTGCGTTCACGCTGCTTTTACACTTCGGGATGAAGGTTACGAATCGATCATGGTTAATTGTAATCCCGAGACCGTTTCGACCGATTACGATACGTCGGATAAGCTCTATTTCGAGCCCTTAACAGTTGAAGACGTACTTTCGATCTATGAAAAGGAAAAGCCAGAGGGTGTCATCGTTCAATTCGGCGGGCAAACCCCCCTTAACATCGCCCAAGATTTAGCCGAGGCGGGGGTGAAAATTATTGGAACGTCACCGGACACGATCGATTTAGCCGAAGATCGGGATCGGTTCAGGAAAATGATGAAAGAGCTCGGCATCCCTATGCCGGAAGCGGGAATGGCAAGCAATCTCGAAGAGGCGCTTGAGGTGGCAAAAAGAATTGGATTTCCCTTGATTGTACGCCCTTCGTACGTATTGGGAGGGCGAGGAATGGAGGTTGTCTACGACGAACAGATGTTAAAGCAGTATGTTCAAGCAGCGGTTGGGGTAACCCCGGAAAGACCGATTCTCATCGATAAATTTTTGGAGAACGCCATCGAATGTGAGGCCGATGCCATATCAGACGGCAGCGAGGCGTTCGTTCCTGCCATCATGGAGCATATTGAACTGGCCGGTATCCACTCAGGAGATTCGGCGTGTGTAATTCCACCCATCAGCATCCCCGTAAGGCACATGGAAACCATAGAGACTTACACGAAACGGATTGCTACCTCGCTTAAAGTGGTGGGTCTCATGAATATTCAGTACGCAATTGCCCAGGATGTGGTTTATGTCCTAGAAGCGAACCCACGTGCCTCAAGAACAGTTCCTCTCGTTTCTAAAGTATGCAATGTACAAATGGCTCGCTTAGCAACGCAGATTATGTTGGGCAAAAAACTGTCTTCTTTTTCTATCAAGAAGAAAACCATCCCCTATTACGGGGTAAAAGAAGCGGTTTTCCCCTTTAACATGTTTCATGAGGTAGATCCCGTTTTGGGGCCGGAGATGAGGTCGACCGGGGAGGTACTTGGGTTGGCTCCCAGCTTTGGCCTAGCCTTCTATAAAGCGGAAGAGGCGGCGCAACAGCTCTTGCCAGCTGGAGGGGTAGTCTTGATCACCGTTAACGATAGAGATAAAAACGGGGCATTAGAAGTGGCTCGGGCTTTTCATGAACTTGGTTTCACCATCAAGGCGACCTCCGGAACTTATAAGCTCCTTGCTACCCATGACATACCTGTTGAGCCTATATTAAAGATGCATGAGGGAAGGCCGAATATAGTAGATGCCATTAAAAACGGGGAAATACAACTTATCATAAATACCCCAAGTGGTAGAATGAGTCAGTACGATGATTCTTACATTAGGAAGGCTGCTATCAAGTACAAGGTGCCTTACATTACGACCGTAGCGGCTGCCCATGCGGCGGTTAAGGGAATTGAATCCTTCCGCCGAGGCCATGGCCGGGCGAAATCGTTGCAAGCATATCACAAGGAGATTGGTGATCAAGTCGTAGCCGGGTAGGTAAATAATGGGAGAAGTATACGATAACTGTGGAGTTTTTGGTATTTATTCGCGCAATTCTTGTGTTTACGATATTTATAATGCTCTCGACTTCCTTCAGCATCGAGGGCAGCAATTCTGTGGCATCGCCGTTTACGCTGAAGGGGTCAAGCAGGTAACCCATCATGGAAGGGTAGGAAATGCCTTCACGGAGGCAGATTTGAATTACCTCGAGGGGGGCAGGTGGGGTATCGGTCATGTAAGTCTTTGGGAGAGGCAGCCGATGAGTTGGTCCTCCCGTATGGGAGAGATCTCCTTGGCCTTTAGCGGCAACGTAATTAATGCGACGGAAATTATCGAACAGATGAAGGCAAGAGGGGATGCCTTCTACCGAGAATATCACACGGAGATTCTGGGAAAGATCATAATGGCCAGCGATGATATTGTTTCCGGTATCTCTCGCCTGGCGAAAATGGTGAAAGGGGCGTATTCCTTGGTCATTCTTGCTCGGGATGGGGTTTACGCTACCCGTGATGTTTACGGTTTTAGGCCTCTAATTTTGGGGAGAGACGGAAATCGATATGCCGTGAGCTCCGAGTCACGGGCGCTTCAGAACTTGGAAATGGAAGTGGTAAGAGATGTAAAACCGGGAGAAATAGTCCTGGTAAACGAAGATGGTTTTCATACCCTCAAGCAGCTTGCATCACCCCGGAGTGCTTTTTGTGCCTTCGAATGGGCCTATACGGCAAGTATCGATTCGATCATCGAGGGGCTATATGTACAAGAGGCACGGCACCGACTGGGGGTAAGCCTTGCCGAAAGAGATCTCCAGGAAAGAGATATTGAGGCTGAAATCGTGGCTCCGGTACCCATGTCCGGCATCGGACACGCCCTAGGTTATCATGCCAAATCGGGCCTACCCTATCAAGAGGTGTTTCTTTACAATCGTTATGCCGATCGCAGTTATACCCAGATAAATCAGATGGCCCGAGAGAAAATGGCCAAGCGGAAACTATCTGTATTAAAATATGCTGTTCAGGGCAAACGCATTGTTATCTGTGATGATTCTATCGTGCGAGGTACTCAAATCCGAGATAAAGTGAGAGAGCTGAAAAAGGCTGGGGCGAAGGAGGTTCATGTTCGTGTGGCCTGTCCACCTCTTCTTTACACCTGTGACTTTGGAGTTTCTACGAGAACGATGGATGAACTAGTAGCCCGGCAATTTGTAGTTGATGGTAACATAGAAACGATGGAAGAATTGAGACGATTGGAGAAATGGATTGCCGATCAAATAGAAGCCGATTCGGTAAAATATAACAGTATCGAAGCCTTCGTCGGGGCCATCGGAAAAGGGAGGGATGAACTCTGTCTCAAATGCTGGGATGGCTTGGCTCCGTCTGGCCATCTGTTAGAATAAAATAAAAAAGGGGTGGAGGATGAAAATTCTTTGGGCAAATGTGAAAGAAAAACGGTTTTCTGCAGAGGAACTGCCGGCCGACAGGCAGATTCTGGGGGGTAGTGCGCTAATTGCTAAATTCATGACAGAGAGGGTTTCACCTGAGGTCGATCCGTTAGGTTCGGAAAATCCTTTGATAATCGCGTGCGGGCCTCTGGCTGGTACTCGAGCTCCACAATTGGGCCGCCTTTCGATTGGTGCTAAAAGTCCTATGACTAAGGGCATCAAGGAGGCGAATTCAGGTGGGCCGGCCGGTCAGATATTGGACCGCTTGGGGTTTCGGGCGATCGTTTTAGAAGGGAAGAGTGATAGCCCCTTGGGCATATACGTGGGCAAGGATCGTTGGGAGTTCTTCGATGCCCGTGATTTGTGGGGGAAGAAAACATACGAGGTCGTAAAACATATCCACGAGAGGTTTGGCCAAAAGGTAGCCGTTATATGTATTGGTTTGGCAGGAGAGAGAAAGTATAGAGGGGCGTCTATCTCGATTACCGATATATTTGGAGATCCCTCTCGAAATGCGGCACGAGGCGGATTGGGAGCGGTCATGGGGGCCAAAGGTGTGAAGGCCATTGTCCTAGATCCGCGGGGGGCCGATCAGGTGTCCATTGCCCGCCCGGAAGAATTTCGGGCCTGCGTCCAAAAGTGGATCGATATCTTCAAACATGATGTGAGTTGTAGTTTGTTCTCCCGCTTCGGTACACCATTTGCCATTAACACGTCCGCGAGCCAGGGCACACTGCCGACGATGAACTACCGCACTGGAAGACCGGCATATTATACGGCCGTAAGTGGCCATACGATCCAAAAAATTCTCTTTGAGCGTGGAGGAAAAATGCACGGATGTATGCCCGGCTGTGTAATACAGTGTTCAATCATCTATCCAGACGAAAATGGCGAGAAGATATGTGGTGCTTATGAATACGAGACAATTGCCCTTTTAGGCACTAATTTGGGAATCCTCGATAACGACGCGATTGCTCGTCTAAAATTTATGTGTGACAACTTGGGAGTCGATGCCATCGATACGGGTAGCGCTTTAGGTCTTGCGGCTGAAAAAGGTCTCATATCCTGGGGTGACGGGGAAGGGGCGATGCGACTTTTGGAAGAAATAGAGAAAGGAAGCCCCCTCGGGGAGGCATTGGGGAACGGTGTGGTGGCCACTGCCCACTTCCTCGGTATAGACCGGATTCCGGCTTACAAAGGGCAAGCTTTACCGGCCCATGACCCCCGAGCCGTTAAAGGTACGGGCCTCACTTATTTTACTAGCCCTATGGGAGCCGACCATACGGCTGGTCTTACCTACCGGATCCCCAAGAGTAAAGAGCGACAGTTGGAGAATTCCCTTGGGGCTCAAATACGAGCGGCTACCTGCGATGCTATGGGATACTGCATAAATGCCCTTCCCGGAGGGAGGGAGTCTATTTATTCTTATTTTGCGGAGCTGCTAAACGCAAGGTATGGCCTTAGTCTTACTCCGGATGATGTCATGGAGATCGGCAAGGAGACCCTGAGAAATCAAGTGGCCTTCAATGAAAGGGCGGAATTTTCGAAGATAGATGAAACACTTCCGAGCTTTGTAAAGGAGGAGACATTAGCACCCACGAATTCCGTATTCGATGTGCCAGAGGAGGAAGTGAGATCATTCTGGCAGCATCTTTCTGACTATCGAGAGCCGGAGAAGGTGTGGGAAATTAGAATACCCCCACTGCCGGATATCATGTTTGGCGCCGGTGTGATGAAGAACCTTGGTAATCGCATAGCCGATCTGAAAATAAGAAAGGCCTTTCTTATCACCGATTCTTTCCTCGCTCAGAGTGGGATGGTAGAGACGGTAAAAGACGCGCTCAAAAAGAAGGGAATCGAGGTGGTCGTCTTCTCAGAGGTGGAGCCCGATCCTCCAACTGATCTGGTAGAACGGGCTGGCCAGATGTATAAAGAGACTGGATGTGAAGGTATCATCGGCTTTGGCGGGGGGAGTTCTCTAGATACGGCCAAGACAGTCGGTCTTCGGGTAAGCCATGGAGGGGACCTTCGGGAATACGAGGGTATTGTCGGAGGCAGTGGTAAAATTAAGCCCATCTTTCCCCCTATGGTGCTCATCCCCACCACGTCGGGGACGGGCAGCGAGGTGAATCCTTGCGCTGTTCTCACCGATAAAGAAAGAGATCTTAAATTCATTCTTATGAGCAATCATTTCATTCCCAAACTTGCTGTCATTGATCCATTAATCACACGAACCATGCCGCCAAAGCTGACGGTCGAATCGGGTATGGACGCCCTTGCCCATTGCATCGAAGGGTACGTATCCCTTGCCACTCCTTATCATCCATACTACGAGACCATGGCCGTCTATGGCGTCAAGCTAGTTGGGAGGAGCCTCGTCCGCGCTTACAGAAATGGAGATGATATCGCAGCCAGGACGGACATGTGTATGGCTGCCATGTGCGGAGGACTGGCTTTCTTGAAGGGACTGGGGGTCGGTCATGCCATAACTCATACCCTAGGAGCCCAATATCATTTGCCCCACGGTCGAGCGGCCATGTTCGGTCTCATGGGTTTTGTCAAAATAAATCAGCAGAAATGTCGGGAGCAGTTTCGAGATCTCGCCTTCCTACTAAACAGATCGGAAGATTTGGTAACGGCTTTGACAAAGCTCTATGAGGAATTAGACATAAAACTCAGTTTAAAGGCTTTCGGTATTCCGGAAAATGATTTAAGGAAAATTGCCTTCTTTACCTCCCGAGATGCGGTAAACATGGCGACAGACCCGACCACGCCTTCGGAAAAAATGATCGAGCAAGTGTTGAGGGAGATGTACGATTAGGAGTGCCGGGGTGAGGGGGAAACCCTTCACCCCGGAATGGATTCAAAAAGAAAAGCCGAAAGTTAAAGATCCGACGAGAAAGGATGATTCTCGATCGGAAGGTGTGAGGCTTCCTTTCAATGCGAAGCCTTTCATTTCGTTTTTTGCCATCTTCGAAAGAGGAAAGACATAGGTCACACCAGGGGTTAGACTGATCAGGGAACTGAGTTTTATGGGTAGACTGACTGATAGGGTGCCGTCGTGAAAGTGCTTAAATTTTTTTGTCGTCGGGAGGGCATTATCGTCAAATTCGGGATAAAAATTCTCATCCGTAGATAGTAGGTAACTTACCGAGCCCGATATTCTCAAAGATAGAAATTTGTTTAAAGCAAACTCGTGGGAAAGCCCAGCCCATAGGTACCAGTTTTTGTAGTGAGACACTTCTTTATAAACGGTAAGGGTCGGATTAAGCACGGTGTTGAAGGAAGCGGAGACAAAAATGTCTTGTGCGTCCGGCCGATCGGGGAGGTTTCTCCTTAAAGGGGCCAGACTATAATAAATATAACCCACCGTAAGATTTACCGGGGTAAAGGCCTTGGTATAGGAGAAGGTAAAGTCCGTCTCGTTCCATTCAGAGCTATAATCGGTACCCGCCCCTTGCGCATACGGTTTCAGATCCAGATTACCCCATAGGGAGGCATTAAAACCTTTATACCCGACGGAAACTGTTGGTTGGAGTACGAGGCTGTTTCGGCTCATTTCATAACCACGCCAAATGTATTTGTTGGCTGCCGAAAGGGAAAATTGGCCGGTGGGCTTGTCTTCTCCCCACAGGAGTGATGGAAGGGCAAAAAATGTGCAAGTAATTAATAACATTAATAAATAGCGAAATTTAGTTTTTGCGTGCATTGGTACACCTCTCTTTTCATGGTTAATGGTCGTTTATTTTTCTAAAATTGTTTTCTTCCGTTGCGATGAGGGATCTGGGCTACGGGCCGGCCCTGATTTTTGAATTCCCTGAGGTAAGGAACAGAAGAAGTTGCTCCATAATACGGTTTGCACCGGCGCAATAATGCTCTTGAGACAAAATGTCTTCCTGAGATTGGACATAGGGTGAAGGTATTAATTCGGAAAGGCAGTAGTCAGTCATAGCTTTTATATCTTTTGGTGTAACCTCCAGATGAAATTGCAGACCGATCACATTTTCTCCTAGCTGAAAGGCTTGGTTTTTACAGGCCTGGCTTGTCGCCAGCAGTGTTGAGCCAGATGGCAGTTCGAAAGTTTCTTCGTGCCACTGGAAGGCAAAAAATGAGGGAGGGAAAGAAAAAAAACGGTTCCCTTCCACTGGCAGACCCTGGAGGGGAAACCACCCGATTTCCTTCACAGGGCTTCCGTGGACCCTGGCTCCGAGCGAACTGGCGATGAGTTGGGCTCCCAAGCAGATGCCAAGCACCGGTTTTCCTTGTTCCATTATCCTCTGGATGAAAGACTTTTCTTCCTTCAGCCAGGGAAATGTTTTTTCATCATTAGCACTCATCGGACCGCCTAAAATGATGAGCATGTCCACGTCTTGCGTGTTGGGTAGTTGAGGTGAGGTGAAAAATTTGGTCCAGTATATCTCGTGGCCTTGTGAGACGAGCCAAGAGTCAATGAAACCCGGACCATCGACGGGGTCGTGTTGGAAAAAGTGTATCTTCATCGATCAACCTTTCCTCTTTCGTTTACATGGCTTTCGTTTTTGCGGGTCCACCGTTTTGAATGATTCTATATTGATGCCGTATTTTCTGATGCGATACATGAGAATACGGTGGGTGGTGCCCAATTGCTTTGCTGCTTCCCTCCCATTTCCGTTAGATCTTCGCAGTGCCGATTCGATTATGTGCCTTTCAATCTCCGCAATCGTTCTTTTAAGGAGGTCTTCTTTCACCCCATTCACTTCTAACTACTCCCATTTCTAACCAATGGCTTCAGAACCTTTTTCTCCCGTTCTGATCCTCATCACGTCGTGCAGATCGAGGACGAATATTTTACCATCCCCAATATCACCCGTCTTTGCGCTGGATGTAATAGCTTCTATTGCCGGGGCGACAAAGTCTTCGTTGACAGCAATTTCCAATTTTACCTTTTGCAACAAACTTCCTACTTCGCGTGTACCACGATAGGTTTGTGTGATACCCTTTTGACGTCCTCGTCCGAGAACATTTGAGACCGTAATAAGAGGAATGTTAGCCTTCTCTAAGGCACCCATGACCTCAGTTAATTTGTGTGGCTGAATGATAGCGATTATGTATTTCATGTTTGTTTACCTCCCTCCTATTCGATTACGGTGTAGGCCGCTTCGCCATGTTGGGTTAAGTCCAGCCCTATGGTTTCTTCTTTCTCTTTCACCCGGACTCCTAACGTTAGATCCACCACCTTATAAATGATGAAGGTAACAATGGCCGCATAAATGGGGGCAGCTAACACCATGATCAATTGGGGCATTAATTGTGGACCGCCGAAGAAGAGTCCATCGGCTCCTGCAGGATTTACAGCCTTTTCGGCGAATAATCCGGTGGCAATTGTTCCCCAGATTCCTCCGACACCATGGATGCCAAAGGCATCAAGAGAGTCATCGTAACCCAACGCGGCTTTGATTTTGACGACGAATAGATAGCATAGAACGCTAGCGATAATGCCTATGATGATGGCATTTCCCACATTGACAAATCCACAGGCTGGCGTGATTGCGACTAGTCCGGCTAAGGCACCGGAGATGGCACCTAGTATTGTCGGTTTTTCGTTGACGTACCATTCGATGAAAGCCCACGTAAGACCAGCGGCAGCAGGGGCAATCAGCGTAGTGATTAAAGCGTGGGTGGCGATATCGTTGGCCGCGAGAGCGGACCCGGCGTTAAAACCAAACCAACCGATCCACAGTAAGCTTCCTCCCAATATGGTATACGGTAGATTATGGGGTCTAAAAGGCTCTTTTAAATATCCCGTTCTTTTGCCCAACAAGAGGCAGATAATCAAAGCGGATATACCAGAACTGGCGTGCACAACTATCCCGCCAGCGAAGTCAAGACCGCCCAGAGATTTCATCCAGCCTCCGTTGCCCCACACCCAGTGGGCAAGAGGGTCATAGACGAAAGTGGCCCACAGAAGTGTAAAAATTAAGAAGGAAGAGAATTTCATTCTCTCGGCGAAGGCACCGATCATGAGGGCGGGAGTGATGATAGCAAACATACATTGAAATACCATAAAGAGAGTATGGGGAATGGTACCCGCATAATCCGGGAAAGGGGTCCCACTTACTTTTTTAAGGCCAATCCAGTCGAGACCCCCGATCACTCCAAAACCAGTATCCGGGCCAAAAGAGAGAGAGTAACCGAAGAGCACCCACTGAATAGAGATGAGTGCGGCGACCGTAAAACACTGCATAAGGATAGATAAGACATTCTTTCTCCTCACAAGACCGCCGTAAAAGAAAGATAGGCCCGGGAGCGTCATGGCAAACACAAGCACGGTTGAAATAAGTAGCCAAGCAGTATCTCCTGCATTCATGATAAAACCTCCGAAACTTTTTCCCCCTTTAGAGACAAGGTCCATGCCATCGGTTTGTAATTCATGTATCTTATTGATTTATTTTAGTTTTAGTTAGAAGCGGGGAGAAGAGCCAATCGAAGAGGGGGTACAATGTTGTTCCTAAAAAACAGAAGAGAACAAAATTGTATCATGATGCAGAAACTGCCCAGGGTAGAAAGCTCGATTATGGGCTCCATGTTCTTCAAAAAGACCCTAAAAATCTTGACAGATTTGTCTCTCTAATATAGGGGAAAGCATGTTTTCTCCTACTTTCAAGAGACGCTCTCAAGGGGAGGCTAAGAAGAAAACTGAGGTGACATAGTGTACTTTTCATTCCTCGGCTAAGCCCGAGAAAGTAGTAAAGTCAGTGCCGCCGGGATGGGAATCGGTCGGGTATTGTACTCACCGACTTCGTTAGGAGGCTTATTAGAATCGTACTCGATGGAAGAGGGGAGGCATTTCTAGTCGGGGAAGGTGGTTCATCAGTAGATATCAGAGAAGTTTCTGTTTAGAATAAAAATTTTTGACAGGAGGCGTGAAGAATGAATTTACAAAGACCGAATGCAAACGATGCGACAAGAACAGCAAACCGTTCGCGCAGTGTGGTGCCCATGAGCGGTTTATGTACCCGCTGTTTGGATGGTTGCCCGGGGAACTGTGAGGTTTTTAAAGCGAGTTTTAGGGGACGGGAATTGATTTATCCCGGTCCGTTTGGAGAGGTAACGGCCGGTGGTGATAAAGATTATCCCATCGATTATTCCCACCTCAACATCCAGGGTTACGCCATGGGTGCCCGAGGATTGCCGGCTGATATCGAGGCGAGTCCCGACACCGCCATTTTCCCTAAAGTTAGCACCGAGACTGAATACGGGTGGGATAT
Organism: Syntrophales bacterium; assembly: GCA_026416455.1. Lineage (GTDB taxonomy): Bacteria > Desulfobacterota > Syntrophia > Syntrophales > UBA8958 > JAOAFE01. Next base: position 183,906 of record JAOAFE010000001.1, read on the forward strand.
AAAAGTAAAGATGAAAGTGCCCATCTTTACCGGTGCCCTTGGCTCTACGGAGATAGCGAGGAAAAACTGGGAGCATTTTGCTTGTGGAGCCGCCATCAGTGGAATTACAATTGTATGTGGAGAGAATGTGTGTGGTATTGATCCGGGCCTTGAGCTTGATTCTAATGGCAAAGTAAAGCTTGCTCCAGAAATGGATCGGCGAATTGAGATATATCGTCGGTATTATCAGGGTTGGGGTGAAATCCTGGTACAGATGAACGTGGAAGATACACGTTTAGGAGTCGCCGAGTATATTTTAAACAAGCATGGCATTACCACGATTGAGCTTAAATGGGGGCAGGGAGCCAAGAGCATTGGAGGGGAAATAAAGGTTAACAGTTTAGAGCGGGCCCTTGAGTTACAGCGTCGCGGTTACATCGTTACCCCCGACCCGTCGGATCCTGTAAATCAGGCAGCGTTCAAAGCTGGTGCTCTTAAGGAATTTGAGAGGCACAGCAGGCTTGGTTTTATCAGTGAAGAGTCTTTCTTTGCCGAAGTGGAACGGTTGAGAAAACTAGGATTTAAACGTATTACATTGAAGACCGGGGCTTACAGCCTTAGAGAATTGGCGATGGCCATAAAATGGGGTGCCAAAGCCAAAATTGATCTGCTTACGATCGATGGTGCTCCCGGTGGTACAGGTATGAGCCCATGGAGGATGATGGAAGAGTGGGGTATTCCGAGTTTGTATCTTCATTCAGCCGCCTATGAATTTGCCAAAATCCTTGCCGATAAGGGAGAGAGACCTCCAGACATGGCTTTTGCTGGTGGTTTCAGTAGCGAAGACGGCGTATTCAAAGCATTAGCCTTGGGGTCACCATATGCAAAGGCAGTTTGTATGGGTAGGGCGTTGATGATACCTGGAATGGTCGGCAAAAACATTCAACAGTGGTTGAAAGAAGGGAAGTTGCCCAATACGGTTGGGCAGTTCGGCTCGACTCCGGAAGAGATATTCGTAGGTTGGGAGGAGGTAAAGAAAATAGTAGGCGCGAGCGAGATGAACCACATCCCTTGGGGTGCCGTAGGCATTTTCTGTTACGTTGATAAAATTAAGGTAGGATTGCAACAGCTGATGGCGGGAGCGAGGTGCTTTAGTTTGCCGGCGATTACTCGGCGCGAGCTCATGTCGTTGACGGAAGAATGTGCGAAGGTTACGGGAATTCCTTACCTTATGGACGCGTACCGAGAAGAGGCAATGGAAATTTTGAAGTCTTAGTAAACCAAAGGCGTGCGGAGGGGTGTCTATGAGACCCTTCCGCACGTCTATTCCTGCATATGTTTCTCCTCGACTTAAAGGCGCGGAATATGTTTGAAGCACACGCGCTTTTTGGGCCTTTCCAGAGTTAAACAGAACAGCAGTTGCTTTCCCAATAGAGAATAAGGTAATATAAAATCATGAGTACGCATAGTTACGAGGAATTGGCAGCTCTTCATGCTATTGCCCGTATTCTCTCCCGCCCCATGGAGATCAGGGACCAACTAGAGCAGGTCCTGGCGGAGATGAGTGAACGTCTCGGTATGAAGAGGGGCATGATCTCCCTCATGAATAATCTAAACGGAGAAGTGTGGTTGGAAGTAGCCCACGGAGTTGACATCGAAAACCTACAAGTAAGCTACCGCTTGGGAGAGGGGATTACGGGCATGGTGGCCCAGACGGGTAAACCAGTAGCCATACCCATTCTGGGTAAAGAGCCCATGTTTCTCGATCGCACGGGTGCCCGGAAGTCCCTTAATCGGGATGAACTTTCCTTCCTTTGCGTCCCCATAATCTACGATGGCCGCGTGGTAGGCATACTATCTGCCGATAAGTGGCACAAAATTGTATCAAATTTGGAAAGAGAGCTGGCTCTCCTGTCCTCCATTGCCGAACTCATCGCCAAAGCCGTATACATCTTGTCGGTTGAGGAAGAAAATAAGCGCCTCCGATTGATGTTAAGTGAGGAAAAATCGCCTTTCAAAGAGATCATTGGACAGTCTAAGGCCATGAAAGATGTTTATCGTCTGATAGAGCATGTTTCCATGTCTAATACCACCGTGCTCATTTATGGGGAGACGGGTACGGGGAAGGAACTGGTGGCCAGGGCTATACATAAAAACAGCAATCGAGCGGGCGGGCCTTTGATTATGGTAAACTGTGCGGCCATTCCCGATACGTTGATTGAAAGCGAACTGTTCGGTTACGACAAGGGGGCATTTACTGGCGCTTTTCGGTCTTACCGGGGAAAGTTTGAGGAGGCAAACGGAGGTACCATCTTTCTTGACGAGGTAGCAGAGTTGTCTTCCACGGCCCAAGCCAAATTGTTAAGAATATTGCAGGAAAAAGTATTTCAGCCTTTAGGGTCTTCGCGGACTATTAAGTCTGATGCCCGAGTTATAGCGGCCACCAATCGCAATCTCGAGTTATGCGTTGCCAACGGATCCTTTCGTAAGGATCTTTATTATCGGTTGAGTGTTTTTCCTATCTATCTACCCCCGCTGAGAGAAAGGGGCAATGACATTATCATGTTGGCCGACTATTTTGTCCTCAAATATGCTAAAGAAACCGGTAAGAATATACGGAGGATTTCGCCTGCGGTGATTGATGCCTTTATGAGTCACTCCTGGCCGGGGAACGTGAGAGAATTGGAAAATTGCATTGAAAGGGCCGTTCTGCTGGCGGAAGGCGATACCATAGAAATGATTCACCTTCCCCCTTCTTTACAAGTTAAAACCCGTGAGGAAAAAACTAAAGATACTGGTAAGTTCCACGCTATTGTATCTGCCCAGGAGAGGGCTTTGATTATCGATGCCCTAAAGGAGTTTAATGGTAACCAAAGCATGGCAGCTCGATCCCTGGGCCTTACGAAGAGAATCATTCAATACAAGATAAAAAAACTGGGCATCGACGCTGATCGATTTCGCCGAAAAAAATCCCCAACAGCTTAATACAATTTTGTTTTCGTTAGTCGATATTCGGTACATATTTGTACCCATATTCGGGTCTAAATATGGTGATCTCATTGCAACATGCCGTAATGTTGAATCATTTTAATGTGGCATGAAAATAGCTTGTCTGGGTCCAGGCGGCGGAAGTCGCCCCATGTTGGGAGGACGAGGAATGTGTCGTTTGATTGCAATTACGAGTCTGGAGCCTATCAGCCCTATGGTAGCCATCAGGGCATTGAATGTCATGAAGGAAGGGCATGATGGTTCCGGTATGGGTTTGTATCTAACCGATTTAGGGGGTTTGTTTGAATCATATAAAGGATTGCCGATACTATCGGGAATTTTTTCCTTTGAAGGATTGGAAGAATTGGACCGATATATGTCATCTCAGGGTTTTTCTGTTCGCTATAAATTATCTTTTTCTCCGGTCGGTGATCCACCAAAGGGTACCCCAAAAAGAGATAACTATTCGATTATAGTTTATGATTATCCTCCCTCTTGGGTGTCATTGAGTCAAGAGGAACGGGAAAACCGGTTAATGATGGAACAGCTTTTTCTGAGAAAAAAAGGTGAGCAAGATGACTCGATGCATATATTTAGCTTTTGGCCTGATTGCGTGATGATCAAAGAAGTAGGTGATCCCATGGAGTTAGCGGATTATCTCGGATTGGAGGGACGTGAGGAACTAAAGGCCCGTGTTATCATGGCTCAAGGTCGTCAAAATACTAATTACGCCATAAACATTTACGCCTGTCATCCCTTTTTTATTCAGGGATATGCGACGATGACGAATGGTGAAAATACGGCTTTTGTTCCCATCCGGGAATTTTTGACCTCGAGAAACTTCCCCGGTTATATAGGCTATCAGTCGGACTCGGAGGTATTCACTCACATCCTCCATTTTACCCATAAGTTTCTGAAAAAAGGGTTAGCTACGTATAAGCATATCATTACTCCTTTGAGTGATGAGGAAATAGAACGACATCCCAATCGCGACGAGTTGAGGATGCTAAAACATGTATGCCGGCCTTTGATTATAGACGGTCCCAATTGTGTGATCGGCTGTCTTCCCGATAAAACGATGTTTATGGTCCAAGATAGTAAGAAATTGAGACCCGGCGTTGTGGGAGGGATGCCAGGTATGTTTGCCTTTTCGTCGGAAATGTGCGGTCTGGATGCCGCGATACCGGAGAGAGATAAAAGTAAAGATTTCCAGCCGATGAAATACGATACAGTGGCCGTATCCGCTAAGAGAGATGAGGTGATGGTATGGAGCCAGTGGGAAAAATAACACCTTCTTCTTTGAGCCCGTACGATCTTCCGTGGCGGGTTTTGTGGGATAAAGAAAAATGCACCCTTTGCGGTCGCTGCACGGCTGTCTGCCCCGTAAAAGCGATTGAACTGGGAGTTCATAGGAAGAGACTCCTCTCGGTACCATTGAATCTGACGGAGAAACCAGGACAGGTGTTTACTGTTTACCATGGAATAGATCAGAAAACCGATCCCGCCTACGCGTGTATCGGCTGTGCCATGTGTGAGCTTGTTTGTCCTAACGGAGCGATAAAACCGATTAGAAGTCGGGATATAGACAAGCTGCGCTTTCATATAAATCAAGGGGGCAACCCCCGCCGACGAGGGGGAAGGCGTAATGACGCAAGGAGTGTCCTGGATGAGATTAAGTTCATTCGCATCAGTATGTTGACCGATCCCGCCCTCGATGCAGGTAGACATGAATTTGAATTACGCACCCTATTAGGCAGAATTCTACCGGCCGAAGAGCTTGACCAATACGAGTGGATTCCACCGGTCAGGGAGATTTATCCCCTCATCATCGGTGGTATGTCCTTTGGTGCCCTTTCTCCCACCATGTGGGAAGGCATCCAAATGGGGGTAGCTTATTTGAATGAGGAAAAGGGACTACCCGTGCGGGTAAGTACTGGAGAAGGGGGTTGCCCGCCCCGGCTACTTCGTTCTCGTTTTCTTAAGTACGTCATCTTGCAGATCGCGAGTGGTTACTTTGGGTGGGACGAAATTATCAGGGCCTTACCGGAGATGAAGGAGGATCCCTGTGCCATCGAGATTAAATACGGTCAGGGGGCAAAACCGGGTGACGGTGGACTCCTTATGTGGCATAAAGTAAACAAGCTTATTGCGGCAATCCGTGGCGTTCCCCAGGGGGTCAGCTTACCCAGCCCACCGACCCACCAGACGAAGTACTCTATCGAAGAGTCCGTCGCTAAGATGATTCAATCCATGTCAATGGCCTGGGGCTTTCGAGTACCCGTTTACCCCAAGATTTCAGGCACCAGTACTGCCCTGGCCGTCCTCAACAATCTTGCCCGGAATTCCTATGCCGCCGCCTTGGCAATCGACGGAGAAGATGGAGGAACGGGGGCTGCGTATAACGTATCCCTTGACCATATGGGTCATCCAATTGCGAGCAATGTGCGGGATGCCTATTTGAATCTAGTGAAAATCGGGAAGCAGAATGAAATACCTATCATTGCTGCTGGAGGGATAGGGAAGAATGGGAATCTGGCGGCTAATGCAGCGGCCCTTATTATGCTAGGGGCTAGTGCTGTACAAGTGGGAAAGTATATCATGCAAGCTGCAGGCGGCTGCTTGGGGGCAGAAAATGACCGCTGTAATATCTGTAATATAGGTCTTTGTCCGAAAGGCATCACATCTCAGGATCCCAGGCTTTACCTCCGTCTCGACCCGGAGAAGGTAGCCGAAAGAATCGTGGACCTTTTTTTAAGTTTTGATACTGAGCTCAAGAAGATCGTTGCCCCCCTGGGAAGATCGACGTCGCTCCCCATCGGGATGTCCGATGCCCTGGGCATTAGTGATAAGAACGCGGCCGAAAGGCTCAGTATCAAATATGTGGTTTAGAGGTAATATTCGATGGAGTTCCGACCAACGATAGTGATCGAAGGTGTTAGAGATGGACGTAGATTAGACTCTCGCCTGCTGGAAGAGGAAATTCAAGCGGCAGTAGAAAAAGGCCACCGGTGTATAGAAGTGCATGCTCATGGCCAACATGGAATCGGTGGACGCCTATGGCGAGCTAAGGGAGAAGAAGTGTTCGTGCGCATTCTCGGGTCCCCCGGCCAACGGGTGGGTTCGATGGGATTTCCCAATACCAAAATTGAGGTGATGGGTCCCTCTTCAGATGACGTCGGATGGCTTAATGCGGGGGCGGAGATAATTGTGCATGGTCATGCCACCAACGGCGTGGGCAATGCCATGGCTCAAGGTAAGATTTATATCGCTGGAGATATTGGTGCCCGGGGCATGACTATGACGAAGCATAACCCCCGCTTCGCCCCGCCGGAACTGTGGGTTTTGGGTAGCGTGGGAGATTTTTTCGCCGAGTTTATGGCGGGAGGTATTGCCGTAATCTGCGGCCATGGAACGGTAAGAAAAGAAAATGTGTTAGGCTATCGCCCCTGTGTCGGTATGGTGGGGGGAATGATATATTTTCGCGGACCTCACGGGGGTTACAGTGAAGAGGACGTCCGACTGACGGAATTGACCGATGACGATTGGGAATGGCTCAAGAAGAATCTAAAAGGATTTCTGCGAGCCATAAATCGTTCTGATCTTTACGGAGAACTGACCAAGAAAAGGAAAGAATGGCGGCTATTAATTGCCCGCAAACCTTACGAAAAGAATGGGCAAAAAGTACGAAACATGGCGCGATTCCGAGAAGAGGTATGGGAGAAAGAACTTGGTCGGGGTGGCATGTTGGGCGACCTCATTAATATTCCTCGTGGTTCGATCGATGTCATAGCCACGGGAGAAATGAGGCGGTATGTCCCCCTTTGGGAAAATGGAAAATTCCTCCCCCCCTGTCAAGTCGCATGTCCGTCGGGAATTCCAGTTCGCCAAAGATGGGCCCTCATTCGTTCAGGCAAATGGGAAGATGCCATCAATCTTGCCCTCTATTATACACCGCTACCGGCCACCGTGTGTGGCTTCCTTTGCCCCAATTTATGTTTGCAAGCCTGTACCAGGTCGGTCGAAAACCTACCCACGTTAGACCTTCCCGCTTTGGGGCGGGCATCTCTCGAGGCGAAGGAACCGAAGAGAGCTTCGGAGACGGGGAAGAAGATTGCCATCTTGGGAGGCGGTCCGGCCGGTCTCTCCCTCGCTTGGCATCTCTGGCTGGCAGGACATGATCCAGTTATCTACGAAAGAGAGCAAGAGGTGGGAGGAAAGATAAGAGAAGTCATACCTAAAAGTAGAATACCCGACGAGGTTTTACAGCACGAACTCATGCGAGTCATGGAAAAAGTGAGGGTGATTACCCTCGGTAATAAAATAAACGGGAGGTTACTTCAGCAATGGAAGAGGGTATATGAGTTTATCGTCATCGCCATCGGGGCTGGAGTCGGCAAGAAGATTCCCATCCCCGGCAGTGAAAGAGCTCTTACGGCCTATGAGTTTTTACGTTTAAGCAAGAAAGACATGATCACGGTAGGAAAAAAGGTGGTTGTAATAGGTGCGGGGAATGTGGGATGCGATGTAGCGTGCGAAGCCTTTCGTTTAGGGGCGGAGAGTGTCGTTCTGGTGGACATTCAAGAGCCGGCCTCTTTCGGTGAGGAAAGGAAAAAGGCGGAAAAACTGGGTGCGCGGTTCATTTGGCCCCGAGTGGCGAAAGCCATCACGGAGGAAGGAGTGGAACTGACGGAGGGAGAGCTATTACCCGCTGATATGGTAGTTATGGCCATTGGGGATGTGCCTGACGTCTCTTTTCTTCCACCGGAGATAAAACGTAATGGTCCATTCATAGCGGTTGATGAAAGGTACCGGACGAGCGATCCTATGATTTACGCCATTGGAGATTCAGTGCGCCTGGGCTTGATTACCGATGCCGTAGGGGCGGGAAAGGTGGTGGCCGAGGACATAGATAGGAGGTTGAGAGGGAAAGAAGATGTAGTCGATGTGATTAAGCCAGTGGTGGAAAAATCCCGGATAAAACTGGCCTACTACGATCCTCTAACTACTTTGAGCGATTTAGATGCCTGCGCCCTCCAGTGTAGCTCCTGTGGCCTTTGCCGTGATTGTCATATGTGCGAAACTATTTGTCCGAGAGGGGCAATTTCGAGGCGGGAATTAGATGGTGGAGATTATGAATATGTGGTAAATGATGAAAAATGCATCGGTTGTGGTTTTTGCGCAGATGCCTGCCCCTGTGGAATTTGGCAGATGAAGGAAAATTATCCTTTAGAATAAAAGATAGGAGGCAATATGAGGAATAATAAAAGGTCTTCCATAGCGTCAGAAAGGGACTACAAAGTAGAAAAGGAAAAGTCCGTACCTGTTTCGGAGTATTTCGGCGAGAACACATTCAATCTCAAAGTCATGAGAAAGAAGCTGCCGAAAGATACGTATAGGAAAGTTTTAGAGGCGATAAATGAGCAGGGGGTTTTGGATATAGAAACGGCGAATATTGTGGCCCACGCGATGAAGGAGTGGGCCATAAGCAAAGGAGCTACCCATTTTGCTCACTGGTTCCAGCCCATGACGGGGGCGACAGCGGAAAAACACGATGCCTTCATAGAAGTGATCGGACCGGGAGAGGTGATCGAGAGGTTTTCCGGACGCCAGCTCGTACAGGGTGAGCCCGATGCCTCCAGTTTCCCCAGCGGCGGTATCCGGACTACCTTCGAAGCCCGGGGTTACACGGCTTGGGATATAGCGTCCCCCGCTTTTATTAGGCATAACGGCATTTCTACTACCTTGTGCATACCAACCGTTTTTATCTCCTATAACGGTGAGGCCCTAGATAAGAAAACTCCCCTTCTAAGATCTTGTAAGGCGTTGAGCAAAAGCGCCGTCGACATGCTCAAGCTTCTAGGAGTGGAGGGGGTTAATCGTGTTTACTCTACTTTAGGGCCTGAGCAGGAGTACTTCCTCATCGATGCGTCTTTTTATCACCAGAGAGAGGATCTCGTCCTATGCGGTAGGGCAGTGCAGGGTGCACCACCGGCCAAAGGACAAGAGTTAGAAGATCAATATTTTGGTAGCATCAAAGAGCGCATTTCTTCTTATATGCACGATGTGGAGGAAGAGCTTTTTAAGCTAGGTATTCCCGCAAAAACGAGGCATAATGAAGTGGCCCCGAGTCAGTTTGAAATAGCCCCCTTGTTTGAAGAGGCCAATCTCGCGGTTGATCATAATCAGCTGGTTATGGATACTATGAAATTGGTAGCCAAAAAGCATCGCCTCGCTTGTCTCTTGCATGAAAAGCCCTTCGCCGGCGTGAATGGTTCGGGAAAACACCTCAACTGGTCCCTGGCGGATAACCGGGGAAACAATCTTCTGAATCCGGGAACTACGCCTCAGGATAATATTCAATTTCTTGTTTTCTTGATTGCGACTGTGCGGGCCGTCTATCGGCATGCAGACCTTCTTCGGGCGTCCGTGGCTGGATATAGCAACGATTTTCGCCTTGGAGCCAACGAGGCACCTCCCGCTATCATCTCCGTGTTTTTAGGAGAGCAGCTCACGAAAATCTTGGAGGATATTGAAAAGGGAAGGGTGACGAAGGCAACAGATAATGCCATTATCGATCTCGGTATATCGACTTTGCCCATTCTCAGTCGGGACAATACGGATAGAAACCGAACTTCACCTTTTGCCTTTACGGGAAACAAATTTGAGTTCCGCGCCGTTGGATCTTCCCAGTCCATATCTTTCCCCACGACGGTGCTCAATACGATTGTAGCTGAAAGTTTGGACGAGCTGGCGGCGAAAATAAAGGCCATGAAAGGAAAGAATGTAAATCAGGCCGTATTCGACGTTATCCGAGAAGAAATTAAAGAAATAAAACCGATACTCTTCAATGGGGATAACTACAGTAAGGAATGGGAGAAAGAGGCAGCCAGGCGTGGTTTGCCAAATGCTAAAACCACACCAGAGGCTTTAGAGGCACTGGTTTCTGAGAAGGCAATGAATCTTTTTTCCCGTTACGGCGTTCTCACTCCTGTGGAACTAAAATCCCGCTATCTCATTCATCTTGAACGGTATATTAAAGATATGGAGATAGACGTAAAGTGCTTGCACAATTTAATCATGGGACACGTGGTGCCGGCGGCGGTTAATTATCTGCAAAAACTGGCGGATGCGTTGATAAAGTCGAAAGAAATTTTGGGAACGGGAAAAGAACTGTCCAACTTAGAACAGCTAATGAAAAAAGTGAATAGTGGTTTGAATAAGTGTCTCGAATTGGATAGGGCAATGATGGAAGACCTCTCGAAGGCCGAGTCGATAGAAGACGAGAAAGAAAAAGCCTTTGCCCTCTGTCGGAAAGTAAAGGAGAAGATGAGCGATCTGCGCGCCTATGCTGATGAGTTGGAGACTTATATTCCCGATGAACTGTGGACCCTCCCGAAATTCTGGGAGATGTTATTCATCAGTTGATTTCTGACCGATTACCGTGGTAGTAAGAAAAAGGCGGGGTAAAAGACTTAGTTCCCGCCTTTAATTTAATTAACCGTGAGGCAAATTGTATGCCGTTTTTGAAGACCGAGAGGAAAGCGATAATCCTTTTGGAAGATGGTAGCGTTTGGCGGGGAAGTGCCTTTGCTGGATCCGGCGAGGCAGTGGGCGAGGTCGTATTCAATACGAGCTTAACGGGCTATCAGGAGGTGTTGACAGATCCGTCTTATAAGGAACAGATCGTCGTTATGACCTACCCTATGATAGGGAATTACGGAATAAATGACGAGGATATGGAATCTGATGGCATTTACCTCGAGGGATTCATCGTGAAAGAATACCATGATCGTCCCAGCAATTGGCGGAGCAAACGCACTTTAAGGGAGTTCTTGGAAGCGGCGGGCAAAATTGGAATCGAAGGGGTAGACACCCGGGCTATTACGAGACGTTTGCGCATCTACGGGGCTATGAGGGGGATAGTGTCGACGGACGATTTGGATCTTAGTTCTCTAAAGAGGAAGTTAGACCAATATCCTGGGCTTATCGGTCGGGATCTCGTCCGCGAGGTCACATGTCGTAAACCGTATGTGTGGTTTAATGGAGCCCGGCGTTCAATGAATGGTTGGCCGGAAGGGAAAAAGTTCAAGGTGGCCGTTATCGATTGTGGGGTCAAGTTCAACATCTTACGTATGTTGGAGGAGCGGGGATGCGGGGTCATGGTGTTTCCGGCTTTTACCTCGGCCGAGGAGATACTTTCCTATGAACCCGATGGAATCCTTCTTTCTAATGGGCCTGGAGATCCCGCAGCTTTACCCTATTTAGTCGAGACGACCCGCCGCTTACTCGGACGGCTGCCCATCTTCGGGATATGCCTGGGGCACCAGATCATGGGGCAGGCTATGGGAGGAAAAACGGAAAAATTGAAGTTCGGTCATCACGGGGTGAATCAGCCGGTTAAAAATGATCTTACCGGTCGCGTTGAAATCACATCTCAAAATCACGGTTTTGTCGTCTTGCCGAGCTCAGTTCGTGAGCGTTGCCATGCGACCCATGCTAATTTAAACGATAATACTTCGGAAGGACTCTTCTACCCGCATCTGAATGCCCTGAGTGTGCAGTATCATCCGGAAGCGTGTCCTGGTCCGCATGATGCAAGCTACCTCTTCGATCGCTTTGTCAGTATGATGAAAGGTAAAGTGAATGATCTTAATAATTGATTTCGGCTCTCAATATAATCAACTCATTGCCAGGAGAGTGAGGGAACATCAGGTTTACTGTGAAATCGAGCCGCCTACCATAGACCTAAAGCGTGTGCAGGAGATGGCGCCGGAGGGGATTATCCTTTCCGGAGGGCCGGCCAGCATTTATGCCGAGGGAAGTCCACAAGTGGATGCCCGTATTTTTGCCCTTGATATTCCAATACTTGGCATCTGTTACGGCTTTCAATACCTTGTGCATGCCTTGAGAGGCGAAGTAGCAGCGGCGTATAAGAGAGAATACGGTTTTGCCGAACTCTCAATAAAAGAAAATTCACCACTCTTTGAAGGGGTTGCCAGACAGACAACCTGTTGGATGAGTCATGGAGATGAGGTGAAAAAGTTGCCACCGGGATTTCGCATTACCGCCTCAACGGCCAATACGGAGATTGCGGCGGCCGAGGATGAAAAAAGGCATATCTACGGGCTTCAATTTCATCCCGAGGTGGTCCACACTCCCGAGGGCAAGAAAATGATAGCAAACTTCCTCTTTAAGATCTGCCGCGCCCGGCCGAACTGGACAATGAAGATCTTTGCGGATAGGGCAGTGGAGGAAATCCGGAATCAGGTGGGAGATGGTAAAGTAATACTGGGATTAAGCGGTGGGGTGGATTCTTCTGTAACTGCCGTTCTCATTCACCGTGCCATAGGAGAGAGACTTACCTGCATTTTTGTAGATAATGGGCTCCTGCGCCAGGATGAGGCACAAACGGTTTGGAACGTTTACCGACGTCATTTTCACATGAATCTTAAGTTGGTGCGGGCCGGTAAGACCTTTCTTTCCCGATTGAAAGGCGTCGAGGATCCGGAAAAGAAAAGGAAGATTATTGGGCACACGTTTATTGAGGTCTTTGAGAAGGAGGCAAAAAAAATAAATGGAGTGAAATTTTTAGGCCAGGGTACGCTTTATCCCGATGTAATTGAATCTCGCTCGGCCTTCGGTGGGCCGAGCGCTGTAATCAAATCTCACCACAATGTTGGTGGTCTGCCTAAAAAGATGAAGCTGACCCTGGTTGAGCCACTGAAACATCTGTTTAAAGATGAAGTGAGGGCTCTGGGATTGGAGTTAGGCATTCCAGAAGAGATGGTGTGGCGTCAACCATTTCCGGGGCCTGGATTGGCAGTAAGGGTTATTGGAGAAGTCACGGAAAAGAGGCTTGCCATTCTTCGCCAGGCCGATCAGGTGTTTCTCGACGAAATTAGGGCCGCTGGTCTGTACCGGGAATTGTGGCAGTCATTTGCCGTTCTTCTGCCTATAAAAAGCGTGGGTATTATGGGAGACCAACGTACCTATGAAAATATCATCGCCCTGAGAGCAGTAAAGAGTGAAGATGCCATGACGGCTGATTGGGCTCGCCTGCCCCATGAATTGCTGGCCCGCGTATCAAATAGAATCATAAATGAAGTTCGGGGAGTAAATAGGGTGGTTTACGACATAAGTTCCAAGCCCCCCAGTACCATCGAGTGGGAATAAAAGATGCCGAAAAGAAGTGATCTGAAAAAGATAATGATTATTGGTTCCGGTCCGATCATCATCGGTCAAGCATGTGAATTCGACTATTCCGGCACTCAAGCCTGTAAAGCCTTGAAAGAAGAAGGATTTGAAGTGGTACTCATTAACTCCAATCCGGCGACCATCATGACGGATCCAGAGATGGCCGATCGAACCTACATAGAGCCGATAACACCCGAGGCAGTGGCCAAAGTAATTGCAAAAGAAAGGCCCCATGCCCTCCTGCCCACTTTAGGAGGACAGACAGGTCTGAATACGGCAGTTTCTTTAGCTGAAGCCGGTGTTTTGGATCGGTATGGGGTGGAATTAATAGGAGCCTCTTTAGAAGCCATTAGAAAAGCGGAAGACAGGGAACAATTTCGAAAAGCGATGGAACGTATCGGACTCAAGGTCCCTAGAAGTGGTTTTGCCAGGTCCTTAAGAGAAGCCCAGAAGATATCGGAGATCATAGGTTTTCCCCTTATTGTTCGTCCCTCCTTCACTTTGGGAGGAACCGGTGGAGGGGTGGTATTCAACCGAGAGGAGCTGGAAGTAATTGCTAAAGCTGGTCTCGATGCGAGCATCATTCATGAGATCATGTTGGAAGAATCCGTTATCGGTTGGAAGGAATACGAGTTGGAAGTGATGCGTGATCGGGCCGACAACGTAGTTATCATCTGCTCCATTGAAAATCTGGATCCTATGGGGGTTCACACGGGGGATTCGATTACCGTGGCACCGGCCCAAACGTTGACGGATAAAGAGTATCAAGCAATGCGCGATGCGGCGATTGCTATAATGAGAGAGGTAGGCGTAGAGACGGGTGGCTCCAATGTACAATTCGCCGTCAACCCCAGGACGGGCGAAATGGTCGTAATAGAAATGAATCCTCGTGTTTCTCGTTCGTCTGCTTTGGCTTCTAAGGCAACTGGTTTCCCCATTGCCAAGATAGCCGCCAAGCTGGCTGTGGGCTATACTCTAGATGAGATTCCTAACGATATAACCCGGGAAACGATGGCTTCCTTCGAGCCAACCATAGATTATGTGGTGACGAAGATACCGAGATGGACGTTCGAAAAGTTTCCTGGAGCTCAAGACTATATCACGACCTCGATGAAGTCTGTGGGAGAAACGATGGCTATTGGTCGCACATTTAAGGAATCTCTTCAAAAGGCAATTAGATCACTAGAAATAGGTCGTTTTTCGCTTCTGGCCACTGTTCCTCCCACGGTTGAAGATCGGACGCAGTTTATAAGAGAGAAAATACGCCGACCGAACTCGGAGAGGATCTTCTGGATAGCGACGGCACTGAAAGAGGGATTTACAGTAGGAGAAATCCACGACTTATCAGGTATCGATCCGTGGTTCTTGTATCATATCGAGGAGATCGTCAGGGCAGAAGAGATTATCTCCCAACATCCAATGAAGGGGGAAGTTCTTGCCGAAGCGAAGACGTGGGGTTTTTCCGATCGGCGTCTGGCCGAGCTTTGGGGGGTAAAGGAAAACGAGATCAGAAAGTTGCGAGAAGAATATAATATCTATCCCGTATACAAGCTCGTCGATACTTGTGCCGCTGAATTTGCCGCCTACACACCTTACTATTATTCCACCTACGAGCAGGAGAACGAGGTGGAGACAGATCCCCACCCAAGGGTTGTAATCATCGGAGGGGGACCTAACCGTATTGGGCAAGGAATTGAATTTGATTATTGCTGTGTCCATGCCTCCTTAGCTTTGAGGGAGGAAGGGTATGTAAGCATAATGGTGAACTCCAATCCCGAGACCGTCAGTACGGACTATGACACCTCCGACCGTCTCTATTTTGAACCCCTTACCTTGGAAGATGTCCTACACGTCATAAGGCAAGAGAGGCCAATGGGCGTTATCGTTCAATTTGGTGGTCAGACTCCTTTAAATCTCGCTCGTGGACTGGCAGAGGCAGGCGTACCAATTCTTGGCACTTCACCGGACGCCATCGATCGAGCCGAGGATAGAAAAAGGTTTCAGGAAATAATCAATCGCATCGGCCTCAAACAACCGGAAAACACGACGGCTTTGACAGTGGAGGAAGCACTGCGGGAGGCACAAAGGCTCGGATTTCCTTTAATCGTACGCCCATCTTACGTGCTTGGTGGGCGGGCGATGGAAATTGTCTATGATATGGATAGCCTCAGAAGGTACATGGAGAGGGCGGTTCAAATTTCCCCTGGTTTTCCCGTTCTTATCGATAAGTTTTTAGAAGATGCCATAGAAGTAGATGTAGATGCTATAAGCGACGGGGAGACGACGATTGTCGCCGGGATCATGGAACATATCGAACAGGCCGGTATCCATTCAGGGGACAGCGCCTGTGTTCTCCCCCCCCGTACCCTTCCTTCGGATATCGTCTCTCTCATAGAAAGGCAAACAGAAACGATTGCCTCCGAGCTTGGTGTCGTCGGTCTTATCAACATTCAATACGCTATCAAAGATGGTGAATTGTACGTTTTGGAGGTCAATCCTCGGGCTTCCAGGACGGTTCCCTTCGTGAGCAAGGCGACGGGGATACCCTTGGCGCGTCTTGCCACAAAAGTCATGTTAGGGAAGAAACTACGGGAATTGGGATTGAAGGCGCCTTTAGTGCCACGTCATATATCCGTCAAGGAAGCGGTCTTCCCCTTTTCCCGTTTTCCCGAAGTCGATATTCTTCTGGGTCCAGAGATGAGGTCAACGGGAGAAGTGATGGGCATCGATTACTCCTTTGGTCTCGCCTATGCGAAGGCCCAGCTGGCGACGGGCTTTAAATTGCCCGTTAAAGGCAACGTTTACATAAGTGTCCATGATGGAGACAAAGAGAAAATAGTACCCGTTGCTCGCGAGTTTGTGCGGCTGGGTTTCAAACTATTAGGGACGAAAGGAACGGCCCGTTTTCTCAATCAGATGGGGATCCAAGTGTTGCCTTTGAACAAGATTTCCGAAGGCCGACCGCATGTGGTGGATTTTATAAAGAATGGAGAAATCCAACTCATGATTAACACGAGTCGGGGTCGGAGGTCTTCTGCAGATGGTTATCAGATAAGGAGGGCGGCGATCGTATACAATATACCTTACACGACGACTATTGCCGGTGCTCATGCTATATGCGAGGCCATTTCTTCTTTGATTACGTCCGGTTGGGAGGTGTGTCCTCTGCAGGACTATTATGAGGTCGGAAAGGACAGGTCTTAGTTTTTATGGTGTATTTTGGCCATCCAAGGCATGAATGTGGTGTCTTTGCCGTTTATGGTCATCCAGAGGCGGCTAGGGTTACCTATTTCGGCTTGTTTGCCCTCCAGCATAGGGGACAGGAAAGCGCCGGAATAGTAACCACTGACGGATGCGATGTCAGAGAGCACAAAGGTATGGGACTGGTGTCGGAGGTCTTTAAAGAGGAAGTACTCTCCAAAATGAAAGGTCACCTGGCAATCGGTCACGTTCGCTATTCCACAACCGGCTCTTCCACGCTGGCCAATGCTCAGCCTTTTGTGGCTCATCATGGGAGAGAGTACTACGGTATTGCCCATAACGGTAACCTGGTAAATGCCTTGGAGCTGCGCCGGCATCTCGAGAAAAGAGGGTCGATTTTTCAATCGACCATGGATACGGAGATTTTTATCCATCTTATGGCTTTACACCTGAAAGAGGGTCTGGAAGGGGCCATTATCAAATCTTTTTCCCAGGTTTCGGGGGCCTATAGCCTAGTTATGCTGACGAAGAGAGAGATAATCGCCGCCCGCGATCCCTTCGGTTTCAGGCCTCTATCTTTAGGACGCATTAACGGTGGTTGGGTGATAGCATCTGAAACCTGTGCCTTTGATTTGGTGCAAGGCGAATTTATAAGGGACATAGAACCCGGGGAAATATTAATCATCGACGAAAATGGGGTAAAGAATATAGGTTTTTTGTCTTCGCCTAGAAAGGCAATGTGTGTCTTTGAGTTGATTTATTTTTCTCGTCCCGATAGCAACGTTTTTGGCCGTAACGTTTATTCTTGTCGCAAAGAGCTGGGATTCAATCTAGCAGAAGAATACCGTCCAGATGTTGATCTTGTAATGCCCTTCCCTGATTCGGGGAATTATGCAGCTTTAGGTTTTGCCCAGCGAAGTGGCATCCCCTTTGAAATGGGCATGATAAGAAATCACTATGTGGGCAGAACTTTTATCCAACCGACCCAATCGGTGAGGGATTTTGGGGTGAGGGTAAAACTCAATCCTGTTCTATCGCTTCTTAAGGGAAAGAGGATTGCTATCGTTGAAGATTCCATTATTAGGGGCACGACGAGTCAAAGTCGCATCAAAAATCTGAGGGAGAGGGGGATTAAGGAGATACACCTGCTTGTGAGTTGTCCTCCGACCCGCTTCCCTTGTCCATATGGTATCGATTTTTCGTCTCGAGGAGAGTTGATCGCCGCTCGGCAAGAGAGAGTGGAGGACATTGCTCGTTTCATCGGGGTCGACCACCTTTACTATCTCTCCCTTGATGGTATGGTTAAGGCTACGGGACTGAAGAAAAGCGATCTTTGTCTGGCATGCTACACGGGAGAGTATCCCATTCCCTTGGTGCAAGAATCAGACAAATTCTGTCTGGAAAGATAGTTAATCAAGATTCCAATAATATACTTGACAGGGAACAAGTCTTCCTATAATCCAGCCGTAATTTTATGACCGGGAGACGAGAATGAGGTTCTGGCGACGGCCCTTAGACATGCCGCCCGTTAAGTTGAGTCGGGGTGAGGTCATCATTTTGCCCGAGAGATGTAAAGGTTGTGGTTTCTGTATTGCTTATTGTCCTCGGGGTGTTCTCGCCCTCTCTGAGGAATTTAACAAAAAGGGCTACCATCCTCCTTACGTGAAGGAGGCGGATAAATGTGTGAATTGTCATTTTTGTGAAATAATATGCCCGGAGTTCGCCATTTACTCGATAAATTTGTTTGAGAAAGAAGGAGAAAAGGCGGGTGCGTGATAAAGCAGTAGAAAAAGGCATCTATTTCATGAACGGGGATCATGCCTGCTGCGAGGGTGCCATTGCGGCGGGGTGTCGTTTTTTTGCCGGCTACCCCATTACCCCTGCGACAGAGGTGGCGGAGAGAATGTCGATACGTCTGCCCCAGGTGGGGGGAATATATATACAAATGGAAGACGAAATTGCATCGATGGCCGCCATTTTAGGAGCCAGTTGGGGTGGAGTGAAGGCCATGACGAGTACCTCCGGACCGGGATTTTCTCTCATGATGGAAAATATTGGTTTGGGGGTATGCACCGAGACGCCCTGTGTCATATGCAATGTCCAAAGGGCAGGTCCCAGCACAGGGCTTCCTACTAATGTAGCACAAGGTGACATGATGCAGGCCCGATGGGGTTCTCATGGTCACTATGAGATTATTGCTCTGTCTCCCTCCAGTCCGCAAGAGATGTTCGATATGACTATTCTGGCGTTTAACTTAAGTGAAGAATACCGGATTCCCGTTCTTATTATGGCCGATGAAGTAGTGGGTCACATGAATGAGAGGGTGGTGATTCCGGACATAGAGGAAATAGAAATTGTGAACCGAGCCAAGCCTCATGCTCCCCCCGAGGGGTATTTGCCTTACCGACCGGGGCCCAATGGGGTGCCTATCTTACCTAATTGTGGGGATGGTTATAGGATCCATGTAACGGGTCTTACCCACGATGAACGCGGTTATCCGGTGATGACGGCCGATGCTCAGGCCCAGATGGTGGAGCATTTGGTAAACAAAATCGTCCTGAATCGGGAAAAGATAATTAAAACGACGTCTTTTTATCTTGACGATGCGGAGGTCGTGGTCATCTCTTATGGAATAACGTTCCGATCGGCTCGCAGTGCCGTGGAGCAAATAAGAGAAGCCGGCGTCAGGGCAGGTTTGCTCAAGCTCGATACGGTTTGGCCCTTCCCCGAAGAGTTGGTCAGGTCTCTGGCGAGGAATGTGAAAGCCCTTGTGGTAGCAGAGATAAATTTAGGCCAGATGGTAAGGGAAGTGGAAAGGTGTGCAGCGGGAAGATGTCGTGTTCACCTCGTACCCCATCATGGCGGGGCAGTCATAAGGCCAGAACGGATAATTGAGGGAATAAGAGCCGCTTTGAAGAGGAAGAGGAACAGATGAGAGGTAAAAAAAGAGAGCTTCCAGGCCACCCTATGGACCGTTTGTTAAGGGTGGATCGCATACCCCACATTTGGTGTTCCGGTTGTGGTATCGGGACGATCTTTGGTGGTGTACTCGCTGCCATACAGAAGTTAGACATCGATTTGAACAAGTTGGCCATGGTTTCCGGTATCGGATGCACAGGTCGAATGGCGGGTTATATTAAGGTAGATTCATTCCACACTACCCACGGTCGGGCTATTCCCTTTGCCACGGGCCTCAAACTGGCCCGTCCGGATATCAAAGTCATCGTTGCCTCCGGTGATGGAGACCTCTTTGCCATTGGTGGTAATCATCTGATTCACGCCGCCCGCAGGAATATTGATATGACGGTCATATGTGTTAATAATCTGAATTACGGGATGACGGGCGGTCAACAGGCTCCCAGTACGCCACTGGGGTTTAAAACGACTACTACCCCTGAAGGATCGCCAGAAGAACCTTTTAACTTTTGCTATCTGGCAGCTGCCTGTGGGGCTGTTTACGTGGCCCGGTGGACGGCTCTTCATATAAGACTCCTTACTAACTCGATTGCCGAAGCCCTGCAAAAAAAAGGATTTACTTTCATAGAGATCCTGTGTCCTTGCCCGTCCGTCTTTGGTCGCAGAAACAAGATGGGTAATGCGTTAGAAACGCTTAAATTGTATCACGATCGATCGGTTATAAAAAACGAAATAGATCCCAAGGAAGCAGGCATCGACTTGTTTGGCGAGATCGTAGTGGGTAAGTTCGTAGACCGCGAGCGTCCTACCTTCATTGATTATTACCGGTCGATTGTATGTCATGAAACTCCGGAAGATAACGTCATCAGGATAGCAAGATGAAAAAGAGAGAACGGCGAATTTTTTTCACCGGTTTTGGTGGACAGGGTATTGTTATGGCTGGTGATATTTTGGGGAGGGCCTCTGCCATTTATGATGGGAAGCACGCCACAATGACGCAAAACTATGGACCGGAGGCCAGGGGTGGCGCTTGCTCCAGCCAGGTTATAATAAGTGATGAGGAAATATTGTATCCATATGTAGATAGGCCCGAAATCCTCATCTGCATGAGTCAGGAAGGGTACACGAAGCATGTTAAAAACCTCGTCGATGACGGTACGCTGATTTGGGATGAAGATCTCGTGCGCCCGGGTAAGGGGAATAAGTCTTGGAACATCCTGCGGGTTCCTGCCACCCGTATTGCCGAGGAGATGGGACACAAGATGATGGCCAATATCGTCATGCTCGGTTTCTTAACCGCTGTAACCGGGGTCGCTTCGGCCGATGCCGTGCGTCAAGCGATTAAGGACTCTGTGCCACCAGCCACGGTAGAGGCAAATATGAAGGCCTTTGAACGAGGTATGGAATACGGGCAGGCGGTACTCAAAAGTCGTTCTAAGGGCAACGGATGATAAATAATTCACCGAATAAGATTCCTCAAGCGGCTGTTCTTCTGCTCGGAGCCGGCTACGGAGCCATTAAAGCGGCGCAAGATATGGCCGAAGCAGGGAAACCCTTGATTTGGGTGACGCGGGCTCCTCACTTTTTAGAAGTGCCTTTGGGAAAGGCAGCCTTCACGGAATGGCCAGAGGATTTAAACTTCCAGTTTAGACCTCTATATCTAAGAGTTACGCGCCATCCTTTGGTAACGGCTTTGACGCGCACGCATGTGGAGTCCATCGTAAGGGAAGGTGAAGGCTACCGAGTGACCTTAATACAAGAGTCTCCATTTGTCGATTACGATCTATGTACAGGTTGTGCACGCTGCATGGAGGTATGTCCTCTCAAAGATACAACGTCGCCACCCCTCAAGAGAACTCCCCCCTACTGTCCTTCCCGGGCTCTTGATCTTGACAAAAGAAAGAAGGCTCCGTGTCGGGAGGCGTGCCCCCTAGGGGTGAATGCCCAGGCGTATATTGCCTTAATCGCAGCCGGGAGGTTTTCCGAGGCGCTGGAAGTTATCAGAAGAGATAATCCTCTACCCGGGATATGTGGGAGGGTATGCCATCATCCCTGTGAGGTGGCCTGCCGCCGGGCGGATGTAGACGCGGCGGTGGCCATTTGTGAACTAAAAAGGTTTGCCGCCGATTGGGAACTTAAAGCAGGAAAGAGGCCAACTCTTCCACCTGCAGGTCATAAAAGACAAGAAAGGGTAGCGATAGTGGGCTCCGGTCCCGCTGGGCTTTCGGCGGCTTATTTTCTCGCGCGGGAAGGCTTTAATGTTACCGTTTTCGAAAAGGAGTCCCAACTGGGCGGTATGTTAAGAATCGGTATCAACGCCTTTCGTCTGCCGAGAGATATATTGGAAATGGAGATTAAGGCGATTGAAGAATTAGGAGTCGAATTTAAGACGTCCTGTCCTGTAACGAACGTGGAAGAGCTCTTTGAAGAAGGTTATAAAGCCGTTATCCTTTGTCTCGGTGCCCATCGTGACCTCAAACTGGGCATACCTGGCGAGAATTTGCCCCAAGTTATGGGGGCCGTGGAGATGCTGAAACAGGTAAATATGGGTAGTTTGAAGAAGCTGGTAGGCAGGGTGGCCGTAATCGGAGGAGGAAATTCTGCCATCGATGCGGCTCGGGCGGCGCTACGTCTTGGGGCAGAGGAGGTTACTATTTTTTATCGTCGCGAAAAGGGGGATATGCCGGCCCTGGCGAAAGAGATACGGGAAGCGGAGGAAGAGGGAGTTAATTTTACCTTCCGCACGGCACCCGTGTCGATAAGAGGTACGTCTACCGTCGAGGCCGTTGAATTCATAAGGATGGAAATGGGAGAACCGGATGAAAGCGGGCGGAGGAGACCGATTCCCGTCGAGGGATCGCAGTTTCTGTCGCAAGCTGATTACGTAATTGTCGCCATTGGTCAGGAGACAGACTGGTCTTCTTTGGGCGGCGAGTTCCGGTGGAAGGATGACCGGGGGCGTATTGTATGCCTTAATGGTATGATGACTGGTCGGCCTGGCCTGTTCGCCGCGGGAGATGTCGTGACCGGCCCGGGAACGGTAGTTGAGTCTATGGCGCAGGGGAGGAAAGCGGCTGCGGATGTAGCTGATTATCTTTTGGGTATCGAGGTCAGGGAAAATGAGGTCACATCTTTTCCCGGGGCCGATTATAAAGAAGTTCCGAAGGTAACAGAAAAACTCGAGAGGGTCGAGGCGCGTTCACGGGAACCACATCTGCGAGTCAAGGACTTTTCTGAAATTTCTCACGGCTTGAGTGAAGATGAGGCGATTTACGAGGCCAAAAGATGTATTCAATGTGCCGTCTGCTGCGAGTGCTTGGCTTGTGAGGAGGTTTGTCGCTCCATTGGGGCGATCGATCATACCCGCCTGCCCCGTACTATTTCTTTTTACGCCCCGGCTATAGTCGTGGCAAGGGAAGAGGAACTTGCGGATAAAAAGATGCTCAGCGAAAAGCAGGTGCATTATATAGGTAGCTTCAACGAGGCTACGGATATTGTTAACGTTCTGATGGCCGGTTCGGCGGCGGCAGGTAGAGCCATAATGGACACCCCCTCCTTCGGAGAAAGGAAAAAAGGGAGTAGGAGAACTCGCCTTTTCCAAGGCGATGAAAGAAAGATAGGGGTTTTTATCTGCACTTGTAATGGCACGATGGCGCCCACTTCTGTGTTGGAGAATTTAACACATTTGGCGAGCCTTATGCCGGGGGTAGAAAAAAGTGCTCTCGTTTTTTCTGCTTGTCATCCCCAAGGGGCGGAGCAAATAGCCCGAGAAGTAAGAAAAAATAAGCTGGGAAGAAACATTTTGCTTTCCTGCGCCTGTTGCCCTCTCGAATTCCAGTGTATATCCTGTAATGACCAACGCAACCGAGTGCGATTGCATCTTTTCAATAGGTTAGGACTCGACCGTAGCCGATTTGAGATGGTCAACATGCGGGATGGTTTGGGTTACGGTATGTGGTCGGATAATAGAATGTTGGCTCGTGCACGGGACTTATTGAGGGAATCCTATTTTCGCCTCCAATTTCTCGGTCCTCTCCAGGAAGGTCAAACGAGTTTGGGTAGATCTGTTTTGATCCTCGGTGGTTCAGAGGTGGGAATAATATGTGCCCGTATTCTTGACCTCCAGGGATTTCGTGTTCGCCTCGTCCATCGGTGTCGTATAAAAGGTGAAGAATTGCCATCCGACGTGGCCCGGCGGTCTTTAACGGAGGTTGAGGGTCAAGGTGTGGAAAATATATCCGAAGCGATCGTATGGGGTATTAAAGGTCATCTGGGTAATTTCGAAACCCGTCTCGAGATAGAAGGAAGAAAGAGAGTGCTCAACTCAGATATTGTATGTCTTACGGATTTGCACCTTCTACCTCTGGCCATCCCCGAAGGCACTTTCGGCTTGAAAAAATTTTATCGCTACAATTTTGCCTTCTTCAATACACCTCAAATAGGGCTTTACCGCGTTATGCCGCGCACTTTAAAAAGGGTGAGTGCAGGCCAAGCAGGAGCAGCTTTGGCTGCTCATGTCGCGTCGGCTGCCGCTGAGGCTTATCTGAAGGATCATGAATTGAGTCCGAGGGTAGACGAAACGCGATGCCGTGGCTGCGGTAGATGTGTAGAAATATGTCCTTTTAGGGCTGTAACTTTCAAAGCCAATAGTTTTGGTTTTTACACCGCTCAGGTCCTTCGCTATAACTGTGTGGGCTGCGGTGGATGTGTGGGTAGATGCCCCGTAACGGCGATGGATATGCCTTATTTTTCCAATCGATTCCTCGATGATATCGTGCCCTTTATCTTCGAGGGGGGAAAAGAGCCGTGTCGGTAAAAATCCTCACCATCTGCTGCAACTGGAGCCCTTGGGCCTGTCTGAATCAGGCACAGATGGCAGGTTTTGTTTTGCCCGAGAATCTGAAGGTCATCCGTGTCATGTGTATAGGCCGCATTAATCAGGCCCTCATTTTGAAGGCCTTCGAGTTCGGGGCGGATGGAGTGCTCCTACTTGAATGCCATGATGAAGACTGTCGCTACGGGCCGGGACCGGCTGTAGGACACGGAAATGTGCAAAGAGTAAGAAAACTGCTCGATCTCTTGGGTATCGATCAACATCGGTTGGTTGAAAAGAGCTTTGGCGCCCATGAAAAGACGGAACTTGCACAGGCCATAGAGGATTTTGCTGATACCATAGAGCGCCTAGGACCCATCACTCAAAAGGAAAGAAAGGCTGATCATTATGGTGGATGTGAGACTTGATGGGCTCGTTAAGAACAAAGGACTTTTCCAGTGCCTAGAATGCGGTAAATGTGCGACCTCCTGTCCGAGGTGTATGTCTGGGAAAGAGTATTCACCCCGACTCCTGGCCCATAAGGTAATAGCAGAAAGAGAAGACGAAGCCTTTATAGAAAATGCCGTCTGGGAGTGTCTCACCTGTGATCTATGCAGTGAGCGATGCCCTTCTGGGGTCGATTTCAGCGGATTTGTGATAGAAATGAGGACTCTTCTGGCGGAGACGAAGGGATTAAAAGGCTATCGGGCCCACGATGGGGCTGTTCACTCTTGGATGAGAATGATGACCGTCCCGGAACTCAAACAGAATCGCTTAGGATGGATTAATGAAGATCTGAAGGTGAGCTCGACGGGAGAAATAGCCTACTTCGTGGGTTGTGCACCCTATTTTGACGTCTTCTTTTCAGGTATAGAGGTAAACACCCTGGCCATTTCTAGAGACAGTGTTCGAATTCTTAATTTCTTCGATGTGGAGCCCGTAGTATTGGCCGATGAGCGATGTTGCGGACATGATCTCCTTTGCACGGGCGATCGAAAGAATTTCGAAATTCTATGTCGCCTTAACTACGAGGCGTTTAAGGATGCAGGGGTAAAGGAGATCGTCTTTTCGTGTCCCGAATGTTATTACGTTTGGAAAGAGTTCATGCCACAGGTGTGTAAGGGATTCGATTTGAAAGTAACCCTTCTTTTGGACCTTATCGAGCGGGAGGTAAACCGAGGGGGTATGACGTTTTCCCCCTTTAGTCGGCGGGTGACTTATCAAGACCCTTGTCGCCTGGCGAGAATGGTGGATAAGGTAGAGGTGCCTCGTAAACTGCTCAGAATGATACCCCAATTGAGACTCGTAGAGATGGAACACTTTGGACACGGTGCCGTATGTTGCGGCAACAGCGCTTTCATTAACTGTGATGCTTATTCGAAATTTATTCAGATTAAAAGACTGAAGGAAGCGCGTGCGACCAAGGCACAGATGATGGTTACTTCCTGTCCCAAATGCATGATTCACCTAACCTGCGCCATGAGAGACAAGGTGAGGGGGGGAGAATGGAATATGGAATTGGTGGATATACACACAATCCTCGCCCGCGAAATGGGCTGGTTTAAAGGATGAGTAAGCGATAAAAAAGTAAGGAGTAGCGTATGGCAAAAAAGGCGATGAGCGATAGTCCACGCATAGGGGTATACGTTTGTAAATGCGGTTCCAATATTGGGGCTACAGTGGATTGTGCGGCCGTGGCAGAATATGCATCCACTCTCCCCGATGTTGTACATGCTGTCTACCAGAGTTATACTTGCTCAGAGCCCGGGCAGGAACAGATTAAGAAAGATATCAAAGAGTTCAACTTAAATCGAATCGTCGTTGCCTCCTGTTCGCCGCGCTTGCACGAACCTACCTTTAGGAATTGTCTGAAAGAAGGGGGTCTCAATCCGTATCTTTTAGAGATGGCGAATATTCGTGAACAATGCTCTTGGGTCCATGCCTTGGAACCAGAGGCGGCGACGAAAAAAGCCAAAGATTTAGTACGGGCAGCGGTGGCAAGAACATCCCGGCTTGAGGAAAAGACGGAATTAGAAGTTCCCGTGAATCAATCAACTCTCGTCATCGGAGGGGGAGTGGCAGGTATTCAAGCCGCCCTCGATTTGGCTGATGCCGGTCATAAAGTTATAATCGTGGAGAAGAATCCCAGCATTGGCGGGATTATGGCCCAACTCGATAAAACCTATCCCACGATGGATTGTTCTATTTGAATATTGGGGCCGAAAATGGCGGATGCCGGTCGGCATCCTAACATTACACTCCTTACCATGAGTGAGATAAAGGAGATCACAGGCTTCGTAGGTAACTTTCGGGTACGGGTCCTTAAACGGGCAAGATATGTCATAGAAAAAGAATGTACGGCCTGCGGCGAATGCGCGAAGGTGTGTCCGGTGGTTGTCCCCGATGAGTTCAACATGGGATTGAGCACCCGTCGGGCTATCTATTCTCCCTTTCCTCAAGCTGTGCCCGCGGCCTATGTCGTGGATATAAATCATTGCCTCGGGCATAACCCCATCATCTGCGGTCGCTGTCTGGAAGTATGCCAAAGACGTTGTATAGATTTCTCCATGAACGATGAGGAGTTGACCTTTGAGGTAGGAACGATCATCGTAGCTACGGGAGCGCAGCCGATTGACCCTACTCATCTAGATGAATACGGTTATGGACGCTTTGAAAACGTCCTTACGAGCATGGAGTTGGAAAGATTGATCAATGCAGGCGGACCAACGAAAGGCGAGGTGATTCGCCTTTCCGACCACAAACGCCCCCAATCGGTGGCTTTCATCCAGTGCGTTGGTTCCCGGTCCACTCACCGCGGTCATCCTTACTGTTCCAATATCTGTTGCATGAACACGATAAAGAGTGCCATCATGCTCAAAGAGCATTATCCTGAGATGGAGGTCAAGGTTTTCTACATCGATATTCGTGCCTTTGGGAAGGGTTTTGAAGACCTCTTTCGCCGGAGCAAAGCCTTAGGAGTGAGGTACATAAGGGGGCTGCCTGGCTCTATTCATGAGAATGCGGAGACTAAAGATCTAATACTTACGGTAGAAAACACGGCCACGAATGCTTTGGAAAAACATGTGGCCGAGCTTGTGGTTCTCTCGATTGGCTTAGAACCACCAGAGGATATAAAGGTGCTTCAGGAAATGTTGGCCCTCCAAAGGAACGCCGATGGATTCTATCTAGAGGCCCATCCTAAACTTCAACCGGTCGACAGTGCTTCTCGAGGCATATTCTTTGCTGGATGTGCGGAGGGACCGAAAGACATTAAGGATTCCGTGACCCAGGCATCCGCTGCAGCTGCCCGGGCCATGAGACTCATGGCTCCGGGTGTGATTAAGGTAGAAGCCCTCACGGCTATTGTCGACGAGTCAAAATGTACGGCTTGCGGATTATGCGCCCGTGTTTGCCCTTATCGGGCGATCGTAGTGGACCCGAAAACAAAGATGCCCGCGAAGGTAACCCAGGCCGCTTGTGCTGGATGTGGGAACTGTGCGGCTGAATGTCCTCAAGATGCCATTGAGATGAGTCATTTTACCGACGAGCAGATAGAATCCCAGATAGATGCCATCCTCGCGGAGGATCCGATGGAAAAGGTATTAGTCTTTGCCTGTAATTGGTGTTCCTATGCTGGGGCAGATTATGCCGGCGTGTCTCGTCTCATTTATCCCGCTACTAATCGCTTAATTAGGACTATGTGCTCGGCGAGGGTAAGTGAAAAGTTTGTCTGGCGAGCCTTTGCTCGGGGAGCACCGGTAGTGCTCGTCTCCGGATGCCATATCGGTGATTGTCATTATATTAATGCCAATCATTGGACGAAGAGGCGGGTGGAGCGGATGTGGAAAAAGATGGAGCGCTTAGGTTTAAGAAGGGAGCGCTTGGGTCTTGAATGGGTAAGTGCGGCGGAAGGCATGAGGTTTCAGCAAATTATGACGGAAATGGAGCGGATTCGCTCGACCGTGACACCGGAAGAGGTGAGGCGGACAATGGAAATCTTGGCCCAGGAGAAGGTCACGGGAGGTAACCAGAAATAGGCAGGGAAAATGATGGATATAGTGCTCGACGGTAAGACTCTTGCCCGACAAATTGAAGAGGAATTGAAACCTCGGGTAGAAAGGTTGAAAAGGGAAAGGGGAATAACCCCCATTTTGGCTACTATTCTCGTGGGTGATGACCCCGCCTCAGCTACTTATGTACGTATGAAGGGCAATGCATGCGAACGGGTAGGGATGGAGTCTCTTCGGATCACATTACCGTATGAAACGACCACAGAAGAACTCTTAAACGAGATAGAAAAGCTAAACGATCATCCGCTCGTTGCGGGAATTCTCTTACAGCATCCTGTACCCCACCATATAAATGAACGGGCCTGTTTCGACCGCATAAGCCTGGATAAGGATGTCGATGGGGTAACGAGTTTGGGTTTCGGCAAGATGGCCCTTGGAGAAAAGGCGTTCGGTGCTGCCACCCCTACGGGCATCATGAGATTACTGGCCCATTATGGAATTTCAGTGGAAGGCAAGAATGCCGTTGTAGTCGGTAGAAGTCCCATCTTAGGCAAGCCGATGGCCATGATGCTTTTGAATGCCCATGCGACGGTTACTATCTGTCATTCTCGGACGAAAGATCTTCCGGATATAGTAAGTAAGGCCGATTTAGTGGTAGGCGCAGTGGGGAAGCCTGAATTCATCCGGGGAGAGTGGATCAAAGATGGGGCAATCGTCATCGATGCGGGTTATCACCCGGGGGGGAAGGGGGATATCGAGCTTTCCGCCGTCATCGGCAGGACTTTAGCCTATACACCCGTTCCCGGTGGTGTGGGACCGATGACAATTGCCACCCTAATTTCACAAACGGTAGAGGCCGCAGAAAAGGCTTGGCATAGGAGATAAACATGAAGGTAACCGTAATCGGTTGTGGAGATGCCTTCAGTACGGGTGGGAGGTTTCATTCCTGTTTCCATCTCGAAGGGGAAAGAATAAACATACTTATCGATTGTGGTGCTTCATCCCTCGTCTCTTTGAAGATGCGCCACGTCTCTTTGAATGACATTCAAGCCATAGTTATCTCCCATTTTCATGCGGATCACGCCGGTGGGGTGCCTTTTTTCCTCCTCGATGCCCATTACATTTCCCGGAGAAAGCGTCCTCTTACAATAGCGGGGCCAAAGGGCATCATGGGTTGGTTTGAACGGGCTATGGAGGCCAGCTTCCCCGGTTCGTTGCGCCATCACTTCCACTTTGAACTGTCTCTGGTGGAGTTAGGGCCTTTCGAAACGAGAGATTTTGGGTATTTCCAGGTCTCATCGTATCTCGCAGAACATGGGGAACCGGGTGGGCTCGCCTATGCCTACCGTATAATGGCTGAAGGGAAATCAGTGGCCTATACAGGGGATACGGCTTGGACGGACCGTTTGATCGACGCCGCCGGAGAGGCGGATCTCTTTATTGCTGAGGCTTACACTTATGAACCGGCGGGAGGCTTTCACCTTGATGTCATGACCCTAATCGAAAAGTATGCCCTCATAAAACCCCGCCAGATGGTCTTGACCCACATGGGTGCGGAGGTACTGGATCGGGCCTTCTTTCTGCCTTTTAAGCCCTTGGACGATGGAATGGTAATTGAGATATAAAAAGCCGGCCGCCGAAAGAGCGGCCGGCTTTCCCATCAACCCTTTTTCGGTTGCTTCAGGAAAAATACGGCAATCACTATGCCTACCACAGCGAGAATGGCCGTGGGATAGAAGGCAAAGCTGTAAGATCCGAAGGTATCTTTGGCCTGACCAGAAATGATACCGCCCAGGATGGCGCCTAATCCGTACGCGAGGAAGACGAGTCCGTAATTTTTCGCATAATTTTTCACCCCGAAAAATATGTTCGTTGCCGTCGGGGCAATAGCGAGCCAACCACCCAGACAGAGCCAGAAGCCGATAAAGCACGCAACGTAAAGACCTAGAGAGCCCTCTCCAGCGGCCAACATCCCGAGGGAAGAAAGAAGGATGATAATGTAAGAAATAATAGCTGCTCCTTTCGGGGAGAGTTTATCGGTGAGCACCCCAAAGAGCGGTCGGCCTACACCGTTAAAGATGGCAAACACGCCTACGAGGGTAGCCGCCGTTGAAGGACTGATTTTGATGATCTCCTGCCCTACGGGGCTGGAAATACCGATCGCCATCAACCCTGCCAGACAACCGATGACGTAACAGAGGAATAGACCGTAGAAGGTGGAAGTCTTGGTCATTTCCTTCAGGGTGAAGTCTATCGCTCCGGCCGCACTACCGGCAGCAGGTTTCCAACCGGCCGGTGCCCATCCCTCTGCCGGGTAGCGGAAGGGAATAAAGCAGATGCATATGACGATAAGAAAAGCAAGTCCCAAGGCAAAGAAAGCGTACATCGGTCCGTGGGCCGAGATAAGAGCGGAGGCGACATTGGCCGAAACGAAGGGAGAACCACCGAAGCCCGCCAGCGTAAGGCCCAGGGCCAAACCTCTTTTGTCGGGAAACCATCTGCCCGCCACCGCTAGGGGTACTCCGTAAGCAAGGCCAACTCCGCTGCCCCCCAAAATTCCGTATGATATGGCCAGCATGAAAATGCTGGAAGATTGACTTGCGAGCATCCATCCCGCGCCCACAACGATCCCACCTAAAATACCCAGGTTTCTAGGACCCAACTTGGCTATTATCTGACCACCTACGAAGACGAAAATAGCAAAGAATGCGAGGAACAGCATGAACGGAAGTTGGACTTCCGTGGCGCTGATGTTGAGAAGATTTCTCAACGGTTTAGCAAAGACACTGTAGGCATAAACACTACCCAAACAAATGTTGATGATGAAGCCGAGGACAATGAACAGCCATCGTCCCGCTTCTGCTTTCATGCCGAAAACCCTATCTTTTTCCATAAGAGCCCCCTTATTTTTTTATAAATCAGGCGAAACGTAAGATAAATGGCCTTTTTTTGTCAAGTGGAGAAACGTTCAATTGCTTCCAAATCGGCTGGCCGGTTTAAATTAAAGAAGATCTTCTCCGCCGGTTCGAATTTGTTGATTTCATCCATTTCAATTATTCTCTTTTTTCCGGCGGGAAAAAAACCTGTTATCTTCAGCTGGTCTTCCTTTAATAGTTTTTCAATACGATGGATCAGGCGGCGGGAATAGATTGCGTGAAGTGGTTCCAACCCTCCTAGCGAACGGGGCACAACTATATCGTAATTATTTGCCGTCTCCATCATATACCTCATAAAATCGGCATTGAGAAACGGCATGTCGCAAGCAACAACGAATACCTGTTCCGAAGACGCAAAAAAAAGACCCGTATAAATGCCCATGAGAGGTCCCTTTCCCTTCTCCAAGTCAGTTACGACGTAGACATCCAAATCCAAATACTCCTCTGCCTCTTGGGTAACTAAAATCGTTTCTTCGAAAAGGAGATTACAGATACGAACGGTACGATCTATGAGCCTTTCCCCCCTTATCTGGAGAAAGGCCTTATTCGTTCCCATGCGGGTATTCTTGCCACCTGTGAGGATGACTCCTGTCACTTATTCCTATTCACCGGGGATCACGATTTTGGGTTCCTGCTGGGCCTCGTTGATCATATCGCGCACCGTTCTTTCCACCGCATCGGGCAACATATTCGCCGCTTCGTCTAAAGTATTGGCTTCGCTGATCACGCAGTGGATTGGAATAGGCCCACTGGGAGACATAAGTTGTACCATGCCGGTAAAGATGACTGATCGCGAATTATCCTCCGTTCCATCGGCATGGACGGGGGTGAGTTTTCTTATCTGTGCGTAGTTCAGGTCGGTGAAGGTCTCTTCTCGGTAAAGGTTGGATTTATTGATCGTGACATCTGTGTACCTGGGTCCGGTAATTGTTTCCATGTGTGGAAAACCTCCCTTCAGTTGTTTATGGAAAAAACACTACCGGCCAGGGCTGGCAGCGTCTTTACCTGAAGATTTCTCTACATCGGATTACTCTTCCGGTCAATCTATTATTTCATCTTGATAAATGAGACGATTTGGGGATAGAAAATTTGTCTACTATCGGTGAGTAAGGAGGCAGGTTGGAGTCCATGTTCTGGGAAAGGGAAATTGAGACATTAGAACGAGAAGAACTAGAGAAACTTCAGCTCAAGCGACTCAAGGCGACGATAAGAAAAGCAGCTAAATCTCCCTATTATGCGCGTGTTTTTTCGGAGATGGGCATCAAAGCGGAGAAAATAAAGTCTCTGGCCGATGTTAAGCATTTACCCTACACGACGAAGGATGATCTCCGCAAACAGTGGCCTTACGGATTGGTTGCCGTCCCAAGGGAGAAGCTCGTGCGTATGCATTCTTCGTCGGGAACGACAGGGAGGGCCACAGTTGTTTTTCATACGGCGAAGGACATAGATAAATGGACCAATTTGCTGGCCCGTTGTATGTACATGGTCGGGCTGAGGAAGACGGATGTCTTCCAAAATATGATGACCTACGGTCTTTTTACCGGGGGGCTAGGATTTCATTACGGAGCTGAAAGGATCGGTGCCTTAGTAATACCGGCCGGAGCAGGAAATAGTAAGCGTCAGATTCAACTTCTTTTCGACTTCGGGACCACGGCTATTCATGTCATTCCGAGTTATGCCATGCATTTGGCGTCAGTTTTCGAGGAAATGGGTCTCGACCCTAAAAGCACCCAAGTGAGAATGGCCTTCATCGGGGCGGAGCCTCATTCGGAAAAAATGAGACAGAGGATCGAGGAAATATATGGGTTCAAGGCCTATAATTCATATGGACTATCGGAAATGAATGGCCCGGGGGTTGCCTTTGAATGTCCCTATCAAAACGGTATGCACATTTGGGAGGATAGCTTTCTGGTCGAGGTCATAGATCCGAAGACTTTGGAACCGGTACCCGAAGGAGAGCAGGGTGAGTTAGTGATGACGACTTTAACCCGGGAAGGAATGCCGATTATTCGTTATCGGACGAAAGATTTAACCCGCATTATTTCTGGTCCATGTCCCTGTGGTCGTACCCACCGCCGCATAGAGCGCATTATGGGGCGTACAGACGACATGCTCATCGTCAAAGGAGTAAACATTTTCCCCGTGCAGATAGAAAAAAGGCTTCTTGCCGTCCCAGGGGTGGGGAAGAATTTTCTTATCATACTGGAAAGAGAGGACTATAATGATTCTATGACGGTCAAGGTGGAGGTGGAAAGGCAATACTTCCAGGGTGATTTGGGACAGCTGGAGAAGCTGAGGAGAAAAATAACAGAGGAATTGAAAAGCGAAATTCTTGTTACTCCCAAAGTGGATCTAGTCGAACCCGATAGCCTTCCAAAATCGGAAGGAAAAGCGGTTAGGGTAATCGATAACCGAAAGGAATAAAGGGGAGGGAATGATATGATAGCAGAGCAAATTTCTGTCTTTGCCGAAAATAAACCGGGTAAGCTGGCCGCCGTGACCAGGGTACTCGCGCAGGAAGGCATCAACATACGGGCGACGACGATTGCTACCTCCGATACGTTTGGCGTCATCAATTTAATGGTCGATAAGCCTCAAAAGGCTCTTGAAGCGCTTGGAAAGGCAGGTATGTTGGTGAAGACAAGGAAAGTATTGGCAGTTTTGATTCCCGATCGACCAGGGGGGTTGGATCGTTTGGCCCAGACTTTGGCTGTAGCCGAAATCAACGTAAACAATGCCTACGGATTCGTCTTGGAGAAAGGGACGCAGGCGGTCTTTGTTGTAGATGTGGATCAGCTAGAGAAGGCAGAACAGCTCCTGCAAGCCGAAGGGTTCACCACGGTGGGGCCGGAGATTCTCGAATAACGGGAAAGGTAGATTAAATGGGTGAAAAGAAGAAAAACTTTGCCGATAAACATCCATCCTCGATCGTGCTTGATGAGGCTTTAGTGAAAACCATAAGGGGAGAGGCCACAGAGGGGGCCTTCCCTTGTTCACAGGCAGAGAAACTGGCGCGGGATTTGTGTATTCCCATGATGGAGATCGGACAGGCCCTCGATATTTTAGGGATCAAAATTGTTTACTGTCAGCTAGGGCTCTTTGGGTTTCCAAACCAGGGTCGGGTTGTTCAGCCAGCGCCGGCGGTGGCACCGGCATTAGCCGAGGCAATTAAAAAGGGTCTCGTTTCCGGAAAGCTTCCCTGTAAAGTGGCGTGGGATATTGCGGAAGAGTTCAGAATCCCGAGAATAGAAGTTGCTTCGGCGTGCGAATGTCTAGAGATAAAAATAAAGCCCTGCCAACTCGGGGCCTTTTGATGCTGAGTTAGGGTGCTTATGCAACGTCTCTTAACAAGACGTCGATTATTCTGCCCATCAGTTCGGCATTTCTCTTTGCCCCCGATACAACCTCTTCCATCGAGAGGGGGTGCTCGACGATACCATTGGCATAGTTATCAATAGAGCAGATGGCGGCATAGGGGAGATTAAGTTCTGATGCGCAAATGGCCTCTGATGCCATCGTCATCCCAACTACATCTGCCCACTGGGACATGAGCCTTATCTCCGCCCTCGTCTCGAACCTAGGTCCCCAGGTCTGCCAGTAAACACCTCTGTTTATCACGTGTCCCCCGCAGGCCATGGCGGCTCTCACGAGGGTGTCCCTTAAGGTATCATCCAGCTGAGGCGTTACGTGCTGACATTCGCGCGAGAAAACAGTGGGATTTGGGCCCCAAAAGATAAAGTCATGGGGCACAATGAGCGAGCCGGGTTGTAATTCTCGTTTCAGAGACCCTGTAGAGTTGACGGCGATTACCTTTTCTACCTCCAGGGCTTTGAGGGCCGAAAAGTGAGCGGCATGGTTGATTTGGTGAGGAAGCACGTAGTTATTAGGATCTAAACCGTGGCGGGGAAGAAACACCCATCGGTGTGCGATAACTACAGTGACCTTGCCGTAAGGCGTTAAGACAGTTTTCTCTTCCCCTTGAGCCGAGATGGGAATGGTTCCGGAGATAATGGCCAATTTCGGCATTTTTGTTGCTCCTTTAGGTACGGCGTGATGGATAACACAGCTGATGGGTCTTGTCAAAAGAGCGATTTGAATTTGACTTTCCACTGTGATGTGCGATACAAAGGGCATAAAATTTTGTGGGAGGGAGAGATGGGAGAGAGTGTTTCCGTTTTAACGGATGAAACCTTTGATAAAACTATTGAACTGGAGCAAAAGCCGGTCCTGGTAGATTTCTGGGCTCCTTGGTGCGGTCCTTGTCGGGCTTTAGCACCGGCGGTGGAAGGAATAGCGCAGGATTACGCTGGTCGACTTGCCGTCTATAAGATTAATGTGGATGAGAATCCTAAGACGGCGTCTAAGTTGGGGATTAGGAGCATTCCGACTTTGGTCCTTTTCAATCGAGGGATGGTAGTGGATAAGATGGTGGGGTTGGTGCCCCAAGAGCAGCTCGAAGCCTTCGTGAGGAAGGTGTTGCCAGCCGAGGGATGAAAACGCGGGTCTTATTGTCCATATCACTCGCCGTGATTTTCTTGACTTCCGGTTGTGCGTGGATTGACAATCTTATAAGTGGAAGACAGAAAGTTAAGAATGATCCCGTTGCCCTTTACCAGGCGGGAGTGGAAGCGTACAATCGGGGTAGATACAGCCGGGCAGTGGAGTATTTCACGAGGGTAAAGGAGAGATTCCCTCTGCATGAGCTCGCCCTAATGGCAGAAATAGGATTGGCAGACTCCTACTTCAGTGATAAGGATTATGCTAATGCGGAACTGGCGTATACGGACTTCTTGAACCTCCATCCTACTCATGAATACATACCTTACGTTATGTATCAGATTGGTATGTGCCATTACATGAATATGTTGTCCATCGACCGCGATCAAACGGCGACTGTAAGGGCAATCAAAGAATTCGAGCAGGTAATTGCCCGTTTCCCGACGAGTAAATTCGCAGTGATGGCGGAGGAAAAATTAAGGGAATGCCGGAAGCGCATGGCGGCCAAAGAGTTTTACGTGGGACGGTTTTATTTTAGACAGGGGCAATACCAAGCGGCGGTAAAAAGGTTTGAGTATCTTCTCACTCACTACGCAAATTTGGGGTACGACTATCAGGCGAGGGTATTTTTGGAAGAGTCCAAGAGGAGGTTGGCTCAAGCCAAAGCCAAGTCTCCCGATAAATTGGAAGGGCGCATCATCCCTACACCAGAGAAGTAAAGATCTCATTCATAATTGCGTCCCGGGGTTGGGAGGTATCAATGGAGATGAGAAATTCACTCCAAGGGGTAAGGGGGTCCATCTTTTCGCGTTGCTTAAGGTAGATTTCCCATCGGCCGTCCGAGGCCTCACCGACGCGCCCCAGGCGTTCGGAAAGCCTAGTCTTTACCGTTTCTTCTGGGCAATGGCAATTTAAAAGATAAAAAGAGGCGCCGTATCTTCTTGCTATTTTCAAGGCCTCTTCACGTTCACTATCGCGCGTATGGGTGGCGTCGAGAATCACCGATTTTCCCTTTCTTAGGGCTTCTTCTGCCCTTCTTCTTGCTTCTTCATATGTACGACGGGACATTTCGGGAGAGTAGATACCCTCTCCAAATGGTTCATATCGGTGCTCTTCCGGAGGAAGGCCGGCAAGTTCTTTTCTTATAACGTCGGTTTGGATAAGTTGGGCCCCCAATCGGCGAGCAAGCTCTTGAGCAACGAAGGTCTTCCCCGTTCCCGTGAGTCCCACCATGGTCATTAGGACAGGTGTCCTGCGACCGGTTGCATACCGATGAGAAAGGGCAAAGTAGCGACGAGCTATTTTCTCCGCTTGCCTTCTTTCCTCCTCCCTTATGGCGGAATCGTCCAGCCGGAAACTAATGACCTTACCGCGTACATAGGCATAATAGCAGCGATAGAAATCGTGAAGGACCCGTACTCCCTGGTCTTGAGAGAATTCCATATAAGCCTCGACAAATTGCTCGGCATAGGCAGGGTATCCGTTGAAGTCGAAATCCATGGCGAGGAATGCCACTTCTGCAGCTACGTCGCTGAAACGGAATCGCTCATTGAATTCAATGCAGTCGAAGATAGTGATTTCATCGCTAACGCAGATATGTTCAAGATGGAGATCTCCATGACAATCGCGGATGCGGTGGTTTTTTATGCGCTCCCAAAAATAGGCCTCTCTGTCTTCGAGGAAACTGAGGGAGTACTTTTCTATGGAGGCGTACTGATCGGCACTTATGGTTTGACCGATATACTTCTTTGTTTGAGCAAAGTTTTCTTCGTGATTGTATCTGATCACATCCGGTGCTCCCATTTCGTCCACCTTTCCCCCTGTCTCCGCCTGAAGGTGGAACTGGGCCAGCAAATGCGCAATTCTGTCTATGATTCGGGAGTCGAATTCGGGGTTGGCTATCAAACGCTTTAGCATCCCCTCCTCTGGCAGGCGCTTCATGTGAACTGCGTACTCCACGATTTTACCCTCTTCCCCCAATGAAATGCGCCCCCTTTCATCCAGCGTGATCGGTGTCACGTCGAGATAAATGTGAGGGGCTAGGCGACGATTCAAACGCAATTCTTCTTCGCAGAAAAATTTTCTCTTCTCCAGGGTCGTGAAGTCAAGAAAACCGAAATCAACTGGTTTTTTTATTTTGTAGACCTCGTTTCCAAGGATAAGCAAATAGGAGATGTGAGTTTGAATGAGCCTTCTTTCTTCGGCAGAGAAAGGGACAAGATATCTGTTCGTAAGGGCGTCTACGATTTGTTTTTGCTCCATGGATGCCTCTTGTTCCAAAGTGGCTGCGCTGAGGTGTGCTTACCACATATGGGATAGGCGCAGCAAAGCAAAAATTAATTGATTGAAAAAAGGTGTCGATAAATATATGTAGTCGAAAGAAAAAATATGCCTCTAGTTCCATGAAAAAAAAGCAGTGGGTATATTTTCTCATTATCTGGCTGGGCGTAATCTTCCCCCCTTCCTCGATGGGAGCGGACATTAAATTTCCCACTTTCGGGACGGGTGAAAGAGAAATCATCGTCTTTACCGATTATTTTTGCCCTCCCTGTCTGAAGATGGAAGATGAGCTCGCACCAGCCCTCGAAAAAATTCTTTCTACCTCTGCCTGGAAGGTGACCTTCGTCGATATCCCAGGTCACCGTGAGACCTCTCTGTTTGCCAAATATTTTATTTTCGCCGTGCAGAAGGGAAAGGATTATAGAAATGCCCTACTGGCGCGGAAGACCCTCTTCGATTTAGCCCGTAGGGGGAGCAAGTACACCGGAAAAGATATCGAAACGGCGTTCGGCAAAGAGGGAATAAAGTTTTCCTATGTGGATCCTTGGCCTGTCTATAATGAATGGAACCGATTGATCGACACCTTCAAGATTAGTGGTACCCCAACGTGCGTGCTGGTAGAGGGTAAGACAAAGAAGGCCGTCTTCGATGGCTCGGCTGAAATCAGGAACCGACTTCTTCCTCTCATGGCAGAAGGTTCGACTAAGGGAAAGAGGGAAAAATAAAAAAAGGGAGTAACCATATGGACATTCTAATTCTTAACGGTAGCCCCAAGGGTGCAGAGAGCGTAACCATGCAGTATGTAAATCTCTGGCAAAAGAAGGCACCGACCCACTCCTTCACCATTTTGAACGTAGCGCAGCAGATAGGTAGGTATGAAAAAGGGGAGGGATTCGATGAATTGGTATCTCGGTTGGACAAGGCCGAGGGTGTGGTCTGGGCTTTCCCCCTTTATTATTGTCTCGTTTGTTCCCAGTACAAAAGATTTATAGAATGTTTGTTTGAAAGAGGATGGGGAGAACACTTTCGGGGAAAGTACGCGGCGGCTCTTTCTACATCAATTCACTTCTACGACCATACGGCCCACAATTACATTCGGGCGATAAGTGAAGATATGGGCATGAAATTTTACTCTTCCTTTTCCGCTGACATGGACGATATGCTAAAAGAGCGGGAGCGGGGCATGTTCCTTAAGTGGGGTGAGGATTTCATCGCTGCCATAGAAAGAGGAGCGCCCATCGAAAGGTGGACGGCACCCATCACGTACGAACAGATGTCCTATGAGCCTGGGGATGTAATTTCTAAAGTGGATCCGAAGGGGAAGAAAATCCTCGTCCTGGTAGATTCGACAGATGAAAGTTCAAACGAAGCGAAGATGGCCGAACGTTTTGCCCGGTCTTTTTCTTCTTCTGTAAATATAGTTCGCCTTCAAGATGTACCCATGAAAGGTGGCTGTCTCGGCTGTATGGAATGTGCCTTTGACAATGAATGTATCTATAATGACGGTTATCGAGATTTCTTCGAAAATGTTGTGCGCGTAAGTGACGTCGTGGTTTTTGTGGGCGCCATCAAAGACCGTTACCTCTCTTCCCGATTCAAAAGATTTCTCGACCGCAGTTTTTATAACGGTCACACCCCGGCCTATCGGGGGAAACAGGTGGCTTACATCCTGTCAGGTCCCTTCCGTCAGAATGCGAATCTTCAGGAGATCCTCCAAGGGCAGACGGAAATCTCCGGAGGGCATCTGGCGGGGGTAGTGACCGATGAGGCGAAAGAAGGTAAAATGATCGATGCCTTGCTCGATGATCTGGCTCAGAGGCTCGTAGATTATGCCTCATCGAACTACGTTCGACCGATGACCTTTCTCGGTGTCGGGGGGCATAAGATCTTTCGCGATGAGATCTTTTCTCGCTTGAGATTTCCCTTTCAGGCGGATTACAGGTTCTATGAAGAGAATGGCCTTTTCGATTTTCCTCAGAAGGACACGCGTTATCTCGAATTTGGGGAGAAAATGACCGCCCTAATTCAAGACCCCGAGATACGTAAGCAGGTAAGAAAGATGCTAAAGACGGAAATGCTACGCAGTTATAAAAAAGTGGTGGAAACCAAATGAAATGAAAGAAAGAATGCTCCCTCTAATCCAAATCCTTGAGGGAATGGCGAAAGGTAACGATATTCAGCTCATTCGGATGGGGGACCTTGCAGAAGAGTTAAGACCTTTAGGGGAAGCTCTCAACCAAGTCCTAAGAAAATTTGTCTCTCCGGGAGAGAAAACTCACGTAGATGAGCGCCTTCAGTCTGTATTCGATCGCATGCGGGAGGCGTATGTGGAAACGGACCTCACCGGTCGTATTCGATTTTTCAATCCTTCCCTCGTGCGAAATTCGGGATACGAACGAGAAGAACTAATGGGGATGAGCTTTGATCAGCTCATCGATGAAAAAGACGTCCCCTGGGTAGTAAGGAAGGTGCTTCATGTGATATCGACCGGCCAGCCATGCCGTGATTTAGAATTCACCGCCCGGCGAAAAGACGGAAGTCTCTTCCCCGTCGTTGCCCATGTGGATCTGGTATACGGAGCGGACGGCTCCCCCGATGGGATTTTTGGGACTTTGAGAGACTTGTCTCCCGTAATTC
This sequence comes from Syntrophales bacterium, assembly GCA_026416455.1. GTDB lineage: Bacteria > Desulfobacterota > Syntrophia > Syntrophales > UBA8958 > JAOAFE01. Next base: position 224,357 of record JAOAFE010000001.1, read on the forward strand.
AGGCGGAAAGGGAGCGGGTTCGGTTGGAAAAACATTACCGGGAGGTCCTTGATGCTCTTGATGAGGCCTATTTAGAGTGTGATTTGCGTGGTAATATTACTTATGTCAATGATACCGCCTGCCGCATTCTTAGATTAAGGCGAGAAGAGTTCATCGGTCAAAATTTTCGTCAGTTCCTGCCTCCCACCTCGGCGAAGAAGCTGAGAAAAATCTTTGGTGACATTTACGAAACCGGTAAACCGGCCATGTTTGTCGATTTCCCCGCCATCCTCGAGGGGAATGAAGAGAGAATTTTCGAAATCAAGGCGGCTTTGCTTAAGGACGATGAGGGCAAACCCATCGGCTTTCGTATTCTTACCTCCGATGTGACGGAGTATCGAAAAACTCAGCATGCCCTGATGGAAAGTGAGCAAAAGTACCGCATGATCGTTGAAAACATGAGCGAATCCATATGGACGATGGATTTGAATCTCCGCCATACGTACCAAAGCCCCTCAGAAGTGAAGATGACGGGTTATACACCAGAGGAGATATTGCAGGTGCCCATTGAACAGATGCTCCCGCCGGCATCTTTAGAACGCGCCTGGGACGTTTTAACAAGGGCATTGGAGGCAGAACGGGAAGGGAAAACGGTTCCTCAGGAACCTTATAAGATGGAAATCCAGGTGCGCCGGAAAGACGGCTCTCTCATCTGGGAAGAGGTGGCAGCTACCTTCCAGCGAGACGAGGAGGGAAAACCGATCGGTCTACTATGTGTGGCGAGAGACATTACAGACCGAAAGAGACTGGAGGAGGAACATGAACACGTCCGACGTGCCCTGGAAGAAAGCGAAAAAAAATTACGACTCATAATAGACAACCTGGGGGAGGCCATTTGGCTCTTCGATCTCGACCTAACCAACGAAGAGATGATTAGCCCCGGCGATTTGGCCGTCACGGGATATACACCGGAAGAAATATACGCCATGCCCATAAACGAATTTCTCCTGCCTGACTCATTTGAGCTTGGCATGAAAGTCCTTGAAGAGGAGTTAGCTAAGGAGCAGAGTGGAGAGCCGATAGACCCCATCCGGACGCGAACGCTGGAAGTAAAACTTCGCCGCAAGGAGGGGGGATTTATCTGGTACGAGATAAAGGCCCGGTTTTTGAGGGATGAGAACGGAAAGCCGACAAAAATTCTGCTTGTGGGTCGCAATATAACGGATAGAAAACAGGCGGAAGAAGCGTTGGAAAATAGCGAGCGAAAATATCGGATGATTGTGGAGAATATGTACGAATCCGTTTGGTCTCTGAGTCTGGACCTAAAAACGAAAAACTACATAAGTCCTTCAGAAGTGTCCATGACCGGTTATACGCCCGATGAAATTGTTGACATGCCCTTAGAAGAACTCGTATTGCCCGATTCTCTGGAATTGGGGAAGCAGATTCTCGCCGAAGAATTAGCCAGAGAAGAAATCGGAGAGGTCGTAGACCCTAACCGATCGAGAACGTTTGAGATAAAACTGAAACATAAAGACGGCCATATCGTCTGGGAAGAAGTGACCGCTACCTTCGAACGGGATAAAGAAGGAAGGCCTACAGGCATTTTGCTGGTTGGCAGAGATATAACGGAGAGGAAGAAGGCAGAGGAAGAAAGGGAAAGACTGGAGCGTCAGCTCATCCAGGCCCAAAAGATGGAAAGTGTAGGACGTCTGGCCGGAGGCATTGCCCACGATTTTAACAATGTGCTGGCCGTCATCCTAGGGACGGTGGATGTGCTCAAGATAAAGCTTCCTCCCATCGATGCCCTCTTTAGCACAGTAAAGGAAATAGAGCAGGCCGCCTTACGGGCGCGGGATATTACGGCCCAACTTCTCGCCTTTTCCCGGAAGCAGGTAGCGGAGCCTCGGGTGATAAAGATCAATTCCGTAATCGAACGTATGGCCAAGAATCTGTCTCGTCTGATCGGTGAAGACATTTCAATTTCCTACCATCTGGACCCAACTCTCTGGCCGGTCAAGATAGATCCCATCCAGGTCGAGCAGGTGGTTATGAATATTGTGGTCAACGCGAGGGATGCTATGCCGGAGGGAGGGAGACTGACCATTGAGACGACCAATGTGGTGCTCGATGACGAATACTGTCAACAACACCTTGGCTTTCGGGCGGGGGAGTATGCGCTCCTCAGTATCAGCGATAATGGAACGGGAATCCCCCCCGATGTGCTCCCTTACATTTTCGATCCTTACTTTACGACCAAAGAGCCGGATCGAGGGACGGGCCTCGGGTTGGCTACCGTCTACGGCATTGTGAAACAGAATGAAGGCTATGTGAATGTATATAGCGAGCTGGGCCAGGGTACGACCGTAAAGATCTACCTGCCCCGCTCCCGGGAAGAAGTGAAGGAAGAAGAGAGGGTGAAAGAGCCCATCTCTCTACAAGCCCCCTATCGGGTTTTGGTGGTGGAAGATGACGAGGCCGTTTTGGACATCACCGTTCAGATGCTAAAGCTCCTCGGTTGTGACACCTGGGCTTTCTCTTCTCCGGAGAAGGCATTAAAGTTTTTGCTCCAGAGCGGAAGAGAGGTAGATATCGTTATTACCGATGTCATCATGCCGGGAATGACGGGGAAAGAACTAATGGAACGGGTTAAACAAGTGAGGCCAGAGGCGTCTTTTATTTTTATGTCCGGCTATACGGCCAACGTCATTGCCCATCATGGAATTCTCGAGGAGGGCATCATCTATCTTCAAAAACCATTCACCATCGTTGACCTATCGGCCCGCCTCAGCCAAGCTATGAATCAAGGGTAGCAGTAAAACGGCGCCTTTTTTCTGCATACCAGGCCAGGTTTTTCATCGCCCGCACGGCGTGGAGGTGATCATCGAGTACGGGAATACCCATCTCCTTCATTTTAGAGATCGCTTCCTTCGTCTGGTCGGTGGGGTGGAACACATGGACCGTGACCACGATGAGTTTTTCCGTGGCAGTGTAAACGTCAATAATGTCTCGGGAGATGACAGAGGCGCTGAAATCGGTCAGGGCCGTGTTGACGGCTATCATGTCGAAACTGTGATCCATTACAAGAGCCCGTAGGCATTTCCCCAACATATGAGGGTCCGAGCCCAGCACGGAGGTCATATCAACGGGATTGGCGGCGGAGCCGAAGGGAGGGAGGAAACGGGCAATCTGCCGTCTTGTCTTTTCTTCCATTTCCGGCACTTCCAGCCCCCATTCTTCTAATTTATCTGCCATAAAAACGCCGGCTCCACCGGAGACGGAAAGTACAGCTACTCTCCTACCCCGAGGTAGACGACGGGCCCGATGGACCTCTACGAAGGACGTAAGTTCTTTGAGAGATTCTATGCGGATGATTCCTACCTGCCGGAAGAAGGCATCGTAGATCGCGTCTTCACCCGCAATCGAGCCCGTATGGGAATAAGCAGCCCGGGCTCCAGCTTTCGTCTTTCCCAGTTTGATCATTAAAATGGGTTTCCCCCGTTCTAGGGCCTGGAGGGCGGCGTAGCGTAGTTTTCGTCCGTCCTTTGCTCCCTCCAAGTAACCTCCGATGATTTCTGTCTCTCGGTGGTAGCGAACCATATACTCAAGGAAGTCGGCAAATTCCGTATCGGCCTCGTTTCCCACACTGACGAAGGAGCTAAAACCGACTCCCTCTTCTACCGCCTGGGAGTAAATCATAGCGCCGAAGGCACCGCTTTGGGTAATGAACCCCAGCGTCATGGGATGGACTGGTTCGATGTCCACAATATTGGCGAAAGATGCCATAACCGAAAGGGGCAAATTGACGATCCCCACGCAGTTAGGTCCCAAAAGTCTTATATTTAGGATTTTTGCCTTTTCCCTCAGCTCTTCTTGAAGCTTTCTCCCTTCCGGCCCGATCTCCGCGAAGCCGGAGGTAAAAATCACGGCCACCTTTACCCCTTTACGACCCGCTTCATCCAATACCGACAGAACTCCCTGGGCGGGTACACTGATGATCACCATGTCAACATCGCCCGGTACCTCGATCAGGGATGCATAACAGGTTAGACCCCTCAGCTCCCCGTATTGCTTGTTGACGGGAAAGATTTTTCCCGGAAATCCTCTCTTCAGCAGGGCATTTAAACAACGTCCTCCAGGTTTGGTGAGATCCGAAGACGCACCCACGAGGGCAATAGAGCGGGGCTGAAAAAAATAGGATAAATCACTGTCGGACATGCTGAAACCCCTCCTTCCTGCTTGCGCCTCTCATAGTCGATTTTTTCTTCCCTGTCGATACCCTATTGATAATTTCCCTCTCTGTGGTAGAAACTATCTCGAAGGAGGGACCGCAATGGAAAAAGAAGATTTACTGGAAGAAATCAATCGCCTCCAGAAAGTCATCACCGAGCTAAGGGCAAGCGAAGGAAGATACCGAAAATTCTTGGAAGACTTGCCGGATGGGTGTTTTGAGATCGACTTAAAGGGTCGCTTCACCTTCTGCAATGAGGCCCTCGCATCTTCGAAGGGATACAGTAGGGAAGAATATCTCCAGCTGACACCGGAGAAGCTATTTCCTCCCGAGGAATTGCAGCGGGTCATGGAGGTATTCCAACGGGTTTACGAAACGGGGAAACCCGAACCGGCCATAAGTTATAAGATGTTTTGCCGAGATGGCTCCGTGAGAGTGTATGAGATGTCCATCTCCCTTATCCGGGATGAGAAAGGGCAGGCGATGGGCTTTCGCGGTATTTGCCGGGATGTGACGGAAAGGGAGAAGGTGGAGGCAGAAAATGTCCTCTACCGGGAGTTCATCGAAAACATTGACGACGGCTGTTGGGAGGTGGACTTACGGGGAAACTATACATACCTTAATCGGGCCGCAGCCCACCGACATGGATACACGCCTCAGGAGCTGATAGGCAAGAACTTCGGCCATCTCATGCGCCCCGAAGAGGTTAAGAGGGTGAGAAAAGTCTTCAGTGAAATATATCGTACCGGCACCCCCGGCTTTGTTAGCGATTACGAGGTATTAGGCAAAGATGGAGATATCCATTACCTCGATGTATCGGCGACACTGATCCGCGATAAAGACGGAAAACCCGTAGGCTTTCGGGGTGTAAGCCGAGATGTGACGGAGAGAAAGAGGCTCCAGGAACAGATGATACGATCCCAGAAGTTTGAGGCCATTGCCACCCTTGCCGGGGGTATTGCCCATAGTTTCAACAACATCTTGATGGGTATTCAAGGACATGTGGACCTCATGCTCATAGAATCAGAGGAGGGTAGCGAAACGTATCAGCGTCTAAAGGCGATCGAAGGGCAGATTAAGAATGCCGCCGAACTTACGAAACAACTTCTCACCTATGCCCAGATCGGGCGTTTTGAGATGAAGGTTTTGAATCTCAACGTCATCCTTGACCGAATCGCCTCCCTCGTTTCCCTCACGAAGAAGGCGATAAGAATAAAAAGAGATTTTGCCCCGGACCTTTTTTCCGTCAAGGCCGACACTGGTCAGATGGAGCAGGTGTTTATGAATCTATTCATCAACGCCTGGCAGGCTATGCCCGGTGGAGGCGTCATCACCCTCAAAACGGAAAACGCTTACCTTGCGCCTGCCGAGGCGGTCAAATACGGAGTTAAAGCAGGCAACTACGTAAAGGTGACGGTGGCCGACACGGGGCTGGGCATGGATGCCGAAACCTTGTCGCGCATTTTCGACCCCTTCTTTACGACGAAGGAAGTGGGGCAGGGTACCGGATTGGGTTTGGCGGCGGTCTACGGGATCGTAAGGAAGCACGGAGGGATAATAGATGTAAGAAGTGCACCCGATCGGGGTACGACGTTTATGATCTTTCTGCCTGCCGTGGAGGAAATGGTGGAAAAACGAGAGGAAACCGGGGAAGAGAAAAGAGGAAAGAAAAAGATACTGGTCGTGGATGATGAGGCCATGGTTGCTCAGGTGACAACGGCCATGCTTAAGGCCTTGGGGTATGAAACCCTTACTGCCCGGTCGGGGGGGGAAGCGGTTAGGATATTCCGGGAGCATAAGGATGAAATCAGTCTCGTGATCATGGATATGACCATGCCCGAGGGAGGGGGTGTGGCGGCCATAGGTAAGATCAAGGCCTTTGATCCTCAGGTGCACATAATTGCTATGAGCGGCTTTGCCCTTGAGAGGGAGGCGAGGACCCTTTTAGAGCAGGGAATGATTAAGGACTTCTTGCAAAAACCATTTCGTCTTGACGATTTGTCTCAAGTGGTAAGAGACGTGTTGGCCCAATAATTAAATCGTGAAGGGTGTCTCGTCCTTGATCTCGGAAAAAATCCATTCGGCTTTCTCCTCCGCCTCGCGGCTACCTTCTACCGCTAGCAAAATGGCCCCTTCTGCCCCGGCCACACCACCGGCTGCAATGAGGGTGGCACGGGCACCTGTTAAAATTTCCAGCGCCTCAATTTCCGTAATAATTTGGCCGTTCACCGTCAGATAGCGATGCCCTTTGAGGCCGGAAGCATTCAGACGGCGGGCAATTTCATCCGGATCGGCCAAAATTCTCTTTTCCAAGCCCACGGGAATGATCAAATGGACGCGACGTCCGATATGGGCCCTTAAGGCTGCCATAATCGTTCCGCCTTGGGGATGACCGATGAGGATGGCCGCTTTCCTTCTTTCTCCATCAATGGCGTTAGCTCCCTTCAGTATTACATCTCCTTCTTTCAGTTCATCGACGACATCGAAGATCGTCTTGCCTTTTTCCCACACCCCCTGGCGGATGACGACATCCCCTGGGAAGCCCGACATGTCCGGGAGGGTGCCCGCTTCGGTGCGGGGGCGAGAGGGGGGAAGCACAATACCGCGGAAGAAACGTTGTCGGGAAAATTCTGCTCCTTGACCGATGGATTTTAATATTTCCTCCGCGCAATAGCCGTTGGTGGTACCGGCTACGATGACGATGGTACCCTGCCTCAAAGCGGACGTAATGGCCTGGTGAGAGGCAACTGCCCGCGCGATGAGCCTTTTTCCTGCGGCTGGTGTAAGGATAAACTGTTTCATGGCTTCCTCCCCATTGAATTTGGGACATTTTATGTGCTTCTACTCTGTGGGGCAAGTTTTTTCTTAAAATTTTGGTCGAGATGGGCTAATAGAGGTAACCAAACTTCTTTTGGGGTGCAAAAAATGATCGAATTTTTCAAAATGTCCGGCAGTGGCAACGATTTCATCTTGATCGACAACCGGGACGGTATGGTGGAGAGAAATTTGGCTGGCCGGTCTTTAGTTGAGTTCGTGAAAGCTGTCTGTGCCCCACACGTTTCTCTGGGGGCTGATGGTGTTATACTCATCGAGACATCTGATCGGGCCGATTTTTCCTGGCGTTTTTTTAACTCTGATGGAAGCGAAGCGGAAATGTGTGGGAATGGGGGTCGCTGTGCGGCGAGATTTGCTTTCCTCAAAGGAATTGCCAAAGCCGAAATGACTTTCGAAACCAAGGCCGGCATCATCGACGCGGAGGTGAGGGATTCGCAGGTTAAGATTCGGCTTCCCGATCCTTCGGGGATGAGACTTTCCGTCACGATCCCACTCGGAAAGGATTACTTTCAGGGGCATTTTATCAATACCGGCGTTCCCCATACGGTAATTTTCTCCGAAGACCTATCATGCTGCGATGTTAAGGGATGGGGGCGAGAGATTCGTCATCACGAGTTGTTCTCTCCCGCAGGAACGAATGTTGATTTTGTGAAAATTGTTGATGATCATCACTTAGAAATTAGGACTTACGAGCGGGGTGTGGAGGGAGAAACCCTCGCCTGTGGTACCGGCTCCGTAGCCGCGGCGCTCCTGTCCGGTGCCATGGGAAAGACCTGTTCCCCCGTAGAGGTCAAGGTAGCGAGTGGAGAAGTGTTAAAGGTATTTTTTGAACTGGCCGACGATAGGTTTCAGTCGGTATACTTAGAGGGAATGGCGCGAGTTATTTGCGCCGGCGAACTTTGGGAAGAAGCATACACATAAGGAGAGGTCTAAAAGTGGAAACGGCAGAGAGATTGAAACGCATACCCCCTTATCTGTTTATGGAGTTAAGAAAAAAGATCAATCAGGCCAAGGCCGAGGGAGTGGATGTCATCAGCCTGGCCATCGGAGACCCCGTTGAGGCAACCCCACCGGGGGTAGTGGAGGAATTGAGAAGGACAGCGGGGGATCCGATCAACCATCGCTACCCCATCGATGAGGAAAAGGGGATGCTTGCTTTTCGGCAAGAGGTGGCAAGATGGTATGTTCGGCGATATGGGGTTACCGTTGATCCCCAAACGGAGGTTCTCGGACTCATCGGATCGAAAGAGGGTTGTCATCACTTTGTCTTGGCCCGGGTCAATCCGGGGGACGTGGTGCTCATGACGGATCCCGGTTATCCCGCCTATCGAGCGAGCATCCTCATGGGAGAAGGGGTGCCTTACAACGTCCCCATCTTACCGGAAAATGGCTATCTACCGGTGCTGGCCGATATACCCACCGATGTGGCCAAAAAGGCGAAGGGCATGTTCTTGAATTACCCGAATAACCCTACCGGTGCGTGCGCCAATAGAAAATTTCTCTCCGAATTGGTAGAATTCGCCCGTCATTTCGATATTGCCATCTGTTACGACAACCCCTATGGAGAAATCGTTTTCGAAGGGGCCGAAAGACTTAGTTTCTTATCCGTACCTGGGGCCAAGGACGTAGGAATAGAACTGAATTCCCTCTCCAAACCATTCAATATGTGCGGATGGCGGATAGGTATGGCCTGCGGCAACGCCGACCTCATCTCTGCCATCAGCAAGGTTAAGGAAAACACCGATTCGGGCATTTTCAACCCGATCCAATATGCCGCCATCTATGCCTTACGCCACGAAGAGCCTTTCATTGAAGAGATGTTAAAGATTTACCGACGGCGGAGGGAAAGGGTATTGTCTACCTTGAGGAAGATAGGTATCGATTTTACGCCAGCGCCGGGGACTTTTTATCTTTGGGTTCCCGTACCAAAAGGCATGACTTCCCTCGAATTCACTAATCGCCTGTTCGATAAAACGGGTATTGTAGTGGCTGCCGGCCCTGCCTATGGCCAATACGGTGAAGGGTTCATCCGGATATCCTTGACCGTGCCAGATGATCGACTTGAGGAGGCAATGGAGCGAATAGAGAGGGAGTTTGTCCTATAAAGGGGCCTTAAATGGAAATCGGAGTCGTAGGCTTACCGGGAAGTGGGAAAAGTACCATCTTTGAGATAATGACGGGCGTGAAAAGTCGCGACCTTCATACGGAAATTTGCGTTCGAGGTTTGGCCAATGTGCCCGACGAGAGGCTTTTACACTTAGGGGAAATTTATCGACCACCCAAGATCACCCCGGCCAAAATTACCTTTGTTGACGTTCATGCGACGGGGGAAAAGGCGTGGAATACCTTGAGGCAACATCTAAGTGGAACTGATGGCTTGCTTCACGTCATCGATGGGTTCACCACCGGCGAGCTCTCTGACCTGGTGAAGGCGTATCGTAAATTGGAAGATGAATTTATTATTTCCGATTTGCTTGTCGTAGAGAATCGTTTGGATCGCCTGAGCAAGATGTCGAAGGTAGCCTTCAAACCCGTAGATCGCATTCAGATGGAAGTGCTTCCGCGCATTAAAGAAGGATTAGAGCAGGGAAGGGCCGTAAGAGATATGGATTTAACGGCGGATGAGGTTCATGCACTGAGAAGTTTTTCCTTTTGGACAATTAAGCCGCAACTTGTAGTGCTTAACATGGGAGAAGGTATCGAGCCTCCCATCGGTCATTTTAAGGTGGAAACCAACACTTCTTCAGAAGTAATGGGTATTTGCGCCGAGGTAGAGGCGGAGATTTTTTCTTTACCACCCGAGGAGAGGCGGGATTACATGATTGCCATGGGAATTGTGGAACCAGCCTTTAACCGCATCATCCGAGAATCGTTTCGCCTCCTCAAACAAATTTCTTTTTTTACTCTGGGAGACGAGGAGGTGAGGGCATGGATGGTGCCCGAAGGTACGAAAGCCCCTCAAGCGGCGGGAACCATTCACAACGATTTTGAAAGGGGTTTTATAAAGGCCGAGGTGGTTAATTACGAGGAATTCGTTGCCTGTGGGGCTGAAATGCAAGCGGTAAGGGCAAGGGGAAAGCTAAGATTAGAAGGGCGCGATTATATCGTAAAAGACGGTGATATCATCACCTTTAGGTTCCATGTCTGAGGTGGGAAAAGCATGGACATAGGGAATAAATTAAAAGAGAAATGTTTGGCGGGATCGGATATCACGGCAGAGGAAGCGCTACTTCTTTTTGAAGAGGCGACCGAGAGGCCCTACTACATAATAGCCTTAGCTGCCGACATCAGGGAGCATTTCCATGGAAAAAAAATCAATCTCTGTGCCATCGTTAATGCTAAATCGGGTCGCTGCTCAGAGGATTGCGCCTTCTGTGCCCAATCAGCCCATTATCGGACGGGGGCCCCCGTTTTTCCCTTAAAAAGCGCCGAGGAGATAGCAAAAGAGGCACAAATGGCGGTTCAAGCCGGGGCGGAAATGTTCGGAATAGTTACGAGCGGTAAGAAATTGAGGCGGGAAAAGGAATGGGATGAGATATTAAGGGCCGTAGAAATGGTCAGTCGGTTGGGTCTTAAGCCATGTGCCTCCTTAGGGGTACTAGAGCCAAAGAGGGCGAGACAACTTAAAGAGGCCGGTCTCTTTCGTTACCATCACAATCTGGAGACGGCAAGAAGCTTCTTTAGTCGCATATGTACCACCCACTCGTACGAGGAAGATGTAGAGACGATAGTGATAGCGAAAGATGCGTCCCTCAGTGTGTGTTCAGGGGGCATTATCGGCATGGGAGAAAACATTTCTCATCGGATTGAACTTGCCCTGACCTTGAGGGAGTTGAAGGTAGATTCGGTACCCCTCAATTTTCTAAATCCCATCAAAGGCACTCCTCTCTATCGTTTGAACCCGCTGCCACCTTTGGAATTGCTTATTACCATCTCGGTGATGAGATTTCTTCTGCCCGATCGGGACCTGAGGCTATGTGGTGGTAAAGAAAAAAATCTGCGCCAGCTGTTACCTCTCGCCGTCATTGGTGGAGCCAACGCAATCATGACCGGTAACTATCTGACGACGACGGGACGGAATCCCGAATTGGATCATGAGCTTCTTCGGGATTTAGGTCTCGAGGCAACGAGGGATTTTTGGCCTAACTGTCGATGCAAAACGACGGTTGAAAATGAAGGTAAGATGTCGTAGACTTCAACTTAACAACTATTTGATGGAGATTTAATCATGGGTGAAGGCATAAGTGATTACACAAAGTTTAGCGTTGATCTAAGGCGTCATATGTGGCTTTCCGGTGTGGACCAGGAATTGAGGCGCCTCATATGGCAGATTGCCGTTACGGGTAAGTATATTTCCGCCAAAATTCACGAATCCAATCGGAAACTGGCCGGAATTAAGAACATTTACGGAGAGGAGCAGTTAGCTTTAGATCGCAGCTCCGACGAAATTCTGAAAAATCAGCTCAAGTTTTCCGGCTTTGTTCGGGAATACGCTTCGGAGGAGCAAGATGAGGTGATTCAAATCGGACAGGGTAGTGAATCTTACATAGTAACGGCCGACCCTCTGGACGGGTCTTCTTTAGTGGATACTAATCTCGCCATCGGCACGATAATAGGTATTCATAAAGCATCGGTTTTTGGACGGGGTCGGGATTCACTCGTAGCAGCCCTTTACATTACCTACGGTCCTCTGATCACGATGGTTTATTCGGCCGGTAAGGGTACCCATGAATTTGTCTTAAACCGCGAGGGCGAGTACGTTTTATCAGAAGAAAACATTAAGATGAAAGAAAAGGGTGATATCTACAGCTTGGGGGGGTTGCGGAAAGAGTGGACGGAAAAGCATCGTCGTTTCATCGAGGACCTGGAAAGTCAAGGATATAAACTGCGATACAGTGGCGGTTTCGTTCCCGATATAAACCAAATCCTCATCAAGAGAGGCGGTATCTTTACTTATCCTGCCCTTACCACCAGTCCACAGGGCAAACTACGGCTTCTCTTCGAATTACAGCCGATGGCGTTTCTGATGGAGCAAGCAGGAGGTATGGCGACAGACGGTAGTACTCCCATTTTAGATATACCTGTAGTCAAACTAAATCAGCGATGCCCGATCTATATCGGCAGTAAATACGAAGTAGAATCGGCCAAGAAATATCTGGAGGGCGAGGTATGATCTACGTAAATCTGGAAGAGTTAAAAGATGGAATAAAGGGTGTAATCGGGGTTAAGGAGGAAGGGGTGGATATCCTCGACCATGCCAAGCTGGTTCGGGAGACGGTAGATAACCTTGTCTACACGGCTGTGTTTTCTCCCGAAGAGGAGGTAAAGATGGCTGCTCGCTGGCTGATCAGGAGATCCGCTGCCGCGAGCGGAATTCTTCTTTCATCTATTCAGGATTTGTACGATGCTATGGGTAGGGGTGAGGTAGGCGGGTTTACCGTACCGGCCATTAATATTCGGACCCTTACGTACCATGTAGCCCAAACTATATTTCACTCTATCATGAAGCTGGAGGCCGGGCCCGTTATCTTTGAAATCGCCCGTTCTGAAATAGACTACACCCGCCAAAGGCCTTCTGAGTATGCGACTTGTGTTTTGGCCGCTGCTATAAAGGCCAATTATCGGGGACCAGTGTTTGTTCAGGGTGATCATTTTCAGGTAAGTGCCAATCGTTACAGTAAAGATTCGGCCGCCGAGGTGAAAGCGGTCAAGGACCTCATTTGGGAGGCGATCGAGGCGGGCTTTTATAATATAGATATCGACACGTCCACGTTGGTTGATCTAAGCCAATCCACTGTTAAGGCTCAACAAAGATTAAATTATACGTTGGCAGCGGATTTTACGGTTATGATTAGAGACTTGGAACCGAACGATATAACTATATCCGTCGGGGGAGAAATTGGCGAGGTAGGAGGGAAAAACAGTACTGTCGAGGAACTGGATGCCTTTATGGAAGGATATCGCGAGCAGCTCAATCAGGCGGGTGAAGATCTGAAGGGCATCAGTAAGATCAGCGTCCAGACGGGTACGACCCATGGCGGTGTGCCCCTACCTGATGGTACGATTGCCAAAGTTAAACTTGACTTTGCCACATTGGAGGACCTCTCCAGGGCAGCCCGGGAGAAATATGGTTTAGCTGGCGCGGTACAACACGGGGCCTCTACCTTACCGCCCGAAGCCTTTGATAAGTTCCCCGCCGTAGGCACCGCGGAAGTGCATTTAGCCACGGGATTTCAGAATATTATTTACGATAGCCCTCATCTGCCCACTGATTTGAAGGCCTCCATTTATCGTTATCTAGAGGAACACCACATCGGAGAGAAGAAAGAAAAAGATACACCCGAACAATTCATCTACAAAACGAGAAAGAAAGGTTTTGGTCCTTTCAAATATGAGATGTGGCACATGCCGGAAGGAAATAGGCAGGCCATCATGGATGAACTGGAAGGGCAGTTCACTTTTATCTTTGAAAAATTAAAGATCCCGGGGACTCGCGCTGTATTGGATAAATACATAAAACCTGTCGACGTGCCCGTTGAAGTGCCCCGTGCGCTTGCGTGAGCCATGGAAGAGGACCTTGGAGCCCATTTAAGCGAAGCGACCCTGGGGCGCATAAACTTGTTTCGGCAGGTTGATTTCTCGCCCATCTTTGGCATCTTTGACCTGTGTTCAACGGTAAAAATCAAGGCGGGGGAGTTACTCCTGCGGGCCGGGGAAAAAAACAACTCCGTTTATATCCTCCTGTCGGGGCGGTTGAGTGTCCATTTCCCTTTTGCGGGAAAAGAGGAGGCCGTCTTTTTTGTCGAGCCGGGCGAAAGTGTAGGTGAAATGTCCGTTTTAGATCAAGAACCAGTCAGTGCCGATGTCTTTGCCATTGAAGACAGTGTACTTTTGAAAATGGATGAAGACATCGTTTGGTCGCTCGTGCACTCTTCTCATGCATTCGCCTGCAATCTTCTTACCCTGCTTACGAGTAGGCTCCGAAGAACGAATTTTCGCATTACCGGTCGGGTAATTGATGTTGATGTATTAACAGGGCTTCGCCGCCGGGAGTGGTTTCAAGAGATATTAGCTCGCTATGTAAGACGGGCAGTGGAAGACGGAGCTCCCACTTCGATCATCCTGATCGAAGTCGACGAACTCGATGACTTCATAAAAAGAAATGGACGCCACCTGGGGGAGAGGGTACTTTATGTCATCGCTTCCACCCTGAAGAACAACCTCCGCCCCTCCGAGCTGGTGGCCCGGTGGGGAGAAAGCGGTTTTGCCGTTTTGCTTCCTCTCACCGGAAAGGAAAAGGCGAGGACGGTAGCCGTCCGCTTGCATGAAGTTTTAAACCGAGCCTTGAGTTGGGTGCCTACCATTACCATATCAATGGGATTGGCCGAGGAGAGAGAGAATCCGTCTCCTTTGGTGCTCGTGGCCGAAGGGGAGGATGCCCTTAAACGGGCAAAACAGATGGGCGGAGGTGTATCCGAATAACCTTCCGCCCTTACCTAATCTTTGCGCCCTTCTGCGGGGTTTGGTCGAAAGAAAGGAGTGTAAGCTTTCCCTCAGGCGTATCGGTCGCAAGCAACATGCCGCGTGACTCGACGCCCATGAGCTTGGCCGGTTTTAGGTTGGCTACAACGGCAATGTACTTACCTATAAGGTCAGCCGGATGATAATCTTCGGCGATGCCTGCCACAATAGTCCTCTCTTCACCAATATCCACGGTAATCTTAAGGAGCTTCTTTGACTTGGGTATGGCCTCGGCATGGACTATCTTACCCACCCGAATGTCAACTCGTTCAAACTCTTCAAAAGTTATTTCTGGCTTTTGTGTAGTCATCTCTTTGGGTACCTCGTAAGTAACGCGAGGGAAAAGGGCTTCTATTTTCTTCACCGTCCCGTCCCACGGTTGCTTTCTAAATTCGTTTATGGAGTCGAGATCTTTGAGTTTGGGGTCTTCCACCCCTAAGTGGGATAGAATCTTGTCTGCCGCGTGAGGCATGACGGGCGAAACCAAGATGGCGATAAAGCGAAGCGACTCAAGGAGATGGTAAATTACGGTTTTGAGTCTAGACCTAGAATTTTCCTCTTTGGCGAGACGCCACGGTTCTTCTTCGACAATGTATTTGTTCGTGCGGTTAATGAATTCCCATAGGACGATTAATGCTTTATGCAGACTCAGATCTTCAAAGCATTTTTCCACTTCACCTTTGGTTCTGACCGCTGCATCTCTCAGGTCGAGGTCCGATGCCGATTCTCCTTCGGGTTGGGGGATGCGACCATCAAAATATTTAATGGCCATCGTTATAATCCGACTTACGAGATTACCCAAGTCGTTGGCCAGATCGGAATTCAAGCGGTTCACAAAGGCTTCTTCGTTGAAATTGGCATCGAGACCGAAAACCATGTCGCGGAGGAGGAAATAGCGAAAAGCATCGAGGCCGTACTTGTCTTTTAGCTCCAAAGGTCTTACGACATTACCGAGTGATTTTGACATTTTGCTCTGATCTACGTTCCAGTATCCGTGGACATTGAGATGGCGGTAAGGTTCTATTCCCGCCGCTTTTAGCATCGTTGGCCAGTATACGGCATGGGGCTTCAGAATATCCTTCGCAATGAGGTGCTGAGCTGAGGGCCAGAAGATTTTGAAGTTTTCCCCTTCAGGATATCCCAGGGCGGAAATATAGTTTATGAGGGCATCGAACCAAACGTAGGTGACGTAATTGGAATCGAAGGGTAGTTCTATTCCCCACGTTAGGCGGGTTTTGGGTCTTGATATGCACAAATCTTCTAAAGGTTCTTTTAGGAAAGATAGGACCTCGTTTCTGTACCTCTCCGGTCGGATGAAATTGGGGTTTTTCTGAATGTAATCTATCAACCAGTCCTGGTACTTGCTCATCCGGAAGAAATAATTGCTTTCCTTTCTGAATTCCGGCTCGCTCTGATGATCGGGGCATTTCCCGTCGACAAGTTCTTTTTCTGTGTAGAACCTTTCGCAACCTACGCAGTAGAATCCTTCATAGTGACCGAAGTAGATGTCCCCTTGGTCGTAGACCTTTTTCAATATGTACTGAACCGTTTTTTTATGGTTTTCATCCGTTGTACGGATAAAGTAATCGTTCGTCACAGCGAGTTCAGGCCATAGGGCCTTGAAGAGGGCACTGATCTGGTCCGCATACGCCTGGGGCTCCATGCCCGCCTTGGTGGCGGCTTCAACAATTTTGTCTCCGTGTTCGTCGGTTCCCGTGAGGAAGAAGGTACGATACCCGGCCAGTCGATAATAGCGGGCAAGCACGTCGGCAACGATGGTTGTATAAGCGTGCCCAATATGGGGTGGGGCATTGACGTAATAGATGGGTGTGGTGACGTAGTATACTTTCTCCATGTTACGCAAGTTCCCTTATCTTGATTGTTTTTATCTCTCCATTTTCCATTTCGAGAGCTATTTCTTCTTTCAAGACATCCTGACGTATTACCTTACCTTGGCCAAAGGGTGTGGTGATAATTTTCCCACATTTCGGCATGTTTTTCTTCAGCTCTTGGTAGGTTTCGTATTCGAACGCCAGGCAGCACATAAGTCGACCACAGAGGCCTGATATTTTTTCCGGATTTAAGGCCATGTTCTGTTCTTTTGCCATTTTTACGGATACGCGGTCGAGGTTTTGTAAGAGAGTAGCACAACACACTTCTCGGCCGCAGATACCGAGGCCTTTTAATATCCTGGTTTCATGACGGGCTCCGATTTGCCTCAATTCAATGCGGGTGCGATATTTTTGTACGAGGTCTTTCACCAGCTCGCGAAAATCGACCCTATTTTCGGCCGTGAAGTAGAA
Organism: Syntrophales bacterium; assembly: GCA_026416455.1. GTDB lineage: Bacteria > Desulfobacterota > Syntrophia > Syntrophales > UBA8958 > JAOAFE01. The sequence continues at coordinate 241,226 of JAOAFE010000001.1, forward strand.
GATTATCTTGCTTCGATCAAAGAGATACTCCGTAGCCACGACTTTCATAGGTAGCCCCCGGCTCTTTACCCTTTCCTTACAAAACTCTTGAGCCTGTCTCTCTAATTCTTGGTTTTCTTCCAGGGTGTTCATGTCATCTTCGTTGGCGATACGTAAGACAGGTTTTAATTCCTCGGCGCTTTGATCGTCTTCTAGCTCTTTGATATCCGTTACCGTGTAGCCAAAGACAATTCCTTGATCCGTTTGGCAAATGACGGCCATCCCTTTTTTCAATGGAAGATCTCCGGGATCGAAGTAGTAAATCTTCCCTTCCCGTTTGAATTTGACCCCGATCGCTTTAGCCATCCCTTCTTTACCTCAAGGAAAAGATAAACTAAACAGTGAGGCGTCCAAAGTCAACGATTTATTTGCGTTCAGTTCCAGATCTAGTTGGGCTTGTGTTAGGGTTTGGATGTTTAAAAGGATTTGTCGGGGAGAGAGCTGGTGCGCCAGGATTCTTATTATTTCTAAAAAATCGACGTTGGCAATACCTTCTGTCGACCCCGTTTCTTTAAGCCATAAGGCATCCCTAAATAAGGTGGTAAGAACGGTCAATTTGTCTTCAAGCTCCATTTTTTCTTGCGAAATGAAACGACTTAAGATTAAGGGTGCCAGGGCTTTGCTCTTTATGGCCGATGTAAGGGCATGATGCATTTCTTCTCGAAATGAAAAGTATTCGTCATTGGCAAGGGAAAGGGCTTTGCTTATGCGGCCGTCGGTACAGGCTGCAATGATCTCGGCCTGCTCTCTAGAGAGTTTAGTCTGATCCAGGAGGAAACGGGTAAGTTGGCTTCTCGCCAAAGGAGAAAAAGCAATGAGCTGCGAGCGAGAGATGATCGTTGGGGGGAGTCTATAAGGCCGAGCCGTAATAAGTAGGAAGAAATTGCCTGGCCTTGGCTCTTCAAGCGTCTTCAGAATAGCATTGGCCGCCGGCTCACTCATGTGATCTGCTTCGTCGATTATTACTACCCGGCGGAGGCCTTCTAGGGGATGAAGGGTTGTGGCCATGATCGCATCTCTGATGTCTTGAATTTTTATGGTCGCAACCGTGGGGGAAATAATGACGGTATCCGGATGGCTACCCTTCATGGTTCTTTCGCAGGTAGAACAATGGCCACAGCCTGCACCTTCCTCTGATGACGGGCAAAGGAGGCTGGCGGCAAAAGAAAGGGCAACCGTTCTTTTGCCAATTCCCTCGGGCCCGCAAAAGACGTAGGCATGGGCTATCTTTTTCGTTGAGACCACGTGTTTGAGGAAGGCGATTTGCTTCTCATGACCGTAAATGTGATGGTAGACCATAGCCTTTTTCCCGACAGAGTTTTTCTACGAGCGCCATTACTGTTTTGTGGACTTGAATTACGTCTCGCGAGGCATTTACAACATGGAATCGTTTTGGTTCCCTTTGGGCCAGTGTCAAGTAACCACGGCGAACGCGATGGTGGAAATCCCTGTCTTCCCTTTCAAACCGATCGCATTCCCCGTTCCTCGCTTTTAGCCTTAAGAATCCTTCTTCTACCTCTAGGTCGAAAAGAAGGGTCAGATCTGGATAGAGGCCGCTCGAGATGAAGGTATAAATTTTCCTAATCGCTTCTACCTCTAGGCCTCGTCCATACCCCTGATAGGCGATCGTGGCATCCAGGAATCGGTCGCAGAGGACCATTTTCCCGGCCGCGAGGGCAGGTATGATTACGTTTTTTACATGCTGGGCCCGGTCGGCCATGAAGAGAAGTAACTCCGCCTCCGGACAAATAGTCACGTTGTTTTTTCCCAGCAGGATTTCCCGGATGCTTTTCCCTAAGTCTGTACCACCAGGTTCAGCCGTTACTAGAACGTCGTAACCTTTCTCCGTGAGGGATTTGGCCGCTAAATTAAGTTGGGTGGTTTTTCCACATCCCTCGATACCTTCAAAGGTGATGAAAAGCCCCATTTTAGTTTAATCATTGCCCGGCACAATGGCTTCTACAGGACACAAGTCAGCGCAGGCTCCACAGTCGGTACACAGAGAAGGATCGATCTTGTATTTGTCTTCTCCTTCGCTTATTGCTCCGACGGGGCATTCCCCCTCGCAGGATCCACAGGCAATGCATTCATCGGTGATCTTGTACGCCATCTTCAAACCTCCTATGCTGATAGTTCATGGGAAAGGTCTTTTTTATGCCGACCTCACTTCTTTTACTTCTGGAACTTCCTGTTTTAGATACCTCTCTATGCCGTTCTTCAACGTCATCTGTGACATGGGGCACCCCCGGCAGGCACCGGTAAGTTTAACCGTGACGATTCCGTCTTCGGTAACATCGATGAGTTCCACGTCGCCTCCGTCCGCCTGAAGATTGGGCCTTATTTTAGATAGGGCATCGCTGACTTTTTCCTTCATTTTTCAAACCTCCTTTAGTGGGGCATTTCGTCGAGCATCTTTTTGGCCAGGCTGGTGGCTACACTTTCCAATTTTGGGGCGAATAGGGAGTAAGATTCATCTATGTGGTGGCTTCCTTTCCACATGATCTTGCCCGTCTTGGCTTCAACTAACCTGAGACTCAGCCCTACTTTTGCTATTTTTTTGTTACCTTCCTTCGAGTAAAGCCAGTAATCTACGCTTCCTAAAAGGATGGCATCTACTCGGGCAATCTCACCAAGCCGATGGCTGAGAGCGGGGTCTGAAAAATTTACCATCTTTAGCTTGGTGGTGTAATCGACGGCTGTGCGACGGAATTCCTCGTTGGACTTTAACATGACTTTCATGCTCTCGCCAGCCACGATGTCTTCAAACCATTTTCGCTCCGCAAGGATGCCGGCAATAATCATGTCTATTGTCTCTCTTGCCTCTTCATACGGTCCCACCTCAAGGGGTAGGACGGCCAGTCTCTTCGGTTTAAAATCTTTCGCCGCCGGGTCTAACTGGGAATATCTGATGCCGCCGCAACCGATAATTACGGCCGCGCACAAAAACACAACCAATGTAATCTGGTAAACCCTTTTCCTTCTCATACACCCTCCTTAATTTCTTATCTCAGCTGATTCCACAACATCCAGCCCACCGTGCCCAGGCCTGATAAATAGTAACTTAACTCGAGCAAACCCTCCTTATTCAACCCCGAAAACTGTGGTTTCCTAACATAAAGCCAATTGCAAATCCATAGGTAAAATATGACGGGGGTGAGGAAAAGGGACAAACTTGAGGTCCAGCCGACAAAGTGTGATGTAACGAGCAATATAAGGAGGATCAAGGCAACGACGTTTATAAGACGATTGGTTAGTTTTGATCCTATCAAGACGGGAATGGTTTCCCGCCCGATGAATTTGTCGCTTTGGATGTCTTGCAGATCGGAAATGATGGAGCGCAGAAAGACTAATCCAGAGATAAAGACAATCGGCAAGATGGGTCCTTCCGGTGAATTGTCCGCAGAGACAAAAGGTATAACCGCGGTTACGGTCGCCCAGGCTAGGGCCATAACCACGTTTTTAGAACCTGGAATGTCGCGAAGGCTCCTGAATTTCCAGCGGCGGGGTAATAATTTTACTGTATAGAGCAACCCTCCTGCCAGGAGAGCGATGAGTATCGATAGGGCTAAAAAACCTAAAAGGGAGCTAAGCAATATTGAGGTGACGAGAGAAAAAAAAGCTATCCATAAAAGCGTCTTTTCCCGACGGCGATACATTTCTTCTCTGAAGGAGCCTATGATGGTGCTTGCCTCCCGATCGATAAATCGGTTAATGGTGTGCATGGAAAAAACGTACGTTGAGGCCACGGAGAAAAAGATCACGGAAGGAGCTATTCCTCCCCATAAACATGCTGTAAAGGTGAGAATGCCGGCACCGAGAGCGGAAAACAAGTCCGTTTTGACTGCCCATCTCCATGTCCTATACAAAAGATGGATCATGTTTTGTCGACGTGAATGGGTCATGGCAATGGCTTCTATTACCCGCTCTATGATCCAGTTCGGTGTTGATGCGCCCGCTGATATGCCTACGTTATCAACCTTTCTGATCTCATTAAAGGGTAGTTCATCGGCCGTTTCCACATGATGAACCGGTTTCCCCGCTCGGGCAGCAAGGGTAGCCAGATGACGTGTGTTCGCACTATTTTTCCCACCTACGATGATGGTCATATCCATCTCATGAGCCAATTCCGCTACCTCTTTCTGTCGCATTTCCGTCGAATCGCAGATGGTGTCGAAAACGGTGGCGTGAGGGAATCTTTGTTTGATGGCCGAAACGATCGAGGCATACTTTTCATGGTTTTGTGTCGTCTGTGAAACGACGCATATGAGACTATGGGCGGGAATGTTTTGCACCTCTTCTAAACTATTTATGACCCATCCTTTCTCCCCCGCGTACCCTAGGAGTCCCCTCACCTCTGGATGTGCTCGGTCGCCAAAGATAACGACCAGATAGTTTTGAAGGGCAAACTTTTTTATAATGGCCTGCACATGTCCTACTCGTGGGCAGGTGGCATCAACTATCTTTAATCCCAGCTCTTTTAGGCGGTGCCTTTCGACGGGAGAAATGCCATGGGCACGGACGACGACGAGGGATCCGGCAGGAAGTTTTTTCAAATCTTCTTCGTTCTCAATAGAAACGATGCCTCTGCGCTTCAGTATTTCTACTGTCTGAGGGTTATGGATAAGAGGGCCATAAGTATATATGTTTCCATTTTCTTTATGGCGGGCGAGGTCTAAGACCATATCGACGGCCCGTTTAACACCCATGCAGAACCCAGCTGAGGGGGCAATTTTTATGGGCATTTATTCTCCTTTGATTCCGTAGATGAAGAACTCCTCGTTTCCTGCGGGCCCCAGCAGGGGAGAAGGGATTGATTTTATAACTTCAATGCCTTCATTTTGACAGAAGATCGTAATCTCCTTCAGAATCGCCTCCTTCGCTGTTGGATCTTTAAGGATCCCTCCCTTTTCTATCCATTCTCTTGGTGCCTCAAATTGGGGCTTAACGAGGGCAATTATCTGGCCTCTCGGTGGGAGTATCCTTTTCACTGCCGGGATTACGAGACGTAGAGAGATGAAGGAAACATCGATGACGGCCAATTCGGGCACGTCCCCGATTATAGTTGTCGGGTCAAAGGTTCTAATGTTAGTTCTCTCTATAGGGACCACTCGGGGGTCTCGTCTTAGTTTCCATGCGAGCTGGCCGTAGCCAACGTCGATGGCATAAACCTTTTTTGCTCCCTCTTGCAATAAACAATCTGTGAAACCGCCAGTTGAGGCCCCAATGTCAATTGCAATTTTTCCTTGAACTATGATACCGAAGGCATCGAGGGCGGATTTGAGTTTTACCCCTCCTCGACTTACGTAGGGATGTTTTCTTTCCCCCCCTCGAAGCTGGATTTGGGCATCCTTCGCCACCATTTTTCCGATCTTGTCCACGGGGTGGCCATTGACGAGGATGTTACCGGATAGAATAAGGGCCCGCGCCGCTCTTTCGTCCGACGCCAATCCTCGAGTCAGGACGATTCGATCCAATCTCTCCTTAACGGCACCCATGACTAAGAATCCTTCTTGCTGCCGAGATGATGCCCATTGTGTCTACCCCGTGGTCTCGGCGTTGTTCCTCCGGCGTTGCGTGTTCGACAAACACATCACCCACACCTAAACGACATATGCGTATGTCCGTGATGCCTTCTTCGGCCAAGAGCTCTAAAACAGCGCTCCCGAATCCGCCATTTAAAACATTTTCCTCCACCGTGACTAGGCATTTGACCTTTTCCGCCGTCTCTACGAGGAGTTTGCGATCTAACGGTTTCACGAAGCGGGCATTAATGACGCGGGTAGAGATCCCCTCTTCGGCCAATTTTTCTGCTGCCATCAGGGCCTCGTAAACAGGAGGGCCAAGCGCCAAGATAGCAAGATCGTCTCCGTCTCTTAAGATTGTGCCTTTCCCAATATCCAGTTGTCTTAAAGGAGTATTCATGTCCACCCCTCGACCGTAACCCCGAGGATAACGGACGGCCACCGGGCCAGGGCTATAAATGGCCGTCTTTAGCATGTGCCGTAGTTCATCTTCATCCGCTGGTGCCATAATGATTATTCCGGGGACCGCCCTTAAGTACGAAAGATCGAAGAGACCCTGGTGTGTAGCCCCGTCTTCTCCTACGAAACCGGCCCGGTCAAGGGCGAAAACAACATGTAACTTTGCTAGGCAGACATCGTGGATAATCTGGTCGTAAGCCCGCTGCAAGAACGTCGAATATATGGCAACTACTGGGATGAAGCCCTCACGCGCCAAGCCAGCCGCAAAGGTAACACCGTGTTGCTCCGCAATTCCCACATCAAAAAAGCGTTCCGGTAACGTGCGGGCGAAGGCATCAAGTCCTGTGCCGAGGCTCATAGCTGCTGTGATCGCGACGATCCGGTTATCTTCCTGTGCGAGCCTAAGAAGTGTTTCTCCGAACACCTGTGTGTATGTGGGCGGTGAGGAAGGAGGTCTTTCCGCTATTTTTCCCGTTTCGAGAGAGAAGGGAGGGGTGCCGTGAAATCGTTCTGGTTCTTGTTCGGCATAGGGATAGCCTTTTCCTTTTTTCGTTACTACATGCAACAGGATCGGGCCGGGAAATTCCTTGACATTTTCCAAGGTACGAATGAGGTGGTCAAGGCGGTGCCCATCTATTGGGCCTACGTAGGTGAAGCCGAGGTCTTCGAAGAGGGCACCGGGAAGAAACATGTTTTTTAATGCTTCTTCTATCTGTCGGATGAATTTCACCATGGATTCTCCGACGACAGGGGTGCTAAGGAGAAGATGTTTCAGCTCCGCCCTTACCTTGCGGGCTTTTTCCCCCGTCATGATGCCGCTCAAGTACGCGCTCAAGGCACCGACATTGGGTGAGATGGACATTTCGTTATCGTTCAAGATAATGATGAGATCCTCTTTCCTATAACCACTCCAGTTCATACCTTCGAAGGCCATGCCCGCTCCCATGGAACCATCCCCTATAATGGCCACTATTTTGTGTTTTTCCTTCTTGAGTTTTCGGGCTTCGGCCAGTCCTGAGGCAACAGAAATGGACGTGCTACTGTGACCTGTATTAAAGACATCGTACGGGCTCTCCTCCATGCGGGGGAAGCCACTGATGCCGCCTTTCTGCCGCAAAGATGAAAATTTTTCCCGTCGGCCGGTGATGATCTTGTGGGCATACGCTTGGTGACCCACATCCCAGATAACCAAATCTTCCGGGGTGTTGAAGACATAATGCACGGCTAGTGCCAGTTCTACCGCCCCGAGGGAGGATGCAAGATGTCCTCCCGTTTTAGATACGGTCTTCGTTATCAGCTCTCTTATTTCATTTGCCAGTTGAGATAGGGCACCAAGATCGAGGCCTCTTATATCTTTTGGATCCGATATGTTCTCTAAAATGCTCTTCGTCATTTCAATACTCTCGCTCCATTACAAAAGTAGCCAAATGTCTTAAGGGGTCAGCTTTTTCATCAAAGCAACTCAATGCCTCAAGGGATTTTAGCACTTCCTCTTCCAACCTTCTTTTCGATTCATCTAACCCGAGCATGAGTGGAAAGGTTGATTTACCTCTCGAGGCATCACTGCCCGTATTTTTTCCCATGAGCTTCTTGTCTCCTACGACGTTTAGGATATCATCGGCGATTTGGAAAGCTAACCCCAGATGGTCGCCATAGGTGCCGAGAGCCGAGATTTCGTCTTCTTTTCCTCCGCCGAGAAAGGCTCCACTGGTCACGGAGACCCTGATCATAGCGCCTGTTTTTTTTTCGTGCATCCTTTTGAGGTCGGCCAGGGTAAGCTCCTTTCCTTCCGATTCTACATCCATGACTTGGCCGCCTACCATACCGGTTATACCGGCGGCTTGCGCCATTTCGTACATCACCTGCAGGTATTTTTCGGCTTTGCTTCGATGAATAAGTCCTGACTGGGCCACAATGGCAAAAGCTTCCGTCAGAAGAGCGTCCCCTGCTAAGATGGCCATTGCTTCTCCGAAAACCCGATGACAGGTCGGCCGGCCACGTCTGAAATCATCGTCATCCATAGCGGGCAGATCGTCATGGATGAGAGAGTAGGTGTGAATGAATTCAAGGGCGCAGGCGACGGGGAGTACCGAATCGATTTCTCCTCCCACTGCTTCCGCTCCTGCCAAACACAGGATGGGTCTTATTCTCTTACCTCCCGCCAGGAGGCTGTATCTCATGGCCTCAATTATCGTATTGGGGGCACGGACAGGAGCCGAAATCATAAATTCGAGCCTTTCATCTATCAGTGCTTTTCTTTCCCTTAGATAGATAAAAAATTCCTCTCTATTCATCTTTTTCCGTTTTTTCTTCCACGAAAGGCGTAAAGGTAATCTCACCTTCTTCGTTTTTTATCAGCATCTCCACTTTTCTTTCCGCTTCTTCCAGTTTCTTTGTGCAAATGCGCACAAGCTTGACTCCCTCCTCGAAGGCTTTCAAAGAATCTTCTAAAGATAAATCTCCTCGCTCCATAATTTCTACTATTTCTTCTAGCCTTCTTACAGCGTCCTCAAACTTTTCTTTCGCCATCCTATTCCACCTCCTTGACCTGGGCAGTGATATACCCCTTGCACAATCTTATTCTTACGTGCTCCTCCAGATATACCGTTCGGGCGTCCCGTATGATCCAGCCTTCTGGAATCTTCGTTGTTATGCTGTATCCCCGTTCGAGGGTGGCCAGTGGGCTCAAGGTTTCCAGTAATTGACTGATACTTGCGAGGCGCTGCTTCCATCCGTGGAGCCGATGGAGCATCGATCTATATAATTGCCTCCGATGCGACATGACCGCGATTTTTCTTTTTTCCAAATCCTTATGGGGACTTGCGGCCAAGAGCCGTCGGGAGTTGTAAAATGTATTTTTCTTAAAACGCTCGATGTGGAAGACCGTAAGATAGTAAAGACGCTTCTTATTTTCTTCGATCCTGATTCTCAAGGCGTCCAGGATTTTTTTAGGATGACTCAATCGTCTTTCCAAATCTAAAATCTGAAGGAAGAGGCGGTCCATCTCTCGGCGCCAGGAGTTTTTGAGCCTCCGGCTTAGGGTTCTCACCAGGGCTAATAAATCTTCTCGGGCGGGGACTACGAGTTCGGCAGCGGCAGATGGGGTTGGGGCCCGGAGGTCCGCCACGAAATCGGTGATGGTGAAGTCTGTCTCATGACCGATGGCCGAAACGACGGGTATTTGGGAGGCGAATACCGCTCGGGCCACCTCCTCCGTGTTGAACGGATATAGGTCTTCGAATGACCCACCTCCGCGGGCGATGATAATGACATCCACTCCAATGAGGTTCAATTGGGCTATGGCTTCTACTATTTCAGCTGGGGCCTCCATGCCTTGAACGCGAACGGGAGCGATTACAATGTTGATCGATGGAAAGCGACGAGCCGTAATGTTTAGGATGTCACGAATGACTGCCCCAGAAGGAGATGTTACTATGCCAATTCGTTCGGGGAGGAAGGGAAGAGGCTTTTTTCTCTTTGCATCAAAAAGCCCCTCTTTTTCTAGTCGGGCTTTCAATTGCTCATAAGCCTTTTTCAGGGCGCCTAAACCCAAAGGCTCAAGGCGATCCACAATAAGCTGATACTCGCCGCGGGGACTGTAAACACTAAGGCGGGCACGGCAGGTTATGTGCATACCGTCTTCAAGATCAAATGTGAACCCAGAAGGTGTAGCCATTGGCCTGAAGATGACTGCGCGGATCCGGCTTTTTTCATCTTTTAGGTAAAAGTATAGATGCCCCGACGAGGGACGACGGAGATCGGAAACTTCCCCCTCAACCCAGAGAAAGCCGTAATGGTCGTAGAGGAGATTTTTTATATCCTCATTAAGCTCTGAAACAGTCCAGACATCTTTCATTAGTCGTTAGGGGTAGCATAAAAGGGAGGCAGCCTGCAAGTATCCTTGGTGGGTAAACTATTAGCCGTGTTTTAGTATAATACCCTCTATTATGTTGGATACGTCTTCACAAATGTCCGTTGCTCTTTCTATTTCTTCGAGCAATTCTTTTTCCTTGATCAGCTCTACTACGTCTTTTTCCTGCTCAAAGAGTTTTTCCAGAGCCCGGTGAAGTATGTCGTCGGCTTTGTTTTCGAGAGCATTTATCTCGATGCAAAGGTTGAGAATGGTAGCCGCATTCTCGGTATGATGGGAAAACCACTTAATGGCATTTTCTATCAAAGAGACCGCTTGGCTGAGAGTTTGCGTTAATTCCATTAGCTCCGACAAGGGTCTTTGGGGACGATAGAGGTAAAAGTTAGTTGCTGCCGATTCGGCCATATCCATAATATCGTCCATGTTGGTAGCGAGATTGAAGATGTCTTCTCGATCGAAGGGGGTGATGAAAGTGGAATGGAGATCCCGATAGATGGAATTGGTAATCTGATCCGATTCGTGCTCCACTTCTTTTATGCGGGTGCATTTTTCTTCGATATGTACGTCTTGAGAGAGGATTTCGTGAAGTAGGACAATACCTTCGGCAATTTTACTTGCCAGGGCCTCAAACTTATCGAAAAATTTAACTTCTCGGGGAAATATCTTCATGGTGATGCATAAAATCGATTCGAGCCGTACGGTGGTATGTTTCCTAACCTAGTCTCCTCACCTTAAAAATCGAATCATGGAGCAACATTCTTTGTAAAATTTTTCCCCTCATCGGAGTTATTTTGATCTCAGTAATTTACTTGTGGGCGTGTAGTGCGAATCTATGAGGCTGTCAAGGAAATTGTAAGTGATTACCATTCATCCTCTCATCCATTGAGAATAATCAATGTCAGATTATGCAGGGGAATGCATGCTAAAGAAGATAATTTTGTCATCGCCGTAAAATTGCCGTCTTGCAAGAAAGGAGAGCGTGATGTACAGATTTGCCATCGGAGAAATGGGGATTGTTTGCGATTAGTTAGGTGGGGGGTCCACAAGACAGGTAATCGGTGTCTATAGACAAAAATTACTTCGTCAAAAAGGGGGGGCATATGGCGGGCAGATTAGATGGCAAGGTTGCCATTGTCACGGGGGCAGGTCAGACACCAGGGGATACAATAGGAAACGGTAGGGCGATCTCCCTTCTGTTTGCCAGAGAAGGAGCCAGGGTTCTGCTTGTTGATAAGAACCTCGCTTCCGCACAGGAGACATACCTGCTTATCACTCGTGAAGGAAAGGACGCCTTGGCCTTTGAAGCTGATGTGACGAGGGCGGACGATTGTCGTCGCATGACAGAAGCTTGCCTTGAGAGGTTCGGCAAGATAGATATTCTGGTTAATAATGTAGGCACGGGTGGAGAGGCATTGGGACCCGTTAAGTTGAAAGAAGAAGATTGGGACAGGATTTTCGCTGTTAATGCAAAAAGTGTTTTCCTCACCAGTAAGTACGTTATTCCCCGCATGGAGGCTCAAGGCGGAGGGGTAATAATAAATATTTCTTCCATTGCCGCTGTCTGCGCTACCCCTATGCTGGCCTATCGGTCCTCAAAAGCGGCGGTCAATGCCCTAACTCAAAGTCTGGCTATAATGTACGGTCCGCTGGGCATTAGGGTAAACAGTATTATGCCTGGTCTTATGGACACGCCCATGGCCATAGAGGGAATTTCTCGAGCACGAGGGATCAGCAAAGAGGAACTACGGGCGGAAAGGGCGCAAAGGGTACCTTTAAAGGGGGGAATGGGTACCGCCTGGGATACGGCTTACGCTGCCTTATTCCTCGCTTCTGATGAAGCAAAATTTATCACGGGTGCGATCCTGCCGGTGGACGGTGGGCAAAGTGCAAGAATAGGTTGATTAAAATCGTTTGCAAGGAGGAGTAGATGGCTCGAGTAAGGTTACTCCAGAACGACGAAGTCTCTCCGGAATTTCAAGAAATTTTCGAAGGAATAAAAAGTAGGGGCGGTCGGGTACTAAACTTGTTTCGCTGTGTAGCCCATTCCCCCCAAGCTGGTTCGGCTTTTCTCAAGCTCGGAAACGCCCTCCTTTTTAGAGGGACCATTCCTCCAGTATGGAGAGAATTAGCTATCCTCCGGGTCGGCAATTTATGCAAAGCCCACTATGAATGGACACAGCATGTAAAAATTGCCCGTCGAGTTGGGGTGAGGGAATCTCAAATAGCGGCCCTGCCCGAATGGGATAAATCTGCTGAATTTAGTAATGAGGAACGGGTCATTCTTCGCTTCACGGACGAAGAGACGCTGAATATTGGAGTTTCTCAGAAAACGGTCGAGTCAGTGCTCGAGATCTTAGGTGAAGAGGGATTGGTAGAGCTTTCCATTCTCGTTGGTTATTACGGGATGGTCTGTCGAGTGCTGGAAACGCTCGATATTGAGCTGGAGCAGGTTGAAGATGGAGCTCAATCTTGAGGGGAAAAAGGTATTAATTACGGGGGGATCCAGGGGTATAGGACGTGCCTGTGCCGAGGTATTGGCTCTAGAGGGATGCAAGCTCGTGCTGGTTGCAAGAGAGGAGCTAACCCTAAAGAAGGCTCAAGCAGAGATAAAAGAAAGGTATGGTACCGATGTAGACCTCTGCGCTATGGACTTGAGTGTCCAGGAAAATATTATCCCTCTTGTGGATCTACACCCAGATATCGAGGTACTTGTGAATAATGCTGGTGCCATTCCCCGCGGGGATCTTTTTCAAATAGAAGACCATACCTGGCGCAAGGCCTGGGACCTGAAAGTTTTTGGGTACATTAATCTCTGTCGAGCATATTACCCCCTCATGAAAAGACGGAACGGTGGGGTAATAATTAACATCATCGGTGCGGCCGGTGAGAGACCCCGAATGGATTATATTGCGGGAGGGGCAGGCAATGCCGCCCTCATGGCCTTCACTAAGGCATTAGGGGCGAGGAGCCTGGCAGATGGTATCCGGGTGGTGGGAGTCAATCCGGGGTTGATGGAAACTGAGAGGTTGGAAAGACAGATGAGGATATTGGCCGAAACGCGCTTCGGCAACCCTGACCGATGGAGAGAACTAATTCCTAAAAACCCACCGCCGGGAGATCCCAAAGATGTTGCCCATCTGGTCGCCTTCCTCGTTTCGGAGAAAGCGAAATATATTACCGGCACGGTAATTACAATCGATGGTGGGATCTCGGCCCTCTAAAGGGTGACCTTACACGAAAAAAAGGAGGGGCATAGCCATGAGAAAAAGAGACTATTTTTTGCTTTTTATTGTGATCACTTTTTTTGTCTCCCTCTGTCTTTGCCCAGGGGGGGCGTGGACGGCTCAATCACAGAAAGAATCAAAGATTCAAATAAAACCCAACGATGCTTTTGATGCCGACCGGATGGGAGACATGTCCGACTTTGATCCCGCACAACCCGTAATACCTTCTGGAGACACCATTAAAATAGCCATAATCGCTTCCTTCTCTGGTCCCGGCACCCTGATTGGTCAGGTGTATTTTGCCGCCGTTCAGTGGGTTGCCCATGACATAAACAAAAGAGGCGGTCTTTTCGTGGACGGCAAAAGAAAGCTCGTACAGGTATTAAAAGGGGATCACATGTCGAAGCTTGACCAATGCCGTAAGGTCACGGAACGTATGATTTTGCAGGAAAAGGTAAATTTTCTCTGGGGAACGAATGGCGGTAACATGATGAAAGTAATAAATGACGTGGCCACCAAACACAAGGTAATAGTATTGAATGCAGGGGCTGGTGCGGACTCTCTTATGGATGCTGTGAACTTCACTCGGTATAGTTTCATGACCATGCCATCAACGGAGCAGTCGGGGCGTGCGTGGGCATACTTTTTTGGGCAAATGAGGAAAAAAGAGAGAAGTTTTTATCTGTTGAACCCCGATTATGTATCGGGACATGAAATATCAGAATCTTTCAAAGAAGGGCTAAAAAAATATTTTCCTGAGGCTAGGATAGTTGGTGAGGACTTTTATCGCGTCTATACAGCCGATTTCGTCCCTTATCTCGAGAAGGTAAAAGCCTCAGGCGCCGATATACTTTTTACCATCGCTTTCCCACCCGATGCAGATAACCTGCTAAAGCAGCTTCGCCAGATGGGTATCAATTTGCCTATTGCCCACGCCTTTATGGACAACCCGAACCTTCTTTGTGAATTAGGCATTGAGAAGACTAAAGGAATGCTTCATCTAAGTACAGCTTTAGCCGCCGGGAACCCTTATTTCAAAAATAGCAGCATAGAGAAATTTTATCGCACCTGGAACGGTTTATGGCGTAACAAATGGAAAACCCCGCCTTACAGCAGCCGTACTTTTGAGCATGGGGTGGGTTCACTCAGTCTGTATGTGGGGTCGACCTACTGGTTAATGTCGGTGGTAGAGCGGGTGAAAACACTTGATCCCGAAAAAATTATCTCCCTGTGGGAAGGAGATACCTATGTCTATCATAACGGTAAAATGGTAACTATGAGGGCATGCGATCACAAGACCATTCAGGGTGCAGCGGTTGTTGAGTATGTACCACCTGATCAGCAGCGGCAATCCTTCAATATCCCTCCTTATTACTGGATGAAGGATGCGTCATACATAGGACCTATTTACGTAATACCTGCTGAGATCTTCGTTCCACACATGGACCCTGGGCTGGAGAGATGTAGAAGGAAATAAAGTGAAAAAAATGAAAAAGAAGCAGAAATTATCCTTTATTTCCTTTGGTGACATCGATCCTATTTAACACCGGTCAACCATGAACATGAGCAGATATTGTTTATTGAGGCAACATGAGTGAGTATTCCCGTATCAACTCAAATAGTATCGCTTTCTTTGTCAGTTGTTTTTTCTCAGGTATGATAAATTGCCAGCTTAGTGAAGAATCAAAGCTCATATGTAAGGTGTACAAATGGCCAACACTCAACATATAAGAGCAAATAGGTTGACTAAGGAGGCAAATCAATTAATAAAACGGGTACTGATATTCGGCACGCCTGTCGTGGCTGTTTTATGTATATTGTTTCCGGCTGCATGGTGGTTTTTCTTACTCGTTTTTCTTATAGTATTTCTGAATGTGTTTCAGAATGTGGGCATGATAAAGCGCGCTGGTGCGAAAGGGGAGGATTCAACTTTAAATGTCCTGGCAACACTACCTAATTCGTATGTGATATTGAATCAAATTGAGTTGCCAAATCCGGAGGATAAGAAAAAATTTACAGAAATAGATTTTATCGTGATAGGTCCAAATGGCATCATTATAATCGAGGTAAAAAACAATAAGGGTCGAATCGTCGGTTCAGAAGAGGAGAGACAATGGACAATCTATAAAATAGGCCGTGGAGGATCCCCATATACATCGACAATGCGAAATCCCATAAAACAAATTAAAAGACAAATATGGGTTTTAAGTAAATTCTTGAAAGAACAAGGACACGAAGTATGGATTGATGGTGTAGTATATTTTTCAAATCCTGATAGTGACGTTGAGTTTTCAGGAACACCATCTGTTCCCATTTTTATTGTTAATCATGGTGGCCTAACGAATTACATTCTAAGCCATCGATCCCGCCATCCTGTAAAAAATCTCGACATGGACAAAGTCGTCCACACCTTGATTTCATTACGGAAGTAAATTTTCCGAATCAAAAGTGAATTTTGTGATGCAAATCAGTGAAGTGCTATTTACTAAGGAA
Organism: Syntrophales bacterium; assembly: GCA_026416455.1. Taxonomy (GTDB): domain Bacteria; phylum Desulfobacterota; class Syntrophia; order Syntrophales; family UBA8958; genus JAOAFE01. The sequence continues at coordinate 256,834 of JAOAFE010000001.1, forward strand.
AAGAAAAGACCTGCCCTCTATGCCTTTACCTGGAAAATTCATCAAAGGTTGTCAGACGCACCGGTCCGGCTCGTAAAGTTGCCTCCTGCCAAATCTGATATCCCTATTACCCCCTATAGGATTTCGTCTTAAGTCCATTAGGATGCTTGTGGATCATTGATTGAGGCCTATTTTTTTAAAAACATACCCTTTAGGCGAAAGTATAATATCAAACGAAAATGCACGAATAATAAAGGAAAAGCCCTTAATCTATAAGGGCTTTTCGGTTTATATCGAAACACATTGAATTGTTATTTGGTGGAGATGAG
>JAOAFE010000020.1 GCA_026416455.1 Syntrophales bacterium
TCTTTATACATGGCCTCGAAGATATCCCGTGTCTGATACGCCGTAGCTTCTAATACCGCCCGGGCAAGGTGAGCCTGATTTACATAATGGGTTAATCCCACTATGACGCCCCGTGCATCGCTCCGCCAGTAAGGGGCAAAAAGACCCGTAAAGGCGGGAACGAAATAGATGCCACCACTATCTTCGACTGTGGAAGCCAAATCACTCACTTCCTTGGCCTCTCTGACCAGCTTCAAGTTATCCCGAAGCCACTGAACCAAAGAACCGGCAATGGCGACGGAACCCTCCAAAGCAAAGGTCACCGGTTCCTTTCCTATTTGATAAGCGACGGTCGTAATAAGCCCATGCCTCGAAGGCACGATTCTATTCCCCGTGTTCAGCAAAAGAAAGCAACCCGTACCGTAGGTATTCTTCGCTTCCCCCGGACTGAAGCAGGCATGTCCAAAGAGGGCAGCCTGTTGATCTCCTAAGTCACCACTTACGGGAATTTCACATCCAAAAGGGCCATCGATCGTCGTATATCCGTAAATATTAACATCACTCGACGGCCTGATTTCGGGAAGCATCTCTCTCGGAATATCGAGGAGACGCAGAATCTCCTCATCCCAACTGCAGGTAGCAAGGTTCATCAGCATAGTGCGGCTGGCATTGGATACGTCGGTTACATGCACTCCTCCTTGATTACCTCCCGTAAGCCGCCAAATGAGCCACGTATCGATAGTTCCCAAAATAGCCTCACCTCGGTAAGCGGCGTCCCTTATGTGGGGATAGTGATCGAGAATCCATTTAATCTTCGGTCCGGAAAAGTAAGTCGCCAGGGGAAGCCCTGTCTTCTCTCGAAATCGATCTTGACCTCCCTCTCGGGCCAGGTCGTTACAGATATCGGCCGTTCTCGTATCCTGCCAAACAATAGCGTTGAACCACGGTTCTCCCGTTTTTGGGTTCCATACAACCACCGTTTCCCTCTGGTTCGTAACGCCAATAGCAGCTATCTCTTGAGGCCTAATATTTCCCATCCTTAAGGCACCGAGGATGCACTCACTTGTACGTTGCCAAATTTCTATCGGATCGTGTTCTACCCATCCCGGACGGGGATAGAACTGACGATGCTCGAGCTGGTAGGCAGATACCACTTCACCCTCATGGTTGATGATCACGAATCGACTGCTCGTCGTACCCTGGTCAATGGCCCCGATGAATTTCCTTTCTCCCATATTCATATTGCCCCTCCCCGCATGATCGATTTTCTTACCTCTAATGCCAAAATACCGATATGTCAATCTTTTACGCAGTTATTTCAATTGACATCCCTCCCCGGACCCGTTAACATAACCCGCATCAACTAAAAATGGAGGGGGGATATTATGGCTGAAAATTACGCAGAATTTGTAATTAAGGGGGAACGAGGAACAGACATCTTCGTGAGGAAGAACCTAAGCCATTCCGCCCGGGCCGTATTGATTATCGTCCACGGCCTCTGTGAACACGGGGGACGTTACGATTTCGTCTCGGACTTTTTTACCCGACATGGCTATCATGTCTATCGCCATGACCACCGCGGACACGGAAAATCGGGAGGGGAGCGTGGTTATGTGGAAGACTACATGGACTATATAAAAGACACTAACGCCGTGGTGAATCGGGCGAAGGAAGATCATCCTACCCTTCCTCTCTTCATGCTCGGACACAGCATGGGAGGATTCATAACGGCCTTTTATGGTCTTACATATCCTGACTTTCTAAAAGGACAGATCTTTTCCGGAGCGGCCGTGATCTTGCTTCCCTTATTTAAGGACCTTGAATCTTTTGATTACAATGCCTCGGCCTACAATCCGATTGCCAACTCCCTTGCCGACCTCATCAGCCGCGACGCCCAGGTTGTTCGTTCCTATAAGGAAGACCCGCTGGTATTAAAAGAATTTACCACCAAACTCATGGGGGAGGTATTCCTTCGAGGAGCAAAAGAGCTCATGACGAGAATGAAAGAATATACCTATCCTTGTCTCATTTTACACGGTGGGGGAGATGCCATCGTCACCCCAGAAGCGTCAAAATACCTATTCGAGCACATTTCCTCGAAAGATAAGGAAATCTCCATTTATGAAGGACTTTATCACGAAATCCTGAACGAGCCGGAGAAGATGACCGTCCTTAATGATATCGACCATTGGATTAAACAAAGAATCTGATCCTCTGCGCCTTGGACGTAAGAACCGGTTAGAGGGGTAGAAAAAGGGAGATATAATTGCTTGGGAGGTCAAAATGTGGGCCCCCGACGAGGCATTGTCTTCTCATGAATACGCGGAGCTTTCTTTACCACCTCCCCTACGATTTTTTAATGCAACCAGCCTTACGGCAATCTATACGGCCAAAGCAAATGAGGTCAAAAAACTTATACCCCATGCGGATCTTCATCCCGTAGAATTAATTCCCCATCGAGCTCTGATTGCATTTAGCGCCTTCATCTACCATCAAACAGACATCGGGCCTTACAAGGCATTGTCTATCTCTCTCCCCGTAACCGAAAAAAAGCGCTCCGTACCACTCTTTTTTTTGTGGCAATTACTTCGAAGAAAATCGTTTTCCCTCTACGTTTGGCAGTTACCTGTTACCACGGAAATGGCACGCCTAAATGGTTACCCGAAATTCATGGCTCACATCAATTTCATTTTCGATCATGAACAGGTAGCCTGTAACGTTTCGGTCGAAGAAACTAACATACTTACCCTAACGGGCCGGCGTCTGCCAGCCCGATCTTTAAAGCCGATGGAAGTGACAATATACTCAATGAGAGAAAGATCACTTTTAAAGGGTCATCTGCGATTTTCTGCCGCCACAGGGGGATGGTCATTGAGAGCCGATACGGTCATCCTGACATTAGGTGAACATGCCATCGCCCAGAAATTGCGCCGTTTAAAAATGAGTAACGATCCCCTTTACTATCTCTATCTAGATCGGTCAGAATCGGTGCTCTCCCCCCCCAGATACGAACCCAACTGTCAAATAGATGACAGTTGACGTCAATTAAGCGTCGACACACTCTTCGGATCGGTCAAATTTTTTTCTTGACAAATTTTTTTTCCCCTTCTAATTAGCCCTCGCCGTTTAGGTCGAAGGTCAAGGATGACCGAGAGGAGGTTTGGTTTTTCGGTTTTTTTTAACTTAGTAAAAAATCTAGCTCCCCACCCAAAGACTTAACCTCGCAGAGTAGAAAATCCAAGAAATCCACGGAAGGAAGATTGATTACTTCGCATGGCATTATTCTTGAAGAAAAGGTGCTCCTATGGGCGAAAAAATGGGTGTTCAGCATAACGAACAGATGCCCCAACGCGGGGCCGTGATAGATATTAAGACCAAGAGAGGTTATGATTTCTGGGAAGATGTCATCCTCGCTCTCATTGAGTCTGCGCCGGTAGCCCTCTTGGGTTTAAAAGACGGAAGGGTCTTCTTCGCTAACGGTCACGTCGAAAGGCTTACCGGTTGGTCTACCAAAGAACTCTTGGGAGAAAAAGTAGAAAAGCTGATTCCTTTTTCTGTACCGACGAGTGCCAACCAAATACTCCATGAAAATATCACACGCAAGGACGGGTCATCTCTTGAGTGCTGTTTCCATGTGGCTACTTACTCTCGAAAGGGATATGTTTTTACCGTCATCGCCATAGAAGAGGATGCCTCCTCGGCCTATAGAAGACGTGCACGGGAACTCGAGACACACATAGAAGAAAAGACATCGGAACTCAAAGCAGCCAAAGAAGAGTTAGAAAGAAAGGTCTCGGATCTTCGAAAAGGGGAGAGGGAAAAGCAAGCGATCATAGACTCAGTTAAAGATCACGTTCTTCTTTTAGATGGCGATTTACACATCCAATTCGCTAACCGAGCTATTAAGGCTTACTTCCATAAGTCAGACGAGGATCTAAGGGGTAGGAAATGTTTCGAGGTACTCTACGGCCGGCCGCAGCCCTGTCCTCACTGTCCGGCCAAACGAAGCATCGCCGAGAGAATTGAATGTATGAGCGATCATACCGATTCCCGGGGACGCACATGGCTCTACCGCAGCTATCCCGTCCTGGACGAAGCAGGAAAAGTGATAGGAGCCGTAGAGACGGCAAGCGATATCACCTACTGGAAACAATACGAAGAAACACTCAGGCAAAGTGAAGAACGTTATCGAACGATTATCGAAAATATGGATGACGGCTACTTCGAAAACGACCTCCGGGGAAATTTAACCTTTGTAAACGAATCCCTGTGCCGAATTCTGGGTAGAAAAAGAGAAGAATTAATCGGTCTCAACTTCCGGGCTTACACTCCAGAAAACGAGGCCAAGAGGGTGCGTGAGGCGTATCGGGAACTTTTCCGAACCAAAGTGCCGATCAAGATCTTCGACCATGAAATTACTCGACCTAATGGAGAAATCCGTTACGTGGACGTCTCTACCTCCCTTATTACAGATCGAAGCGGTAATCCCATCGGCTTCCGAGGCACCGTCAAGGACGTCACGGAGAGGAAGAAAATGGAGGAGGAGACAAAAAAACTCAACTACCAACTTTATCAATCGCAAAAATTCAAGGCCATCGGTACGCTTGCGGGAGGTATCGCCCATGACTTCAATAACCTACTTATGGGCATCCAAGGCTATACGTCCCTCGTGCTCCTCGATTTAGATCCCTCCCATCCACATTATGAAAAACTGAAGGCGATCGAGGCACAAGTCCAGAGTGGAGCCGATCTCACCCGGCAATTGTTGGGATTCGCCCGGGGCGGTAAATATGAGGTGAAAAAAACGAACTTGAACGAACTCCTTAAGAATACAGTCCGTATGTTTGCGCGCACGAAGAAAGAGCTCGTTATTCACGAAAACTATGCGCCGGAACTGTGGCCAGTTGAAGTTGATCGCGGACAGATAGAGCAGGTGATACTCAATCTTCTCCTCAATGCGTGGCAAGCCATGCCGAGCGGCGGGTCCATTTACATCACGACGGAGAACTGCGTTCTGGAAGAGACCTTGATCGAATACTTCAACGTCCCTCCGGGAAGATACGTCAAGTTCTCCATTACCGACACAGGCGTGGGTATGGACGAAAAAACATTAGAGCGCATCTTCGAACCATTTTTCACGACCAAGGAAATGGGACGTGGAACGGGTTTGGGGCTGGCGACCGCTTACGGTATCATTAAAGGTCACGGAGGGGTAATTAAGGTCTATAGCGAAAAAGGTCACGGCTCGACCTTCAACATTTATCTCCCGGCGACTACCGGAGAAGCGCCCAGGGAGGAACAAGGACCCAGGCGAGAAATCAGTCGCGGCCAAGGGAAAATCCTCATCGTCGACGATGAACAGATTATTCGAGATGTGAGTCGCGCCCTTCTGGAAGGATTAGGTTATCAGGTAATAGTAGCCAAAAACGGAGAAGAGGCCGTCTCCATTTACAAGGAAAAAGCGGGAGAGATCGATCTGGTTATTCTAGATATGATCATGCCGGGGATGGGTGGGAGTGCCGTCTTTGAGCTACTCAAACAAATCAATCCGGAGGTCAAGGTAATCCTATCGAGCGGCTACAGCTTAAACGGCATGGCCAAGGACATAATGGATCAAGGGGCGAAAGGTTTTCTCCAAAAACCCTTCCGTCTCGACGATCTGTCTCAAAAAATAAAAGAAGTGTTACATCAAAATTAACCCTTAGCGCCGGTTTTTTTCCCTGAGTGCCCTTTCTATGGCCCGCCTGTCGTCCCTTCTTTTGATTTCTTCGCGCCGGTCGTGGATTTTCTTTCCCTGTCCCACACCCAGGGATACTTTCACTTTTCCCCGTTTGAAGTAAATCGACAACGGTACCAGGGTAAGTCCCCGCTCTCTGGATTTCCCATAGAGCCTTTTTATCTCCCTTCGGTGGAGGAGAAGTTTTCTCGGCCTTAAGGGATCGTGATTATACCGATTCCCGTGGCTGTACGGACTTACATGCAGGTCGTAGAGCCATACCTCGCCGTTATCTACAGCGGCGTAACTGTCTTTCAAACTGACTCTTCCCTCCCGGATGGACTTAACCTCCGTGCCCGTAAGAACGATGCCCGCTTCGTAGGTATCGAGAATACTGTAATTAACCCGAGCAGACTTATTCTGAGCTACAACTTTCACAGACTCCGCTTTCTCTTTTGTCACTCTAACCTCCGTTCTTCAGAAGATAGTCGGGCTTCACATGGAACATGGCCGTCCAGATATTATGGCGGATTTCTTTATTCTCTTCTTCCAAGCGGGAGATGAGTTGTTTTATATAATAACGCCGGGAGGAAGTACTAGATGGACATCGATCGGGAAGAATGGGAAAGCCCTGTTCCCGAGCATATTTCTTTACTAACGCCTCTGGAATATAAGCGAGGGGTCTTATAATGTGATATCGACCGCGGAAGATGGATTGAACGGGAACCATCGTACTTATCTCGCGGCCATAGAACAAGTTTATGAGTAACGTTTCAATGATATCATCTCGGTGGTGGGCGAGGGCGATTTTATTACAACCCATTTCTTCGGCCGTCTCGAAAATCTTTTTCCTCCTGAGACGAGAGCAGAGGAAGCATGGATTCTTCCGGTTGATTTCGCTGTGGGCTAATGGACCGAAATCAGTTGCGTGAATCGCGTAGGGAATATCAAGGGACCGCAGATATTCCTCTATCGAGACACGATCCTGATCACTTCCCGGAAATCCCATATCAACATGTACACAGGCTAACTCAAAAAAGGGCACGAATACCATGGGGCGAGACAGGAGGTGAAGAAGCACAAAACTATCCGCCCCGCCGGAAAAGGCGACAAGTACCCGATCGCCTTGCGTGATCATGCCGAAGTCCATTACCGCCTTCTCCAACCATTTCTTCAAATGATGGTAAAGCTTGGTCCCCTTTTCTCTTTTCGCCTTCATCGACCAACCTTCTACCGAAGATGATGAAACGGTGCAAGGATGTTTTTTGTTGCTTCGCAGGTCATAATCGAGTACAGAAAGGCAAGATAAATAAAAAGGAGGCGATTATGACCGAAATAATTGCAGTCCATGCGAGAGAGATTCTTGATTCTCGAGGCCTTCCTACCGTGGAGGCAGAAGTGAAGCTTTTTTCCGGCGTTATCGGCCGAGCCGCCGTACCGTCTGGTGCCTCCACAGGAGAACACGAAGCCTTAGAACTGAGAGATGGCAACAAGAAAAGGTTTCTGGGAAAGGGCGTCGAAAAGGCTGTAAAAAACGTAACGGAGAAAATTGCACCCGAAATAATAGGCATGGACGCCCTCTGCCAAAGGGAAATTGATTACACCATGATCGCCCTTGATGGGACGGACACGAAAAAGAACTTGGGCGCCAACGCTATATTAAGCGTATCCCTCGCCTGCGCCCACGCCGCAGCTCAGGCTTTGGAAGTTCCCCTCTATCGGTATATCGGTGGCGTCATGGCGAAAGATATACCTGTTCCCATGATGAATGTTATCAACGGAGGAAAACACGCGGATAATAACGTAGACCTTCAAGAATTTATGATCGTGCCGGCCGGGGCACCCAACTTTCGAGAAGCCCTCCGCATGGCTTCCGAGGTTTTTCAAGCTTTGAAGAGTATCCTCAAATCGAGGGGATTAAGCACCGCCGTAGGCGACGAAGGGGGGTTCGCACCCGATCTCAAAAACAACGAAGAAGCCCTTTCTCTCATCTGTGAGGCCATAGAATTGGCTAAATACAGGCCGGGGGAGGACGTATACATTGCCTTGGATCCCGCCGCCTCTTCCTTCTATGAAAAAGGAAAGTATGTTCTCAAAGCGGAAAAAAAATCCCGAAAAACGGCAGACGAGATGATTAAATTCTATGAACATCTCATCAGCAAATATCCCATCATTTCCCTCGAAGATGGACTAGCCGAGGACGATTGGGAAGGATGGCGTCACCTTACATCTGCCCTGGGAAAGAAAGTGCAGCTTGTGGGGGACGATATCTTCGTCACCAATCCCAAGAGATTAAGAAGAGGCATCGACGAAGGGGTGGCCAATTCCATCCTCATCAAGCTGAACCAAATCGGAACCCTCACGGAAACGCTGGAGACGATACAAATGGCTAAAGAGGCGGGTTACACTACGGTCATCTCCCATCGTTCTGGTGAAACGGAAGATACCACCATATCCGACGTCGCTGTGGCTGCCAATTGCGGTCAGATCAAGAGTGGTTCATTATCCAGAAGCGAACGACTGGCCAAGTACAACCAGCTCCTACGAATCGAGGAGGATTTAGGATCCGCCGCTGTCTTTCGGGGTATCAATGCCTTCTACAGTATAAAAAGAGCTACATAAAACGAAAGATACGGCGGCGCAGAATTTCAATTTGCCTCTTTTCCCCCGTAAGAGTGTAGAGAGTGGATTCTTTGCGGTCCTTCTTGCCGGCAATCTCCTGCACGCTGATGATACCCTCATCCTCGAGGAAATGGATGGCATTCATGTAGTTGGCCTGGGATAGAGCCTCGGCTCTTCTTATTTCCCCTTTCCGGAACATCTTTTCTCCCAGTTTATGAAGCTTCTTCATCCACTCTCGCTCGTTTCGAGGCCCTTTTCTCAAATACGCAAGTCCCCTAAAGACAATCCAGTAAGAATCCACATAGTTGGCAACTAAACCGGCAAAATGCCTCAATTGAGAGCGCCCCCGTCCTCTTATTTCTAACCAGGAACCATCGGTAACTGTTCGGAGGGTCAGGACACCTCGGTCGTGGAAATAGGCGAGTGCTTCATTCACCTCCTCTAGATCATCTCTCTTATCATCGAAGATAAACTCGTGCCAAAAGAGGCGCTTCAAGAATTGATAATCCGATATCACGCGATCTAGAGCTACCGTATCCGCATGGTGAGAAAGCATTGAACTCGCAACAAAACTAATGGGGATGAAATAGTTAAGAATGGTGTTTTTGTAGTACTCGAGATGTATTCTTTTATCGTCCTCGAGACAATAAACCGTTTCCTCCACCTCGGCATCGTCCTCTTCTTCTATACCCAGGCGAGAAACGAGTCCTTCCGCTTCGAATATATTCAATACCTCGCTTATGGCCCTCCCGCGATTGGCAAAAGTGACGGCCAAATTGGCCTTCCTGTATTGTAGATAATCAAAAAACTCGAAAAGAATTTCCCTCAGTTCGTCGTAACTGATGCCCCTACGGTCATGGGCCAAAAAAGCCGTAGAAACGAGGGCAAAAGGTGTTACAACGGCCACCCGATTGATGGCCGTCACTACATCGTAGCCTATCTTCCGATATAGTTTCTGCCTTTCTTCCACCGGGAGACCTTGAAAGGACTGGGTCAGCTGACTGAGATAAGATTTGAGGTAAATGGGTTCCCCTATATTTACATAAACGCGACCGAAACGCTTACCGAGAATGCGGGAGCTCTTCACAATATCGACGGTACTTTCTTGGGTCTTCGGCATGCCGCCCAACTCCCGTACGTAACTTTTTTCCTCAATTACCCGGTCGTAACCTACATAGACGGGGATAAGTGCGAGATCTTCTACGGCCTTCTCCTGAAATGCCTGAATAATCATGGAAAGAAGACCGTATTTGGGCATCACCATCTTGCCCGTACGACTCCGCCCTCCTTCGATGAAAAATTCGATGGGCAAGCCTTCACTTAGAAGTACCTTAATGTAGCGAGAAAGGACCAACTGATAAAGTTCGTTTCCCCGAAAGCTTCTTCTGATAAAGAAGGCCCCACTGTGACGGAATACGTATTTAAAGGGGCCAAAAGCCATGTTTATACCTGCAGCGATAAACGGTAGCTGAATGTGATGTTCGTAAAAGAGGTAGTGGATAACTATATAGTCGATATGGCTTCGGTGGCACGGGATGACGACAAAAGGCATTTTTTTCGAAATACGACGCACTTCCGCCAAGCCTTCCTTGTCCACCACGATGCCATCATAAATGTTGTTCCAGAGCCAGGTAAAAAAGCGATAGAAAAAAGAAATAAAGCCCTCATCATAATCGGCCGCAATCTCATCTAAATATCGGCGAGCGGCCTTCTCCATTGCTTCTTTCTTCCCTTCCGGCACCTCATCTAGGTAACGCTTAAGCTCCTTGTCCTGCATTACGAGCTCCATGATTTCTCTTCGGGACTTAAGCGTTGGTCCCAGCATAGCCATCTTTTCCGCATCTATGTCTTCAAGGAGACGGGATCTCAATTCTTCCGTCATCTCCTTCTGGGAAAGATGGCGGTTTTTCTCCAGAAAGTCTGTCACTTTGACCGGTTCGGTAGGAATGACGATTATCTTAGTCGCATACCGCAAAAAGGCGAGAAAACGCCTGAAAGGCCCCGCATACTCGGACTGGCCGAAGAGGATGTTGATTATCCCCTCTTCTTCCTTTTCCCTGCGCCGGCCGTAAGTTATCATCACTGGTACCAGATAGATGGGCTTGGTCAGCGAAGGAGCCTTTTCCAGAATCAGGGAAAGGGCTTCTTCCACCTTGCGGTTTTCAAAAAATTCCGCTCCTCCTAGGTGAATGATCGTATGAGCACCCGCATCTAACTGTTCCCGCAATCCCTGCAGAGAATCCGTTTCAACTCTTAATCTCGAAGAGAACAAGCAGCGAAAGGCACACCACATGGCGCCTAACGCCTTTTCTACAGGTTGCCACAAGAGCATATTCACATCGTAAGAATAGGTGGGTCGAGGAATCCCTGTCCGCAGGGCGAGATCGTACAGTATGATGGTATTCAGGTGACTACGATCCTTTAGGGCATAGACAATGACGCCCTCCTCAGCCAACCGTTTTAGCCTTTCGATGAACGCATTATCGAACGAGATGCCCGCCAGTACATCCCTTAATATACCGTATAGTGGCACATGACCGATATACAATTTCTCGTAGTACACTTTAGACATGACCTTCTTCAGTCGGCCTCACAAACCCATCTTTCCGGATAATGCTTCAACATATAATCTGTCACGTACTTTCGGACTTCTTCGGCGGAAGTCATTCTCAATATTCTCTGCACGATACGACGAGCTTCCGCTCGAGACGATTGTTGGATCAACATTTTCATTTTTGGAATGGCAAGGGGGTTCATACTGAGTTCGTCCAAGTCGAGCCCCAAGAGGATCATTGTATACAGTGGCTCCCCGGCCATCTCGCCGCACATAGCAACGGGAATACCCATATGGTGTCCCACATCCACCACGTGTTTTATCATTCTGATGACGGCTGGGTGTAGAGGCTCATAAAGATAATTGACCCGCTCGTTTATCCGATCTATGGCCAAGGCATATTGGATTAAATCATTCGTTCCAATGCTAAAGAAATCCGCCTCCTGGGCCAAAGCCTCGGCCACCAGCACCGCCGAAGGGACCTCAATCATGATACCTACTTCTACCTCTTCGCCTACGGGAACGCCTTCTCGCTCCAGATCGGCCCGGACGCTGGCTAAGATCCTCTTTGCTTCTCGTATTTCCTCAACTCCAGAGATCATTGGAAATAGAATTTTCGTCTTGCCGAAAGCACTGGCCCTCAGAATGGCCCTCAATTGCACCTTAAAGAGATCTACTTCTTTTAAACAAAACCGGATGGCCCGCAGCCCCATCTGGGGATTCATCTCCTTTGCCAGTTTCGGATCGGAAAAGAATTTGTCCCCTCCTAAGTCGAAGGTGCGAATCGTGGCCCACGAAAGCCCTTCCGATTCTACTACCCGACGATAGATGGAAAAATGTTCCTCCTCTGTAGGTAGTTGTTCTTTGTTAATGTAGATGAATTCGGTGCGGTAAAGTCCGATCCCCTCAGCTCCATAACTCACCGCTTGTGGGATCTCTTCCACGAACTCGATGTTTCCCCCAATTCGCACCCGATATTCATCCTTCGTAATTGCCGGTTGATGGGCATACTTCATACACTCTGTCCGGTCTTCCAAATAGAGGCGGTTTTTTTCTTCGTACCGATGTTTGACCTCCGGATCCGGATCAACAATCACTACCCCTGCCATACCGTCGACCACGACGATATCATTCGTTCTCACGGACTGGGTAATCCTCTCTAGCCCCACCACCGCCGGTATGCCCAAGGACCGAGCAACGATAGCGGTATGGGAAGTGCGACTACCTATATCCGTTGCAAATCCCAAGACATGGTCAACCATCATTTGGGCCGTATCGGCGGGAGATAAATCACTGGCGATTACTATCACCCTTTCTTCAGGCTGAAAGACAGCCTTATTTACCTTCCCCTCCAGATGCCTCAGAACCAGCTGCCCAACATAGCGAATATCATTGAATCTCTCTCGGAGATACTCGTTTTCCATGCGTTCGAAAATACGACGGAAGTAATCTACTGTCACCCTTACCGCCCATTCAGCGTTTACGGCCTCTTCCCTGATACGTCGGATTACGCCCTCGACAAAACTCCTATCCCGGAGAATCATGAGGTGAACGTTGATAATATAAACCGGAGTCGGTTCATCGATGGTCTTTAGCCTTTTCGCCAGCCCCTTTAATTCCATTTCGGCGGCCCGCACTGCCCTCCGGAAACGGCGTACCTCCTTTTCCACCATCTGAGGACTGGTAAGATTGTAATAAGAAATCTGAGATTCGTATCGATCGTAAATGTATGCCCTCCCAATGGCAACACCAGGGGATGCACCTACGCCTTTGAGCACGATGTTTTTCATCTATATCCCCACCTCATTCTTCTTGAAACTTGTCCTGAAAAAGGGCAACCAAAGCCTCCACCGCCTCTTTGGCATCAGGTCCCTCAGCGGCAATGGTGATGATACTCCCCATCGGACAGGCTAAAGTTAAGATGCCCAAAATACTTTTGGCGTTGACCTCGTTTCCGTCCAGCTCCAAAGTGATTTCTGACTCAAAATCACTCGCCAATTTCACTATTTTGGCCGCTGCCCGAGCATGTAATCCCAATTTGTTAGTCAACTGAACAGTTCTGGCGTATATCATAGAGATAGAAAGCAAAAAAAAGCCGCCGCTCCATAAAAAGTAAAAAATATTGAGACGCCGATGCGGGCCAGGATAAAGCCTACCAGGCAAGTGATCAACCCCAAACCGTAATATATAATCGGCTGCAAAATGTCTTCATGGGCCGTATATACGTACCTTGCCCACAACACGAGAATAAAAACGCACGTAATCACGGTCCACCGACGCACTGAATGGGAGTGCTGTGCCAGATTGAGGCCTTGGATGTAAGTAAACCCCTTCTCTCCTAGCCGATAGCCGGAAATAAAACCTCTCCAACGAACCAGAAACTGAAGGGGTACGAAGAGAATGAAGAACAAGATAGGTGCCAAGCTAAATTCTACCCACGCCAATCCAGCAGAAATGAGACCGGCGAAGGGAAGCCAGCGACCCCAGAAGAACTGATCCCCGATCGCTGCGTATGGTCCCATGAAGGCCTCTTTAATGCGGTTGACCTCGCCCTCCACTTTCTCCCCCTCCTCCTCACTTTTAACTACCGATCCGATCACGGCAGGTGCGAGATACGGATGGGTAGAGAAATACTTGAGATGACGTAAGAGAAAAGAGGTTCGGTCCGAGTTAATTTCTTTTAAAAGGGGGAGAAGGGAATAACAAAAGCCCAAATTCTGCATTTTCCAGAAATTGAGAGACCCGTTGAGAAGAAAGGAACGAAAAAATATGGATCTTAGTGTGCCTTTGTCCATTTACAGTCTTCAGATACTATCGAAAGCCACCCTACATAAGGTTTAAGCTTCGAATATCAGAAAAAAAACACAAAGTCAACGCATCCGATACTATCTTTCCCTTTTCCTTGACAGAATTTCCTTTTTCTGCTTAGTTTACACGCCGAATTTTTTAAAATAACGAGGTGAGAAATGATCTGTCAGACGGTAAAATCGGGTTTTGAATGCACCCTTATGGGAAAGAAGGGGTGTACGTTTGTAGGCGGTCAATGTCGCCCCATTTCCGAGAAGTGTGAGGGATGCGCAAAAATAATAGTGTGGGAAGGAAATCAATACTGTCAAATCTACCCCGATCCCACGGCCCGCTGGCTTATGGGTATCTGTCCCATGGCGACTCACGTAAAGAGAGAGTACAAAGAAACGACCCAGAAGATTAACCCCCTCAAGGCTTCCAAAAGGGCAGCACGGGCTAGGAAAAAATAGATTATCTATTGAGTATATCCCTTATCTCCTCAAGCCCCGCTTTTACCTGCTCAAGAACGTGGGCATCTGATTTTTTTCTCCGTACCTTGAGCTCCTCTTTCGCTCCGCGAATGGTAAAATGCTCCTCATAGAGCAGTCTTCGAATGAGGAGCAGTTCTTCAACATGCTCTCGACTGTAAACACGATGCCCCGCCGTTGTTCGACGGGGCTTGATGGTTTTGAATTCCGACTCCCAGTATCTAATTACGTAGGGCTTGACCTTAAGAATACGGCTGACCTCGCCGATACGGAATGAAACCTTATCGGGGATCAGAACTTCCATGACGGTGCCGCAACGGTCTAAGGCATCAGCCGTTCAAAGACTTGCGAAGCACCTGGCTGGACTTAAACGTAAGCACCCTTCTCTCAGAAATAACGATCTCCTCTCCCGTTTGGGGATTACGACCACGTCGAGGCTTCTTTTCCTTTACGATAAAGTTTCCGAATCCGGAAATCTTTATCTTCTCCCCGCGTGCCAGGGCGTCCTTCATGATATCGAATACCGATTCCACAATTCTTGCGGCATCCTTTTTGGAAAAGTTCAGTTTTTCATAAAGCTCCTGAATAATGTCTATCTTTGTCATATATACCTCCTGTTTTTTCGTTCATCCTAAGCCCTGATTGTGGCTCCCGCCTCTTTTACAATGGTCTCAACTATCCTTCCATGCGCCACGGCCACTTCTTCGTCCGTCAGGGTACGATCTTGTCTTCGGTAATAAAATCTAAGACCGATGCTTTTCGTCCCAGGGGGCAAATTTTGCCCCTCGTATACATCAAAAACTAAAACCTTTTCAAGTAATTCTTCCTTTCTCTGACATGCGATTCTGATCAATTGTGCTGCCTCCATATCCTTGGATACCAAAAAGGCAACATCCCGCATACTTCCGGGAAACCTCGGCAGTTCACGGTAAGAAACCTTCACGTGCCTCCATTGATGTGCCAGCTTGAACAAATCAACTTCACATATAAAGGCGCGACCCCTCACTTCCATTTTTTCCATCACATCGGGGTGCACCTCCCCCAGAAATCCCACTTCACTGTCCACGCTAACAATCCGAGCCGCCCGACCGGGATGAAGAAAAGGTGTACGACCATCAGCCACGAATACCGGCTCTGGCAACTTGAGGCTAGAAAAGACGTTTTCTATTACTCCCTTTAGGTCATAAAAATCCACCTGCTCTTTGGGAAAATGCCAAGAATCTTCTACCTTCGCCCCCCACATGAGACAAGCCAATTTTGGGATCTCCTCGGGCTCTCTACCAACCCCCCGGGAAAAGTATACCCGCCCAAATTCGAATATTTTAAGCTCCGTTATTCCGGCCCGGCTGTTCGTTCGGAGGACGTCGAGTAAACTGAAGACCATATTTGTTCTCATCAGCGCCTGATCTTCCGTGAGAGGATTTTTGATACGCACCACTTCTCTCACTTCCCTCTCCGTCGATAGATTGAGCCAAGAGGGAAAATCTTCCGGAATAAAGCTATAGGTAATTACCTCTGAGAGGCCCGACCCCAAAAGCACGGGATATAAGAGGTTTCTTAGTCGCTCTTCCTCTTTTTGTCCTCTCGGTTCATCCGTAGGACGCGGCATACTTACGCCAATTCGTTCGTAACCGTAAATACGCGCCACTTCTTCAATGAGATCTATTTCCCTTTCAATATCCCGTCTAAAAGAGGGGGGAGAAACAAACCACGATCGTCCCTCCGAACGGCGGCGCACTTTCATCTGTAATGCGTTTAAGATACGCTCTACTTCAGATTCCCCTACATGCGTCCCCAAAACGGATTTAATCCTTTCGTGACGTAAAACTATCTCCTGCGGTGTACCAATCGGTACGGGGTAATTATCAATATAACCACGGACGACATATCCGCCTCCGAGTTCGGCCATCAACCGCGCTGCTCGGTTTAAAGCCTTGACTACACCCTCAGGATCCACTCCCCGCTCGAAGCGAAAAGATGCATCGGTAGACATACCTAAGGCCTTGGCCGCTCTTCTGATCGCCGGCGGATGAAAATAGGCACTTTCCAGCAAGATCGTTTCCGTATCGCTTTTTACCTCCGAATTGAGCCCTCCCATGATCCCGGCAATAGCCACCGGCTTCACTCCATCGCAGATGAGAAGGGTACCTTCTTTCAAGATCCGTTCTTTTTCATCTAGAGAAACGAACTTTTCTTCGGCTTTGGCCTTACGGACTACGATTCGCCTTTCTTCTAAGAAGCGGAAATCAAAGGCATGGAGTGGTTGACCTGTTTCTAGCATGACGAAGTTGGTTACATCTACTATATTGTTTATGGCCCGCAGACCCGCCGCCTCCAGTCTCTTTCTCATCCACAGCGGGGAGGGTTTAATCTTCACCCCCTTGATGACCCGGGCACAGTAACGGGGACAGTAATCGGGATCCAAAATGGTAACGGACGTCAAACTATGTATTTCTTCCCCACTTTCCTCTACTTCGCATTCGGGTAACCTTATCTTCTTACCCGTAAGGGCGGCCACCTCCCGGGCGATGCCGAGGACCGACAAACAATCTCCCCGGTTGGGGGTAATACTCACGTCTAAGATCGTGTCTTTCNAATCGAGCAGTTCCCCCACATCTACCCCGATGGCCGTATGCTCGGGTAATAGCATAATACCCGAATGGTCTTCGCCGACACCCAATTCTTGCTCTGAACAGAGCATACCATGGGAAACTTCGCCCCGCAGGATTGACTCTCTGATGCGGTAACCTCCCGGAATCTCTGCCCCTACGGTGGCCAGAGGTGCCACCTGTCCAGGGGCTACATTGGATGCTCCGCAGACGACCTGTACGATGCCTCGGCCCGTATCCACCTCACACAATTTAAGCTTGTCCGCCCGAGGATGAGGCCGAACGGATAGCACGCGGGCCGCTATTACTCCGGAAAAACCGGAGCCCATTTCCTCAATCGATTCCACCTCAAGACCGGCCATGGTCAGCATATCGGCCAGTTCAGAAGGCGAAACATCTACTTCCACATAATCTTTCAGCCATTTTAGGCTTACCTTCATCTCGACTACCATCAAAACTGGGCGAGAAATCGCCGGTCGTTTTCGAAAAACAGCCTGATATCGCCTATGCCGTATTTGAGCATGGCTATTCTTTCTATGCCCAACCCAAATGCAAAACCTGTAAATTCCTCCGCATCGTAACCCACATTTTCAAATACCGCTGGGTCGACCATGCCAGAACCCAAAATTTCCAGCCATCCCGTTTGAGAACAAACGCGACAACCACTGCCCCTGCAGATGACACAGCAAATATCAACTTCGGCACTGGGCTCCGTAAAAGGAAAGAAACTCGGTCTAAACCGAAGGGCCGTCTCAGGACCGAACATCTCACGAACGAAGTAGGTAAGAACACCCTTGAGATCAGCAAAAGTCACACCTCGATCAACCATCAAACCCTCAACCTGATGAAACATCGGTGTGTGGGAGACATCCGAGTCAGGTCGGTAAACACGTCCGGGTGACAAGATTCTCAAAGGGGGTCGCATTTGTTCCATCGTCCGCACCTGGACGGGCGAAGTATGAGTACGCAAAAGCAACTCATTATCCAGGTAAAACGTATCTTGCATATCTCTGGCTGGATGATCAGGTGGAATGTTAAGGGCGGTGAAGTTGTAATAGTCTGTTTCCACCTCCGGCCCTTCTACCACCGTGAACCCCAAACGACCAAAGATCTCACAGATCTCTTCCCTCACGATCGTTATGGGGTGTTTGTGACCGAAAGCAACCCTTCTTCCCGGAAGGGTGCAATCAATCTTTTCCTTCTGAAGCTTCCGGGCACGGTCTTCTTGGCGAATCCTCACCAAGGCTGCCTCTACCTGCTGGGAGAGGAAATCCTTTAATTCGTTCGCCTTCTTACCTAATTGCTGCCTCTCTTCCGGACCTAGGCTTCCGATACGGCGTAAAATAGCCGTCAGCGCCCCTTTTCGACCCAAGTACTTTGTTTTTATATGGGTAAGTTCATCTTCTGTTCGGGCTGCGGCGAGGTCACTTTCGGCCGACCGCCGCAACCCTTCCAGTTCTTCCATCATGACGCAAGTCTTTCCTTGGCAAGCTCCACGATGCGGGCGAATCCCTTGGGATCATTCACGGCGAGATCAGCCAGAATTTTTCTGTCTATTTCTACATTAGCCTTCTTAACCCCATCCATAAAGCGGCTATAAGTAAGACCACTGGCACGAACGGCGGCATTGATTCTGGCAATCCAAAGTTTACGGAACTCCCTTTTTCTCTGCCTCCTATCCCGGTAAGCATACTTCATGGCGCGGTTTACTGCCTCAGTCGCCGTCCTGATCAAACGCCGACGGGCACCGAAAAAACCTTTCGCCATCTTAAGAATCTTTCTTCTTTTCTTTTTGGCCGTAAGGGCCCTCTTCACGCGAGGCATCTTCTCTTCTCCTGCAGTTTTATTTTCCTTTCATACTAGGTAAGGGATGAGTTTCTTTATCGCTGAGGCATTGGTTGGGTCCACATATGCAGCACGCCTCAAGAACCTCTTCTTTTTACTATCTTTCGTTGTTAGAATATGGCGGGCATAAGCTCTTTTCCGTTTGATCTTCCCCGATCCCGTCACGGAAAATCTCTTCGCTGCCCCACGGTGAGTTTTTAATTTCGGCATAGCTTCTCTTCCTCCATCAACCTTTTGATTTATCCTTCTTTTCCTTTTTCGGGGCGACCACCATGGTAAGGCTTCTCCCTTCTAACCTGGGGGGTTGTTCAATAACCGCCACATCGGTTAGGGCATCCTCAATGACCTTCATAATATCCCGACCGATATCCGTGTACACGATTTCTCTTCCCCGGAAAATCATGTTTATTTTAACCTTGTTTTTTTCCTCCAGGAATTTCTTTATGTGTTTGATTTTGACCTGGAGGTCGTGTTCCTCCGTCTTCGGCCTCAGCCTTATCTCCTTTACCTGAACGATGGTTTGACTTTTTTTGGCATCCTGAAGCTTCTTACTCTGCTGATACCGAAACTTCCCGTAATCCATAATCCGACATACGGGCGGATCAGCCATCGGCGCCACTTCCACGAGATCGAAACCAGCTTTGGCTGCCCTTTCTAAAGCTTCTTTGATCGGAAGGATGCCGATTTGCACCCCATTTTCAATAACGCGAA
The DNA here is from genome assembly GCA_026416455.1 of Syntrophales bacterium. Classification (GTDB taxonomy): domain Bacteria; phylum Desulfobacterota; class Syntrophia; order Syntrophales; family UBA8958; genus JAOAFE01. The sequence continues at coordinate 19,312 of JAOAFE010000020.1, forward strand.
CCACGGGAGCCGTGATTTCGTCATTGATTCTTAATTCCTTACTTATACGTCACCTCCTGAATTTTTTATCTAAAATTCTCACAATCGCCCTTCACGAGGGCGATAAATTCTTCTACCCTCATGGCGCCCAAATTCTGTCCATCCCTTCTTCGCGGGGAGACCTTGCCTTCCGCCACTTCCCTATCTCCTACGACGAGCATGTAAGGTACTTTCTGAAGCTGCGCTTCCCGAATCTTGTATCCCAGTTTGTCATTCGAGAAGGCCCGTTCTGCCCTCACGCCCGCTTCCTGCAATTGGAGAAACACCCTCTCTGCATATGGTACCTGCCTCTCCGTCACCGTCATCACCTGGGCCTGGACGGGAGAAAGCCAAACGGGAAAGGCGCCCGCATAATGTTCGATCAAGACCCCCATAAATCTCTCGATCGCCCCGAGAATGACTCGGTGCAACATAACCGGCCGATGTCGGGTACCATCGGGACCTATATAGGTCAAATCAAACCGCTCGGGCAACGTGAAATCACATTGGATCGTTGCACACTGCCACTTCCTCTTTAGAGCATCCTTGATCTTGAAATCGATCTTGGGCCCGTAAAAGGCCCCATCGCCTTCGTTTACTTCGTAGGGAATGCCCATAGTTTTCAGGGCGGCTTCTAGTGCTGCCTCCGCTCTCTCCCAATCCTCGTCGGAGCCAATCGAGTTTTCGGGCCGGGTGCTCAACTCCACCTCATAGTCAAACCCGAAGATTTTCATGGCATAGGCAACGAAATCTGCTACCCCCAAAATCTCATCGTTGAGCTGTTCGGGGGTGCAGAGAATATGAGCATCATCTTGGGTAAACTGGCGTACCCTAAGCAATCCATGAAGGACGCCGGTTTTTTCGTGGCGGTGTACCGTTCCGAGTTCGAAGAAGCGAAGAGGTAAATCTCGGTAACTGCGGATGCGGGACTTATAAATGAGCATGTGGGACAGACAGTTCATGGGCTTGATGCCGTAAACCTGACCTTCCACTTCGGTGAAGTACATGTTCTCACGGTAATGGTCGTAATGCCCCGATCTCTTCCACAGCTCTTCTTTCAAAATCTGGGGCCCCATAACCATCTGATATCCCCGCTTTAAATGCTCCTTCCTTTCCCACTCTTCGATGATATATCTGAGCAGCATCCCTTTAGGATGGAAAATGACGAGCCCCGGACCCGCTTCGTCGTTTAGTTGAAAAAGATCGAGTTCCCTTCCAAGTCGCCGGTGGTCTCTCCTTTTCGCCTCTTCGATCATCGATAGGTAATCGTTTAACTCTTTTTCGCTTGGGAAGGCCGTACCGTAGATGCGTTGGAGCATCTTATTTCTTTCATCTCCCCTCCAATAAGCCCCCGCCACATTGAGAAGCTTGAACGCTTTGATCATCCCCGTTCGGGGCAGATGAGGCCCACGGCAGAGATCCACATACCCCCCTTGGCTGTAAATGCTCACGGTTGACACGTCTTCCGGCAGATCTCGAATCAATTCCACCTTGTAACTTTCCCCCCTCTGCTGAAAGAGGGCAATTGCCTCTTCCCGCGGCATCTCCCGCCTCTCGAAGGGGTAATCCATCGCGATAATTTCCTTCATTCGGTTTTCTATGGCCTGCAATTCTTCCGGACCAAAGGTGCTTTCGCTGTCGAAATCATAGTAGAAGCCATCTTCAATAGCCGGCCCGATAGCTACTTTGGTGCCCGGATAAAGGTCCAACACCGCTTGGGCCATGACGTGGGCTGTGCTGTGACGCAGTATCTCCCTGCCCTCGGGAGAGTCGACGGTAATAGGCTCTATCTCCGCATCACAATCTATTTCCCGTGAGAGATCAATAAGTTCCCCATTCCTCCTTACGGCGACTATTCTATCCATCTCCGTGGGAGATCTCTCTCGCAGGAAATCACACACCTTACTCCCTTCTTCGACCCGAACGGTTCCTCCCTGCGACCACGTTATTGAAAGTTCCGCCATTTTTTCCCTCATTAAATAAAGGGCATCACCCGTTCTGGCTGATGCCCCAGCCATCTACATGGTAGGCACGCAGGGATTTGAACCCTGGACATCCACCGCGTCAGGATGGCGCTCTCCCCCTGAGCTACGTGCCTGCATTTCACAACTTCCGGCGCATACATACACAACAATAGTCGCCTATGTCAAGGCAAAATGTGCCCGTTTCCTCGCCTGTTTATGAGTCTTATTCCTACGATCAGATAATGAACGCCCGAAAAAAAGGTTAAAAGACCGGTCAAGAAGAAAAGACCGGTTAGGATAATGGCCACATTAAAGGGAAGGGAAAAAGATTTCACCACCAAGACGAAGAAGACAGTGATAAGCTGAAGTGCCGTGGTGTATTTACTAATAAGAGAGGGCTTTATATCCGGAGTCAAAGACAGCAACATGAGAACCGCAATGCCCAGGAGGATGAAACAATCCCGACTGATGACGATCACGGCAAGCCAAACGGGGATAATACCCTTTACCGCCAAGATGACAAAACAACTCATGGCAAGGGCTTTATCGGCAATGGGATCGAGATAGGCGCCGAAGGTCGTCTTCTGATTCAGCATCCGGGCGAGGAACCCATCGAGCCCGTCGCTCAACCCGGAGACGGCAAAGATTATCAAAGAAATAAAAAAGTTATCTTCGATGAGGCAGATGACGATGATGGGAACGAGAAAGATTCTCATCACCGTCAGGGCGTTAGGTATGTTGATGAGGGAGACCATCTCCGGGTTTTTTTACCATCGACCCCACGGCTTGGGTTTCAATTTTTCGTCCCTTTCTCGGTTCCAATCCACCCAATCGTCCCGGTCTTCTTCTAAAGTAAAGGTTCTGGGTTTATCGGCCGATCCGTCTGGTCGAATGACCACCTGCTGCATGGCCTTAAGGAGCATCGTCCATTCTTCCATTGTGATGGGTTTCGGCCCCGCCACCGGTTTAGGCCCCTCGATAGGTACCGGTTTTTTACCAAAAATTTCTTCTCTTCTGTCAGCCGAGGCAGGTGATTTCCCACTCACTTCAACTTCACCTTCATAGACGCGCACCAAGACGCTCTTGTCTTCCTCGGCATTCACTCGATACACGGTCCCTCTGACACCGGCGACGGCATTATCCGTCGAGATGTTAAATTTCCTCTTCACTCCTACGGCCGACTGAACCTTGGCCCAAGATTTGCCCACGGCCAAATGGACGTCGACATCTGGCGATTCCTCGTCCGGCGCGGCATTGATTTTAAAGACACTACCGCCAGCGAACCGAAGGACCGAATTATCAGGCAAAACCAGTTCTAATCTCCCACCTTTTGCCACCTCAACTTCATCACCCCCCCGGAGGATCTGTCCTACCCTTAACTCCCTCCATGGCTGAGTGGCAGAAGTCCTCGCCTGGGCCGACCCATCTAGGTAATTTACTTTCGCATTCCCCTTCCCCACCCGGACCGTCATGGGCTTGCGGGCGGCCACTGTGTGCTGGACAAAAAGGACGCCAAAAAGCAAAATTAACAAAACTATAAGCGTTTTTTTTCTCATCATTTCCTAGCCTCCGACCATATTTAAACGCCCGGCCCATCCGGCAAGGTTTCCATGACTTTTTTTACAATTTTTTCAATCACTTCACCGTACAGGGCTACGGCATCCATTTTTAGCCAATCGGGGACAATGTTAAATTCCCTGCCCGTGGCTCCATAGTGGGTGCTCCACAGTTGCTCTCCCGTCTGCACATCGTAGAGCTGAAAGCGAGCCGAAACGCTGCTTACCGCATACAGTATCCGGTAGCTGGCCGAACATTCTTCCAGGGTGATGTACATAACAGCCTGTACCCCCAAAAGGGCCCCCACGTCCCGGGGCGGCATCGTTTGTGGAGTGGGATGCTTCACCTGAGGATAGAAGACAGCTATTTTTTCATCCACCAGAGAAAGGGGAATTTTTGGATATTGTTTAAAGTACAGCGCCTCTACTACTTCATGTCGGATTATGTTTCCCACCTCCGGATGGTTGGTCCTATCCTCCACCGGAAGAACGGCAATTGTGCGCACCTTTTTTTGATCAAAGGAAGGGTTGAGACCGTGGGGAATCTTCTTTGCACAGCCCGAAAGAAGAAAACTAAAGAAGATAGAAAGCACCAAAGAAAGAAAAAGGGGCAATTTTTGGATGGGGGCTCTCATTGTCTCTTCAACTTTTCGATCTCTTCCCGGATGATACGTTCGGCAATTGAAGGAAACATCTCGCGCGCCACTCTTTCCGCCGTTTCTTCCACTTTTTTTAACAGCTCTTCTTGTAGAGTTGCGTTTACCACGGCCACCCGCGCGGCCGTTTTCTTCTCCTCCCTTTCCTCTCCTTCTTCCACTACATCGATTAAGTCAATTATCCGCAGATTATCCTTTGTTTCCTCCATGACTCCCCTCCCCTATGTATCCTGATGTTTCGACCGTTACCATAGCTTCACCCCCAATTCAAGAGAAAGGATGCGATTTCCTGAGCTTGAGATCTAACAGATAAACCCTTCTCCGGCTGATACCCTTTTCCCTTGCCACCTGAGCGATCCGATCCCGATCGGTCATCCCCTCCTCACCCTTTAAACGAAGTAGGGCATTTATAATCTCTTCATCGGAAACGGATTTTTTTTCCCTCACTCCCCCGATGACGAGGGTGATCTCTCCCTTCAAATGTCGCCCCTTTAGCTTCTCTCTTATTTCTCCCGTCGTGCCACGGATGACTTCTTCGTGGACTTTGGTGAGCTCGCGGGCCAGGGCCATGGGTCTATCACCCAGGATCTCGTAGATATCATTTATGGTAGCCTCCAATCGGTGAGGCGACTCAAATAAGACTATCGTCCTTCTTTCTTCTACGAGTGATGTCAGTATTTTGCGGCGTTCGCTTACCCGCGCCGGTAGAAAAGCAAGAAAGAGAAACGAATCGGCCGGCAGGCCCGAAACCACGAGCGCCGTAATCACTGCCGAAGGTCCGGGTATGTGAACTATGCTAATTTTGGCCTTCAAGGC
>JAOAFE010000021.1 GCA_026416455.1 Syntrophales bacterium
GGTCGGTACGGTTTCTTCAGTTCCTGTTGTGGTGGCGGTCTCGGTGTAGCAACAGTTATCGAAAATCTGCAAAGATAGAAATTTCTCAGGGAGAGGTTAATATATGGCAGAGAAATTCATCAGTGAAAGAAATTTGCGCTTCTTGCTATATGAGGTCTTCGATGTAGAGTCTCTTCTTCAGTATCCTCGATATGCCGATCACAGTCGAGAAGTATTCGATATGGTAATAGATACGGCCATGAAAATGGCTCGTGATCTATTCAAACCAGTTTTAACTGAGATGGACCGGAAACAGCCGCAGTATATAAATGGAGAAGTGAAGGTTCATCCCCAGGTTAGAACTGTCATGCGGGAAGCAGGTGCCGGCGGATGGATTGGGGCGACATTTGATTATGAATATGGGGGCCAACAGTTACCGGAAATGATAGGCGCTATGACACCAACGGCAATCTTTTCGGCGGCCAATTATTCTGCCTCCGTTTATCCCGGTTTGACCACTGGTGCAGCGGGTTTAATTGTTTCCTTTGCCGATAAAGCCATGCAGGATTTATACTTGCCTAAAATGATGGCTGGTGAGTGGCAAGGGACAATGGCCCTGACAGAACCCCAGGCAGGTAGTTCATTGGCAGATATCACTCTTACAGCGGAGCCGACCGAACAGGGCTATTACAAAATTAAGGGTCAGAAGATTTTTATTTCTGCTGGTGACCACGATGGCGTGGATAACGTAGTACATCTTACTTTAGGGCGCATCAAGGGAGCTCCCGCAGGCATTCGAGGGATTTCCCTCTTCATCATACCAAAGAAAAGAATCGAGCCTGACGGTACACTTAAATTTAACGATGTGAATTGTGCGGGTATCTATCATAAGATGGGCTATCGCGGCGCACCGATAACCCAATTAGCCTTCGGTGAAAACGATGATTGTCGAGGTTGGTTGGTAGGAGAGCCGAACAAGGGTTTGGGATATATGTTTCAGATGATGAATGGGGCTAGGATAGATGTGGGGGTAGGCGCCACGGGTATTGCTTCCGCTGCCTATTATGCTTCTCTTGAGTATGCGAAGGAAAGGCCTCAAGGAAGGAGGTTGAGCTCTAAGGATCCCCTTTCTCCCCAGGTGCCTATCATTGAACATCCCGACGTAAGAAGAATGCTCCTTTTCCAAAAAGCGATCGTGGAGGGATCCCTATCTCTACTCATGCAGTGCAGTAAATACCACGATTTGGAAAAGGTCTCGGAGGGAGAAAAGAAAGAAGACTATAATCTGCTCTTGGAATTACTTACACCAGTAGCGAAAACATATCCATCGGAGATGGGCATTCTTTCTTGCAGTGCTGGTGTACAGATTCTTGGAGGATACGGCTACTGTGACGAATTTCCCCTAGAACAGTTTTACCGTGATGTGAGAATTCATCCTATTCATGAGGGTACCACAGGCATTCAGGGATTGGATCTCCTAGGGCGAAAGGTAATAATGAAAAACGGCCGGGCTTATAAGTTCTACCTGTCGGAAGTGAGGAACACGATAGCTGAAGCGAAGAACGATCCCGACCTTTCTCTTTATGCCCAGACCTTGGAAGAGTTGGTCGAAAAACTCGATGAGGTAACGAAATTCCTGGTGGGAATTGCCACGCAAGGTAATCCAGAAAGGTTCCTGGCTGATGCGACTCTTTATCTTGAATTGTTCGGGATCGTTTCTGTCGCTTGGCAGTGGCTCCTACAAGCGCTTGTGGCAAGCAGGAAACTAAAAGCTAACTGTAATTCGGAAGATGAGTCCTTTTATCGAGGAAAAATTCTTACCTGTCGGTATTTCTTTGCCTATGAGGTACCTAAAGCGCAAGCTCTGATGGTCCGGCTTATGAACAATGATGGACTGACAGTGGATATGAATCCAGCGTATTTGGATTAGCCTCGTATTAGTATAAAGGGTGGGATACGAAAGTTGGTTTGTCAAGGCCACATGAGGGGGTAATCTCATACGGGTTTTCCAGAGAGGTACCCCCTCGAGTTTTTTATTAAGACTGAGGCATGCTCAAATTATGAAGATCCCCTTACTTTCAAGTCATAGCAAGATAAAAGTAAGCTGGGATCTAGTGGTGGTAATTTCTACTTTTACTTCAAGTCTCGTCATTCCTTATCGCTTGGCATCAAACCAGCATCAGGCGGATTTCCTTTACTGGTTAATTACGCTGATTTTTTTTCTCGATATCATCTTTAACTTGAACACGGAAGTAAGAAGGGGCTTGAACTCTTATACGCATAGAAGAGACATTGCTAAATACTATCTTACCCGTTGGTTCCTCATAGATTTGCTTGCCTTTTTACCTTGGGTGACCATAGGTGATGGAGTCGTTGAGAATCCCATATTGGTATCACTGAGACTCATTAAATTAGTAAAAATTCCAATGATATTTAAGTCTCTTCGAGAACTTATCGATGTTCCTCCCGCCCTCATTCGCCTTATTGTATTTCTCTTTTGGTTTTCTTTGGGAGTTCATTTGATGTCTTTGGGGTGGATAGTTATAGGGGCCGGCGAGGCCGATCGTTCGTTTAGAGATCAATATATTCGGGCTTTGTATTGGTGTATTACGACGATTGCCACTATCGGCTATGGAGATTATACCCCCAATCACGACAGTAACACCCAAATTTTATATACCATAATCGTTCAGATTATTGGTGTCGGCATGTTCGGTTACATCGTGGGTAATGTGGCAACACTTATAGTTAACATCGATGCCGCCCGGGTACGGTTCTATTCGAGACTGGAAGAAGTCAGGAATTACATGAGAATAAAGAGAATTCCACTGTCTATTCAAAGCAAGGTCAGAAACTATTATCACTATTTGTGGGAAACCCGTCAGGGAATATCGGATATTGAGTTTTTATCCCTTCTTCCGCGAACGGTGAGGACAGAGGTTGCTTTGTTTCTCAACCGAGAAATTATCCAAAAGGTATCTCTTTTTAAGCAAGCTGATGAGATATTCATCAGAGAAATAATCGAGCAGTTAGAGCCGCTGGTGTTTTTGCCAGGGGATTTTATCATCCGTCAGGGCGAGCAAGGTGACTGTATGTATTTTTTAAATAATGGAAGGGTAGAGGTATTGGTAGAAGGGAAAAGGGTGGCTGTTCTAGTGGAAGGGGCGCATTTTGGGGAAATGGCTTTAATTAAGAGCGAAAGACGTAATGCCTCGGTCAGGGCCCTTTCATACTGTGACGTGTATAAACTGGCAAAAGATAATTTTGATCGATTGCGGGAAAAATATCCCGAATTCGATAAACAGGTGACAGAAATATCGCTCGCTCGGGAAAAAGCCAGTAAGCAGGAATCTTAACTAGTTTTATTTGGTGTTCCCCGAAAATCTCACAACTGAGGCCAGACAATGGATAGGGAGAAACTGTTTTTTGTTTTAATTGGTGCCCCCGGCGCGATTCGAACGCGCGGCACCCGGATTAGGAATCCGGTGCTCTATCCTTCTGAGCTACGGGGGCATTTGGTCCCCAGTATCACGGTTTATATAATAAAGCAATAGATCGTTAGGAAAGATGATGTTCGATTAGCATTCGAGGGGAGAATCCTTTCAGTTGGATGTCTCTTGCCACTTCCGGAGACAATGCGTCGGCAGGGGCAAGACCGACTAGCTCCGATTCGATCACTTTTACCCCCGCTTTTGATGCTTCTGCCTTTACCTTTTCAAAAACTTTGACGAGAGGCGCCAGGCGAAAGTCGGTGATGTTCATCGATACCTGAACAATACCTCGGCTGGCAAGATACAATCCCAATGCCCGAACACCGGGGAATCCCCCGTTTCTTTCTCTCACCAACCGGGCAATCCTGTGGGCAAGCTCTAGATCACTACTGTCCAAGTTTATATTGTAGGCGATAAGTGGCATTCGAGCCCCCGTTATTGTTGCCCCACTCCTCTCGTTGATTAGGGAAGGGCCAAAGTCAGGCCATATTTCCCCCTTTTCTATTCGCCTCTTTAGGCCTTCTATTCCACCCCTGCGAATGTTAGCTAGCTCACGGTTGGCTTCGTTTCGGGCAGCCTCACCATATAAAAAAACGGGGATTTGAAACCGTTCGGCAAAAGCCAATCCAAATTCACAAGCGGCCTTTATTGCCTCCTTCATTGATATACCTCTAATGGGGACGAATGGCACCACATCAACGACACCGATGCGAGGGTGTATCCCAGAGTGATATCTGATATCGATTAGTTCTAATGCCTTTTCCGCTGCGGCCAAGGCAGCTTTTATCACTTCTTTTGGCTCACCTATGAAGGTAATAACTGAACGATGATGGTCTTTGTCGGCATTTATATCGAGCAATTTAACTCCTCTTTGCGAGGAAACTGCAATAGATATTTTTTCTACTATACTTAAGTCTTTCCCTTCGCTGAAATTCGGTACACATTCCAAGATTATTGACATTTAACTTTCTCCTGGTTTTGTAAACAAGGCCTCGACGAAATCTTCTGCACTGAATGGCTTAAGATCGTCTATGTCTTCTCCTACTCCAATAAACCTGATGGGGATGGATAGTTCATAGGCAATTCTTACTAAAATACCACCTTTTGCCGTTCCGTCTAATTTCGTTAAGGCAATGCCTGTCACTCCAATGGCCTCGTGAAACATCTTCGCCTGTGCCAGGCCGTTTTGGCCAGTAGTGGCATCCATGACCAATAGGACTTCATGGGGGGCTCCGGGGACCACTTTGGATATGACCCTTTTAATTTTTTTCAGCTCTTCCATGAGGTTGACTTTTGTGTGAAGACGCCCCGCTGTATCTATCAAGACAACCCTTGTGTGACTGGCCAAAGCTGAATTAAGTCCATCGAATACAACCGCCGCGGGGTCTGCATTTGCCTTTTGCCTGATAACGGGTGCCTTCGCCCTGTTTCCCCATTCGATTAGCTGTTCGATGGCGGCGGCGCGAAAAGTGTCGGCGGCAACGAGAAGCACCGACAAACCCTGTTCCTTAAAGCCATACGCCAGCTTGCCTATAGTAGTGGTTTTGCCCGTTCCATTAACCCCAACAACCATAACGACGAAGGGAACTATATGGTCAGGTATTATAAGAGGGCACTCCCGGGGAGAAAGGATTTCTTTCATCCGTATTTTAATCAGTTCGCTTAACGGGCCGGTTTGCTTCTTATCTTTTAGTTGTTTTAAAATGCCTTCTGTAAAAGAGGGGCCTATGTCGGCTCGTATTAAAGCCTCCTCCAATTCTTCAAATGACTTCTCGTCTATTTCTTTTTGGCCGAAGATGAGTTCGTCTAAGTCCGTAAAGAGAATTTCTCTCGTCTTAGCGAGGCCTTTTTTGAATTTACCAATTAGATCGCCTTTCAAAAAATTCATTCCCTTAAAACCTCCACTTCCATCTGTGTGAAGTTTTTAAACTAAGTGGACCAATTAATCCAGAGAAACGGAAATAACTTTGGAAATTCCTTTTTTTTCCATAGTTATACCGTAGAGATAATGGGCGGCCTCCATGGTTATCTTATTGTGAGTAATGACTATTACTTGTGAGGACTTGGCTATGTCCTTAAGAAGGGTAACGAAGAGATTAATGTTGGTGTCATCGAGGGGAGCATCCACTTCATCCAACACGAGGAAAGGGATAGGACGGTTGAGTACAAAGGCCAGGATAAAAGAAAGGGCTACCATGGCCTTCTCTCCGCCCGACAAGAGGCTTATATGTTGCTTCTTTTTTCCCGGCAATTGTATCTCTATCTCGACGCCAGTCTCAAGAAGGTTATTTTCATCCATCAAAATCAGCTCTCCCCGTCCTCCCGGGAAAATACGACTGAACAATTGTTGGAAATTTTGGTTGACTTCGTGAAAAGTCTGGGCAAATCGCTCTCGGGAAATCCGATTGATCTTAGATATCGTTCTCTGGAGGGATTGTATCGATTGGTTTAGATCGGTGGCTTGGGTAGTTAAAAAGTCATATCTTTCTTTAAGCGTATTGAATTCGTCTATGGCCAGGAGATTGACTTCACCAAAATTTTCCAGTGCCATTCGCGTAGAGGTGATTTTTTCTTCCCACATCCTAACTTCCTCCAGAGAAATAGGGGGAAAGTCATGGCACAGATTATCTAAAAAAACTGAATATTTTTCCTGTACGTGATGGTTCAGAGATTCAAGTCTATAATGAATATCGTGTAGCTCTTCTCGAGCCACCTGATATTGCTGCCTTATTTCTTCCAGTTTTTTCCGTGCTTCACTGGCACACTCTTCCCAGTACTTTAGATGCTGGGTCAGTTCTTCCTTCTCATTCCTTTTAGTGGACAATTCCTCTTCTAAGGATTTAAGGCAAAGGTAGAGATCGGAGATGTTTTTTTCCAATTCTTTCTGCTTACGTGCAAGATTATCGAACTTTTCTTCTCCTTCTTTTTTCTCTGTCAATAGTTGTGCTTCTTTAGCAATTAAGGATTTTATTTCTTCTTCTAGGCGTTTTTTTTCGTTGAGTAAAAATTCCCTTTTTTCTCCTATCGCGGCGAGGACAACGCGACGCTGCGTGATTTCCTCTTCGATCTTTGCTCGCCGTAGTTTTGCCGTACCGTACTTTTTCTGCCAAGCTTCCATGTGGCTTGAAATTTTCCCTTCTTTTTCTGCGAGGGAAAGGACTTCTTGGCTCAAAAAGTGTTTCTTTTTTTGGGTCTCCTCTTCTTCAATAATTCTTGCTTTTAGGTTGTATTCAATGGTTTTGAGTGTCTGCTCTATCCTTTTTTGTTCTTCCAAAAATCTTTCTCGGTCTTTTTTTTTGCTGTTTAATTGGAGCTCAGTTTGGTGGCTTTTTTCTGTCAGTTCCTTTATTTTTTCCAGACAAGTATTTAATGTAGCGAGAGTCATTTCATGGGTTGAATGGGCCTCTCTTAAACTTGCAGTGAGTTGACTTATTTCTGCCTCCAGTTGGGACATCTCATTTTTATCTCGGAAAATACTTTTTTCTCCTTCGTTAGGGCTACCGCCGGATAAAACACCATGCGGAAAGATTATGTCCCCCTCAAAAGTGACCAGCGTTCCCTTGAATCCATTGTTGGACCAAAACTTTGTTGCTTCTTTTATATCTGAAACAATAAAGGTGTCCTGGAGAAGAGTTCTCACAATAGGGACAAAATCGGCGCGCGCGGACACGTGCTTGATGAGAGGCTCCATCTCAAATGGTAGATTTTTGTATGATATATCGCCATTTTCTGGCTTAAATTCCAGAGGGATGAAATGACCTCGCCCAAGCGATGCTTTTTTTAAGTAACCTATGGCCTCCAGGCCGTCTTCCCATGACCTAACAATTATGTACTGGAGCTTTTCTCCCAGAACGGATTCCACTGCCCTTTCGTAACCCTTTTGAACGGTAAGACAGTCGGCAACGAGAGCAACAAGTCCCGGCAAATCCTTTTTCCAGGAGGTCATAATAGCCTGGGTGGTTCCATTGCACCAGGCATAACTTTCGTGGAATTCCTTAAGGGAATTTAGCCGGGTGGTCTTGCTACTTAACGTTTCTTTCAAAGCTGAGATGTCTCTATCGAGAGACTTCAATTTGTTCCGAAGTCTCTCTTCTTCTTGTTTTGTTTTTCCTATTTCTAGCTGGATAGTCTTGATCGTCTCTTCTGCCAGAACAATATTTGCATCCAGCTCTGATATCTTTTTCGAGATTTCACCCAGAATATCTTTATTGCGAGAGAGCTCTTGTTCATCCCTTTCTTTTTGTTTTGCCATAGTATCCAATATGCGCTGGAGGGCATTTTCTTCATTTTTGGCCCGCGCTTTTTCGGCCGCTAAGGTCACTAACTGTGACCTCAGCTGTTCCATCTCCGTTAGAGATTGATTCTCCTCATCGCGGAGGTGTCTTAACTCTGCTTCTAGCTCGGTGAAAGAAGTCCTATGTTCTTCCTCGGCTGTTCTAATATCTTCCAGTTTGCTGAATAAGGTTTTTTGTCTTTCTTCCCATTTTTTTCGCTGTATCTCTATCTCTACTAAAAGATTTTCATTTTGACTGATCCGCTCCTGAATGTCTTTTAGTTGGTTGCGAAGGTATTGTAATTTCTGCTCTAAGAGTTGAATGTCATTTCGATTTTGATAAACCTTTTCTTGGAGGCGGAGATTCTCTTCCTCTGCGATCGTCATCTTTTCTCTTATGTTCGCAATTTGTGCCTCGCTGGCGGAAAGACGGGCTTCTTCTTGCAATAAATCTCTCTTGAGAAAATTAATTAATGCTTGCTTCTCTTCTTCTGCCAATTTTAGTGAGCGGTAAGCATGAACGGCGAGTGTGACCTCACCTTTTTTTAGAGTGTTCTTTAAATTTCGAAATTCCTCTGCCTTTTTTGCTTGACGTGAGAGGGTATTAAGCTGACCTTTAACCTCTTTTATAATGTCATTGAGACGGGACAGATTTTGCTTTGTCGATTCTATTTTCTTCGCTGCCGCTTCCTTTCTGCTTTTGTACTTGGAAATTCCGGCCGCTTCTTCCAAAAATACTCTTCTTTCTTCCGGCTTGGCTTCGATCAGATGACTAATGCTGTTTTGCTCGATGATAGAGTAAGTACGTGCCCCTACCCCCGTTCCCATGAAAAATTCCCTTATATCTAGGAGACGGCAAGGAATGTTATTGATGTAATATTCACTTTCTCCATCGCGGAATAGTTTCCGTGAAATGCTGATTTCTTCTAATTTTTCGTATGGCTCGGGGAAGGGCAGATCCTCACTGCGGGCCAGGATAATGGTTACTTCCGCCAGACTTACGGCCGACGCTTCGTCTGAACCATGAAAGATTACGTCATCTATTTTTCGGCCTCGAATATACCGAACTTGTTGCTCTCCCATAGCCCATCTCAGGGCATCCACCACGTTGCTTTTCCCACAGCCATTGGGCCCTACGATCGCGGTTATACCTGGGAGAAATTCAAAAACAACCCGGTCGCGAAAGGATTTGAAACCGGCAATTTCCAGTCGTTTAATTTGCATGGTGGATAACTTCTCGATTTCTGTTTATGGGAAAGTCAAATAGCAAAATTCGGGTACGGTGTAAAGAAAAATACTAAATATGCGGCAGAATTTATCAACAACCACTATATATAGTGGTTGTGGGGGGTGTAAATGAAACCAGCCAACGGGGCAAAAATTGATGTTGGTCAGGGCAGGGTCGGCTAAAGTCAAGGGGACCTCAGATTATTAACAAGCCTATAGGCGGATCTGTAAAACTAATTTAATGGATAAGGAAAGATGGAAATTTTTTGTTCCGGGAGGGAGAATTATAATTGGGCTGGGTCGTTTATGAAAATACACCGGAGATCTGAGCTCCACAATCGGGGCATTGTCCCTGTGCAAGAAGTGACTTTTTGATCCGAAACCCCCAGCGTTCAATAAGTAATTTGTGGCACTGGGGACAGTATGTGTTTTCTCCCTCATCGCCTGGCAGGTTCCCGCAATAAACGTATTTTAACCCTGTCTCATAACCTATGTATCTGGCTCGATAGATGATTTCCGGTGGGGTAGGATCGAGGTTGTTTAATTTGTAACGCGGATAAAATCGGCTCACATGCCAAGGGATGTCCGCTCCTAATGATTTAATGAAGCTGGCTATTTCTTTAAGTTCATCTTCTTGATCATTTAGCCCCGGGATAATTAAAGTAGTAACTTCGACCCATATACCGAGGGTTTTCATCTTTTCGATCGTTTCAAGCACCGGTTTTAATTTGGCTCCACAGTTACGGCGATAAAATTCATCTCGAAAGGATTTGAGATCCACGTTGGCGGCGGACAGATAAGGATGAATGGTTTTAAGGGCCTGGATTGTCATATAACCGTTGGTGACGAATACGTTAGCCACACCTTTGGCTTTTGCAGCCCTGGCTGTGAGGTAGCAGAGTTCGAAGAAAACCGTTGGTTCCGTATAAGTGTAGGAGATAGATTGACATCCTGTTCTTATTGCCGCTTCAACTATGGCCTCCGGGGTGGTGACTTTTCCCACAATCTTTCCTTTATCCCTAGGTAATTGAGAAATTTCGGCGTTTTGGCAAAAAATGCATCGAAAATTGCATCCTACGGCGGCGATGGAGTAGGACTTAGTTCCCGGTAAGAAGTGAAAAAGTGGTTTTTTTTCTATGGGGTCTATATTTTCTGCCACGACGCGATCTGCTACGAGGGTGTACAGGATTCCGTTTCTGTTCTCTCTTACACCACATAGACCATGGGAATTGGGTTTAATGTGGCATTCATGGGCGCATAGGTGGCAAATAACCTGTCCCTCTTTTGCCTTTTCGTAGAGCATGGCTTCCATAAATCTAACCTCCGATGGAATTCATGTCCCTTTGGCAGCTCTTTTGTCTATAAGCAAAGGTGGTTAAGTTTCTTTCCCTCGGTTTTTTATCCACCGCTTCCATTAACAGAGATCGGAGTGTTTCATCACTGCATCCCTCTCTTAATTCCTTTTTTATATTGATTTCTTCATGGGAAAATAGGCAGGCCCGTAAATGTCCATCAGCTGTTATTCTCAATCTGTTACAATTGTGACAAAAGTGCTTAGTCATGGGGCTTATGAAGCCGACATGACCAATGCCGTTTTCAATCTGATATATCTTTGCCGGTCCATTCAATGGATTTTCATTGTTATCTAAGGGTCGAAGGGTGAAGGAGGCTTCGATTTTGTTTTTTATTTCTTCGCAAGTAAGATGCCTTCCGTTCAGATCGAGGTGGAAAGGCATAAGCTCTATGAATCTTACTTCATAGGGGAAGGAGGCCGCAAGGGTGACAAAATCAAGAATTTCGTCTTCGTTGAACCCTGCAATGGCTACGACGTTTATTTTTATCGGGGAGAAACCTATTTCTCTGGCCGTCTTGAGCCCAATCAATACGTTTTTCAATTCTCCTCCCCCTGTGATGAAGCGGTACTTATCTTCTTTAAGAGAGTCGAGACTAATGTTAATCCTTTTTAGCCCACTGTCATATAATTCTCTTCCGTACTGAGACAGGAGGATGCCATTGGTGGTAAGACCGATATCCCGGATACCGTTAATTTGAGATAGAATTGAGATAAAGTTGGGGAGGCCTTTTCTAACAAGAGGCTCGCCACCCGTTATCCTTACCTTTTCAATCCCGAGAGAGACGGCGATTCTTACGACACGTAAGATTTCCTCGTATCTTAAAATATCGTTATGTCCAAGCCTGGCCTTTCCTTCTTTTGGAGAGCAATAGCGGCAACGAAGGTTGCACCGGTCGGTAATGGAGATTCTTAGATAATTTATGCGCCTCTCATATGGGTCTTTTAGGTTATTTGACATCAATCTCCCTTGATTTCGATCCCATAATTTCTGATTTTTCGATGAAGATTGCTTCTCTCTAATCCGATGGCTTCCGCCGTCTTAGAGATGTTCCAATCATTTTCCTTCAATTTCTGTAAAATAAACTTTCGTTCAAACTCCATCTTGGCAGTCCGAAATGAATCGAAGGTATCCGGGATAAACTCTTTTTCTTTGGTGCTATTTATGCCGAAGGGTGGAATGTCTTGGGCGTCGATAACATCCGATGGAACTAGGATGACAAGCCGTTCGATCAAATTTTTAAGCTCCCGTACATTCCCAGGCCAGTCGTGGCGCATGAGAATATCCAAGGCTTCTTCTGTAATTCTTTTCACTGGTCCCCCCTCTTTTTCAGCAAATTCCTGGAGAAATCTTTCAGCGAGAAGAGGAATATCCTCTTTGCGCTCCCTCAAAGGGGGGACCCGCAAGGGTATTACGTTTAGACGGTAGAAAAGATCGGCGCGAAATCTCCCTGCCTCCATCTCTTTTTCCAAGTCCTTATTGGTGGCCGCAATTACCCTCACGTCAACCGTTATTGTGCGGTTTCCACCTACCCGTTCAAATTTCTTTTCTTGCAGAATGCGTAGTATTTTAGCCTGAGCTTTCAAACTCATATCGGCTACTTCATCGAGGAAGATAGTCCCTTCGTGGGCTAGATCAAATTTTCCTTTCCTTTGCTGAGTAGCCCCAGTAAACGCCCCTTTCTCGTGACCAAACAATTCACTTTCGATCAGATCATCGGGGATGGCCGCACAGTTTACTTCTACAAAAGGTTTGTGAGCCCGTCGGCTCTGCCGATGTAAAGAGCGGGCTACGAGTTCCTTGCCAGTGCCATTTTCTCCCATAATTAACACCCAAGCATTGGTAGGGGCAATGATACTTATCATCTCCTTTAGTTCTTTTATGCTTTCACTGCGACCGGTAAGTTCATAAGAGGACATGACCTTTTGCTTCAGGAAGAGATTTTCTTCCTCCAAACGGGCCATATCCAGGGCATGGCTGACGAGGAGAATAACTTTTTCTAAGGAGAGGGGCTTTTCAATAAAGTCGAAGGCGCCTAGTTTAGTTGCTTTGACGGCCGTTTCAATCGTGCCGTGCCCTGACATCATAATAACCATGATCTGGGGATATTCGGTCTTGATTCTTTTCAGTACTTCAAGGCCATCGATGCCTGGTAGCCATATGTCGAGGAGAACCAAGCTGGGCAGTTCTTCGTCTATTATTTTCAAAGCTTGTTCGCCACTTTCGGCGGTAAAAACCTCATATCCTTCGTCAGCTAAGATAGCCCCTAAAGATTTCAAAATACTTTCTTCGTCATCAACAATGAGGATAGTCCTACGCATATATTCTCACCGATTCTTCTTTTTCCGGGACGGGGAGCACGAATCTTACAATAGTTCCCTTCGGTTGATTTTCTATGATGCTTATTTGCCCTTGGTGATCTTCGATAATCGAAGTCACGATCGCCAGTCCCAAACCCGACCCGGCACCTTTGGTCGAAAAGTAAGGTTCGAAGATTTTGGCTTTGTATTCTTGAGGCACGCCGCAGCCGTTATCTGCCACTTCGACGACAGCACGGCGGTGGGTGCGACTGTGGATGGTGCGGACTTCAATTTCGCCTCCCGGATTGGTCACGGCGGCCACGGCATTGTCCAGTAGGTTAATCATCACCCTTTTTATCTGCTCAGGGTCTAGATTGATGGGAGGAAGAGATTCATCTTTGATCAATGAAAATTTTATGTCTTTATGGGCCTCTTGAAATAGTTTCACCGCTTCGGCAATGACCTCGTTCAGATCATTTAAAGACAATTGGGTAGCAGGAAGTTTCGCGTAGCGGGAAAAGGCGTTAACGAGATTTTTTAATACTTCCACCTGGTTTATTATAGTTTGGGTACATTCGTTGAATATTTCTCCCTCCGTTTCGAGGCGGGACCCGAATTTTCTCTGCAGGCGCTGAGCCGAAAGTTGAATAGGTGTCAGGGGATTTTTGATCTCGTGGGCCATCCTTCTCGCCACTTCTCTCCAAGCGGCAGCTCGTTCCGCCCTTTGCAATTCTGTCAAATCTTCAAAAACGAGTACTAATCCCAGGTAATTACCTTCTTCGTCTTTTATCTCTGTCGTCGTAACGAGGAAGGTAAAGGTACGTCCCTTAATGTTCAAGACAATTTGCCTCTCGACGCTGCCCGCATCACTCTCCTGAAGGGCCCTGAGCATATCGTTTACTAAGGCCAGATGCTCAGGTGCTAATACTTCCTCATAGTGTTTGTTTAATATTTGTTCCGCATTTACATTCATCATGCGTTCGGCCGCTCTGTTTACGATAGAAATGAAGCCTTCTCTATTGACGGCTATGACACCGGCAGACACGTTTTTCAGCACTATTTCCATGTATTTACGTCTACTTTCTAAGTCGAGATTGGCTTGTTCGAGATTTTCTTTAATTTTATTTAAATCCCTCGTCATCGCGTTAAATTGATCGACTAAAATGCCCATTTCGTCTTGGGCGTTGATGGCGATTTGAGTTGTCATGTCTCCGCTGGCGATGCGACGCATGGCCTCTCCCAGATCTTGAATGGGGTTCGTAATACCTTTAGCTAAGAACAATCCAAACCATGTGGCGGAAAAAATCACGACCAAAGTGACGAGGAGCAAGGTAACCACGAAGCTAATTTTTATAGGTGTTTTAAGGAGTTTCATCTGTTTGTAGTCTTCTGCTGTCCGGGAAATAATATTCAATTTTTCCACGATCGGGTGAGGCAGGGCGTAGCTTACGATTACTGCTCCCAATACCTCTCCGGGACTTACGGCCGAGTAAATGGGAACCAGACCTCGTATGATGTCCCCTGAGGGAAAAGGCTGGATGGTAGATATTTCTTTACCTGAAATCAAGTCTTCTTGCATTTTGGGGGTAAGTGTGGTGGTGGGGATGGTATCCTCGGAGGCAGGCGGTACGGCGATCCTGCCCCGGCCTCCTTCTAGGTAAATTTCTAATAGTCCTAAATTGTGAGCTTTTTGTCTTTGTTTTACGAGTACGGACAGATAAGGGTAGCGGTCCTTCTCGTACAAACGATTTTCTGTTATTTCCTGTGAAATTTGCCGGGCATAGAATTTAGCATATTCTTCTGCCTGCCGATAGGAAAGCTGAGCAAGTTCCATAGTTTGATTTAACGCATCCCCTACTTTTAGACTAAACCAATTTTCGACACTGTAGGATAGGATGTTCACGGCTACGAGAAAAAGGACTGTCGCCGGAATGAGAGAAAGACTGACAAAGGCTGCCACCAGTTTGACTCTGATCTTCGAGCCAATGATGCCGCGCCTTCTTTCGTAAATAAGCTTGACGACATTGCGGATGATGAGAAAAAGCAGGAGAATAATAAGGATGATGTTGATGTTTATGAGTCCAAAGATTAGGATATTGCTGCTGGAAGCGGAAAGTAGCGTATCATGACGTATAAAGCGACTTTCACCAATGGTCAGAATAATTACGATCAGGGCGATAAATATTATTATTAACCCTTCCCGTTTGCGCTTCTTTTTTTCTCTCTCATCAATGGTGCTCATAGAGATTCACGGTAATTAAAAAACTACCTCCTGACGATACCAATCCGTTTCGAAATCCCAAAGAGACACGAAAAAGAGGACAAGCTCCAATCTAAAAGGCAGCCGGATTTTGTCCATTTTGGCCTTCATTTTTACGTAATAGGAACTATGATTTGACTTCTTCAAGACATCTTGTACATGCATGGTTACAATGTAATCTGACATCACCTTTTTGGCAGTTTCAAAGTCGTTCACAGCTATTGCTTCCTTGGTTTGAGTGGAGGAAATGTAAAAGATCTTTTTTAATAAATCGTATTTTATCGTTTTTGCTTCCGAAACGGTTTTTAGCCGACGGTCAAACCAAAAGGGCCTTTCTTCGTATAGGTGGATAATAAAAGTAAACGTGGTGGGAATCCCAGCCATGATCGCCGATTCAATCTTCGGCGTAAAACATCCTTGCAATTTCCCCACCACCATGATTTCTCCGTTTTTCATAGAAATGAGAACGTCCGTAATTTTCGCTTCCTCGGCATAGGGTATAGTCGAGGGCTGCAATAGGCAGGCAGTTAAGGTTAATAGGGCAATTTTTTTTACTTTTTGTAACATTTCACACCCTTCGGCCGGAGGTAGACTGGCCGTAATGGTATGAAACAGTTTATGTAAAATCAAGTATTAATGTTAATTTGGGGCCGATATGTTTTGGGAGGAATAAACGCGGGGGGAGTTACATGCCTCTGTCGTATCTACTAATAACCAACAATCTCTTCTCTGAAACAATTCTTTGAGGAGTAAGTTGTTCAAATAATGTCCCGATTTGTGGGCGATAAAATGCCCGACGATGGGGTATCCGATAAGAGACAGATCACCAATTGCATCTAATATCTTATGCTTTACAAATTCGTCAGGGCAGCGCAGTCCCTCTTTGTTGAGAATCTTTTTTTCGTCCAAGACAATGGCATTTCTCAAGGATCCGCCTAACGCCAACCCCACTGCTTGGAAGTACTCCAAATCTTTAAGGAAGCCAAAAGTCCTCGCGGCAGCTATGTTTTTTTCGTATTCTTCCGTTGAAAATTCCAGGCTAAGATTCTGAACCCCTATAGCTGGATGGGGAAAATCGATGGAGTAAGTAATGACAAACTTATCGGATGGCTCGAACCTGGCGTAAGCACCATTTTCTCCTACGACGGCGATCGCTTTTTTGATGAGGAGAAATTTTTTTCTTTTCGTTTGCCTTTCCAGACCAGCGGATTTGATCATTTCTACAAAGGGACGCGCACTTCCGTCCATAATGGGCACCTCAAAGGAGTCGAGCTCCACGATGGCATTGTCAATTCCTAGACCGCGAAAGGCCGACAAAAGGTGCTCAACGGTAGACACCGTAACCCCGTTCAGACCGATGGTGGTCGCAAAACGTGTATCCCTCACATTGAATAGATTGGCATTCACGGATGGGTTTCCTGGCAGGTCCCGGCGTACGAAGATCATTCCACAATCTTCGTCGGCGGGAAAAACGGTCATTGATACTTTGCGTCCCGTGTGTAAGCCGATACCGCGGCAGTATATTTTTTCCTTTAAGGTGTGCTGGTAGAGCATCTACTTTGTGTCCCTGTTAATTGTTAAGCTTTACTGCAATTTACGTACCCGAAATAAATACGTTAGGTCGCACTGTATCTATTTTATATTATTGCACTTTGGATGTGTGTCGTTGTTTACTATTTGCCCGGTTGTTGCAATTTTGCCACACCTTTTTCGAAGCGTTCTTTTTCACTAAATAGGCATCCGCAGTATTTTTGTCGATAAAGTCCTAAGGTCCTTGATTTTACGACCCCTTCTTTCCATCCTGCTCTAAAATCTCTATATAATAATCTCGGTCCCCAGCGCTGCGCGGCCATCTCGGCAGTCTCTATTATGATGTCGTGTTTTTGATATTTGCTATATAGCAGGGTCGAGGTGAAAACATCGAACCCCATTTTTTTTGCCAGCATGGCGGTGTGGTTTAGGCGAATGCTGTAGCAGGCCGTGCATCTTTCACCTAAATTGTTCACCACTTGTTTTAAGAAGCTTTCCATCGGATAAGTGTGGTCTATGATGAGAGGTAGGTTTTCCATCTGGCACCAGGCCTCCAAGGTATCTCTTCTTTTTGCGTATTCAGAATAAGGGTGGATATTTGGGTTGTAAAACAGACCAATAACCTCGTGACCCTCTTCTCTTAAAATCCGTACCGGGTATATGGCGCAGGGTGCGCAACAGATATGCAAGAGTATTTTCATATATTTAATTGCCCCCGGCGAACAACTCCTTTTGGTTTCCTTCGTTCCACGGTCGGCCGAAGTGTTCGTAAGCTATGCGAGTTGCGATTCTCCCTCGAGCTGTCCTCTGGAGGTAACCTTCTTGTATAAGATAAGGTTCGTAAACGTCTTCGATAGTAGCCTTCTCTTCTCCGATTACTGCTGAAAGATTGTCGATTCCCACGGGGCCACCATTAAATTTATCGATGATCGTAAGGAGAATGGTTCTATCCATTTGGTCAAAGCCGCGGCCGTCTATATCAAGGAGATCCAAAGCCGCCACTGCCGCTTCGTAAGTTATAACTCCCGTGCCCTTTACCTGAGCGTAATCTCGTACTCGACGAAGCAGTCGATTGGCTATGCGTGGGGTTCCCCGGGACCGGTTGGCAATTTCCTCCGCTCCTCTATCTTCCAGCCTGATGCCGAGGATACGGGCCGACCGCTTTAGTATTATAACCAACTCAGCGGGGGAATAGAAATCCAATCGAAAGGTCATTCCAAATCGATCTCTTAAAGGAGATGTAAGAAGTCCCGCCCTTGTTGTAGCTCCAATTAGAGTAAAGCGGGGGAGTTTGAGTTTCATAGAACGCGCTGATGGCCCCTGTCCGATGAGAATATCTAGGTGATAGTCTTCCATAGCAGGATATAAGATTTCTTCAACGACATGAGATAGACGGTGGATTTCGTCTATGAAGAGCACATCTTTTTCGTTCAAGTTGGTTAGGATAGCCGCAAGATCCCCGGGACGTTCTATTACCGGGCCAGAGGAAACTTTTATTTCTACCCCCAACTCATGAGCGACGATGTAGGCTAATGTCGTCTTTCCTAAACCTGGTGGGCCGTACAATAGGATGTGGTCGATGGCTTCATTTCTTGCGCGAGCCGCTTCTATATAAACTGACAAATTGGCTTTAATCTTTCCCTGCCCCACATATTCTCCTAAAGTCTTAGGACGGAGAGCGCTTTCTATGCTCCTTTCCTCTTCTTCACCTGGTGGTAGATGAGAGAAACCTTTAACGTCCAATATTCAAACCTCCCGATAGGTATCGCAGAGTTTCTTTTAGTAGTGATTCCAACGGAGGAATAGAGGAAGAGATATTAGAGCACGTGTGTTCTATAGCTTTTTTCGCCACATTGGCCTTGTACCCTAAGTTAACGAGGGCTGACAGAAGGTCTCGTTTGATCAACTCCAGTTCGGTTGAAGGCAGCAAGGTCGCTTCCTTGGTGGTATGAATAATCTCCGGTAATCTGTCCTTCAACTCCAGAACCAATCGTCCGGCCATTTTTTTCCCGATACCTGGAATCAGGGTCAGTTTATTCGTATTCCCTTCTCGAATAGCGGAAACTAACGCCTGTGGTGTGATACCAGAAAGTATATTGATTGCTTGTTTCGGACCGATACCGGAGATGGAGATGAGAAGACGGAAAATTTCGCGTTCCAATTCCGTTGAGAATCCATAAAGGTCGATAGAGTCTTCTTTTACATAGGTATGGATGTGGAGAGTCACCAAGAATCCGCAATCGGGCAGCTCGTAATAGGTGCTTAAAGGCACTTTAACTTCGTATCCCACACCGTTAACCTCGATTACGCACTGGGGCAAAGTTTTGTGCACGATCGTTCCCCTCAGAAGAGCGATCATAGCCGTGACCAACTCCAAACTGAATGGGCATGGCAGATAGCCACGGCGAGGGCGTCAGCGGCGTCCGGAGGGGGTACGTCTGATAGATTTAGAATAACCTTTACCATATGTTGCACTTGCTTTTTATCTGCTCTACCGTACCCTACAATGGCCTGCTTTATTGCCAAGGGTGAGTATTCATATACCGGTAGATGGCATTTTTCTCCGGCCAGTAAGGCCACACCCCTCGCTTCTCCTTGTTTGATGAGGCTTTTTGCGTTTTTGCCATAGAACACTTCTTCTATCGCCATTTCGCCCGGCATGGCCTTAGATATAATCTCGAGAAGTCCATCATAAATTGAAGAGAAATTTGATTTCGATTTTATCTCCCCGTGGGAGATGTGGATAATTTTATGCCCCTCCATTTCGATAATGCCGTAGCCTGTAATCAGACTACCGGGATCGATTCCAATTATTCTCATCACAAGAGGTTATTCCATTTTTTCCATTATTTCATCGGGGATATCGAAGTTGGCATAGACATTCTGTACGTCGTCGTTATCTTCCATTTTTTCCATTAGTTTCAGCATTGAAATGGCCTTTTCTCCTGTAAGTTGTACGGTCGTTTTCGGTATCATACTGATGCGTGAAGAAAGGACTTTAATTCCTTTTCCTTCAATAGAGGCACGTACTTCATCAAGTATTGTCGGATCAGTGAGAACTTCGTATTCGTTTTCCTCTTCTTTGACATCGTCGGCCCCTGCTTCGATGGCGATTTCCATGAGCTTGTCCTCGTTTATTTGTTTTTTGTCGATGAGAATGCTTCCCTTTTTGTCAAACATCCATGCGACACATCCGTTTTCGCCCAGGTTACCTCCGTATTTAGAGAAAATATGCCTGATTTCCGCCACAGTTCGGTTTTTGTTGTCCGTTAACACCTCCACCAGTACCGCTACTCCCCCGGGACCGTAGCCTTCGTAAACGACCTCTTCGAAGTTCGAGCCTTCGTCACCATCGGCTCCGATACCTTTCTTGATGGCACGTTCGATATTTTCTTTGGGCATGTTTTCATCTTTGGCAGCGAGAATAGCTTGCCTTAGGCGCGGGTTCTTTTCAGGGTCTCCGCCTCCCAGCCGGGCGGCCATCGTTATTTCTCTTATGATTTTCGTGAAGATTTTGCCTCTTTTCGCATCAGCCGCCCCTTTTTTTCGCTTTATCGTGCTCCATTTAGAATGACCGGACATAATAATTGCTCCTTTTTACGTCGTTCCTGCAAAATATAAGCAAAAAAAACCCCTTCCGTCAAGGAAGGGGTTGAATTAGTTTTTCGGCAGCGACCTACTCTCCCACACAGTTACCCATGCAGTACCATCGGCGCTGAAGGGCTTAACTTCCGTGT
The DNA here is from genome assembly GCA_026416455.1 of Syntrophales bacterium. Classification (GTDB taxonomy): domain Bacteria; phylum Desulfobacterota; class Syntrophia; order Syntrophales; family UBA8958; genus JAOAFE01. Next base: position 20,150 of record JAOAFE010000021.1, read on the forward strand.
TCGGAATGGGAACGGGTGTTTCCCCTTCGCCATGGTCACCAAGAATTTTAATACCATAAGAAGAATATGGATATCCGCCAGAGGCGGATCCGCTTTTCGCGGAAAGGCACCTTTTTAAAATTTCATTATGGTCAAGCCGATCGACTGATTAGTAT
>JAOAFE010000022.1 GCA_026416455.1 Syntrophales bacterium
GACACCAACTCCATACACGTACCCACCGTATAATTGCCTATCACCAACTCATCCCCATCCCGCACAAACCGAGATATAGCCTCCCGCGCCGTCATTAACTTGCCGCTATTAACTTTTGCCATTTTACCCATTATCCTCCTTTATTTCCTGCCCTCGTTAAACCTCTAGATACTTGGCCCTGATCTCCGGCGCATTTTTGAATTCCTCTATCGTCCCGGTATAGCCGATATGGGCCTTGTCCATTAGATAGACACGGTGGGCCAAAGATAGGGCAACTTTTAAGTTGTGTTCCACGAGGAGAATCGAGACTCCGGCTTTATTAATCTCGGCCAACATGTCCCTCACTTCCTGAACCATGAGTGGCGCCAAGCCCTCCGTGGGTTCATCCACCAAGAGCAGTCTGGGATTCCCCATGAGAGAACGGGCAATGGTCAGCATCTGCTGCTCTCCGCCCGACAAAAATCGCCCCTGGGAGTTGCATCGCTCCTTTAGCTTCGGAAAATGGGCAAATACCCGCTCGATCGTCCACGTGTAGGGGTCATTCGGGTCCCCCTCTTTGCCCCCTTTCATGCCCATCTTCAAATTTTCGACAACTGTTAAGGTAGGGAAAATTCTTCTTTCCTCCGGCACATAACCGATGCCTGCCCGTGCTACTCTGTAAGGCGGGAATCCTACTAAATCTTTCCCTTCGAATATGACATGCCCTGATTTCGGTTTAACCAAGCCCATAATGGACTTGAGGGTTGTACTCTTTCCCATGCCGTTCCGACCCAGCAGGGCAACAATTTCACCTTTTTCCACGGAGAGTGATATGCCTTGCAGGACGTGCACTGGACCGTAGAATGTATTCAAATCTTTAACCTCGAGTTGCATGTTCATCCTCCCCCCGTATTAAACTTCCAAATCGCCTAAATAAGCATCCTTCACATCCTGATTGGATCGCACCTCTTCCGGTGTACCAGAAGCAATAATACGCCCATAGTGAAGAACGGTAATCCGATCGGCTAGAGAAAACACGACATCCATATCGTGTTCTATGAGTACTGCCGTCTTACCTTCTGTCAGTTTTCGCACCAGTTCCACGGCAGCATGGGTTTCGTCACGAGACATACCGGCCGTGAATTCATCTAACAAAACCAGTTCGGGATCGGTTGCAAAAGCCAGGGCCACCTCCAAGGCCCGTGTTTTACCATAGGATAGGGCGCTGGCGGGAAAGTCTCTTTCCTCTATTAAATTTACCCGCCTCAATATTTCTTCGGTTTCTTCTGTTATATCCTTCATCTTGTCCACAAATCGGAACAAGTTGAAACGTATCCCCCTTTTCGACAAAACGGCGAGTCTAACATTTTGAAAGACCGTGAGGTTCATAAAGATGGTAGTAATCTGAAAGGAGCGACCGATTCCCATTCTGGTCAGCTCATGGGGTGTACGTCCAGTAATATCCATTCCTTTGAATAACACCTTTCCACTCGACGGTTTGTAAGTTCCCGTTATACAGTTGAAAAGGGTTGTCTTGCCCGCACCGTTCGGGCCAATTATGGCGTGTCTCTCTCCATGTTTGACCTGAAGATTAACACCGAATAGCACCTTCAAACCGCTAAAATCGTGATTTAGGTCTTTCGTTTCCAGTATATACATAAATCATCCCCTCCGCTTGGCTCTGGACAACTGCCATTTGAGTTTCAAAGTAGCAAGGAAGCCGGTAAATCCCCGAGGGGCATACATAATAACGATGATCATGATGATCCCCGTAACGAGTTCCACCTGCTCGGTAAAACGGATCGTAAGCTCTTCTAGAATCTGGAAAATAGCCGTCCCCCAAATGGGGCCGAAGAAGCTACCTATTCCACCTATCAAGGTGGCCGTTATAGCCGTAAACGAAACAAGTACGTTAAGAGAACCATCGGCAGATACAAGGTTGTGAAACAGCCCGTAGATGGAACCTGCCACCCCTGCAAAGAAGGCCGACGTGACGTAGATGACCGATTTTGATTCTGGCACTTTGAAACCTAAATAATCTATTCTTTTCGTGTTATCACGAATGCCCACCTGAATCTGACCAAAAGGCGTTTTGGTGAAAAACCACATGAGCCAGGTACAGATACCAAGGATCACGAGCGCAAAATAGTAAAAATTAACCGGGTTATTCTTCAAGGGAAATGAGAAAAGCCCAAAAAGTGAAACATTGGGGATCGGGAAATTACCAATTCCATCCTCTCCACCGGTAATATTCCTCAGTTTCAGCGCCAAAACATACATGAGCTGTCCAAAGGCCAGATGTACCATCGCAAAGGCCGTTCCTGTAACCCTTACCACGACAGGACACAAGACAACCGCTAAAATTACCGCTGCCAGGACACCGAGACCGATGGCGGGAAATAGAGGTATCCCCTCAATATGGCGCAAGGCCAGGGCCGTACCATACCCACTGATGCCGAAAAAAATGGCATGTCCGAAGCTGAGGAGCCCGGTGAACCCCAAAAGCATATTGAAAGAGAGTGAGAAAACGGCAAACACCATGAAGGTAACGAAAAGGTTTACGTAATACATACCAAACAACTTGGGGTAGGCCAGAAGAAACATGGCCACCATCAACCAAAGAGAAATTTTTGTTATCTTGTCTTTCATTCTTCCACCCCGAACAGTCCATGAGGACGAATTATTAAAACCAGCGCCATGAACCCGACCATCAAAACGGGTGCCAGCTGAGACACAAACTGGATACCGAAGGAGCTCAAGAAGCCAAAGATTATGGCCACGATAAAAGCCCCTCCTAGGCTACCTATTCCTCCCGTGACAACCACAATAAAGGCATCCATCCCCACCTGATCGGCAAGACCTGGGAAGACGGTGAGGATAGGCGCGATAGCAACGCCGGCAATACCGGCGAGCCAACATCCGATGCCGAACACCACCATAAAAACGAGAGGTATATTGATACCCAAAGCGTTTACCATATCGCGATCGGAGACGGCCGCCCGCACGATCATGCCAAGACGCGTTTTGTAAAGGACCAAAACCATCAGTAAGAGAACTACCAGTGAGAGTCCTATTACAAATAGACGGTAAATGGGGTATTCCAACCCAAAAATTTTAATCAAACCCTGCAAGGCCTCTGGTACGGGTATGGGTAAACTTTCCGTTCCCCAAAAAAACTTGACGCCCGCCAAAATGACAAGAGAGATACCAACCGTCAGCATAAGTTCGCCCAAATGGCCAAAGGCATGCATGCGTCTTAAAAAAACCCTTTCCACAACAATTCCAAAAATGGCCGTAACCAGCGGAGCAATTAGCAGGGCTAACCAAAAGTTCCCCGTTAATTTAAGCACTTGATAGCAGAAATAACCGGAGAGCATGAAAAAAGAGGCATGAGCGAGGTTCAAAACACCCATCATTCCGAAGATGATGTTTAACCCCGAAGCGATGAGAAACAAAATCATCCCATAGGCAATTCCATGAATTGCCTGGGACACGTACATAGCAGTTGTTGCATCCATTGGTCCCTTCCTTAACTGATTTTATTTTTAGCCGCCCACGCGGCAAGTAAGCCCCCCTCAGGCAAAACCTGCAAGACAAATACATTTATTTCTTAATGTAATGTTTAGCTCTCAGATACCTCAACAGGGATAGAACACAAAACCAATTATCTAAAGCCAAACTTAGTTTCTCATTATCTAACGAGGGATGATATGTCAATATCTATGGCCTGTTTTAATAAAATTTTTGTTTCACCATGAAACATGAACAATGATTAAAACATACTGGGAGCACCTGGGTAGCCTAATCACAACTATCTACGCACGTTTCTAAAATGGCATCCTCGAGGATGGAGAGCCCTTCACATATCTGCTCTTCTGTAATAATGAGGGGAGGGAAAAAACGCAATATTGACCCTTTAATCAGATTTACGATCAATCCTCGTTTCAGGGATGAAGAGAAGATCGATGCTGCCAGATCTGCTCTCGATATTTCAGCCGCCCAGAGCAGACCTGTGCCGCGGATGCCTTTAATCGCTCTTGGATACTTACCTTGAATAAACTCTAGCTTATTTTTAAATAGGTCGCCCATTTTCTCGACCTGGGACGATATATCATGGTCAATCAGATACCTTATAACCGCTTCGGCTACAGCGCAGCCGAGAGGGTTTCCTGCATAAGTTCCACCATGATCGCCGATCTCGATTCTCTCCGCTACTTCTTCTGTCATGGCAAAAGCAGCAAAAGGAAACCCACTAGCCATACCTTTACCCATGGTAAGAAAAGATATATCGAGATTTAAGGAAGAACATGCAAAAAGAGGCCCTGTTCGGCAAAAACCCGTCTGCACTTCGTCGATAATAAGCATAGCCCCCTGTCTTCTACATATGTGAGAAACGTAATTAAGGTATCCAGGAGGCGGTAAAACCACCCCTCCTTCACCTAGGACGGGCTCCATAACGACGGCAGCCACATTTTCATCTATTGCCTCTTTTATGGCTCCTTCATCACCATAGGGAACGAGGCGAATTTGATGACTCTGTTTATATCTTTCCTGCTTTTTCCCTCGTTCTTCCTTAACTGGCGTGGTACTTATCATCCGACCATGAAACCCTTCTGAGGCAAAGACGATATCGGGGCGACCCGTAATTTTTCTTGCCAGCTTTATCGCAGCGTCGTTAGCTTCGGAGCCGCTGGTACAAAAAAAAGTTCGGGTCAACGGGTGCGGAAGAATTTGGGCCATTAATGAAAGAAGCCTCGCTCGTTCAGGATTGCAGACCAGGCCAGCATTGGGGGTCTGCCAAATCTTCTTCGATTGCCTCTGCAAGGCGTCGCAAATGACGGGGTGGGCGTGGCCCAGAGAAGTTACACCCCAGCCGGCCGTGAAATCTAAGTATCTATGTCCCTTTTCATCCCACACGTAGACCCCTTCCCCCCTCTCGATAGAAAGGGGCAATTTTTGAAAAAAAGGTGGACTCAAACTTACTTCTCGGTCAAAGGTACTGGCTGTCATTTAACGCCCACTTTCTCTCTTTTTCATCTCTTCCTCCCGCAAAACTTTGCGCAAAATCTTGCCCGCCGCCGACTGGGGGAGAGAAGAGCGAAATTCCACTTCCTTCGGTACTTTGTACGGAGCCAATTTTTCTTTGCAGAAGGCAATAATCTCCTCGGCGGTAAGCTCGACTCCTTCCTTTGGGACAATGAAGGCTTTTACCGTCTCACCTCGGTAAGGGTCAGGAATCCCTACGGTCACAGCCTCTTTCACCTTCGGGTGGCGGTAGAGGACTTCATCAATCTCTCGAGGGTAAACATTGAATCCCCCCGCGATAATCATGTCCTTTTTGCGATCGACGATGAAGATAAACCCATCTTCATCTTGAACTACGATATCTCCCGTGTACAGCCATCCGTCCTTAAGTACTTGAGCCGTCTCCTCCGGATTGTTCCAGTAACCCATCATCACGGAAGGCCCTTTGATGAGAAGTTCGCCCGGTTGACCACGGGGCACCTCCGTCTTTCCATCAACCACATCGACTATCTTAATATCATTATCGGGGGCAGGAAGCCCAATACTTCCCGGCTTCTTCTTTCCCAGAATCGGATTTACAATACCCAAACTCGAGGTCTCACTCATACCCCACGCCTCGGTAATGAACACCCCCATATCCCTCAGGCGTTCAATCAACTCAACGGGACAGGGGGCGGCACCGGAATTGATGACGTGCACTTTACGCCCCAGATTGACCTCTTTTATGCGCGGATGGTTCACGAGGGCCGTAAGCATTGTCGGTACCGCCGGGAAATAGGTAATTTCATCTATGTTTATTAACAGCTCGATTACCTCATCGACCTGAAAACGAGGAACGAGTACCTGCGTCGTGCAATTGAAGAGGGACCAATTGGCGACCAAATTCCCATACACGTGGTAGAGGGGAAGAATGATAAGAGACTTCCTCCTTTCTGGCGGGATGAACTGAAGGATGGGGTACATACGCGGCGAAGTCTGCATTACGGCAGCAATCATATTGGCATGGCTCAAGACGGCTCCCTTCGGTATACCCGTTGTGCCACCGGTAAACTGAATGATGGCTGGATCTGTTGTCTCCACTTGAGCGCGTGGACGGCGCGGTTCCGGGTATTTTTCCAAAAGATCATGGAAATTGTACCATCCTCGCCCCGTTTCGCAGGCAATATCCGTTTTTTTCTGGAGGGAGTAAAGATGACGATGAGAGACGATTATTCTCTCGATCTTGGTATCCTGAGCCAGCGCTTTTATCCTCTCCGCCGTTTCATCGAGGGTAAAGACGGTGGAAAGCCCTGTCTGTCGGGCAACCATCAACAGTTCTTCATGAGGATAAGCCGGATTTAAACCGGTTATAATAGCCCCGAGCATGAGAGAGGCATAGTAGGCAACCAAATACTGGGGACAATTGGGCAAGTGGATGCCTACCCGGTCCCCCTTCTTTACCCCTAATTCTTCTAACGCATTGGCCAGTCGCAAGGCGTGCTGCCGCAGGTCAAAAAAAGAGAGCTCGGCGCCTTCATACAGAACAGCCGCTTTGTCGGGCAGCACATTCGCGGGAATTTGTAAAAACTCCGGGATGGTGATCTGCGGGTAACGGATGATTGTGGGCATAGTATAATCGTAAAACTTCTGCCAAAACCTCTCTTCCATGTCCATCTCCTTTCAAATGGCTGATTTTCGAATTTTATTTATACATGCATCCCGTCTCATCATCAACAAGATAATAGTTGACTTCTACCTTCAATTCAGTATATACTGAACGTACTGATTTAATGGAGGCAACTGATGAACCAAAATTGCCGAGAAGGAACGTGTAAGATAGACGCACTGGTATCCATTGACGATAGAGGTCAGATGGTGCTGCCGAAGGAAGTAAGAGAGCAATTAGGGATTAAGGCGGGAGATAAAATGGCCTTAGTTACGTGGGAGAAGGAGGGAAGGGCGTGTTGCCTTACCTTGATCCCCGTCAAGGAACTCGCCGAGGGGATCAAGTCTTTCCTCAATTCTATTATAGTGACCGAGCAAATCAAAACTAAAAAGGAGACGGACTAAAATGGGAAAGGAATCGGAAAAAATAAAGGATTTAGTAAAGAGGGAATACGGGAAAATTGTCCAAAGTTCGATAAGCTGTTGTCTGCCCAGTGCTTCCTGCTGTTCCATTGTGACCCTGAGCGAAAAAATAGGCTATGGTGAAGAGGAGCTGAAGGCCGTCCCGGAAGGAGCTAATCTCGGGCTGGGGTGTGGCAATCCGGTAGCCCTGGCAGCGCTGAAAGAAGGGGACACGGTAGTAGATCTAGGCAGTGGAGCTGGCTTCGATTGTTTTCTCGCCGCTAACGCGGTGGGTAAAAAAGGTCGAGTAATCGGCATCGACATGACGCCGGAGATGATAGAAAAAGCCAGGGAAAATGCAAAGAAAGGTGGTTACGACCAAGTCGAATTTCGCCTGGGAGAAATCGAGAACTTGCCATTAGAGGATAACACGGCCGATGTGATCATCTCCAATTGCGTTATCAACCTCTCCCCGGACAAAGATCAAGCATTTGCCGAAGCCTTCCGAGTGCTTAAACCAGGAGGAAGGCTGTTTTTATCGGATATCGTTTTAAACGGCAAGCTGCCCCCTTCTATAAAAGATTCCATCGAAGCCTATATCGGCTGTATCGCCGGTGCCGTTGAGAGGGATGATTATCTGGCATCGATGAAAAAAGCAGGCTTTCAGCACATTCAGATTTTGAAAGAATCGACTTACCCGCTGCAAGAACTCCTTTCACCTCTAATTAAGGAAACTGAATCGGCGGAAATTAAAGTGACGAGTGTCATCATCTCCGCCCAAAAACCGATTTCAGATTCAGATCGGTAAAAGGGAGGTAAAACCCGGAAGACGTGAGCGGCAGACGAAAAACTCACCTCCCTGGCCGAAGCCGAATTAGTTTTGTACTATATCTGTTACGCGGCCGCCCATTCCTCCGAAAGGAGTTCCACTTGTTCGAGCACAGTCTGTGTTGCCTCTTCCTGTTTGTCCTGTGGGTAACCGTATTTTCTTAAGATACGCT
>JAOAFE010000023.1 GCA_026416455.1 Syntrophales bacterium
ATCTATATGACTCAGATATGTTGCTCCAACGCACGCGAATGGCTATTCGCATTTTGCTCGCCTCCTTCTTTTCTCTTCTTTTCATCGCCTTTATCTTCTATATAATGAACATAAGGCCCTTAGGTACGATCACCTTAGGCCTCAATATCATAATAATTTCTGTTCTGGCCGTTCTGTGGCGATGGATAGTTGCTACCTGGGCACAACAAATTCGCCCCCCTTTGAGGGTGGCCATTTTTGGGAAAGACCAGGCGGGCCAAAAACTCGCGACGGAAATTGAAGGAAATGGCGAATTTTCCTTTATGGGATTTCTGGACGAACTCTGGGAGGTAGAAAAGGGTAAAACGGCGCACTATGCCGACATTCTATCTATCGTGAATCGCCATAATATCCAGAGCTTAGTGGTGACCAACTTCGATGCGGCAAAAGAAGGGGTACGAAAAGCCCTTTTCAGTCTAAAGACAGCCGGTATCTCCATCTTTGAACTGCCCGTCTTCTGCGAAATCTACTTCAGACGCATACCGGTAGAGCACATCGAGGATTCGTGGTTCATATTTTCACGGATTACAGGTGTCAGCCGCTCTTTGTATAACACAAAACTCAAACGGGGGTTGGATATCGTAGCTTCCTTTCTGGGACTAATCGTGCTGGCACCGATTATGGTGATGGCCGCCTTACTCATCAAAATAGATTCTCCCGGTCCTGTTCTCTTTATGCAGAGGCGGATCGGTATGAACGAGCGCCCGTTTACGTTGTACAAGTTTCGGACAATGATAGTGGGTAAAGAAAAGGACCGCGCCAACGCGGGTAGTGAAAACGATCCGAGAATTACCAAAGTAGGAAAATTTTTAAGAAAGTGCCGCATTGACGAGATTCCCCAGTTTTGGAACGTCTTGAAAGGAGATATGAGCTTAATAGGACCCCGGGCACTAATGGAAGAAGAAGTAAACGAATTCAAAGAAAGCGTTCCTTTCTTTTATTTCCGCCATACAGTGCGTCCTGGGATTACGGGATGGGCCCAGGTCAATTACCGCCACGGGACAACCCACGAAGACGCATTAAAAAAGCTCGAATACGACCTATACTATATCAAGCACCTATCGGCGACCCTCGATCTATTAATCGCATTAAAGACGATCAACGTTATGCTGTTTAGAAAAGGGGCAAGATAGTACAGGGAAAGGAGGCAAAAAATATGGAAAAATCATTGATCCGATTTTTGTTTGTGCTCGCTGTTATGTTGCCGATTTCGGCAAGAGGAATCGATTCTCCGGAAACGAGGGCCACTTTGGCGCACATCCAGGGAGTTCATGTGTTAATCGAGGATTATCAACAAAACCTAAGCAAACATAAAAAGCTTTTGACCAAGGCGGGACTGGATAAAGAAAACCTCCTTTCTGCCGTGGAGGAGAAACTAAAAAATGCGGGCCTTAAGGTACTAAATCGAGACGAATGGCTCAAAACACCGGGGCGTCCTCTTCTTTGCATCACCATCAATACCCATGAAGCAGAGAAGTACAAATACGCCTACGATGTCAACCTTCAATTGATGCAAGTAATCATGCTGGAGGCCAACCCCCAGTTAAAGAGCATGAGCCCCACGTGGTCCCTAAACATCACGGGTATGGCCCATATCGGCAATCTTCATATTATAAGAGACGCCACACTGACCCTCATCGACCGCTTTACCGCCTCCTTCAAAAAATAGGGACAGCGCCCTTTTTTAAGGAATACGTTATGCCCAGAATAGCTAGAGCAGTTGCCCTCGACTATCCCCATCACGTGACACAGAGGGGCAATGCAAAGCAAAATATATTTTTCGAAGAATGCGATTACATATATTATCGTAAGCTAATCGCCAAATTTGCCCCCAAGTACGACCTCGATATCTGGGCTTACTGTTTTATGCCCAATCACGTGCATTTTGTGGTTGTACCTCGGGCCCCCAATGCCTTATCTCGAACTTTCAACACCTGTCATATGCTTTATGCTCAGTACTACAATCAAAAGCTAAAAACATCAGGCCACGTGTGGCAAGGGAGATTTTTTTCCTGCATCTTAGATGAAAAACACCTCTATGCGGCAATTCGTTATATCGAACTCAACCCGGTGAGGGCCGGCTTGGTTTCCGAACCGCAAGAATACCGATGGTCCAGTGCTCGGGGGCACTTTGGTATGGAAGTCGACCCTTTACTGAGAAATCCGTCCCCCATAAAACAGTCTATCGAAGATTGGAGACTTTTCCTTACTCTACCCGAAGACGAAGAGGCGGTGAGAAAAATAAAGAAATATACTCACTCCGGCCTTCCGTGCGGTGACGATAATTTTATTAGGTCTCTGGCCGGTCGACTATCAAAGCCGATAAAAATAAGATCGCGCGGACGGCCACCTAAATCAAAGCCTGATAACACCATTAGCAGCGAGGGGTCGGAAAAATAATGGGGTGGCGCTATCTTGTTAAAAAAAAGGGCGCTGTCCCTATTTTTTTGTTGATGATGGGGGGGGTGGTGTGGGGGGCAGATGCGCCGTTTGACGGGCCCAGCAACTACGGGTGGACGGGTCTTATGGAGGTACCCACGGCGCGGGTCATGAAAGAAGGTATGTTGCGGGCCGGGGTAAGCCAAATCAAGCCCTACCGATCGGCATTCGTTGTCTTTAGTCCTTTCTCCTTCCTGGAAGTAGACGGGCGTTTCACCGAAATCATGGGTGTCCCCGTCAATCCCGATGACCCTAAATGGCAAGGTTACGGCAACTACAAAGACAAGGTCTTTGGCATCAAATTCCAGTTTCTCAGAGAAAGTAAATATTTTCCGGCCTTAGCTTTAGGCATCCAAGACCCACATGGAACACGTCTGGCAGCTTCCCAGTACGTGGTTGCCAGTAAACAAATCTATCCCTTCGATTTCACTCTTGGCTTTGGCAACGGGCGCTACGGCAAGCGTCCTCTTCCCCCGTCCGACGAATCCTTTAAACTAGAGATTTTTCAAGATAACACGTCTTGGCGCACCGATGGCCAGTTTTTCGGCGGCATTCAATTCGCGGCAAGCGAAAATATATTCCTCATGGCCGAATACAGCCCTATTAAGTACGATCGCCTTCCCGGTGCCTATCAGATTCAGGCAGCGAAATCTCCTTTCAGCTTTGGACTGCGCTTTCGGCCTTGGCAGTGGATAGAAGCAGATCTTTCCTATCAACGGGGAGATCAACTGGGCATTAATTTCTCTTTTTCTCTAGATTTAACCCAGCCCTTCCTTCCACTCTACGATCAGCCATATCGAGAGAAAAAGGAACTGCGCCCTTCTCCGCTGGAGACAAGGATTGTGGCGGCGCTGGAGACCTTAGGTTTTTCTAATATCCGCCTCCGCATCAAAACACCGGATATAGAAATAGAAGCGCAGAACGATAGATTTTACTACAGCACCCGTGCCCTCGGGATGGCTCTAAAGGCCTTAGCGGACATCCTGGGAGAAAAAAGTGAATTTGCTCACGGAGACATCAAGTTCACCTTTACCCGTAATCACATTCCCATTTTCACCTATCGGACCCGAATCCTCGATATCGTGGAATATTACCGGGAAGAATTCTCCCTGCGCGAGTACCTCTCCCACGTGCGGTGGGATCACGATGAACGGGAGAATCTCAAGGTAGGCGTTAAGGCCCGTAATTGGTGGGACTGGGGGATAAGACCATCTTTTCAAACCTTTCTCAACGATCCGTCAGGCTTCTTTAAATATCGTTTTGGCGGCGCCGTTTGGCTGGCTCTAAATCCCTGGCGGGGTAGCTCTTTCGTTACGGGCATGGAGGGTTACATATCCAACACGATCTCATCGGTGAATGCACCTTCTTCCCAACCCGTTCGCACCGATTCGTGGCTATACCTAAAAGAAAACGTAAATCTCAATCTGCTTATGTACGAACAGATCGAGAAATTGCCGTCTCAGTTTTATGTTCGTTTTGCCGGCGGCATTTTGGAGATGCAATATGGGGGCTTCGATGCCGAAATTGCGCGCGCGTTCTTCGGCGGCCGTCTTCTCCTCGGTTTGAGTGGTAGCATAGTAAAGAAACGCGAAACCGAGGAAATCTTGAAATTCAAAGAAAACGACTGGCAGGATTACTATCGAACGATCTTCTTGAATACCCGCTTAAATATACCCTCTTTAGAATTCTACATCGATTTGAAATCAGGACGATTCCTGGCCGGCGATAAGGGTACCCGCATACAGGTTTCCAAATTCTTAAACGGCGTCATCCTCTCTGCCTGGTATAGCTTTACAAGAACTTCTATGTTCGTCGATAATTTCAACCGCGGCTATCACGATAAAGGTATTTCTATCGTCATTCCTTTACGCATGTTCAAAGGGTCCGACTCCCGCACCACTTATTACTTTGCCTTCCAACCGTGGTCACGCGATGTCGCCCAAGATATCTATCATTTCACCAATCTCTTCGATTATATGGGACGTGACCTGCCCATTTATCTGGAAAAAGACATCAGAATCAAAGGGCGAGGCCTCCAATTCTAATTGACAGCTTCCTTTAGTTAGGGTAGGACTTGCCCTTGCAGCCGTAAAAAAAGAAAAAGGAGAAAATAGTATCCGTGCCGGAGACGCACATTTCACCGCCAAGTCAGACACCAACACCTTCGCCCATGTATACAG
>JAOAFE010000024.1 GCA_026416455.1 Syntrophales bacterium
GCATAAAGTAGGGCCCACCGGGCGGGGTTTAAGGCCTTCGAGCAGTGCATAGCCGAGCCCAGAAATACGCAGTCCACCTTCCCGCCGCGCTCGAGGATTTTTGTCTTCTCCACTAACCCCTTGATCCCTATCCCGGCCAAGGTCTCGGCCGTAAAGTCCCTCAAAGTACCGCCCATCCTGCCGAAGGCGGTCCGGACGCCGTCCACGAATACCACTTCTCTTTCCGCCATACATCCTCCTTAATAGTATATGTTTTTTGTGACCGGACCGGATTTACCGCCCCGAAGTCATGCTCTAGGCGACTAACATAGTGTTTAGGCCGTGTCAAGCAACTTGGGTAAACAATTGTTAAAAAAAGAAAAGTATCACACATGTTGACGAATGATGGTCAGTTGGAATATGAAGGCCAAAAATTACCGGGGTCATTTCAATGTTTGCTTTTAACGGGGAGTATAGCGTCCTTTTTGAAACGATCGTGATTGCCGCCATTATCATCTCGATCGGATTTGTCCTGGAAAAGGTCGTTTTAAATAGATTGAAGCGTATCGCCCAAAGGACTCCTTGGAAAGGAGATGAGGTAATCATTTCCTCTCTCAAAGGATTTCTGTTTATTTTCTTTGTCTTGCTCGCGCTTAAGATAGCATTGAGGCCTCATATTGCCTCACCTCAAGCTGTTTTAACGGTTCACAAGATTTACGTTGTCCTTTTGATTTTCCTTGTCACGATAGCTCTATGTCGCATGGCTGTGCGTTTGGTAAGGCTCTATGGTGAGAACGTATCGACCGGATACTACTCTGTTTCAATTTTTAGCAATCTCATCGGCGTTATGGTTTTCCTCCTAGGAGTGTTGGTTATTCTCCAATATTTAAACATTTCCATTGCCCCAGTTCTCGGTGCCTTGGGAGTGGGAGGCTTGGCGGTCGCTTTAGGGTTACAGGACACTTTAGCCAATCTCTTTGCCGGACTACACATTTTGGCGGCGAAACAGATAAAATTGGGTGATTATATTCGCCTTGCGTCCGGTTTGGAAGGGTTTGTGACGGATATAAATTGGCGCTACAGTAAAATTCGCGCCCTTTCTAACAATGTGACCATAATTCCGAACGCCGAACTCTCAAAAGCCGTCGTTATCAATTATGATCTACCAGAAAAAGAGATGACAATGGTGGTGGAAGTCGGCGTAAGTTATGCGAGCGATTTGGAACAGGTGGAAAGGATTACGATTGAGGTAGCGAAGGAAGTCTTAAGAGAAGTACCAGGAGGTGTTAAGGATTTTGAACCTATAGTTCGATACCATACTTTTGGAGACTTCAGCATAATCTTCAACGTTGTTCTTCGTGTTCAGTCTTTTATCGATCAGGCGCCAGTTAAACACGAATTCATCAAGCGCTTGCATAAACGCTATCGGGCGGAAGGGATAGAAATCCCCTTTCCGATTCGCACGGTTCATCTTCTGATGGATGATAAAAATAGACTCGCCTCATAGTGATAACCCATAGAGGGATTCCAGATCTCTCATACTTTGCCTATGAGCCCCTCTTGGGGCTTGAGGGTGGGTTTAGCTGCCATCCCGAGGGGGTCGCTTCCATACCTTGACTTGCCCTCACACATCGGAAAGCCATGATCTGAAGAATAGTTTCCGCCATATTTCTTCCCACCGGTGGAGTTAGAATTTCGAAAGCCTGAATGATGCCGTCAGGGTCGATGATGAAGCGGCTTCGTGCCTCGACACTTGCCTCTTCTAAGTAAGCACCGTAGATACGGCTAGCTCTTCCCACATCTTATGTGCGAACACGCTATCTACACTTATTGATAGGACTTCCACCTCCAGTTTTTGAAGTAATAGGTATTTATCGGCGATCGCCGATATCTCGGTGGCTCAGACGAAGAGCATAACACCACCCACCTGCCCAAATACTCGAACAGTTGAACGGTAACGAATTTTCCTTTGAAGTATACTGCGGCTATGATCTCTACCGTCAACGTTGATTTAACCTTTTTTTATTTCTCTTTTCGGACCACATCACCAGTCGGCGGGGCATCTTTAACCCCCTTTCCCGCATTCTTCCATGTTAGAGTGCCTTTAGCTTACATTGATTCTGGGATGTGACTTTCGGCGCAAAGAGAAAAAATTCTGCCCTTTGCAGATGATAATGTACTGGTAGTGATGAGTCGAAACATGTCTCTTTTTAAATAAAGGTCATTTTTGTTCCCGCCATGTTGAGAAGAAATTTTTTTGCCAATGCCCTTTCGATGGCCATAATAGCTTTCCGTCCGGTGCAATGCATGGGAATAATATAATCGGGATCTAATTTGGTCAGCTCTTCTATCGTTCTATTAATTATGGGTTCAAAAAAAGGTCCGGACAGGTGAAAACCTCCTATGATTGCATGGATTTTTTCTATTCCCGTAGTCTCTATGGCATATAAGACGGTGTTTATAATACCTGCATGGGCGCACCCTGAGATAACAACCAGGCCTTTATGCTCGAGGTTGACAACGACAGAGGTATCGTCTTCCAAAAGGTCCTGTTTTTCTGTTCCTTTGTCTTCCCAGAATGCGATAGGGAATCCCTGCTCAAAGTCAGTTCTGCGCGGTATTTCACCCAGGAAGAGGACCATATCTTTGGCAATTAAAAACGGGTCTCGCATTTCTAAGGGGATAAAACCGGATTTTTTTATCCCTTCTTTTGTCATGGGAGGGAAGTTGATTTTCTCGCCCCTTCCCATCTTCAGGTATCGCGGTGCTTTAAAGGCAGCCGGATGAAGGACAAGGGGAATTTCCTTTCCAATCATCTTGCCTAACGCCTTCATCCCTCCCGTATGGTCACTATGGCCATGGGAGAGAGCGGCTATTTCGATCTGGTTCAGTTCTGCTTCCAGAGTGGCCGCATTCTGCGCCGCACCGTGCTCGGAAAAGCCAAAGTCGAATAATATTGTGCCACTCAATGCATCATGGCTGACTTTAATTAAGAGGGAAAGACCATGTTCAGCCAGAATAGAAGCCCCGATTTTTCCTTCTTTCAATGGGCTTGCTCGTGTAATGATCTCATTGCTATCGAATGCGGTCATTTCAATATAATTATCTTGAAGGGTCAGGATCTCAATTTTTTTTGCCGGTTTCAATGTGACTCTCATGTTGTCCTTCCTTATCGGGATAATTGCAGTTTAAGTTTATTGCATATATTTTTCCTAAAATCCACTTTGTAAGCCTGAGAGTAAGCCTCGCGAGAGGAAAAAAGCGCACTCTTGTGCTGGATTATGTATAGTGCGGCTTTGTAAAGAAATAGAAAATTTTTAGTTGGTCTATGGAATAAAAAAAAACTTGACAGTAAAACTTGATTGGTGCATGGTCAACTCTAAAGGATGAAGGTGGATGACCTCGGCAAAAAATAAATCAAGAAAAGATAGGATATTAGAGGCGGCTCTCCATATTTTTGCAGAAAAATCCTATCAAGAGGCAACTATAACGGAAATTAGCAAAGAAGCAGGTGTTTCAGAAGCTACGATTTATGAATATTTCGGTACTAAGGAAGATCTGCTCTTCGCCATTCCTGAACGAATATCCAACCACGGGTACGAAGTTCTCACCCACGTCTTACCCTATATTAGAGGAGCCGAGGGCAGGATAAGGGCCATAGTATACGCCTACTTTAATCTTTATCAGAGCAATCCTGACTACTCTGGACTCGTCTTGCTTCAGTTGATGACCAATAAACGTTTTAGACAAACCTCGGCTTTTGCCGCGATCCGTAAATCGGCGAGATTGCTTCTTGACTGCATCAAGCAAGGGATAGAAGAAGGAACGTTTCGTCGGCAGATTGATCCCTATCTGGTCAGGTCCATTTTGTTAGGAACGATTGAGCATTTATTTATCCACTGGCATTTGAGAGGGAGGCCGGAGAAACCAAGGGAGGTTATGACCTATTTGGATCCCTTACTGGAGATTGTGTTTGCCGGCATCCGGGAACCTAAAGAAGAGAGGGTAATTTTCGTCAAGGTAAACCCCGATGAGGCAAAAAAGATGGGGCTCCTCGTGAGATGCGAGGAACTTTCAGATAAGGACGTAGATTCCTCTAAGGAATCGAGGGATAAAGGTAAAGGAAAAAAGAATCTTAAAAGAAAGGAGACAGCTTTATGCTAAAAACAAAGGAGGATTACATTCAGCGTTTATCGAAGATGAAGCGTAATGTGTATTTTAATGGTCAGTTGATAGATCGTACGGATGAGTT
>JAOAFE010000025.1 GCA_026416455.1 Syntrophales bacterium
CCACTGCCCCATCTCACTGTCATACACACCATGTTGCAGTGACTTTCCCAAAGATGAGGGAACTGAAAGTTCCTCGAAAGACCCCTGTAATTCCATCACGGTCATTGTTGCAGTGACTTTCCCAAAGATGAGGGAACTGAAAGCTGCCCGCTGAGACCATCGAGGCCATCATGGCCGAGGTTGCAGTGACTTTCCCAAAGATGAGGGAACTGAAAGGATAAGAAATCGAAAGACTATCAAAGCTATCTATCTGTTGCAGTGACTTTCCCAAAGATGAGGGAACTGAAAGATGGTTACCTGCAAGGCTACGATAGAGGTTCAAAAGTCGTTGCAGTGACTTTCCCAAAGATGAGGGAACTGAAAGTCGTAGAGGGCGGAGGAGAACGTTATCTCTTCCTTTAGTTGCAGTGACTTTCCCAAAGATGAGGGAACTGAAAGACGTATTTTGTTCTGTCCCCTAGGTTATTTCTTTGGTTGCAGTGACTTTCCCAAAGATGAGGGAACTGAAAGCTGACCGACTCTCTGGGTCGCCCTCTCTCTTCTCGGTTGCAGTGACTTTCCCAAAGATGAGGGAACTGAAAGATTAAACCAGAAATACCAGATGTGATAACGTTTGTGTTGCAGTGACTTTCCCAAAGATGAGGGAACTGAAAGTATGAGGCAAGACAATTCCGACTTATCCCACGCTTCCGTTGCAGTGACTTTCCCAAAGATGAGGGAACTGAAAGTTACATAGTAAATATCATTAATCTTTTCGATGGCAATGTTGCAGTGACTTTCCCAAAGATGAGGGAACTGAAAGTTAATAATCCATCACAGTAATTTTCATATTCCTGTTTTGTTGCAGTGACTTTCCCAAAGATGAGGGAACTGAAAGCTATCTCATTTACAAGGGCCCTCATAGCCTGGGCAAGTTGCAGTGACTTTCCCAAAGATGAGGGAACTGAAAGTTTACCTCCCCATGAGAATGCCTTCGTCGCGGGAACGTTGCAGTGACTTTCCCAAAGATGAGGGAACTGAAAGGCTGCTGCGTCTGCCAAGCCGTGATGTCTTTTTCTCTGGTTGCAGTGACTTTCCCAAAGATGAGGGA
>JAOAFE010000026.1 GCA_026416455.1 Syntrophales bacterium
GAGGAATTTTTTTCATTGATCACTAAACTTGAGGAACTCATCGAAATTTATCCAAAAAAGATATTCTTAGACTTTCCGATTGCAGGTTTAAAGAAAGAATCTCTAATAAATATATGTCCCGCAATGGTCATTGGCGCACATATAGACGTGGATGGATTTCTTAAACCCTGTAAGTTTTCTTCCAGTATAATAGGAAATATAAAAGAGTTATCCATTCAAGAGCTATGGAACAGAAAGAGAGAGCTTGTTGCGTCTCTGAATTCTTTCTGCTCAAAATGCAACTTTTATTTCAATTGCGGAGGCGGATGCTTAGCTAATAAAACAAAAAGAGGTGTCGATTATTACTGTCCAAAAAACGAAGGTGATGATCAGAGCTGAAAATCTATCAAAAATTTTTGGATTGCAGAAAGTAGTGGATAATATATCTTTTTCCGTTCACAAGGGTGAGACCTTGGGGCTTCTAGGACCTAACGGAGCAGGTAAAACGACTATCATAAAAATGCTTACAGGACTCGTTAGACCTACAACTGGTAGAGCGGTCTTAGGCGAATATGATGTGCAGAAGCAACCAATAGAAGCCAAAAAAATGTTTGGAATATGCCCTCAGGAATTAAGCTTTGATTATCATTTACCCATAGATAAAGATCTTTACTTTTATGCCAGATTATATGGCTTATCCAGAAGAGAATCTATTTTTAGTGTGAAAAGAGTTCTAAAATTGGCAAAACTCGAATCTCATTCAAAAAAGACTGCGTATCAACTTTCTGGTGGGATGCAACGTAGACTGCTGGTAGCAAGGGCATTAATTACGGATCCACCAATACTTTTTCTCGATGAACCAACTACGGGACTTGACCCCCATTCCAGACACGAGATATGGGAATTCATCAGCAACTTGAAGGAGAACGGTAAGAGTATGATC
>JAOAFE010000027.1 GCA_026416455.1 Syntrophales bacterium
GTCACTGCAACAATACGGTGGTTATCAGCCCATGCGTGTCGCACCGACTTTCAGTTCCCTCATCTTTGGGAAAGTCACTGCAACCTATGTAGGGAGCAGGGAGTTTTATTATGGCACTCCTTTCAGTTCCCTCATCTTTGGGAAAGTCACTGCAACTAAATGAGTTTAAGACCTTGACCCAACTCTCCACAGCTTTCAGTTCCCTCATCTTTGGGAAAGTCACTGCAACAGTATTAACGGGATTGAGGTTGATGAAAGGGTTGTTACTTTCAGTTCCCTCATCTTTGGGAAAGTCACTGCAACTCATCAGCGGTTCAGTGTCCGTTCTTAAGTACAACACTTTCAGTTCCCTCATCTTTGGGAAAGTCACTGCAACTTCAGGCAAAACCAACTTCATTACCTCACTTAGATCTTTCAGTTCCCTCATCTTTGGGAAAGTCACTGCAACAAACCTCTTTATATCACCATTGACAAGATAAAAACCACCTTTCAGTTCCCTCATCTTTGGGAAAGTCACTGCAACCTTGGGATTTTTACTTTATCACCCGGTTTACCATCCTTTCAGTTCCCTCATCTTTGGGAAAGTCACTGCAACTCTGGACAGCCAGAGAGCCCCCAGGCCACCAGAGACTTTCAGTTCCCTCATCTTTGGGAAAGTCACTGCAACCCCACGTACTTTTCAGACTCTGCCAGCACCTCTTAAACTTTCAGTTCCCTCATCTTTGGGAAAGTCACTGCAACTAAGAGCCTCTTTCCTTATCCTTTTACAATAATCCTCCTTTCAGTTCCCTCATCTTTGGGAAAGTCACTGCAACCCTAACGCCTCGATGATGAACAGGGCATGGGGCACTACTTTCAGTTCCCTCATCTTTGGGAAAGTC
>JAOAFE010000028.1 GCA_026416455.1 Syntrophales bacterium
TCCGCGTATTCTCCGCGATATAATGCACGCACTTTCAGTTCCCTCATCTTTGGGAAAGTCACTGCAACTGTTCACGGGTGTCGATGTCGCCGCCGCTGTAGCCTTTCAGTTCCCTCATCTTTGGGAAAGTCACTGCAACTTGGATGGGTTGCCAGTGAGTGATGCCGCCTCCTCACCTTTCAGTTCCCTCATCTTTGGGAAAGTCACTGCAACGCATACCGGAGGGCATTCCAAGCTGTAATTGACGAACTTTCAGTTCCCTCATCTTTGGGAAAGTCACTGCAACTTTTTACAATTACCCCCTCAGGGGGGGGAGAAAGGCTTTCAGTTCCCTCATCTTTGGGAAAGTCACTGCAACTGAGGCGGAGTTCCTCGCGGAAGAAGACGCCCTCTTGCTTTCAGTTCCCTCATCTTTGGGAAAGTCACTGCAACTCGAGGCCATCATGGCCGAAAGGTCTGGCGCGCCAAACTTTCAGTTCCCTCATCTTTGGGAAAGTCACTGCAACCGAAAAAAAACGTTTTTTATATATACAAGTTATAAGATTCCGCAAAACTTTTTTTTCGAAAAAAAACTTTTTGCACAAAACCCCCCTTCTTTTTCGAAAGGTTTTTGACCATCACCATCCGCCCACAAAGGGCTTATATACAGGCCTATCTCCACGCACATATGAAGCTATGGTTTGCGCCTGCCTTATCATTATCGTTTTCAGCTTCTGTTTCATACCATCATATCGCTCTTCGCCATCAAGCCTATCAAATATCTTATAAGCCAAATTCTTTCTCGTTTTATCGTCTAACCTGCCCTCTTCATCCACCTGTATTT
>JAOAFE010000029.1 GCA_026416455.1 Syntrophales bacterium
CTGAAAGGACCTTTCGGCCATGATGGCCTCGATGGTCTCAGCGCCGTTGCAGTGACTTTCCCAAAGATGAGGGAACTGAAAGGCGGCCTGGGGGCTCTCTGGCTGTTCAGAGTCCCGTCGTTGCAGTGACTTTCCCAAAGATGAGGGAACTGAAAGAAAATTCGTCACGTTCCCGAGATGTAGTTTCTGCGGTTGCAGTGACTTTCCCAAAGATGAGGGAACTGAAAGATTTTAGACGAGTAGGGAGCCATAGGCGACTCATAAGTTGCAGTGACTTTCCCAAAGATGAGGGAACTGAAAGCAGCTTTGGGTAATTTTTCTCACGTCAAGTTTTTGGGTTGCAGTGACTTTCCCAAAGATGAGGGAACTGAAAGTTTTTTCGGCAATGAACATATAAAAGTTACGATAATGTTGCAGTGACTTTCCCAAAGATGAGGGAACTGAAAGTTTGGCCTTCTCCAGAATATCGTTGATGCGATCAAAATGTTGCAGTGACTTTCCCAAAGATGAGGGAACTGAAAGATTTCTACGCCCTCAACTTGTTCTAAGTTGAAGACGTGTTGCAGTGACTTTCCCAAAGATGAGGGAACTGAAAGCGATAAATCTTTACTCTGGAGCTATTACAGGAGACATGTTGCAGTGACTTTCCCAAAGATGAGGGAACTGAAAGAATACCAC
>JAOAFE010000002.1 GCA_026416455.1 Syntrophales bacterium
TCTCCTTTTTCAAATCGCCAAAGGCAAGAAGAACATCTTGGACACTTTTTAATTCAATTTCCTCGGCTACCATTCTTTTTAGTACCGTAAGCTCCTCTTTCATTCTTTGGTAGGTCGGATGTCGGGGAGTGAGATGCGCCAGCTTCTGTGCCACTTCTCCGGTCTCTATTGCCGACTGTAGAGATGCTATGAGATTAACGTCTCTTTTATAAGGACGCCATTCGGGGTAGAATTTTTCTGGATCGAGCCGTCCGCAGGATACATGAAGGGCGTAACGAAGAAAGATTTCTGTAAAGAAAATGTCTTCTCTCGGTGAAAACGGATTGCTGTCATTGCTTTGTATAATCTCAGCTGCCAGGTCCACATTGTATACTCTAGAATCTAATCCTTCCTTTTCGGCGTTTCGAATGACTTGAAGAAGCTCCATGGCTTTGGCTCTGTCCCAGGCTGGTTGGTATGCTCTGGCGGCGTAAAATTCCTTCAGTAATTGACCGATAGAACGCCAGGGGGAGCTGGTGGAATCTCGGTATTGTTTTACATAGTCTTCGATCGTCGCTCCTAAAGCGTGGTTTCCTGCAGCCAGGAGAAAAAAGCACAACATCCCCATCAGGGTAGGCTTAACGACCGTGAGCCTCATCCCAGTTTTTTCCCCAACCGATTTCGACTTTAAGTGGTGCCTTCAGTTCAATTACTCCTTCCATCACTTGCTTCATGATTTCCGCTACCGCCTCTCGTTCTTCTTCCTTGACCTCCACTACCAGCTCATCGTGAACTTGAATGATGAGGTGGGCGTCCAAACCTCTGCTTTTGATAGCTTGATTTAAACGGATCATGGCCAATTTTATAATATCGGCCGCCGTGCCCTGAATGGGTGTATTGATGGCCATTCGTTCGGCCATCTGTCTTAAGGTATTGTTGTTGCTCCCTATTTCTGGAATATAGCGGCGTCTCTGAAAGAGGGTCGTGGTGTAACCTTTGTTTCTCACCTCTTCGAGTAAATGGGAAAGATAGTTTTTGACTCCTGGATATTTATGGAAATACTCGTCGATGTAAGCTTGGGCTACTTTTTGGTGGATGCCCAATTCTTTTGCTAGCCCGAAGGCACTCATTCCGTAGATGATACCGAAGTTGATGACTTTAGCTTGTCTTCTCATGGTCTCCGTAACCTCTTCGGGAGCAAGGCCGAAGATCTTTGACGCCGTTTCTCGATGAATGTCTTGATCTCGGTGAAAGGCAGCCAGGAGGTTTTCATCTCCCGACAGATGAGCTAGTACGCGAAGCTCGACTTGAGAGTAATCGGCAGAAATGAGTAAGTATCCCGGTGGGGCAATGAAGGCCTGTCGAATTCTCTTCCCCTCTGGAGTTCGAATGGGTATGTTTTGGAGGTTGGGATTGCTGCTCGATAGCCTACCCGTGGCTGTGACGGCCTGGTTATATGAGGTGTGTACCCTTTTCGTTCTCGGATTTACCAGCTGGGGCAGGTTATCTACATAAGTGGATTTGAGCTTTGACAGACTTCGGTAGGCGAGGAGCTCTGCTGGCAGCTCATGAAGCGAGGCCAACTGGGTAAGAACCTCGACATCGGTGGAATATCCTTCCTTCGTTTTTCTCCCGGGAGGAAGTTTTAATTTTTCGAAGAGGACGCTTTGGAGCTGCTTGGGTGAATTGATGTTAAACCTTTCCCCCGCGAGCAGATATATCCTTTCGGTAGAAGCATTGAGCAAAAACTCCATTTCCTCAGACATGCGTTGAAGGAGATCTGTATCTATCAGGACGCCTCGGTATTCCATATCAGCGAGCACAGGAATCAGGGGTAATTCGATGTCTTTCAGTACTTGATCGAGGCCGTCCCTGGATAGAAGAGGTGTAAATAGCCGCTCTAGGGTCAAAACGGCGCAGGCCTTGGTTGCGACGTTGGTACCATCATCGGTGGACGGTAGGGTTTTCCCTGTATGTTCAAGTATGAGGTTTGATAAATCTACCGATTTGCGTGAGGGATTGAGTACATAAGCGGCGAGCATGGTATCCATACCCGTTGAGTAGAGCTGCTGTCCCGTTTTTCGACAGAAGAGAAAACAGGTTTTCAGGTCATGGCCGGATTTGGTAATTTCTTCTGCCCTAAAAAGGGAGGAGATGCTATTTACGACTTGATCTCTGAAGCCTTTTTGTGGGTTTATTAAAGGGATGTAGTATCCTTTCCCCTCCTCCGTCGCCAGGCCAATTGCTTTTAAATGTCCGTTCATCGGATCTGGGGGCGAAAGGTCCAGAATAACTGCTACCTTACCTTTTTGACGAATTTCATTCATACATCCGGAAAGGGAAGATTCTTGATCCACAATAGTTACTTTCGAAAGTGTCATTCCTTCCGTCTCTATGTCTTTCAGAAGGGAAGAGAATTCGAGTCGGCCGAAAAGTTCGAGTAGCTTCTTTTCATTCTTGTCCCGGCGTATTATATCCGTCAGCTCGATCATTACCGGGGCATCAGTTTTTATCCGAGCCAGCTCTTGGCTTAATCTAGCCCGATCAGCATACTCGCGTAACGCGGCCTGGGCTCGGGCATTCTTTACCCGATCGATATGGGCCAACATATTCTCAAGAGATCCAAATTCTTCGAGCAGTCTTTGGGCGCCTTTCATCCCTATACCCGGGACCCCAGGGATATTATCTGATGAGTCACCCGCTAGGGCTAATAGATCTACTATTTGCGAGGGTTCGACTCCAAATTTTTCCTTGACCGAGGAGACGTCGTAGATCTTATCTTTCATCGTATCAATCATCGTGATTTTGTTATTCACCAGCTGAAGTAGGTCTTTGTCCCCCGAGACGATAACGACATTCAATCCTTTTTGGGCGAAGCGTTTGGCTAAAGTGCCGATAATATCGTCCGCTTCAAGTCCCTCCTGTTCGAGGATTGTGCAACCCAAGGCCTGTGATATTTCCTTCACATAAGGAATTTGAGGAATAAGGCTATCGGGTATAGGGCGGCGTGTTGCCTTGTAGTTTGCGTAGGCCTCATGCCTGAAGGTGGGGCCCTTTACGTCGAAACAAACGGCCACATATCGGGGGTCCTTTTCCTTCAACAATTTAAGTAGCATGAGGGTGAAGCCGTAAATGGCGTTGGTGGGAAATCCCTGAGAGTTGGATAACTCAGGGACGGCATAGAAGGCACGGAAAAAATAGTTATTCCCGTCTATCAGATAGACCGTGTCATTCATTTTTATACCTCAAACCGTGCGTCGATTTTGAACCTCTTCGTTGCCTCCATGGAGATTATGTCTTCCACTCCCGTTTTTTTCTTCAAATCGGCTATTATGCTCTCTATCTCCTCCTTCGAAGGAGCAATGATGGTGAACCAAATGTTGTATTCGCCTCGGCGTCGGTAGTTGTGAGTTACTTCCGGCCTTTCGTTTACGGTGGAGATGAAAAACTCTTCTTTATCAGAAGGACAACGAGCGGCGCATAAGGTGCTCACATATCCCAATTTCTTTGGTTCAAAAAAAGCCCCCAGGCGGCGGATAATCCCTGCATCTTTTAATCGCCTCAAACGATCGATGACTTCTTCCGCCTCCAGTCCGACCTGTTTACCAATGGCAGAGAAAGGCTCTTTCTCTAAAGGAAACCCTTTTTGTACGATGTTTAGTATAAGCCGATCCTTTTCGTCCATTTAATCAGAAAAAGATGTGGAAAAGAGGGATGAATGATTCATCATACAGCCGTAAACGGTAAGTCGTACCGCCTTCTTTAGCCCTGATTTTAATCGTCGTATCAGGCGGGGGGCAGGATTTAAGCTCATTTATGTCGACAAATCCATCTTTATTTCGGTCACATAAATTAAATCTCTCTTTTGCCGCTTCTTTCAATTCCTCTAGGCTTATCTTGCCGTCGCCATTTTTATCCAATCGGTTAAAGTCGGATTTTGCGTCCGGTATGGCCTCGAATTCTTCTTTCTCTAGATATCCATTTTTGTTTTTATCATACAGGGAGAAAACCTCTGTGGCGGGTTTCAAAAGCTCTTCCCATTTCCATTTCCCCTCTCTATTTTTGTCTGTTTCTCCGCCATGAGCAATAGATAGAAATACCATCAGACTGCATGCGGACATCATTAAGGTTTTCATCAGATACATGGAGCCCTCTTTGGTTTGTACGTACATAAAGGTTCCTCAGCCAAAAAGTCACCGGTGGCTTCAAAGGCTCGGGCGCGACACCCACCGCATATTTTGATAAATTCACAACTGCCACATTTGCCTTTGTATCCCCTTAAATTTCTCAATTTTAAAAATATTTCTGACTGTTCCCAAATGTTAACGAGGCTTTCTTTGGTTACATTGCCGCAGTTTATTTCTAGATACCCACAGGGTTGGACTATGCCTGTATGGGAGATGAAGCAAAAGGATATGCCACCCAAACACCCGCGTGTCATCATCTCTGGGCTCTTAAAACCCTTTTCTCGGTAGATCCGATAATAATGCGGGGCACAGGTTGCCTTGAGCTCAATGGGACATT
The DNA here is from genome assembly GCA_026416455.1 of Syntrophales bacterium. Classification (GTDB taxonomy): domain Bacteria; phylum Desulfobacterota; class Syntrophia; order Syntrophales; family UBA8958; genus JAOAFE01. The sequence goes on from JAOAFE010000002.1 coordinate 4,504, forward strand.
CTTTTGCGTGGTCGGCAAACCAGATAAGAGCCCGTTCGTATGCCTCGGGAGATATATTTTCAACTTCCATCGATTTTGCCCGGCCGACCGGCACGAGAAGAAATATGTGATGGGCCTGAGCCCCTAAATCCACTGCTAAGTCGTGGATTTTTTCCATGAGCCGGAAGTTTTGGAAAGTAATAGTGGTATTTATTTGAAATTCCATGTGCATTTCCTTGAGCAGCTCTATGCCCCGGATAGCTCCAGCGAAGGCGCCTTCCACCTGCCTAAAACGATCGTGAAATTCTGCATCTGGACCGTCGAGACTGACGCTTACCCTGCTTATGCCCGCCTCTTTCATCTGGTAGACTATTTCTTCCGTAAGCATCGTGCCATTCGTTGCGAGCACCATTCTAAGACCCATTTCTGTCCCATAGGTCGCGATGTCTTTAAAGTCGGGTCGGAGAAGTGGTTCCCCTCCTGTGAGAATCACTATGGATGTGCCGAGCATTGCCATTTGCTCTATAATCTTAAGGCACTCTGTGGTTGAAAGTTCCCCTTCATACGCTTTGATGTGTGAAGCGGCCCGGCAGTGGATGCAGTTTAGGTTGCATCTCCTCGTTATTTCCCAGGCAACGATCCGGAGATGAGCCGGTAGTATATTCATAGGTGCTATCCTCTGATAATGCGTGCCGCTTCTGGGGCAAAGTAGGTGATAATGATGTCCGCTCCGGCGCGTTTGATAGCCGTAAGAGATTCCATCATCACCTTTTCTCCATCCAACCATCCCAGTTGGGCGGCAGCCTTAATCATAGCATACTCGCCGCTTACATTATAGGCTGCCAGGGGCAGATCGAATTCTTCCTTGGCCCTCCGAATTATGTCGAGATAGGGGAGAGCAGGTTTTACCATTATTATGTCTGCTCCTTCACTGACGTCTAAAGATATTTCTCTCATGGCCTCATCTGAGTTACCCGGATCCATCTGATATGATGTACGATCTCCAAATTTCGGTGCCGATTCCGCTGCCTCCCGGAAGGGACCGTAAAAGGAGGAGGCGTATTTTGCACTGTAGGCCATAATTGGTGTCTCTTCAAAACCGGCCTCGTCCAAGGCCTCCCGTATGGCACCCACCTGTCCATCCATCATGGCCGAGGGTGCAACTAAATCGGCTCCTGCCTGGACATGAGATAAAGCAGTCTCGGCTAGGACTTCGAGGGTGAGGTCGTTGTCTACACTGTTATCTTTTTTCAGTATTCCGCAGTGACCGTGGCTGGTATATTCGCAAAGACATACGTCGGTAATGACGAGTAGGTCCGGTACTTTCCCCTTTATTTCCCTGACGGCGCGTTGGATAATCCCCTCGCGGGCAAAGGCACCGGTGGCCGACTCATCTTTCGCCTCGGGGATGCCAAAGAGAATTACTGCTGGTATTCCGAGTTCGTGAAAAGATTTTACTTCCTTTACCGCTTCATCTATGGATAGTTGACATATTCCTGGCATGGATTGGATGGGTTTCCGTACCCTTTTCCCAGGGCAGATGAAGAGAGGAGCGACGAGATCATCAACGGTGACCGTCGTTTCTCTTACCAAACGTCGAAATAGCTCATTTTTCCTCAGCCTTCGCGGTCTGTAATCAGGGAATTGCATGACTTTCTCCTTTATTTGATTTCTTCCTCTGTGAGGTAACAGGCGGGGTCTTCACCCCAAATGTTACCAGTGGCCGCTTCTGCCCGGGCCCGAAAGTTACCATTACATATATCAAGCCATCGGCAAGAGGGGCAACGTCCCTGGAGGTACTGTTTTCTATTTCTCAACTGGCTTAGAAATGTGTTGTTTTCATCACTCCAGATTTCACTAAAAGGCTTTTCTCTTATGTTGCCGACAGACATATGGCGCCAGAATTGATCGGGATAAACCTCCCCGTCCCAGCTTATACAGCCAATGCCTAGACCGGAACTGTTGCCCTCGTTCATTTTCAAGAGCTGGAGCACCTCTTGGGCCCGCGGAGAATTTTCCTGAAGCAAACGTAGATACACGTAGGGACCATCGGCATGGTTGTCTACGGTCAGAATTTCTTTTTCTTTCCCCTGGTCAAATAGTTCCTTGGTTCGGTCCATGATGAAGTCAAGAAGGGCCCTCGTCTCTTTATGGGATAGATCTTGGTGCATGAGATGGCCACCTCGACCGGTATAAACGAGGTGGTAGATACAAAGCCGCGGTATCTGTTCTTCATCGACAAGGTCAAAAATGGCCGGTACATCATTGATATTTAAACGGCTTACAGTGAATCTGAGACCTACTTTGATACCTACTTTTTTGCAATTTCTGATTCCCTCCAAGGCGGCCTCAAAAGCCCCTGCTACACCACGTAGCCGATCGTTCGTTTCTTCGAGACCGTCGAGGCTTACTCCCACGTAATCGAGACCGACCTCTCTTAGCTTATCCGCTATTTCGTGAGAGATGAGGGTTCCATTGGTCGAGATAACGGTTCTTATACCTTTCGTTCGCGCATAGGCGATGAGGTCGATGAGGTCACTTCTTAGCAGGGGTTCCCCGCCAGAAAAGAGGAGAACGGGAACGCCAAAGTTAGCTAGATCATCTATTAGGAGCCTGGCTTCTTCCGTTGATAGTTCTCCCGTCGAACGCTCGTCCCCACTTGATGCATAGCAGTGAATACATTTTAGATTGCATCGTTTTGTCATATTCCAGACGACTACTGGTTTTTTGTCCTCGGAAAATTGCAAGAGATGGGATGGGAGATGCCGCGACCTCCTACCATATCTCAGCACATCCCCTACTTCTACGGCTCCACAGTAAAGCTTGGAAATGCCAATCATTTTTTCATCCATAAATCAGCGCCATTTCCTATTCGGAAATGGCGCTGGCGTTTAGAGCTTTTCTATCCTATCTTTAATGTTGTCCTGTCGTATGGTGAGCCGAAGCCCCTGGTCCACTCGATGTCGAGGTGGCAATACCAACGGCTACTGCCGCTGCCACCACCGCCGCAGCGGCAATAGTTCCTACTTGGACCCCGGCAACAGCCGCCGTTCCTGCCGCCGCTCCCGCAGCTTGAGCCGCCGTTGCTGCCGCTGCCGCCAAGGTAATGCCGCTTGAGGAAATAATGGCCGTTTGACCAGCAGTAATTACCATAGTCGAAATGATTTCGCCTGTCACGGCAACGGCCGATACAGTTAAGCTTCCCGCGGTACATGTGACGGTGGTGACGATCTGCCCTGCTACCTCACTTACCACAAACTCGAATCCCGTACCACGAACCCCCGCCACCGCCGTAGGGGAGCGTACGATGAAAGAGGATTCCCCCCCAATGAATTTCTTCACATCAACCACGATTTTGCCGAGGCTCGTAAAGAAAGAGGCCTTTCTTGTTTGATCTTTGATAACAAATTCGTCGATGCGGAAAGTCGTATTCTGGGCAATAGTGATAGTGCTTTCATCCTGAAACAGTAGCTTTGCCTCAGCTCCCGCTCCCGTCTTAATTATGTCCCCGCTTTCAACTCCCATTTTGACTTGGGCGGGGGTGGTCTTGCCCGCTCGGGTAATTTTCACGTCACCCATTACGGCCGAGAAATGACCCGGCGAAGCAGAAAAAGACCACGCAGGAAAAATAAATTCCAACACTAAAAGGATGGCAATGAGACGATTCCTGAACCTTTTCATGCTTTACCTCCTTTTTTTAGCATAAAGATTATACTACGTTTCCCGAAAAAGACAATCTTTTAGTCCCCTTGGCTTATGTAACACAAGATACTTTCCACGAGGCCTTGGGCCGTGTGGGGTTTTGCTTGGATATGTACCGGTAAGCCGCATTCTTCGGCATACGCTTTGGTTACCGGACCGATAACCGCAATCTTGATTGATGGCGGGAGCAAGAAATCTTTGCCCATAATCTCTCGAAAATGCTTAACCGTTGAGGGGCTGGTAAAGGTGATAAAAGATACCTGCTTTTTCTCGATCCACGTCAAAAGTTCTTGTGGTTTCCGATGAGAGCTTACCGTTCGGTACACAGGTGCTTCTGTTACCAGGGCGCCGTAACGGGTTAATTCCAAGGGAAGTAGCTTACCGCCTTCCTGCGCGCGGGGAATTAAAATCGGGGTTCCTTCCGAGACGATATTTCTGAAGGCGGCAAGCAGTCCCTCCGACGTGTACGTCTCGGGTACTAGGTCTACTTGCAGGCCGATGTCTTCGAGCGCATAGGCTGTAACCGGCCCGATGGCGGCAAGTTTGGAACCTCGCAGACTCCTTATGTCCATTCTCTTTTCCTTCAGTCGGCGGAAGAAAAATTTTACTCCGTTCACGCTGGTAAATATTATCCACTCGTACCTATCGAGGTCTGCTAGAGCGGAGTCACAGGCCTCCCAGCTGTCGGGTGGTTCGATGGCAATCGTAGGAAAGGAAAAAACTCGGGCCCCCAGATTTCTTAGCATCTCCGCCAAACCCTCAGATTGTCCAGCCGGTCTTGTGATTACAATCCCTTGACCGAAGAGAGGTTTTTTCTCGAACCAGTTAAGGGCTTCTCGCATGGAGACCACTTCACCCACAACCAAGATAGCAGGAGGGAGAAGGTGTTTTTCTTGCGAGCGATGGGCGATATCTTTTAAATTTGCTACCAACGTCTCCTGCTCAGGTGTCGTTCCGCACCGAATGAGAGCGGCAGGAGTCTGGGGTGCCAGGCCGGCATCTAATAATTCTTTCGTAATGTAGGGCAGATTTTTTACTCCCATGAGAAAAACGATCGTTCCCATGCGACTGAGAGACGACCAATCAATGGCACTGTGGTCCTTTGTTGGGTCCTCATGACCAGTGACGATAGCAAGAGTAGAGGTATATCCTCGATGGGTAAGAGGTATTCCGGCATAGGCGGGAACGGCAATGGCCGATGTTACCCCTGGCACGATTTCAAAGGGGATGCCAGCTTCTTTTAATACTAGGGCCTCTTCTCCACCTCGGCCGAAGATAAAAGGGTCCCCTCCTTTTAGGCGCACCACGGTCAATCCTTTTTCCGCCTCTTCTACAAGCCGCCGATTTATTTCTTCTTGCGTTAGTGTGTGGTCCTTGCCCGATTTTCCTGCATAAATGAGCCGTGCACTCGGTGGGCATAAAGACAGTAATTCTTCCGGTATGAGGTGGTCATATATAACCACCTCTGCCTCTTTCAGGCACTTTACACCCTTGACGGTGATAAGTCCTGGGTCGCCGGGACCTGCCCCAACGAGATATACGATGCCTTTTTTTTTCATCTGTTCACCAGAACATCTTGTCTACGATCGCCTTACCCCCTCGCGAGAGGATGTCCTCTGCCAAGGCGCGTCCCAATTCTTCCGCATCCTTCACGGGGCCCCGAAATTCGTTTCTAAACAAGGCACGACCGTTCGGAGTGCCGATAAATCCGTTTACGGTGATTTTATCACCTGTGATGGCGGCGTGGGCCCCCAAAGGTAAACGACATCCCCCTCCTAAACGCCTAAGAAATGCACGCTCGCAGGTAGCTTCTATCCACGTCTTGTGGTCGTTGAGGCAGGATAGTGTTTCTTTTAATTCCTCGTCGTTTTTTCTTACCTCCAAAGCGAGAATCCCCTGACCCACGGCGGGAATCATAAGCTCAGGGGGAATGAAGCAACTTATTCTATTGACCCATCCCATGCGTCTCATACCGGCCGCTGATACCACTACTCCGTGGAACCCCTCCGTATCTATTTTTTTTATGCGGGTGTCGAGATTGCCTCGTAACGGTATGATTTGTAGGTCCGGATAGAGGTGGAGAAGCTGACATTTTCGGCGCAGAGAACCGGTGCCGATGCGCGCTCCGTGAGGAAGACGTTCTATTTTTAGATGATCACGGGAGATGAGTACATCCCGGGGGTCTTCTCTTTTGGGGGTCGCCACTATTTCTAAGGTCGCCGGTATTTCGACGGGGCAGTCCTTCAGGCTATGAACGGCCAAGTCGATCTCATTTTTTATGAGTGCTTCTTCGATCTCTTTCACAAAAACCCCTTTGCCTCCCAATTGGGCAAGGGACACGTCTTGCATTATATCTCCTTTGGTTTTGATGACCTTTACCTCAACCTGGATCTCTGGCCAGTTCTCTTTCAGGGAGCCGATGATCAATTCCGTTTGTTTCAACGCCAGGGCACTGCCCCTCGTTCCGATCCTGATTTTACTTATGATAACGCATCATCCTTTCTTTCCCTCGGTGGAGGAATAGGTTTTTCGTCCAATTTAAAAAATCTTCTCAAGGCAGCGACAAAATCGATTTCTCCTCCTTCTGTGTGACCCTCTTTAAGTACTGTGATAGGGTCGTGAAGAATCTTTTTTATCACCGATTGCATGAGGATGGCTACCTCTTTACGGTCCGTTTCCGACAGTGAGCGAAGCCACGCACCGGCCCTCTCCATTTCCTGTGCCATAATGTGCTCTACCTTTTCTCTCAAATCGATGATAGTTGGCACCGTTTCCAGGCTCTTGAGCCATGACATAAATCGGACGGTTTCTTCTTCGACGATCAATTCGGCCTTTTGTGCTTCAACCTGACGCATATTCATATTTTCGTCGGCAATGTCTTGGAGGTCGTCTATATCAAAGAGATACACATTGTCCATCTTTCCTATTTCTGGATCCGCATCCCTTGGGACGGCAATGTCAATGATTAGGATTAATCGATTGCGCCTGCGTCTCAAGGCATCGGTTATCATGTTGGTGGTTATGACGTAATTTGATGCCCCTGTTGAACTTATGACAATATCAACCTCGGTAAGAACACTGGTTAGTTCTTGAAATGGTATTGCCCTCGCACCGAACACAACAGCCAACTCTTGAGCACGGGATAGGGTGCGATTGGTCAGGATTAATCGGCTAAGGCCGTTCTTTATTAGGTGACGGGCAGCAAGCTCAGCCATTTCACCGGCACCGACAAGCAAAGCAGATTTCTTTTCTAACTTCCCAAAGACTTTCTTTGCCAATTCGACAGCAGCGTAACTTACGGATACAGCGTGGTTGGCAAGTCCTGTTTCCGTTCGAACCCTTTTGGCTGTCCGAAAAGAAGAATGTAAGGCTCGATTCAAAATAGTTCCAGTAGTTCCCATTTCAGTCGCCTGACGATAGGCATCTTTCACCTGTCCCAGAATCTGGGGCTCTCCGACAATCAGTGAATCCAAGCTTGCGGCTACCCGAAACAAATGTCGAATGGCCTCTTCGCCTGTGTAGGTATATAAATATCTCTCAGCCTGATGAAGGGAAAAACCACCTCTATTCCTAAGCCAATCTTTGATTTCCCTCTCTGCCGTCTCCGCCTCTTCTACCACGCTGAGTACTTCTATTCGGTTGCAGGTGGAAAGAAAAAATACTTCTCTGATGAAGGGTAGATTTTTTACCGTAATAAGGGGGTGGGGAGTTTCTTCCTCTTTAGGGGCGAGCCGTTCCCTAACTTCAAGGGGTGCTGTTTTGTGATTTGAGCCGACGAGAAGGATATTCATGTTCAGAAGAACCGATGCTGAGACGTAAAAAGGAAATTTTCAAGGATAAAGGTAATAGCAAGGAAAATGAAGAATCCACAGGTGAAGATGGCCGGACGCCTCCCGGTCCAACCAATGGCCAGACGCTGATGGACTAAAACGGCGAATGCGACCCAGGCTACCCACGACCAGATGATTTTTGCATCTAAGTGCCAGGAGCCCGTCCAGGTTACACGCGCATAGAACATGCCGGCGATGATGCCTACCGTGAGGAATACCAAGCCCCAGATCAAGGCCCATTCGTTGATTCGATCTAAGTCTTTCAGAGGGGGGAGATAACGAAAGAGGCCTCGTTGTCGCTTTCCTTTCAGCACGCGATCCTGGATGAGGTAGGCGATTCCCGCCAGGGTAGCAAGTAAGAAAAGGGCCTCACCCATAATGGCGAATAAAACGTGCACATGGACGAGGCCACTTTCGAGTATCTTCGGTATCGAGACGGGCTCGCCCACACCCGGAGATGATAACAGAAGAAGGATGAGCGATACTGGGGCAATCGATATGCCCAACACCCTCGTTTTTGTCCGTAATTGAAATAGGAGATAAAAACCCGTAAGAGACCATGCGAAGAATAAAAATACATCGTATGCCGTGGCAAAGAGAGTAAATCCCCGCCCTTGCCACATAAAGAACATAAGTAACGAATGAAACAAAAAGGCTGTTGCCATGGTCCATGATGCGTGCTTAGCCGGATGAACACGTCGCCGAACAAGAGACACAGTATAAAGGACGGTTGCCATTAGATAAACGACCACGGCCAAGTAAAAAAATACGATCGTATTCACCCCCTTTCCTCTTCGATTTCTAGATGAAGGCCTGTATGCTCTCGAATGATAGCCTGTACTTTGTCCCACTGCTGATGGCGGATCGCCTCGAGAAGGTTGGAGGAAAGGAGACGTTCGTAGGTTCGCATGCGCCTTATGCCATCTGGTTCCACTTCGCGATATCGTTTTCTTAAGTTTCCCAAAATTTTTAACAAAATGGCATATTCCGGTCCTAGGAGATGAGATAGATCTTGGCGAATTTTGCGCGCCAAGGCTGGGCTTTTTCCAGCTGTTGATATGGCAATGCTTAGGTCTCCCCTTTCAAGAAGGGAGGGGAGAATAAAGTTGCATTTTTGGGGGTCATCCACGATATTGACTAACACGTTTTCTTTAAGGCTATCGCGAAAAATTTGTTCGTTCGTCTCGATATCATCGGTGGCGCCTATGATCAGAAATGCGCCCTTGAGATGAGAGGGATGGTAGGCTTCGCGTACGACTTCGATTTTTTTCTTTTGGCATAGGTCTTCCAGGCCCGGCGTCAGATGAGGCGAAACAACCATGACCCGCGCTCCACATTGAAGGAGACGCAAGACCTTTCTTTCGGCAACTGCACCGCCACCTACCACGACACATAATCGATCCTCGACCTTGAGGAAGACGGGATAATACTTCATCTGTTCCCCTCTATCACGTTGATTTGATAAAATTCAAGTTGCTTGAAATGGCTCGAGGATTGGTATAGATACTATGCATTCTACGAGGGGAGCGGGATATGGTGGAAAAAAGGCATGAATGGGTTGAGGTTCGGGTCAATGTTCCCATCGAGTTAGCCGATGGGGTCGCCAATTTTTTGACCGAGATCGGCACGGAGGGAGTGTGTGAAGAAATAGGAGAGGTGGATACTCTAGGAGTACAGAAACCAGAAGAAGTAAACACGATCGTTAAAGCCTATTTTCCTAAGGATGGTCGACTGCCGAGGCGACTGGGTGCTCTTGAAGATTATCTAAAGAGCTTATCATCTCTTTTTCCCCAATTTCCGATCCCTACATACGAAGCAGAAAACATTACCGATGTGGATTGGTCAGAAAGTTGGAAGAAGTATTTCAAACCTCTTCGAGTCACTAGGAACATCGTCATCAAACCTACATGGGAACGATATACCGTTATGGGTCATGATATAGTAATCGAAATGGACCCCGGTATGGCTTTCGGGACAGGCCAGCACGCCTCGACCCGGATGTGTTTGCAAGCTTTGGAAGACCTACTGTTATACGAGCGAGCCACGGAAGGAGAAAGGGTGCTTGACGTGGGCACGGGAACAGGCATCTTAGGTATTGCAGCCGCCAAGTTAGGGGCAAAAGGGGTGCTCTGTGTCGATATCGATCGGCAAGCCATAGAGATTGCCAGGGAGAATGTCAATATCAATCAAGTGGATGGTGTGGTCAAGGTTGAATACCAGGATGTAAGAAATTTACAGGGCGAGTATGATTTGATTCTGGCCAACCTCACCGATCGCGCCCTCATTAGGCTGCGCCCCCATCTGATTTCCCTTCTTGAACCGGGTGGATTCCTCGTGATCTCCGGTATTATTGATCAGAATCGGGCCTGTGTTGAGGAACACTATCTTAACCCACCTTTAGTCCTCTATCGAACCCTCACAGAAAAAGAATGGATAGCCTACGTGTTTCAAAAGGAGTCAGGCTCTCTATGAGCCGAACTCGCGTTCTCCTTCCTTCGGCGTTGGATGTTAATCGATTTTATGTCCTTACTGAGGAGGAAGAGCATTACCTTACCCGCGTACTTCGCTTACGGACCGAAAGTGAATTAGCCGTGTTCGATGGGGAGGGCAAAGAAGGTATTGGTATCCTCACTCGCGATAGGAGAGACGGTCGATTAGGGGTAAGAGTAATCTCGGTCCATGAGAGGGAGGAGGGGAAATTCAATTTAATCTTTTGCCCATCCCTAACCAAAGGAAATAAGATGGATCTGGTCGTGCAAAAGGTAACCGAGTTAGGGGTGAAAGAAATTATACCAATTATCACCCGGAGATCGGTAAGCCGTCCTAAAGATAATGAGATGGAAAAGAAAGTAGCAAGGTGGCGGAAGATTGCCCAAGAAGCGACTAGACAAAGCGGCAGGACTGTTGTGCCAATCATATATCCTCCATTGGAGTTTACCGCCTTCCTTGATCGGGGATACCCTTCGGGATACTTGCCGGTCATCCTGTGGGAGGAAGGGGGAGAACCACTGGAAAAGATAGTCCAACTAAGCCATTCAAGATATTTCCCTGGTGCGATGATCGTTGTGGGCCCAGAAGGGGGATTCGATTGCGATGAAGTGCAGCAGGCGAAAGGAAAAGGCTTCGTGCCCCTATGGCTGGGTGCTCATGTTCTGAGGGCAGAGACGGCGGCAATCGTCATCTGTACCTTGATTCAATATACGATAGGTGATTTTTTTGCCGTAGCCAAAGGAATGGGAAGATGAATAAAATCTATGGTGGATTCGGTCGGCGGTTTATTGCCGGCATCATAGATCAGCTAATACTTTTTTTGATTTTCTTAGTTTATTTGGCCGTTATTCTTGTAGCAGGCTGGGCAGGGCTGCAGGCGGTTCCGTTCGATATGAGTCCAGAGATGCTTATGAAGTATGGAGCCGACATATTTTCTCTTTTTCATTTCTGGTGCCTCTTAACTTGGTTGGCATATTTTACTTGCTTTCATGGTTGGGTGGGAAAGACACCGGGGAAGATGTTGTTGGGTATTAAGGTCAGTCTGGTTTCAGGGCGAGAGCTGGGCATATCCGTTTCCTTTCTTCGGACCGCAGGTTATTTTTTGTCGGCGGTCTTTTTTTTCCTGGGCTTTTTCTGGATTATCGTGGATAGAAAGAAGCGAGGGTGGCATGACTTAATTGCGGGGACGATCGTGGTGAAAGAAGGAAAAACACCTTGACAAAAAAAAGGACTTTTATTAGGCGTAAGGCCGAGATCTGGGCCGGTAGCTCAGTCGGTAGAGCATCGGACTGAAAATCCGAGTGTCGGCAGTTCGATTCTGCCCTGGCCCACCAGGTAAGAAAAAAAGGGGTCTTAAATCAGCATGGCCCCTTTTTTATTTCACATTTTTTTCAATCTATTGAACGCTCTTTTTTATAGAAGACAGGAATTCGCATCATTCTAAAGTAAATTTTCTTATTTATATCAATAGAATACACCTTTTTCCATCTTTGGCATGTTTTAAGCATTAAATATGGTTAACGGACGGTGATGATTTTTAAGGAGGTGTTGTTATGGCGACGAGGATGCGACGACAGGAGATGGGAGGCATTTTTCGATGGGGGCATATCCTGATGTTGAGTGCCTGGGGGATGGTAATTGCCTGTGCTTCTGTGGGGTTTCTGTACGTTGGTTATCTTCTGGATGAGCAGTTTGGGACGGCGCCTTCGTTTATGTTCGGACTCTTTTTCCTCGCCATTGTCACTACGGTAGGGCGTCTCTACCAAGAGGCATGGCGAAAGAGGAAAGAGGTTTAGATATATATCCTGCCGCATGCGGGTACGCTGTTTGAGAGAAGGGTCTATCCCTATGTTCCCGTCATTCGAGGACGCAGATTCTTTTTGCTGTATATTTTTCTTTTATGTTTCCTACCATGTCCGACTTCATTAACAAGGCGAAATAGTTGTAATTTTTATACTGAGAACTGAATTTTGATCCGGCCGTAATGAACCCGCCGTCAGAGGTCTGCTGGGTACAGAAAGCGTAATTGTACCTGCCGGCAATTACCCTGTCCCACATGATGTTGCCGTTTTTATCGAACTTCATCAAAATCATCCGTGAAAATGAAGTGTAACCACTGACAATATAGCCGCCGTCTGATGTCTGCCGGATGTAATTGGGCCTGGGTTCAATAAAGTCGCTTGCAACGGACGAGCGTCCCAATGTTGTATCACCAAAATACCTCTTCCACTGCTGATTGCCGTCTGCATCGAACTTTATCAAATATCCCACCTCATATTCCCCTTGCCACTTGAGATTTCTTGTCCGGGTGTACCCTGTAATGATAACTCCATCGTCCGCGGTTTCGCTTATCCCAAATACAAATACGTCGAGACCAATATCTTTATGTATGGATTTCTCCCAAACCACATTTCCGTTTTCATCAATTCTCATTAATTTTGACATGTGCCGGTCTCGGGCAACGTTTAATCGGTTCGTAAAAGCGAGAAAGTATCCCCTTGACTTCGCACGGGCAGCTAGCACCTCGTTGTTTTTGATATGAGAACCAGCCTGCACGTTGTTGACCCGTCCATCGTCTGTAAATACATATTCCCCTTTCTCGTTGAGGGAGCCTTTCGGTGGATGTTGTTCCCAATAATATTTCTCCCAAAGTATGTTCCCGCTGTTGTCGATTTTCATGACATAGGGAAACGTGAGAGACCCAGAGCGGCCAATGGAGACAAAGGGGTAACTGACCGTACCAGAAATCAGAAACCCTTTATCGGGGGATTTCTGAATCGAAAAGCCGCAGGCATAAAATCCCCTGCCCAGAGGGGCTGCCTTGGCCTGCTGCCAGAGTATAGTACCCCTGGCGTCTACTTTTATTACCACCAAGCGTCCGATATAATCATCGCCCTCCATTTGCCCCGTCAGGACATAACCACCGTCATCGGCTTCCACGACATCGTATCCCATATGGGCATCACCAACAATGTCAGTTCTACCCCACCATCTGTCCCAAATCTTAACACCGCCTTTGTTGAGTTTGATCATGTACACACCGTGGGGCTTATCCGGCGTTCCATCGCCGTGGGCATTGCCCACCGCAATATAGCCACCATCGGAGGTCTCTTTAACAGAAAACAGGACGGAACCCTCGTGGGAAGACTGCCAGCTCCACACTTTTCCGGTGGTAATCGGTGAGGTCTTTTTTGATTCAACATTCTTTACTGCCTCTGCCGGATTGAAGAATGCGGCGACAACAACAAAAGAAATTGCCAAGAGTATCGAACATATTCGTCTCATAATGTCACCCTTAAAGCTATTGTGTAATATCCTGCCAACGGAAAAACTCATTTGCTTTGACCAAAATATTACGTTGACTGTGAAATATCCCGAAACTCGGTCTGTAGATAATCCTTCTTTTGCCCCCTAATCATACGATCTCTGCATTAACTACTTACTTCCAGCCAAAGAGAGAATCTATATATCTTCGCTTTATATGCCGTGCTCTTAGACGATCCATTTACTCCATCAGTCACATAATCTCAACGATAACATGTTGCTTTTTGTCTTTTTGAATATATGAGGGGCCTATTAATATGTCAAGTTATATTATGCATAAGAAGGGAGGTTGTAGCAGTTAAGCAGTGTATGTAGATTAGCTGATGTATTTATGAGAAGTGTTGTCATGGAAAAAGACCAGCGGTCAGCCATCTGCGATGGATTTAAAAGTCGGCGTGTCTACGCCACCTATTAAGAGAGGGAAGCTTTGCCCTAATGTCAATATGAAAGAGCCAGTTGGGATGAACTTTATAATTCTACGGGCATAAAAGATTTTGTACCCTGCTTTTGATGCCCCCTTCACTATGACTTTTTAGAATCACCTCCTCTTAACTCACATATATTTACTTTTTATGGATACTTTTTGGCTGTCATTACAATTATTTCGGTTGGAAGGGTGGAGGGTCTAAATGGGGATAGCACATATACCATTTCTTATTCTTTAGGCGACATAGGTAGTTCAAGTTTACGTTCTCCTTGGATAGAAGGAACAGAGGTTGCAGTTTCACCCCCAATTACTTTGAGTAAGTCTTGCACCACCTCTTTTAGCATGGCGGCCTGGGAGCTCATCTCTTCGGCTGCGGAAGCTGATTCTTCGGCTGAAGCTGCGTTTTCTTGTACTACTTTGTCCATCTCAGCTACGGCTTTGCTTATTTGCTCGATACCTTGGGCTTGTTCTTTGGAAGCGGCCGCTATTTCTCCCACTAACTCTGCCACCTTTGTGGCGCTTTTCGCCACTTCGGCGAAGTTTTTATTGGTTGTATCTAAGATCTCAGATCCTTCTTTTACCTTCGCCACCGTACCTTCGATCAGTAAAGCTGTATTTTTGGCCGCCTCAGCCGCCCGTTGGGCCAGGTTGCGCACCTCATCGGCGACGACCGCAAAACCGGCACCTGCTTCTCCGGCTCGCGCCGCTTCTACAGCCGCGTTCAAGGCAAGCAAGTTCGTCTGAAAGGCGATTTCGTCAATGGTTTTCACAATCTTTGATGTTTCTTCACTTGCTTGAGAAATTTCGGTCATGGATTTGGTCAATTTGATCATAGAAGCCTCCGCGCGGGAGACAATCTCTTTTGCTTCCACCATCAGAGCGTTGGCGGCAGCGGCATTTTCTGCGTTCGTCTTCGTCATGGACGACATTTCTTCTAGAGAAGAAGACGTCTCTTCTACGGCTGCGGCCTGCTCCGATGTACCCTCGGCGAGGACCTGGCTGGAAGATGCCACCTGGGCACTGGCCGAGGCAATCTGGTCGGAGCTCGCCGTAATTTTTTCTACCGCTTCTTGAATCGGATGGGCAATGGACTTGGCGGCAAAGAAGGCAAGAATGCTGGCTAGAACGGCAAAAATCGCAACCCCCAGAATGATGAGAGTTCCTATCATCCGCGCTGGGGCCATGAGCTCACTTTTTGTCACCGTAGCTACCACCACCCACCCCGTGGCCTTCACGGGAGAAAAGCTCGCTAGCTTTTTTTCCCCTTTAAAACTATATTCCCCTACCCCTTCTTTACCCGAGAGGGCGAGCTTCATGAAGGCCTCCATGCCTTTTTCTTGAGCAAAATTGGTTTTAAGAACGTGTTTTTCATCCGGATGGACGAGGGCCAGTCCTTCTTTATTAACGATGTAGACGTAGCCCGTTTTACCGAGTTTTATGGCATTCGTCTTTTCTGAGAGGTAAGGCACTTTAAGCGTGCCACCTATCATTCCAATGACACCGCCATCTTCACTTATTACCGGCTGGGCTATGGTGCAGATGGGGTTTCCCGTTTTTTTGCTGATTACCACTTGCTCAGCACTGGCCTGACCGTCCATGGCCCTTTTGAAATATTCCCGATCTGAGACGTTGATACCGCGGGCTCCACCATTTATACTATCAGCAATTACCACACCGTTTTTATCTGTGGCGAAGATGAACTCGAAACGTTCTTTTGCATGAGCTTGGATACGAGAAAGTGTTTCTTGTAGCATTTCCGTTTTTTCACCCACGTTACCCGCATTGGCCTCTTTGATGGCATTTAGCACTTCGTTACTCCGCGATTGCATTCCCATATTGATAATTTCTGATCGCATTATTGCATCGACCATATTGGCCGTGCTCCGGGCGAGCATGAGTGTTTTGTTTTGCGCTTCATCTTCAATACTTTTGGTTGAAAATATAAAGGCAATAATTCCCAATATTAAGATGGGCAGAACTGAAATCAAAATCCCGCCGACCATAAGTTTTGTCTTGAGTCCCTTGCTTTTCATGTCTTCCTCCGTTGATCTTTATCCCTCGTTCGTCAACTAAGTTTGATTAATCGGTTGCTTTTATAAAAACTTTAGTATTTAAATGCCTACCATAGGCCTAAACCCTTTACAATATGGAAAAATAGTGCCTATATGTTGATAAAAGGAAAAAAGGGGGTAACCGGATGGACAAAAGCCTTTCGGAGGCGATGGAAAAGCTGAAAAGGGAGGTGGGAAGCGAACTATCAGCCAGGGATAAATTAGAAAACCCACCAGTGGTTGTTCTTTCAGGCCAAAGTGTTCAAACCCGGAAATTACTCTTAGATCGCGAGATGGTAATCCGGCACTTTCCTTTCAGTATCGGCCGTAGACGCACCATCCCCATGATAAGTCGCATGGAGCCAGAAATATTAATCGAGGATGTCCCGCCCTTTCGGATTTCTCGAAAGCATGTGACCTTGAGAAGGGACGAACTCGGCATCTGGCTTATGGATGAAAAGAGCGCCAAGGGTACGGTCTTGGATGGGAAAAGGCTTAAGGCCTCTGAGGCCGTTCTCGTTGAACCGGGTGCTCACGAATTGATCCTAGGCGGTTACACCTCACCTTATGCCTTTTCGCTGCGTGTGGTAGAGGATGTAGTTGCAGGTCTTACGCGGGATGAAAAGATAAGCCTGGAGGGGAAAGACGTGTCTGTTAGCCTCCTCTATTTGCATCTTTATGACTTCACCCGTAAGCTGCTGAAAGTATTCTTTCAAGACACCTCGGCCAGTGTAGCGATGGCTCAAGATATGACCGATTACATAATGAAAAATGATTTTTGTATCGATGCCCTCTATTATTATTCCGCTGCCCCTACCATCGCCGATGATCTCATCGCTCATCACAGTTTAAATGTATTTCTATATACCTTGCGCCTTTCATCGATGGTAGGCATACCCGTCGAAACGAGAAGGGCCCTAGCCGTGGCCGCCCTTTATCACGATTTAGGTATGTACGATGTGCCGGCGGAGGTAGTGGGGAAAAGAGATACATTAAATGAGAAAGAATTCGAAATCATAAAGAGCCATTCCGTTACAGGTTGGAAAAGGACATCTCACCTGGCTAAAGAAAACCCCCTTATTCCCGCTGTCGCCTATGAGCATCACGAGAGAATAGACGGCAGCGGCTATCCACGGAGTATTAAAGATCTTTCCCCTTATGTGGAGCTCGTCGCCATGGTGGATTTTTTTGAGGCTATAACCCACTATCGACCTCAGCGGGGGCCCATCACTCCCCATGAAGGTGTTAGAAAAATATTGAATATGAAAGAGGCGATCTTCCGCATCGAAAACCTTAAGACCTTTATTAAAGGTTTTTCTCTTTATCCCGTCTACAGTGTCGTCCGCTTAAATACAGGCGAGGTGGGACAGGTGGTGGATGTTCATCCAGACCAACCTTTGCGACCCGTGGTGCGTCTGCACTTTGATTCGTTCGGTGAGGCACTTAAGGAAACCAGAGAAGTGGACCTTGCCTCCAACCCCAATCTCTACGTAAGACAGGATATTTCGGATCGTGTCTTCATCGACCGTTACTTTCCTCTCCCTCTTGGATGAATAAAACAAGCGTTTTCCTCAACTTCCTTGACTTGTTTTTGCATCTTTTAAATGATATCAAAAAATAACTAAGCGAGGAGGTTCATTTATGGCGGCGGTAAAGATTAACGAAGATGAATGGCGGAAACTTTCCGACTCGAAAGATGATAAACCTTTCATCATGTTGAATCTTCTTAAGTTTCAAGGGGATGAAGGCAGGGCCTCGTATTTCCGTTATATGAGGGAAGCGGGCCGCTTTGTCGCACGCTACGGAGCAGAGGTTATTTTTCTTGGGCAACCACGGGAACTAATCACGGGTAATGAAACTTGGGATCTTGTTATGCTTGTTAAATACCCGTCGAGAAAGGCTTTTCTTAAGATGGCTTATGATCCGGAGTACGTTAAGGTCCATAAGTATCGTGAAGAAGGTTTGGAAAGGGCAGTACTATACGCTATGGATGAAGTTACCATGCGAGATCTTTTGAATGTAAGGGGGTAAACTATGGTTGAATTGAGAGAAAAATACGTCGAAACGAATGGGATTAGGCTGCATGTGATGGAAAGTGGTCCTAAGGAGGGGCCGGTCATTTTCTTTCTTCATGGGTTTCCCGAATTCTGGTACGCCTGGCGTAAACAAATAGAATTTTTTTCCACCCGGGGATACCTAACAGTGGCTCCTGACCAGCGAGGTTATAATTTGAGCGACAAGCCATCCGGAGTAGCTCCATATCGGGTAGATGAATTGGCGAGGGATATAATAGGTCTTATGGACCATTACGGAAGGGAAAAGTTCTTCCTCGTCGGTCACGATTGGGGGGGAGCCGTTTCTTGGTGGATTGCCCTCAAGTATCCGGAGCGTTTGAAAAAATTGGTTATCATGAACTGCTCTCATCCCCTCGTATATCGCAAACATCTGCTGGGCAACCAGCGACAAATGGAAAAAAGCTGGTACGTCTTTTATTTTCAATTGCCAGGTTTGGTGGAGAAATTTGCCGCGGCCGATAATTTTTCCTGGCCGGTTCGACTTTTGGTGGAGACGAGTCGACCGGGCACCTTCAGCGAAGAGGAACTCGAGAGATACCGAGAAGCCTTCCAGCAGCCGGGCGCATTTAGTGCGATGGTTAACTGGTATCGGGCTACCTTCCAGGCCAAATCGGAACCTCCCGCCGATTTTCGGGTTAAGGTTCCCACTCTTATTCTGTGGGGCATGAATGACGTAGCCTTTGTGCCGGAGCAGGCTGACGAATCGCTAGCATTTTGTGATAACGGTCGTTTGGTTAAGTTTCCCGAAAGTTCTCACTGGATAGAACATGAAGAGGCGGAGAAGATTAACCCTCTGATGCTTGAATTCTTTGAGGAGGCGTGACGATGAAAGCGGCGGTTTTGAAGAAAGCCAAAGAAATTAAAGTAGAAGAGGTTCCCTATCCTACCTTGGAATCTCACGGGGTGATTATCAAGGTCAAAGCCTGCGGCATTTGTGGCTCCGACCTACATGTATATAAGAGGAATGATAAAAGCGGTACCATCTTCGGTCACGAATTCTGTGGCGAGATAGTGGAGGTAGGAAAAGAGGTTAAAGATATTAAACCGGGCATGCGGGTAACCGCCGTGGGATTTAAACCATGCGGCGCGTGTTTTTGGTGTCAGCAGGGAAAAGGTTACCGTTGCTCTCACATGGAACTGATTGGTTATGAGTTCCCTGGAGCGATGGCCGAATATGTGCACGTGCCTTTTGCCGTCTTAGGACGCACTATCTTTCCCTTGCCAGAGGAACTTTCTTACCTAGAGGGGGCATCCGTAGAGCCCCTTTCTATTTCCTATTTTTCTGTCAACCGTGCGCAACCGAAACCGGAGGATACGGTGTTGGTCATAGGTTTGGGAGTCATTGGCCTTTACGCGGTGCAGGTTCTAAAGGCTTTGGGGGTAAAAAGGATCATTGCGAGCGGCCGGCGCCCCGCTCGTCTGGAGGCAGCGCGCTCGTTAGGTGCGGACCTACTGATCGATGCTGCTAGGGAGAATACGATAGATCGCGTCATGGAATATACCGGTCAAGTAGGGGTGGATATCGTAATCGAGTGTGCGGGGCAGCAAAGGACATTTGACGAATCGATTGCCGTCGTGAAAGGGGGTGGCAAGGTTATGCTGGTGGGTGTTTATGAAGAGCCCTTGAGGTGGGACCCCCTTTCTGTCATTGCGAAGAATATCTCTCTCATTGGCTGTCTTGGTGGGAATTTCCCCGCCTGTATTAATCTCCTAAAAACGGGGCAGGTACAGGCGATACCTTTAATAACCCATACTTTCCCCTTAGAAGAAGCTGCCGAGGCATTTAGAACCCAGCTAGTCGATCCCAATGCCATTAAGGTAATGCTCGTGATGTAGGGGAAAGGGAGCGGGGCTTTTGTCCCGCCCCCCGATGGACTATTACTTCTTCTCCACGGTCGAGAAGAGGCGGTAAGAAGTGTCAATGGGCGGCATGAGAGGCTCGATTTCTTTGTCGGGTTCAAAGAGGTTCCCGTAGATGGGATCGTCTTGCCACCCGTCGATACCGCAAGCCCTCTTGGCTGCTGCTACGTATCGTTTCCAATCGGCACTAAAATAGAGGAAGATTTGCTGTGCTGCCCGAGATCCTTCTCCGTGGATGTGATCTATTTGATAGTAGTTATGGGTCATATCCTTGATAAGACGGATGAGCTTGAGTCGGTCTTCCGTTGGCACCCCCGCTTTGGCGGCGAGATACTTCTCAATATAATCATGCGTATCCGGGTTGATCCAATCTCGGTAGGTGGGTACAGTAGTGGCTATTCCACCACAGATATCTTGAGCGATCTTACACATCTCGTGGAAGTTGTCGGCAAAGGTAAATTTAGCTGAATTGGTGAGCATGAGATCGGGGACCATAATTCCCGAGGTAGGTTCTTTCGTGCCTTTTAGGCATGACATCTCACCTAAAGAAGCTACGGTTTGGGTGATCATGGCCATCCACGCGAGTTTATTTCTTATATGTTCATATTTTTCCAGGCCGTTGTATTCGGCAATAAGTCGGACGGCCCCGGTCAGCCTTTCTAATTCGCCGACCATCTTACAGGTACCGAAGAGGCGATGGAAGCTGGCGAAACCGTAAGTTAAATCCCGAGAAAACTGCCATTCACCACACATAAACACCCGTTCCCAGGGGATGAAGACGTCGTCAAAGACGATTAGGCATTCTGTCGGTTGGAGATGCCAGGCGTGAGGGTAGTCCCAAGCTGCTTCTTCACCGTAGGTGCGTGTGAGAGGTTCAACGGCGATCAGCTTAATGCCCGGTGTTCCCAGGGGAACGGCGAAGGAAAGGGCATAGTCCTTGTCTTCTTCCCCATGTGTGCGGCAGGGTAGGACAATAGCTTCATTGGCACATGGAGTGGCGCTAATATGAATCTTGGCCCCACGTACGACGATGCCGTCTTTCTGCCGATCGATCACGCGAAGATAAAAGTCTTTATGCTGTACCTGTTTGGAGGGTCTTAGACTCCGGTCTCCCTTTACGTCTGTCATCGCTCCGGTGAGACCGATGTCGTTTTTTTGCAGGTAGCGGCGATAGTTTTCAACCCTTTCGACATAGTTAGTTCCCAGGGCGCGGTCCATTTTATTTGCCGCAAGGGTTATCGCTGCGAGGGCGTCTACTCCCATACAATGCACCAGAAATCCTCCGCCCGAGCGAATACCGGTTACGAAGCACTCCCGGCGGCGAAGAAGATCCTCGATGGTACGAGGCGCCGTCAGTAGAAAGTTAACATCTTCACCGTCCTCATCCTGGGTGACGAACAGGTGGCGAAAGCGTGGGTCATGGGGCATGGCAAAATCCATGGCTGCGGAACGTATGATGGTGCGCAGCATAGGATGAGTTCTTACGTCTTTGACCCTCTCGCCTAAACAATAGACGACTCTTCCATCGTTCAAACTTTCTAAATATTGCTCAACTGTTCTAATCATGCCTGCCCTCCTTTTTTAAACAAAGATGGCCTCATTTTGAAAGGCGAGTCCTGAGGTTGGAGAGACTTTTGAAGTGGCCTCGCTCTTCTTCTATTACTTGATCCACGGTAGGGTGATCTTTTACTGGGACGAAACATTTAATTTCTTGATAGTAGAGGATGGAATCAAGTTCACGCCGAATGGCAAAATCTAAAGCTTCTTTTACGTCTTTTATTTTGCCTAGCTCATTTTCCAGCATGTCTTTTTTGAAAATGATGTTACCGTCTACGTAGTTATGCAGATAAGCGGCGTATTCTCCATCGTAAGTTTCGGGCAGTCTTTCCTTTTCCAAGCTAGCAAAGATGCGTTCAAATAACTTGCGATGATTGGCTTCCGCTTGAGCTAGTTCTTGGAAGAGTCTCTTTACTTCTTCGTCTCTTGCCAACTGTACGGCGAAGCGATAGAAGTTCTCCCCATTTTCTTCGATTCTCATGGCAAATTCCATAATGTCCGTCGCTTTGAACGTACTCATTTTTTTCCTCCTCAAATTTTATGGTTTCTATATAGGGTAAAAGGGGCCTTCGTCTCAATATAATTTTTGTCCCTGTTGTAACCAAGCTAAATGAGGTATGAAAAAGACTATGAAATATTGGTTCAAAATTCTTTTAATTGTAACTGCTTGTTCATGTTTTGGTATGGACTCCTCATCTGCCTCCGAATGGTTGGCTTCGGGACGGTGGACAAACGACTTTGACGTTGGTCCTGCTATTTCCAGAACGCAGCATTTTTATGAAATTTTACCGCGCAGGTATTTTCCCGATATAGACCGTTGGGAGGATATCACAAGGCTTCACGATGGGGGCATTAAATTTTCCTGGGATGAGAATTTCATGTTTCGTCTAAGCGTCAAGGGTATCAGTGGATTAAGCATAAGCAAGAGGGAAAATCTCAATTTTGCCTTTCATGTTAATTATCTCTTCGATCGTGGTAAGGTCTGGATGCGAGAGCACAAGGAGGTTTCTTCTCTGGATTTTTCTCCTGGAAAAAGTGAGGAAAACGCACGTTTTTTTTCTTATCTTTTGCCTGCCGTTGACAGGAAAAACAAAAGACTTTTTACGCTCGTCCTTCAGTATAGGGCGGGAAAAACAGACCTCACAAGAGAGAACCGGGAAGTACTCAAAGGTCTTTTTCAATATTTGAAGAGGAATCGAGACGTATTTATTGTGATTACGGGAACGGTTAATGATATCTTTAAAAAGAGAGAAGAAAATTTAATTCTCTATATGATCCGAGTCGGCAAGGTAAGAAAAGAGATGATTATCGAGGAGGGGAAGGGTGACGGCAATGGTTATCCTTGGGTAGAGGTAAAACTGCAGGAGGAGAGAATATGTAAATTCTCCAAGGAAATTAACTAGTAAATTCTGGATATATTTTTTGTTCAGTGATAATAATGTGTATCAGAATTCACAGCAAATGAGGAGGACATTTCCATGGCGCAGCGGAGGCGTAGTCAACTCGATGTTAAAGAAAGGCAGATGAATATAGTTAAAAAGGCGGCTCGGTTGTTTTTCAAAAAAGGGTATGCCCAAACGACCATGAGGGACATAGCACGGGCAACCAAAATCAATTTGGGAAATCTCTACAATTACATAGAGAGTAAAGAAGATATTTTATGTCACATTTTCTATATGTACCATGAGCCCTTTGCCGAATGGATTGAAAAAGAAAAGATAATGGAAATAGAAGATCCTCGGGTACAGCTGGAGAAGAGTGTGGAGAAGGTAGTGGAGATGATCAATAATTACCGTAAAGAAGTACTTCTCATGTACCGGGAAACGAGGGTATTGCCGCCTAAGTTCATGAAGAGAGTGTTGGCAACGGAAGGATCGGTGGTTAGCTTCTTTGAGGGCATTTTAAAAAGAGGTATGGATCAAGGAGTCTTTAAGATTAAAGACCCTTTTTTTTCTGCCAATATGTTAGTCTTCCAGATGTCCCTGTATGCCCTAAGAAGTTGGAATTTAAAAAGATACTCGCAGGAAGAAATTAAGAAACTCATGGTAGAATCAATCATGGCGAGCGTTCTTCCATGATCAATCAAATTCAAGAAAATTATTGACAAAATCTCTCTATGCAATTAGGAAAATCCGCTTCTTATGAACGTGCCTAGGGATTCGAAAGTGAAGATAAGTCGGAAGCGGGCGATCGAAATTATCGATCGATTCCAGGCAGCCCATGTGCTCGTGGTTGGAGATATCATGGTAGATCATTTCATCTGGGGTAAAGTTGCCCGTATATCCCCGGAAGCGCCCGTACCGGTCGTCGAAGTGCAGAAAGATAATATCATGCTCGGTGGATCGGCCAACGTTATGAATAATATCAAATCTTTGGATGGTCAGGTTTACGGGGTGGGAATTGTCGGTGCGGACGAGATGGGAAAGAGGCTGATTGCCGAACTAAAAAAGAAAAACATAGATACGGAGGGAATTTTTGTTGAGACCGGTAGACCTACGACAATAAAGACGAGAATTGTTGCCCACGGTCAACAGGTGGTAAGGTTTGATCGAGAAAGTAGGAAAGAAGTGAATCGGCATATGACAGAACGGATGCTGGCCCGCGTCGAGTCTCTCTTGCCTTTCATTCGGGTAATCGTCATCTCCGATTACAATAAAGGAGTGGTCACCAAGGAGCTGGTCACGGGTCTTACAAGATTGGCTGCTAATAGGGATGTGATGATCTGTGTGGATCCCAAAAAAACGGATTTTTCCGTTTATCAGGGTGTTCACGTTATCACGCCCAATCATCACGAAGCGGAGAGGGCAATAGGAATTGAGATCTCAAATCGGCGTTCTTTAAATAGGGTAGGAGAAGAATTGATCAGGCGTTATGCCTTTAAGGCCGCCTTGATAACCAGGGGCGAGCAGGGCATGAGCCTGTTCGAGCGAGACACCACTATTATACACACGGAATTGCCAGCCGATGCGAAAGAAGTCTTCGATGTGACAGGAGCCGGAGATACAGCTATTGGTACATTTGCCCTGGCGGTGGCTTCGGGAGCAACTCTTAGAGAAGCAGCGTTTCTTGCAAACAAAGCGGCAGGAGTAGTTGTGGGTAAGACGGGAACGGCGACGGTAACTCGCAGAGAGCTGAAGCGAGTGCTCAGAGATTATGGATCAGCTTAAAAACGACAGATAGCTATGAGCCAATTAAGGCCACCGGAGCCGGTAAAACTAGTCATGAGCCTTCTCTCTCCTGAAAGGATAATTATTGCCGCTATTATACGAGAGCTGGTAAAAGCTTATGGCGAACCTGATATTATAAGTAAATTTTTCGCCTTCCCTTTTACTGATTACTATGAACGGGAAATGGGAAGCCAATTGGAGAGGAGAATGGTTTCTTTCAATAACCTTGTTTCTCCCGAAGCACTACCGGAAATTAAGTTATTCACCACGGAAGTAGAGTCTAAGTGGGCGCGGGAAGGAAAAAGGGTAATAAACATAGATCCCGGTTATGTTGCCTTAGCCCATCTCATCCTCGCCACGGGTAAGGGATATACTCACCGACCATACTTACGCTCTGGTGTCTATGCTGACTTGACGCTGATTTACCAAGATGGAGATTTCCGAACTCTTCCCTGGACATATCCAGATTATGGCTCGACAGAAATGTTAACCTTCTTGAGGAAGGTGCGTGCTAAATATTTAAAACAACTTCGTATCTTGAAGGGATAAGCCATGTTGCTCAGCATGACGGGATTTGGGCGCTCCGAAGCCCTTTGGCAGGGGAAAAAAGTCGTAGTAGAGATGAAGTCTCTAAACCACCGTTACCTCGATGTAACTGTGAGAACACCCCAAGCCCTTTCACTCTATGAAATTGAGATAAAGAAAAAGATCGGAGAGCGGTTTTCTCGAGGCAAGGTTGATGTGACGATCAGAGTAGAGAGCGATGCCAATGGCGATCGGGCAGTCAGTCTCAACTTGGAAAAGGCACGCCGTTATTTACAATTGTTCTCCCTTTTGAAAGAGGAGCTCTCATTGGCTGGGGAGATCGAATTGTCTCTCTTCAAAGACCTGCGGGATGTATTTGAAATGGAGGATTACAACCAAATTTCCATCCCCTGGGAAGTGATGGAAGAAATCTTAGAGGGAGCGATTTCTAATCTTACGGAGATGAGAATATCAGAGGGCGAGGCCTTAAAGAAGGACATTATAGGTCGCATGGCCGTGATCAAAGGCTTGCTGAAAGAAATCTTGGTGCGGGCTCCGGTCGTCCTCCAAGAGTACCGGGTTCGGTTGACCAACCGGATAAAGGAACTTTTAGGCAACCATCCTTTTGATGAATACCGGGTCTATCAGGAAGTAGCTATCATGGCCGAGAAGAGCGATATTACTGAGGAACTGGTAAGGATGGAAAGCCACTTGAATCAGTTATCTCTTCTCGTCTCCGAAGGGCAGACGGTGGGCAGGAAATTGGATTTTCTCATTCAAGAAATGATGAGAGAAATAAATACGCTGGGAGCCAAGAGTAACGATGGGGAGATAACGCGGTTGGTTATAGAAATAAAAAGTGAGCTGGCCAAACTGAGGGAACAGGTGCAGAACATTGAGTGAGAGAGGACTACTGATCATAGTTTCGGCTCCCTCTGGCACGGGGAAGACGACCATCTGCAGAAAGGTGCTAAAGGCATGTCCGAGGCTCGAATTCTCTGTCTCCTATACAACGAGGAAGCCCCGTCCCGGGGAGGTAGATGGAAGGGATTATCATTTTATTTCGGAGGAGGAATTCAAAGCTCGTATCGAAAAAGGTGAATTTGTTGAGTGGGTCGTGAACTATGATAATTATTATGGCACATCAGGTGTCGATCTAGAGGAGAAATTAAAGCGCGGAAGAGACGTAATGCTCGATATTGAATTTCGGGGGGCTCAGGCGATCAAGGAAAGATACCAAGATGGTGTGTTTGTCTATATCTTACCTCCTGACCTTACGGAGTTGAAAAATCGGTTGGGAAAGAGGGGCTTTGAAAGCCCCATGGTAATTGAGAAGAGATTCAATCAGGCCTTAGAAGAAATAGCCTCTATTTTTTGGTATGATTACGTCGTATTTAACGATAAACTCGAGGAGGCGGTAGAGACGTTAAAAGCTATCTATGTGGCGGAAAAGAGCCGTCGCTCTCGTTTGGAACACCGCATAAAAGAGTTTCTGGCGAGGGAGAAGGAGCGTAAATTATTTTAGGAGGATTTAAAAATGGCGAGAATTACAGTAGAGGATGCACTGAAAGAGGCGAAAAATAGATTTGCCCTGGTGCTTCTCGCATCCAATCGGGCGAAGCAACTTCTTAAAGGGGCCAAGCCTTTAGTAGAATCCAATAATCGTGAGATTGTAACGGCATTAAGAGAGATTGCGGCTGGAAAAGTTACTTATGCTCATCCGGAGTATCTCGTGAACACGAAGGATAATTTCAGGCAGATAGAAGACCATACGGAATTCATCGATGATGACGATGATACAGAATGATAATCCCTGTGGGCGCCTCATCTTTGCCTTAGATCTCAGCGAGGATTTTGCGGGGATCATGGCTTGGGTGAGGAGGTTAAAGGACCGCGTAGGGATGTTTAAGGTGGGAAAAGAGCTATTCACGAGATTCGGTCCCCCCATAGTGGAGGCAATAAAAAATGAGGGAGCGGAGGTTTTCCTGGACCTTAAGTTCCATGACATCCCCTCAACGGTTGCCCACGCAGCAGAAGGGGCGGTGAGGTTGGGGGTGAGGATGTTTAACGTTCATGCCTTAGGGGGTGAAGAGATGATGCGGGCAGCTGTCCATACTGCTTCGCAAAGGGCAAATGAATCGGGTCAATCAGCCCCTATTGTACTGGCGGTTACGGTCCTTACGAGTCTATCGGAAGGGGATCTTGCGGAAATAGGTTTTAGTTTAAGGGTGCCCGATCTGGTTTCGCGATTGGCTATCTTGGCAAAGAAGGCGGGCATACATGGAGTCGTTTGTTCACCTCAAGAGATCGGTCTTTTGCGACCTCAAGTGGGTGATGATTTCTTCATTGTTACACCGGGCGTGAGGGGAGGCAATAGTGTGCCGGGTGATGATCAAAAAAGGACTCTTTCGGCCCGAGAAGCGATCGCTGCCGGGGCCGATTACCTGGTCGTAGGCCGACCTATCAGATGGGCACCAAATCCGGAAGCCGCTGCTGATGCGTTGGCCGCCGAAATAGGGAAGGGGTTGGAAGATCGTAAGCAATGCCAACCATCTACGGCATAAATCCCATCAAGGAATTTCTCAAGGCTGATCCCGGAAGCTTTGAGAAAATCTTCGTTTCTCGTAGTCGGCGGGGAAAAGAAATAGAAGAAATAAACCGGCTTGCGGAAGAGGCAGGGGTTGAGATGGCGGTCGTGGAAGGCCGACAATTGGAAAAAATGGTGGGGCACGTCGTTCATCAAGGGGTCGTCGGCCTCTTGAGGGAATTCAAATACTCTTCTCTGGATGATATAGTGGCCAATCGTCGGGCGGAAATGGCGGGGGACTTAGTGGTCTTAGCGGACGAAATAGTGGACCCCCATAATCTGGGGGCCATCATCAGGACGGCTTATTTGATGGGTGCCAATGGCATCGTTGTTCCCGCGCGCAGGGCGTCGACAGTTACAGCCACGGTCTTTAAAACCTCCGCCGGCGCTGTGCGCTATCTTCCCATCGCGAGAGAAACAAATTTGGCGCACGTAATCGAGGTACTGAAAAAAAAGGGATATTGGATTTATGCCGCGGAAGCTGGGGCTGAAAAGACACTGGAAGAAATGGAGTTCAAGGGAAGTGTAGCACTTGTGGTTGGGAGTGAAGGGAGAGGCGTAAGGAGGCTGCTTAGAGAAAAAGCAGATTTTCTTTTTTCCATTCCTATGATAGGCAGAATTAATTCACTTAACGTGTCGGTGGCAACGGGGATTGTGACTTATAAAATATTTTCTTCATTAAGAAGGCGGGTGGGTTGAGATGCCGACCTACGTGTGGGAAGGAGTTACGAGAAAAGGGGAGACTAGAAAAGGAGAAATAGAGGGCCCCGATGAGGCAACGGTCAGAGGTATTCTGCGTCGGCAGGGGTTTCGAACCTTAAACGTCAAGGAAAAGCCGAAGGATATTTCCGAATATCTCACGTTTCTCCAGCCCAAGGTTAAGGAGAAAGACGTTGTAGTCTTTGCCCGTATCTTTGCCACTATGATTAATGCTGGTCTTCCCCTCATTCAGTGTCTAGATCTCTTGGCTCAGGAAGAGCAGAACAAGACGTTCAAAAAGGTTATTAAGGCTATTAAGGAGGATATTGAAGCAGGATCTACTCTAACGGACGCTCTGAAAAAGTATCCCAAGATCTTCGATGAGCTATTTGTAAATTTGGTGGCGGCTGGTGAAAGTGGTGGTATTCTTGATGTCATTTTGCAGAGGCTTTCCAATTATATGGAAAAGGCGATGAAGCTGAAATCGAAGGTCAAGGGGGCGATGACCTATCCCGCCAGTGTGCTTGTCATATCCATTGGTGTTGTTACCCTTCTTTTGCTCAAGGTTATCCCCGTGTTTCAGAAGATGTTTGAAGGGATGGGAGGTGAGCTTCCAGCCCCTACGCAGTTCCTCGTCAATGCCAGCGCCTTCATGCAGAGTTATTTTCTCTATATGGTTGGAATCGTGGTGGCCGTGGGCATTGTTTTCAATAGGTTCAAAAGTACGGAAAAGGGGCGGTACATACTGGATGGACTTGTCCTAAAATCACCGGTCTTCGGTCCTCTGTTAAAGAAGGTAGCCGTTGCCAAGTTTACCCGTACCATGTCCACGATGATGTCCAGTGGGGTCCCTATTTTGGAGGGGCTTGCCATCGTTAGCAAGACAGCGGGTAACGTAATTATAGAGCAGGCTTTGATGAATGTGAGGAAAAGTATTTCAGAAGGAAAACCCATTGCCGAACCCTTAGCCGAGACGGGGATTTTCCCTCCCATGGTGGTGCAGATGATAGCCGTAGGAGAGGCCACAGGGGCTCTGGATCAAATGTTGGCGAAAATCGCCGATTTTTACGATGACGAAGTGGATGCAGCAGTCGAAGCCATGACTTCTCTTCTGGAGCCTTTTATGATGGTGTTTCTTGGTGGTGTGGTAGGTGGAATGATTATCGCCATGTACCTACCTATCTTCAAGATGGCTTCGGTAGTGGGTGGATAAAAAATGGTCGGGATGGCGCGATTTGAACGCGCGACCCCTGCGTCCCGAACGCAGTGCCCTACCCAGCTGGGCCACATCCCGATGCTTTTTTAATATATAAAAATAAGGCACGTGTCCATATTTTTTTGGTGAGGAGAAAGTGAGGACAGCTTATTATGATTATCTTTGATTTAGAATGTGAGCGAGGACATAAATTCGAAGGCTGGTTTAAAGACCTGGCCGCCTTCGAAGAGCAAGAAAAGAAGAAACTTGTCTCCTGTCCCGTATGTGGCAGTGTAGATACCCGACGTCTGCCCTCCACTGTGACGGTCATGAAAAAAGAACGCTCTTCATCACCGGAGATTTCTCCCCTCAAGTATCTGGCTATGATCCACGATTATATTGACCGACATTTTGAAGACGTGGGCGAGAGATTTGCTGAGGTGGCCCTAAAGATTCATTATGGTGAAGAAGAAAGGCGTAATATAAAAGGGACAACCACGCCAGAGGAAGAAGAAACATTAAGAGAGGAAGGGGTGGAATTCATAAAAATTCCCCATGTTCGCTTTGATAGTTGAGAGGCCATGCAGCGATTGTCTTACAAGAGCATTTTGGAAGCCATTGGCCACACCCCGTTGATTGAAATTCGTCGTCTGAATCCTAACAAACAGGTAAAAATCCTCGCTAAAGTGGAAAGTTTTAATCCTGGTGGCTCCATCAAGGACCGTGCGGCCCTCTACATGATTGAGGGTGCAGAGAAAAGGGGCGAATTGAAGCCTGGTATGACCATTCTGGAAGCCACAAGTGGTAACACCGGTATTGGTCTGGCTTTGGTAGCGGCGGCAAAGGGTTATCATCTCTGCCTTACCATGTCGGAGGGGGTAAGCGAGGAGCGAAAGAAGATTCTTCGCGCCTTGGGAGCTGAACTTATTTTTACGCCTGCCCATTTGGGCACAGATGGGGCCATTGAAGTCGCTTATCGTCTATGGCGGGAAAATCCGGGTAAATATTTCTGTACGGATCAATTCAACAATCCCGATAATGTGAGGGCTCATTACGAGGGTACGGCAGAAGAAATATGGGAGCAGACGGGAGGAGAAGTAGACTATGTGGTCGTCGCCCTAGGTACCACAGGAACGGCTATGGGCCTGTCACAAAAGCTAAAGGAGTATAATCCTAAAATCAAGATCATCGGAGTGGAACCCTATCTGAAACATCGCATTCAGGGCTTAAAAAACATGAAGGAGTCTTATCGACCCGGCATTTATGACCGCAAGAGGCTAGATGAGAAGATAAATATCCTCGATGAAGATGCCTTTGCTATGGCGAGAAGACTCGTTAGAGAAGAGGGGCTCTTTGTGGGTATGAGTTCGGGAGCGGCTATGTTCGTAGCCGCCCAAAAGGCCAGAGAAATAGAAAAAGGGGTAATCGTAGTGATCTTTCCCGACGGAGGAGAAAGGTATTTAAGCACCGATCTCTTCGTTCAAGAAGAAGTATGCCCCCTTTCTCTGTACAATGCCCTCACCCGTCGTAAAGAAAAGTTACGTCCCCGGCGGCCGGGAGAAATATTGATTCATACTTGTGGACCGACGGTCCACGATGTGCCTCATTTGGGCAGTTATCGCCGATTTGTCGTCTCCGACCTATTGAGAAGGTACCTGCTATACCGGGGATACAAGGTGACAAATCTAACAAACATAATCGATCTTGCCGATCGGACGATTCAAGGGGCGTTCAAAGAGGGTATCGATATAAAGAACTATGCGGACCGTTACGTGAAGGTGTTCCTCTCCGATTTGGAGAAACTCAACGTCGTATTAGACTCCAATTATCCAAGGGCGAGTGAGCATGTGGAAGACATGCTAAAATTGGTGGAGAAGCTGGAAGAAAAGGGATTCGCTTATGAAAAGCTCCACTCCGTGTATTTTGACATCTCCAAACTGGATACCTATGGATGTCTGTCCAACATTGACCTGCGCCAAGTGCGACTGGATAAAACCGTTGATTTTGACGATTATGAAAAAGATAGCCCCGTCGATTTTACCCTCCTCAAAAGGGCGACCCTCCCCGAACTGAAACAGGGCGTTTACTATTCAACCAAGTGGGGGTCAGTAAGACCCAGCTGGCATCTAGAATGTGCAGCTATTGCCCTTAAGTATTTAGGAGATTGCTTCGATATCCATGTTGGGGGGGAGGATATAATCTTTCCCCATTGCGAAAATGTTTTGGCCATAGGAGAGGCCCTCACTGGCAAAAACCCAGCTGGTCATTGGATAAATACGGCACTCGTCATGGTAGACGGGAAGAAGATGTCTCGTTCCCTAAACAATACTGTGACTTTGGACGAGTTGGAGGCAATGGGTTTTTCTGGCCGTGAGGTCAGATTTTTTCTCCTATCAACCCACTACCGGAAACCTCTCAATTATTCCATATCGACACTCAAGATGGTTCAGAATACCTTGAACCGAATAGATCACTTCGTAAGGAGGATCTTTTTTCTGCCTCCCGAGGAAAAAGGTACCGACGTTGAGCAGTGGCTATATGAATTACGCCAGGACTTCCATGAAGCCATGGATGACGATCTAAACGTAGCAGGTGCCATGGCGGCCTTCTTCACCTTTATGAAGAAGACAAATAAGTTGCTTAACGAAGGTGGGATTTCTAGAACGGAAAAAGAAAGGGTGCTGGAGTTTCTCGGGTCTATGCATCAGGTCTTAGGCATTCTAGATTTTCCACGGGAGGATGAAGGGGGAGAAATTGAACAATTGATTACCTTAAGAGAGGCGTTGAGAAAGGAAAAAAAGTGGGAGGCAGCGGATGAAATCAGGGAGAAATTGAGGCAGATGGGCATCGAAGTTATAGATGCACCTCAAGGTACCCTTTGGCGAAGGGTAAAAAATTCTTGACAAAAGAGGGGTAAAAAATTAAAGTTCCCAATTCGCATCTTCTTTTAGTTGTGGGAATTTTTATCGTTTTTTCTAAGTTCTTTGAATTTTTGAAATACTTGCTGGCGTAGCTCAACGGGTAGAGCAGCTGATTTGTAATCAGCAGGTTGCGGGTTCGAGTCCCATCGCCAGCTTTCAGGGAATACCGGTTTTATGGAGGGGTTCCCGAGCGGTCAAAGGGAGCAGACTGTAAATCTGCCGGCTCAGCCTTCGGAGGTTCGAATCCTCCCCCCTCCACCATTGATATGTGCCCGTATGTCAGGGCATGTTGAGAGGGACTGGTAAAGCGGGAGTAGCTCAGTGGCTAGAGCATCAGCCTTCCAAGCTGAGGGTCGCGGGTTCGAATCCCGTTTCCCGCTCCAATAACCTCTCATGGGGAGGAGGGCGGCCCACGTAGCTCAGTAGGCAGAGCACATCCTTGGTAAGGATGAGGTCACCAGTTCAATCCTGGTCGTGGGCTCCAGTTGATAACGATGAAAGGTGCGCTCTATGAGGACTATAATTACGTTGGCTTGTACGGAATGCAAGCAAAAGAACTATACAACAACAAAGAACAAAAAGACGCTGCAGGGGAGACTGGAGCTTAAGAAATATTGTAAGTTTTGCCGGACTCATACGGTGCATCGGGAAACTAAGTAGAGGTGGTTTTACAGGCCAGTAGCTCTAATGGCTAGAGCGCCGGACTCCAAATCCGGAAGCTGGGGGTTCGAGTCCCTCCTGGCCTGCCATTTTTTGAGAGAGAGAACATGAAACCTTGGTGGGAGAAGATAAAAAGTTGGTTCGTGAAGGGGAAAGCCTTCTTACTCGACGCCAAAGCGGAGTTGAGAAAGGTTACTTGGCCCACGAGAAAGCAAACGTTGGCTTCGACGATGGTCGTTATTGTTGTTGTGTTTATTGTCTCTACCTTTCTGGGCCTGGTGGATTTTGGTTTAGTAAAACTGATAAAATTAATTTTGGGATAGGGTAATGGCTCACCGCTGGTATGTAGTTCATACTTATTCTGGATTTGAAAACAGGGTAAAATTGTCCCTTATGGAACGCGTACAGGCGGCGGGAAAACAGGAATATTTTTCCGAAATTCTCATTCCCGAGGAAAATATTGAAGAGCTTGTGCAGGGAGAGAAAAAAACGTCGAAAAGAAAGTTTTTCCCCGGTTATATCCTGGTAAGAATGGAATTGAATGATGAAACATGGCATCTCGTCAAAAACACACCCAAAGTGACGGGTTTTATTGGCAGTAGAGAACGACCGGTACCCATCCCGGATGAGGATGTGGAGATTTTACGGAAAAGGATCGATGAGGGGACTTTGAAGCCAAAACCGAAGTTCAAGTTCGAAGTGGGGGATCACGTAAAAATTATCGATGGTCCTTTTACGAACTTTGATGGCGTGATTGACGAGGTGAAACCGGAGAAAGGTAAACTAAGGGTCAATGTAAGTATCTTCGGGCGGTCCACGCCGGTCGAGCTGGACTTTATTCAAGTGACCCCGATGTGAAAATAATCAAGGTGGGTGCGACGTATGGCCAAGAAAGTAATTGCAAATATTAAACTCCAATTAAAAGCGGGGAAGGCAACCCCTTCACCTCCCGTGGGGCCTGCGCTGGGACAGCATGGCGTAAACATAATGGAGTTCTGTAAGGCTTACAATGCCATGACCCAAAGCCAGGAGGGGACCGTGATACCGGTGGTCATCACCGTATATGCCGATAGATCTTTTACGTTCGTCACCAAGACACCTCCCGCTTCTGTTCTTCTGAAGCAGGCGGCAAAGATCGCCAAAGGATCGAGTGATCCGAAAAAGGAAAAAGTAGGCAAGGTGACGGCCAAACAGATAGAGGAAATTGCACGGCTTAAATTTAAAGACTTAAATGCCGTCGACATGGATGCGGCTATTCGCATCATAGAAGGAACGGCCAAGTCAATGGGCATTGTGATTGAAGGTTAAGGTGAGTGTCATGTCGAAGAGAGGAAAGAAGTGGATCGAAGCAAAGAAGAACATCATCCCGGGTAAAAAGTATAGTTTAAACGAAGCCATCGATCTTGTTTTAAAGTCGGCTTACGCGAAATTTGACGAAACGGTGGAAGCGGCAATACGGCTCGGAGTGAACCCTCAGCATGCGGACCAAATGGTGAGGGGCAGTGTCGTTCTTCCCCATGGCCTAGGGAAAGCGGTAAGGGTACTCGTCTTTGCCAAGGGAGAAAAGGAGAAAGAGGCCTTGGAAGCAGGTGCCGATTATGCCGGGGGTGATGAATTCATTGAAAAAATCCGTGGTGGATGGCTCGAATTTGATCGGGTTGTAGCCACGCCGGATATGATGGGAAGTGTAGGAAAATTGGGTAAGATTTTAGGACCGAGGGGACTTATGCCCAATCCCAAAGTGGGTACGGTAACCTTTGACGTAGGTCGGGCCGTAAAAGAGTTAAAGGCGGGTAAGGTGGAATTTCGGGTAGAGAGGGCAGGTATCGTTCATTCCCCCGTAGGAAAGGTATCCTTTGGTCCGGAGAAATTGAGGGAGAATATCTTGGCTCTTCTGGAGACGATAATAAAGTTAAAGCCTGCATCTAGCAAGGGTACTTATTTAAGGAGTATCGCCCTTTCTTCCACGATGGGGCCCGGGGTCAAGGTGGATCCTCTTGAAGTAAGGAATATATAGAACGGAAAGAGGTCGATCGTCTGAGACAGCAGGTACAGGAGTTTAAACGGTTGTGGCCGGCCTGCCGAGACGAGATGATTTGTAACGAGGTGGCTTGATGATAGTTACTTCTGAAGCCTGCTTATCTCGGACTTTCGATGCCGACGCCGTCAATCAGTTATAGAAAGGAGGTTGGAAGTTGGATCGAAAGGAGAAAGAGCAGGTAGTAAAAGAGCTGCATGATAGGCTCAAAGCGTTCAACCTGGCCGTTCTTGCCGAGTATAGCGGTTTGGATGTGGAGCGCATGACCGCCCTTCGACGGGGGTTGAGGAACGCTTCAGCAGAGCTACGGGTGGTGAAGAATACGCTATTGAGAATTGCCTCGGAAGGAACGGAATTTAGTATCGTTCATGATTATCTGAAGGGTCCTTTGGCGCTTGTGCTGACGAACGGTGATCCCGTGGAGGCAGCTAAAGTACTTTCAGAATTCGCCAAAAAAAACGCGGAGCTCAATGTTAAAATAGGGGTCTTAAGTGGGAGGCTTTTAACTAAGGAGCAGTTAGAGGCCTTGGCTCAGCTACCGAGCAGGGAAGTGCTCATTGGCAAATTGCTTTCCGTCATGATTGCCGCCCAAGGGTCCCTGGTCAATGTCTTAAGCGCTGTACCAAGGAGTTTCGTACAGGTTTTAAATGCATATCGAGAGAAGAAAGAAAAGCTAAACTAATAGATAGGAAAGGGATAGGAGAAAATGGCCATCACGAAAGAAGATGTTATAAAGTTCATCGAAAATATGACGGTATTGGAGCTCTCTGAGCTCGTCAAGGAACTGGAGCAGCGGTTTGGTGTGTCGGCTGCGGCCCCGGTCGCCGTGGCAGCGGTAGCCGCACCTGGGGCAGCTCCCGCAGAACAGGCTGAAGAAAAGACGGAGTTTGATGTGATCCTTACGAGTTTTGGGGCAGAAAAGATTCAAGTGATAAAGGTCGTAAGGGCGATTACGGGTCTTGGTTTGAAAGAGGCTAAGGACTTGGTAGAAGGTGTCCCCAAACCGATTAAGGAAGGGGTCTCCAAGGACGAGGCGGCGGAAATAAAGAAAAAGATCGAAGAAGTTGGCGGAACGGTCGAAATTAAATAGCGACGCCGGATAATGAAAAGAGTAAGAGTATTTACAAGTTGCCCGCAGGCAGAAGCGGGCAACTTGTCTGCTTTTTTGAGAAAACAAAAAATTTAATGATGAAAGGGAATTATGACAGCACTGAACAAAGTTTTCGGTCGCATCAGGAAGGTAATTGACATACCGAATCTCATCGATATTCAGATCAAGTCCTATGAGAAGTTTCTTCAAAAGGACGTTGATCCGGATAGGCGGGGTAATTTTGGCCTTCAGGGGGCATTCAAAAGTGTCTTCCCCATTTCCGATTATAGTAAGAAATGTTCTTTGGAGTTTGTGAGTTATAAAATCGGTGAGGCGCGGTATGATGAGAAGGAATGCATGCAAAAAGGGATGACTTACGCTGCTCCCTTGAGAATTGTGGTGCGCCTCCTCGTATTTGATGTCGATCCCGTAACCCAGCAGAGGCAGATTAGCAACATAAAGGAGCAAGAGATATATTTTGGGGAAATACCGTTGATGACGGAGAAAGGAACGTTCATCATCAACGGAACGGAAAGGGTTATCGTAAGCCAGCTCCATCGATCCCCTGGTATCTTTTTCGACCATGACAAGGGAAAAACTTTAACGAGCGGTAAGGTTATCTATTCGGCCCGGGTTATTCCTATCCGGGGATCTTGGCTCGATTTTGAGTTCGATTCTAAGGATATCCTCCACGTTCGCATCGACCGCAGGCGAAAAATGCCGGTTACCGTTCTGCTTAAAGCTCTGGGCAACGATACGGAATTTATCCTTAATTATTTCTATGAGATAGAACATGTGGTGAGAGAGGACGGACAATTTTTCATGGCGGTGGGGGAAGCTTTATTGGGAGAAAAAGCGCCCATAGATATTGAAGATCCGAGAACAAAAGAAGTTATTATTCGAAAGGGCCGGAAGATAAATAAGCTTATGCTTCGCCGCATGACCGATGCAGGGGTGAAGTACGTACCCGTTGAAGAAGAAACTTTGATCGGCAAGATTCTGTCCCGAGATGTGAAGGATCCTTTGACGGGGGAAGCCTTGCGTCGCTGTAATGAAGAATTGACTGCCCAGGACTTGGAGGAAATCAAAAAGAGGGGCATAAAAGAACTAGATTTCATCCATATGGACGAGGATCGTTCCAATGCCTCAATTAGGGAAACCTTGCTCGTGGATAAGATAGAGACGAAGGAAGACGCGATAATAGAAATCTATCGACGCCTGAGGCCGAGTAATCCCCCCACACCGGAAACGGCGACGGCCTTTTTCAACAGCCTCTTTTTTGATCCTGATACTTACGATCTCTCCAATGTAGGTCGAGCCAAAATGAATTACAAGCTGCGCCTCGATGTGCCTACTGATGTGACCGTATTACGAAATGAAGACATCTTGGCGGCAGTCAAATACCTCTTGGATTTGAAAAACGGATCCAGTGATTGTTCCGTTGACGATATAGATCACTTAGGTAACCGGCGAGTGCGGTCCGTTGGGGAGCTGGTGGAAAATCAGTTCCGGATTGGATTGGTAAGAATGGAGCGGGCGATAAAAGAAAAAATGACCCTTCATGATATAGAAACTCTCATGCCCCATGATCTCGTCAATGCAAAACCTGTTACGGCGGTGGTAAACGAATTTTTTGGCAGCTCTCAATTGTCTCAGTTTATGGATCAGACAAATCCCCTTTCGGAGATAACCCACAAAAGGCGCTTGTCGGCCCTCGGTCCGGGAGGACTTACAAGAGAACGCGCGGGATTTGAAGTGCGGGACGTGCATCCCAGTCATTATGGCCGTATCTGTCCAGTGGAGACACCGGAAGGGCCCAACATAGGATTGATCGTATCGTTGAGCACTTATGCCAGAGTGAACGAGTTTGGATTTATCGAAACTCCGTATCGCGTAGTGGAGAATGGAAAACTGACGGATAAAATCCGTTTCCTTACGGCCATGGAGGAAGAAGACTACTATATTGCTCCTGCCGATTGGCCCGTAGATAGTGAAGGGAGGCTCATAGGAGAGCTGATTACGGTACGCAAGGGTGGAGATTTCCCGTTGGTGGAGCCGGAAGAAGTGGGTTTGATGGATGTTTCGCCCAACCAGCTCGTATCGGTGGCCGCTACTTTGATACCTTTCCTCGAACACGACGATGCGAACCGTGCCCTCATGGGATCCAATATGCAGCGGCAGGCGGTGCCCCTCATGAAACCGGCCATTCCCCTTATTGGAACGGGCATGGAGCCAATTGTAGCCAGAGATTCGGGTGCCGTAGTTGTTGCCCGCCGAGATGGGGTCGTGGAGAGTGTAGATGCCTCGCGAATTGTGATCAAGTGTGACGGTGTGGAAGAGGATGGTCTGGATGTGGGTGTGGATATTTATAACCTGGTGAAGTACCAGCGTTCCAATCAGGATACCTGTTTCAATCAGCGATGTCTGGTGAACAAAGGAGATCGGGTAAAAAAAGGAGATATTATAGCTGATGGACCTGCTACCGACCAAGGGGCCTTAGCCTTAGGACGAAATGTGTTGGTGGCCTTCATGTCTTGGGGTGGCTATAACTATGAGGATTCCATTTTAGTGAGCGAAAGGATTGTAAAAGAGGATATTTACACGTCCATCCATATTGAAGAATTCGAGGTCATGGCCCGGGATACGAAACAGGGCAAGGAAGAAATCACACGGGATATTCCTAATGTGGGAGAAGAGGCACTGAGAAATCTCGATGATAGTGGTATTGTTCGAATGGGCGTGTACGTGAAACCCGGGGATATCTTGGTAGGGAAGGTAACCCCGAAAGGGGAGGTCCAGCTTTCACCAGAAGAGAAGCTGCTTCGTTCGATATTCGGTGAGAAGGCAAGCGATGTCAGAGATACATCGTTACGCGTTCCTCCGGGAGTGGAGGGAACCGTCATCGATGCCAAGATCTTTACTCGCAAAGGGATAGAGAAAGATTTCCGCACGCAGAGAATAGAAGAAGAGGCGATTGCGGATTTGAGAAAAGACCGAGACGATGAAATCCGTATTATTGAGGATTCCGTGAAGAGGCGTGTAAAAGACATGCTTATCGGAAAGGTAGTTAGCGCCAAATTCACGGACCCCAAAAAGAAAAAGGTTGTTCTTAAAAAGGGGGATGTTTTGACGGAAGAAGTTTTGTCTGCCCTACCGTTTGACTACTGGAAAGATATCTCTCTGGAAGATGAAGAGACGGAAGCAAAAGTTGGTGCTCTCTTCGATGGTCTGAAGAGAAGGAAAGATTTCATTCAGGCTTACTTTGAACAGAAGGTGGAAAAACTACAGGCGGGTGATGAGCTCCCCCCGGGCGTGATTAAGATGGTCAAGGTTTATGTGGCGGTGAAACGAAAGCTCTCTGTGGGAGACAAGATGGCTGGTAGGCATGGAAATAAAGGAGTTTTATCCCGCATTCTGCCGGAAGAGGATATGCCCTACTTTGCTGACGGAACACCGGTTGATATAGTTCTCAATCCCCTGGGCGTGCCCTCGCGCATGAACGTAGGGCAAATATTAGAGACCCATTTAGGGTGGGTGTCCAGGGCTTTGGGGGAAAGGATAAACGATTTACTCCAAAGGTCGGGTGATCTGAAAAAATTAAGAGAGGAGCT
Organism: Syntrophales bacterium; assembly: GCA_026416455.1. Lineage (GTDB taxonomy): Bacteria > Desulfobacterota > Syntrophia > Syntrophales > UBA8958 > JAOAFE01. Next base: position 44,292 of record JAOAFE010000002.1, read on the forward strand.
CAAATCCATCTATTCTTCGCCGGAGACGGACAAATTTATAGATGAAGCCTCCGATGATGAAATAAAAGCCTTTGCCCGTCGTCTTGGCCATGGGGTTCCCATGATCACACCCGTTTTCGACGGGGCGAACGAAGGGGAAATTGTCAATATGCTTGAAATGGCAGGTCTCCCCGTAAGTGGGCAGACGATACTTTTCGACGGTCGGACGGGAGAACCCTTCGAACAAGAGATCACCGTGGGTATGATCTATATGTTGAAGCTGCATCACCTGGTGGACAATAAGATTCATGCGCGTTCCATTGGGCCTTATTCCCTGGTTACTCAGCAGCCTTTGGGAGGGAAGGCCCAGTTCGGTGGTCAGCGACTGGGAGAAATGGAGGTGTGGGCCATGGAGGCCTATGGTGCCGCCTATTCGCTTCAGGAATTTCTGACGGTGAAGTCCGACGACGTGGCAGGGAGGACGAGGATCTACGAAGCCATAGTAAAGGGAGAGCACACACTCGAGCCGGGACTTCCGGAGTCCTTTAACGTTCTAGTCAAGGAGCTCCAGAGTCTCTGCCTCGATGTGGAATTAATTGAAGAAGATTAACGATAAGGAGAAAAGCCGTGGAAGACGTTTTCACATATTTTGAGAAGCCAAAAGACCCCATCAGGTTTAATGCCATCAAGATTTCTATTGCCTCGCCGGAAAAGATCCTCGAATGGTCGGCGCGACCAAACAGTAGCGGTGAGGTGAAAAAGCCGGAAACCATCAACTATCGCACTTTTAAGCCGGAAAAGGACGGTTTATTCTGCGCTAAGATATTCGGTCCGACGAAAGATTATGAATGTCAATGTGGCCGCTACAAAAGAATGAAACACAGGGGCGTCATCTGTGAGAAGTGCGGTGTCGAGGTCATCCAGTCCAAGGTGAGGCGGGAGCGCATGGGGCATATAAAGTTGGCGGCCCCTGTGGCACACATCTGGTTTCTCAAGAGCCTGCCCAGTCGAATTGGTAGTGTTTTGGATCTCACTTTGAAAGAACTAGAGAAGGTCCTGTACTTCGAATCGTGGATCGTGATGGATCCGGGTAAAACTCCCTTGAGGAAAATGGAACTCCTTACTGAAGAAGAGGTGAACGAGCTCAAGGAGCAGTATGGACCCGATGCGTTTAAAGTCGGTATCGGAGCGGAGGCAATTCGTGCCCTCCTGGAAGAAGTGGATCTCGACAAGGTCGATCAGGAGTTGCGAGAGGAAATTAAAACTTCCGTTTCCGATGCGAAAAGAAAAAAACTCATCAAGCGCCTGAAGGTGATCGAGGCCTTGAAAAAGTCGGGGAATCGTCCCGAATGGATGATACTGACCGTATTACCGGTGATTCCTCCCGATTTAAGGCCTTTAGTGCCCTTAGATGGAGGGAGGTTTGCCACGTCGGATCTGAACGACTTATACCGCCGGGTGATCAATCGGAATAACCGCTTGAAGAGGTTAATGGAATTGAACGCCCCGGAGATCATCATCCGTAATGAAAAGCGAATGCTCCAAGAGGCGGTTGACGTCCTTTTCGATAACGGTCGTCGGGGTAGGGCTATCACGGGCACGAATAAAAGACCCCTGAGATCTCTCTCCGATATGTTGAAGGGGAAACAGGGGCGATTTCGCCAGAACCTCCTCGGTAAACGGGTCGATTATTCAGGACGATCCGTCATCACCGTAGGACCTGATTTGAGACTCCACCAGTGTGGCTTGCCTAAAATTATGGCCCTCGAGCTCTTTAAGCCTTTTGTCTACAATCGATTGATGGAGAAGGGCATCGTTACAACGGTCAAAAGTGCGAAGAAAAGGGTGGAGCAAGAAACGGCGGATGTGTGGGATGCCCTAGATGAAGTCGTTCGGGAGTATCCTGTGCTTCTCAATCGGGCCCCAACGTTACACCGTTTAGGTATTCAGGCATTCGAACCCGTTCTTATAGAAGGTAAGGCTATTCAGCTTCATCCTCTTGTATGTCCCGCGTTTAATGCCGACTTCGATGGTGACCAGATGGCCGTGCATGTGCCCCTTTCTATCGAAGCGAGATCGGAAGCCCGGGTGCTTATGATGTCCACCAATAACATCCTTTCTCCAGCGCACGGGAAGCCCATCATCAACCCAAACCAGGATATCGTGCTTGGTATTTACTATCTAACCCGCATGAGGGCTAAGGTGAAAGGGGAGGGGATAATATTCTCCGGACCGGAGGAGGTATTGTGTGCCCTGGATAACGGAGAGGTGGATCTCCATGCGCGCATTAAGGTGCGTATCAATGGAGAGATGAAAGAGACGACAGCCGGACGGATTCTGCTTTGGGAATTGATTCCGAAGGAGCTGCCCTTCGAGCTCATTAATCGAGTGATGAAGAAAAAGGAGCTCGCCAATCTCATTGACCAATGCTACCGCACTTGCGGAGCAAAGAAGACGGTTATTTTGGCGGACCGTTTGAAGGATCTTGGGTTTAAGTATGCCACTATATCCGGTGCCTCTATCGCCATCAGGAACATGGTGATTCCGGCGAGTAAAAAGGAAATTGTGGAGAAGGCGGATCGGGAAGTTCAGAAGATACAAAAGCAGTACATGGACGGTCTTATCACCGACGGTGAGAGATACAACAAAGTAATCGATATTTGGGCACAGGCCACGGAAAGAATTGCGGCGGAGATGATGGGTGGAATTGCCGCTGCGGAGGCAAGCATAGAAAACGGCGAAAAAGGAAGAACTGAGGGGTTCAACCCCATCTATATGATGGCCGACTCTGGCGCTCGTGGCTCGGCACTTCAGATTAGGCAGCTTGCCGGCATGAGGGGACTGATGGCCAAACCATCCGGTGAAATTATAGAAACCCCCATCACATCAAATTTCCGCGAAGGGCTGACGGTTCTTCAGTACTTCATCTCTACGCACGGGGCAAGGAAAGGTCTAGCCGATACGGCATTGAAGACCGCTAACTCAGGTTACCTAACAAGACGTCTCGTGGACGTGGCGCAGGACTGTATCGTCACGGAACTCGATTGTGGCACTATAGACGGTATCTACGTTTCCGCCCTGATGGAGGGAGGAGAAATAATCGAGACGGCCGGAGAGCGTGTCCTCGGGAGAGTAGCCTTGGAAGACATTAAAGATCCTTACACGGGGGAAATCATCGTTCATGCCAACCAAGAAATAGACGAAACTTTGGCCGAGAAAATAGATAAAGCGGGTATTGAGAAGGTGGCCATCCGGTCTGTTCTCACCTGTAAATCTAAATTCGGAGTCTGTGCCATGTGTTATGGGCGAGATCTCGCCCACGGGCGTTTGGTGAACATCGGAGAGGCAGTAGGTATTATTGCGGCCCAATCTATCGGAGAGCCGGGAACACAGCTTACCATGAGAACTTTCCATATCGGTGGTACGGCTAGGTTCGAGGAACATTCGACCCTGCAGTCTCGCCATGATGGTAGGGTGAAATTTGTAAACCTACACACCGTGGTGAGTAAGACCGGAGACCTCGTCGTGATGAACAGGAATGGAGAAGTACATGTGATAGATGAGGAAGGTCGCAGTCGCGGTCGGTACCCCGTTCCTTACGGTGCTCATCTGAAGGTAAAAGAAGGGGATTACGTGCAGGGTTCGGGTCGCGACGAGAAAACCGGTCAGGAAAAAGCGGGCACCCTTATTGCTGAGTGGGACCCCTTTGCCATCCCCATTCTGGCCGAAGTTAGCGGCACCGTTAAGTTTGGTGATATCATAGAGGGGAAGACGATGCAGGAGCTCGTCGATGAGGTCACGGGCCTTTCCCGGAAGGTGATCGTGGAATTTAAGGGAACGGATTTACGTCCAAGGATATCGATCAAAGATAGCAAAGGGAAAACGGCCAAGATACCGGGAACTAATATGGTGGCCCGCCATCTCCTATCTGTCGGCGCCAATATAGTTGTATCCGAAGGTGATTATGTCGAGCCGGGAGACATCCTCGCCAAGATACCACGAGAAACGACGAAAACGAAAGATATCACAGGCGGTCTACCTCGTGTGGCAGAACTCTTTGAGGCGAGAAAACCGAAGGAGTACGCAGTGATAAGTGAAATTAGAGGCATCGTTTCGTACGGAAAAGATGCGAAAGGTAAGAGAAAGATAATTATTACCCCCGAGGGAGGAGGGGAAGAGAAAGAATACCTGATTCCCAAGGGAAAACATGTCACCGTACAGGAAGGAGAGAGGGTGACGGAAGGAGAACCCTTGATGGAAGGGGTTTTAAATCCCCATGATCTGCTGGCGATAAAAGGGGAAAAGGAGCTGGCCCGCTACCTTCTAGATGAGATACAGGATGTATATCGGCTTCAGGGAGTAAAAATCAATGACAAGAACATCGAGATCATTATCCGTCAGATGCTTCGACGGGTTAAGGTTGTGGATCCCGGAGATACCATGTTTATCGCCGATGAACAGGTGGAGCGTTATCGTTTTCAAGAGGAAAACGAACGAGTGATGGCGCAGGGAGGTAGGCCAGCGGTGGGGAGACCGATTCTCCTCGGTATAACTAAGGCTTCTCTCTCCACTCAGAGCTTCATTTCCGCGGCTTCTTTCCAGGAAACAACTCGAGTGCTAACAGAAGCAAGTTTGGCGGGCAAGATAGATTATCTGCGCGGATTGAAGGAAAACGTGATTATGGGGCGTCTGATTCCAGCAGGGACGGGTCTGCCCATGTACAGGAAATTGGGGATCAAAGTCCTGGGAGATGAAGAGGTGGAAGAAATTGAGACTTCTACCTGAGAAAATCCTTGACAAATGGCCATGAAATTGATAGCAAGCCAAATTCACTGTACCTGATAGTTTAGGGAGGTTAAGTTGCCCACGATAAATCAGTTGGTACGTAACGGTAGATGTAAGGTCGTCAAGAAGACATCGGCGCCTGCCTTGGCCGGCTCTCCGCAGAGGCGGGGGGTGTGTGTAAGGGTCTATACTACGACCCCAAAGAAACCTAATTCCGCCTTGAGAAAGGTAGCGAGAGTTAGGCTTACTAGCGGATACGAAATTACGGCTTATATTCCTGGCGTTGGACATAACATTCAGGAGCATTCGGTAGTTTTAGTGCGAGGAGGAAGAGTAAAAGACTTACCGGGTGTGAGGTATCATATCGTCCGTGGTACGTTAGATGCCATGGGTGTTCAGGGGAGAAAACAGGGTCGTTCCAAGTACGGGGCCAAAAAACCAAGCTGATAAGAGAGCTGATAAGAGAAAAATATGCCGAGAAGAAGAGTTGTACAAAAGAGAGATATACTACCGGATCCGAAGTATAACAGTAAGCTCGTCGCCCGATTCATCAATAACTTGATGAAAAAGGGGAAAAAGAGTATAGCAGAATCGATTATGTATGGGGCCCTCGAGCTTGTAGAAAAGAGAGCGAAGGAGCCGGCCCTTGAGTTGTTTGAAAAGGCCATCAGTAATGTAAAACCCTTGATTGAGGTTAAATCGCGGAGAGTAGGTGGTGCGACCTACCAGGTGCCAACGGAGGTATTGCCCCATCGGCAGGTCGCCTTGGCCATTCGCTGGTTGATTCAAAACGCACGCGAAAGATCGGAAAAGACGATGGTAGATAAACTGGCGGCGGAGCTTATTGACGCGGCCAATAATCGGGGTGGAGCGATTAAGAAGAGAGAATCGGTACATAAGATGGCAGAAGCCAACCGAGCATTTGCCCATTACCGATTCTAATGGATAGTAGAGGTTGATGGGGAGAAAGAGGAGAAGTTAGTTATCGCTATACAGACGAAGGAGGTAAAAAAAGATGGGTAAGAAAAAATTTGAACGGACGAAGCCGCATTTGAATATCGGTACGATCGGCCACGTGGATCATGGGAAGACAACCCTTACTTCAGCCATAACCAAGCATCTTTCAAAAAAGGGGTTGGCTGAGTATCGACCGTTTGACTCTATTGACAATGCCCCAGAAGAAAAGGAACGTGGGGTTACCATCAATATATGCCATGTTGAGTATGAAACTCCGAAGCGACATTATGCCCATGTAGATTGCCCCGGTCACGCGGACTACATCAAAAACATGATTTCCGGTGCTGCCCACATGGACGGCGCGATTTTGGTGGTGGCCGCTTCCGATGGACCCATGCCCCAAACGAGGGAGCATATACTTCTTGCCCGTCAGGTTCAGGTTCCTTATATAGTAGTATTTCTCAACAAGGTGGATCTCGTAGACGATCCCGAATTGCTTGACTTAGTTGAGCTGGAATTGAGAGAGCTTCTTACCACTTATGAGTTTCCCGGTGATGAAATCCCCATCATTCGCGGTTCCGCGTTGAAGGCTTTGGAAGCGGATGATCCTGACTCACCGGATGCGAAGTGCATTTGGGAACTCATGGAGGCGGTAGATAATTATATTCCCGAACCGGTTAGGTTGCTTGATAAACCTTTCCTTATGCCTATCGGAGATGTATTTAGCATCTCCGGTCGTGGAACAGTAGTAACTGGCAGAATTGACCGTGGTATCATTAGATTGGGAGATGAGGTCGAGGTAGTAGGTATTAGACCTACCTTCAAGACCGTCTGCACCGGAATCGAAATGTTCCGCAAGGCCTTGGATGAAGGTCAGGCGGGAGATGATGTGGGATTGCTCCTTCGGGGTACGAAAAGAGAAGAAGTGGAACGCGGTCAGGTAGTAGTGAAGCCGGGTTCTATTACGCCGCATACAAAATTTAAAGCTCAGGTCTACGTGCTTACGAAGGAGGAAGGTGGTCGTCATACACCATTTTTCACCGGTTACCGGCCTCAGTTTTATTTCCGTACGACGGATGTAACTGGTGTGGTCCATCTGCCTGAGGGAGTAGAGATGGTTATGCCGGGCGACAACGTGGAGTTAACAATTGAACTTATAACTCCCATTGCCATGGAGGAATCCCTAAGATTCGCCATCCGAGAGGGTGGTAGGACGGTGGGTTCCGGGGTTGTAACGAAGATTTTAGAATAGTTAATTTTATGAAGGATCAGAGAATAAGAATACGCCTCAGGGCGTATGATTACAGATTGTTGGATCGCTCCGTCGAGGATATTGTGGAGACGGCCAAAAGGACAGGCGCCCGGGTGGCCGGTCCTGTCCCACTGCCCACAGAAATAAATCGGTTTTGTGTAAACCGATCCCCGCATGTGGACAAGAAGTCGCGAGAGCAATTTGAGATCAGAACCCACAAGAGGCTAATCGATATTATAGAGCCCACCCAGGCCACGGTGGATGCGCTTATGAAGCTCGACTTGTCCGCCGGGGTGGACGTCGAGATAAAACTTTAAAATACCCAGTAAGTGGCAAGAGATGGTGGCCGCCAGGTTAAGCGCACCGTCTTTTGTTTTCTAAACTGGTTATGAAAAGGTAGCCAGAGAAGGGTTATGATAAAGGGACTTATTGGAAGAAAATTGGGAATGACACAAGTGTTTACCGAAGACGGTGTTACTGTGCCTGTTACGGTAATCGAAGTGGAACCTTCGGTGGTTATTCAAAAGAAGACAACCGAGACGGATGGGTATGATGCAGTCCAACTTGGTTATTTTCGGGTGAAGCAGAAATCCGTAAATAAACCACTCCAAGGGCATTTTAAGAAAGCAGATCGCGGTTTTTTCCGGTTCATAAGGGAGTTTCGCGGCCCGGTGGATGATATGGAAGTAGGCCAAGAGGTGACAGTAGATATATTCTCACCAGGCGATTACGTTGACATCACAGGGATCTCTAAAGGAAGAGGATTTCAGGGAGGAGTTAAACGTCACGGATTTCGCGGCGGACGCGCCACCCACGGTTCCATGTTCCATCGTGCACCGGGATCGATTGGGGCCAGCTCTTTTCCCTCTCGTGTCTTTAAGGGAAAGAGACTGCCAGGGCATATGGGCAATTCGCGAGTGACGGTGCAAAATTTACGGGTTATTTCTGTTAGACCGGAAATCAATGCCCTTATCGTGAAGGGTTCTGTGCCTGGTCCGAAAAACGGAATTTTGCTTATTCGAGAAGCGGTGAAAAAACGTAAGGCTGGGGTGTAAAGATGCCGACGGTGGCAGTGTACGATATCGAAAAGAACAAGGTCGGGGAAATAGAGTTAAGCGATGCCGTGTTTGGCATCGAAGTGAACGAAAACGCCATCTATGAAACGGTGAAGATGCAGCTAGCAAACCGACGGTCAGGTACGGCGGCCACCAAAGAACGTAGTTATGTAAGCGGTGGAGGTCGTAAGCCCTGGAGACAAAAAGGTACCGGCCGCGCACGGGCAGGTTCTATTCGGTCACCTCTATGGCGGGGAGGGGGTACTGTTTTTGGCCCGAGACCGCGTGACTACTCTTACAAAGTACCCAAAAAGGTAAGGCGTTTGGCCCTGAAGTCGGCTCTTACTTTGAAGTTAAAAGATGAAAAAATAATAGTATTGCGCGATTTCCCTCTTGGGGAAATAAAGACCAGGAAAGTTAAAGAGGTGTTGGACCGGTTCGAACTAAAAAAAGTCTTGATTGTAATAGATAGGCCGAATCCCGTTTTTGAGCTATCGTCCAGGAATATAAAAGATGTAAAAACCATTAGGGCTGAGGGGATTAACGTGTACGATTTGCTTAAGTACGATCATGTACTTTTTCTCGAGCCCACCATAAAGTCAATAGAGGGGGCGTTAGTTTCATAATGGAACCCTACGACGTCATAAAAAAAGTATTACTCACGGAAAAAAGTACCATGGCCAAGGAAGCCATGAACAAATATACCTTTGCCGTGGATCGGAGGGCGAACAAGATTGATATTGCCCGTGCCGTCGAGGTACTTTTTAAGGTAAAGGTGATAGATGTGCACACGATGAATTTCGAGGGCAAGAAAAAGAGAATTGGCCGTATTATAGGCCGACGTCCCAACTGGAAGAAGGCAGTAGTGACTCTTGCGGAAGGAAGCCGCATCGAAATTTACGAAGGTGTGTGACACGGGGAGGAAAGTCGATGGGAATTAAGGCTTATAAGCCCACCTCACCAGGGCGCAGATTTCAGACGGGTTATGATTTTGAGGAAATAACAGCCACCAAGCCAGAGGCTCGACTGGTCGTCCCGTTGAAAAAATCCGGTGGGCGGAACAACTATGGTCGGATGACGAGCCGACATATCGGGGGCGGTCACAAGCGGAAGTACCGTATAATAGACTTTCGTCGCGATAAAATAGATATTCCCGCGAAAGTGGCCACCATCGAATACGACCCCAACCGTTCGGCAAGGATTGCACTCCTGCATTATGCGGATGGGGAAAAGAGGTACATTATAGCTCCCGATAAACTAGCGGTTGGAGACGTTGTCATAAGCTCTGAACAGGCAGATATCAAACCGGGCAATGCTTTGCCCCTTAAGAATATCCCCTTAGGTACGTTGATCCATAATGTTGAATTAAAGCCCGGCCGGGGTGGCCAATTGATAAGGAGTGCTGGTGGCTATGGTCAGCTCATGGCCAAAGAAGAAGGCTACGCTCAGATTAGGCTCCCGTCGGGTGAGGTAAGGAAAGTACGTTTAGAATGTCGGGCTACGGTTGGCCAAGTGGGTAACCTAGATCACGAGAACATAAGCATAGGTAAGGCGGGACGTTCTCGTTGGTTGGGGCGGAGGCCTAAGGTGCGAGGGGTAGCTATGAACCCCATTGACCATCCCATGGGAGGTGGGGAAGGCAAGACCTCGGGGGGACGCCATCCATGTACACCTTGGGGTAAGCCTACGAAGGGTCATAAGACGAGAAGGAACAAGAGTACGGATAAATATATTGTAAAGAGAAGAGGTAAGTAAAGGTGGCACGTTCGATTAAAAAAGGCCCCTATATTGATGAAAGGCTGCTGGAAAAGGTTAGAAAGATGGAGGCCTCGGGGAGCAAGGCGGTGATTAAGACCTGGTCGAGGAGGTCAACCATCACACCAGAGCTCATTGGTCATACCTTTGCTGTGCACAATGGCAAGAAGTTCATCCCCGTGTTCGTAACCGAAAACATGGTGGGACACAAATTGGGGGAATTTGCTCCAACGAGGACATTCTACGGCCATTCAGGGGACAGGAAATCGAAGGTACAAAAGTAGGAGTTGAATCGATATGGAAGCGAGGGCAGTGGCCAGATATTTAAGGGTTTCCCCGCAGAAAGCAAGGTTGGTTGCCGATTTAATACGTGGGAAGTCGATATCGGAAGCGGAGAAAATCCTTACCTTCACGAGAAAGTACAGTGCCGCCTTGATTATGAAGGTACTCAAGTCGGCGGTAGCAAATGCAAAACAGAACCCAAATATTGATGCTCGGGTGCTCTATGTGAAGGCCATTTATGTAGATCAAGGGCCTTCTCTGAAGCGGTGGAGAGCTCGGGCTCAGGGCAGAGTGGCGGGCATCAAGAAACGGATGAGTCACATTACAGTTATTTTAGATGAAGCATGAATTCGATGAGGAGGTGACGGTTTGGGGCAGAAGGTTAACCCCATCGGATTGAGACTGGGGATAATAAAAAGTTGGCGATCCATCTGGTACGCGGATAAAGATTATAGTGAGCTCTTGCACGAGGATATCAAAATCCGCAATTATCTGAAGAAGAAACTTTACAGCGCCGGCATCTCACGAATAGAGATTCATCGGGCCGCCAACAAGGCGAAGGTGAATATCTATGCCGCCCGCCCGGGCATTATCATTGGGAAGAAGGGGGCGGAGATAGAGAAGCTTAAAAAAGAGCTCGAGCAAATAAGTAAGAGTGAAATAATAATAAATATTATCGAGGTGAGAAAGCCCGAATTGGATGCGCAATTAGTGGCCGAAACCGTTGCCTCGCAATTGGAACGTCGTATATCGTTTCGAAGGGCAATGAAAAAGAGTGTAACGGCAGCCATGAAGTTCGGGGCGAAGGGAATTAAGATAACCTGTGCCGGACGTTTGGGTGGCGCCGAGATGTCGCGAACAGAATGGTATCGAGAGGGGCGGGTTCCCCTTCATACCCTGAGGGCCGATATCGATTGGGGCTTTGCTGAAGCGCGTACCACTTACGGGGTGATAGGGGTGAAGGTTTTAATCTTCCATGGAGAAGTGAGTCCGAAACAGAGAGACGCCGCTTCTCGGGAGGCAATGATATAGAGGCTTACGTTGAGGTGATGGAGATATGTTAGCGCCGAAAAGAGTTAAGTACAGAAAGCCGCAGCGTGGACGGATGTCAGGGAAACCTGAGCGAGGTTGTCATGTTGCCTTTGGGGATTACGGGCTTCAGGCAACGGAGTGTGGATGGGTCACATCCCGGCAAATTGAGGCGGCAAGAATTGCCATCACCCGTCACGTACGTCGAGGTGGTAAAATATGGATTCGCATTTTCCCTCACAAAGCCATAACCAAAAAGCCGGCCGAAACGAGGATGGGAAAGGGGAAAGGTGCGCCCGAGGAATGGGTGGCCGTGGTAAAACCTGGTATGGTTCTCTATGAGATGAAAGGGGTGTCGGAAGAGGTGGCACGGGAGGCGTTCAGACTGGCGGGGCACAAACTCCCGGTGAAAACGAAATTTTTGACACGGGAGATTTCCTATGAAGGCTAGGGAATTAAGAGAGATGAGCGTAAACGAGCTTCTTCAGAAAGAAAAGGATTTAAAGGAGGAACTCTTCCGCTTGAGAATTAGAAAGAGCTCTGGTCCTCTGGAATCTCCGGCCATGCTTAAAAAATTGCGGAGGGATATAGCCCGGATCAAGACGATTCTAAAAGAGCGAGGAAAAGAAGGAGCATGAAAGAGCGGGGCAACAAAAGGACGATTAAGGGCGTAGTGGTAAGCAACGCTATGGATAAGACGGTGGTCGTTCGGGTAGAGAATTTGGTCCCTCATCCTAAATTTAAAAAGTACGTAAGACGCCATGTCAAATATAAGGCGCATGATGAACGGAACGAATGTCAGGTAGGGGACACGGTGTTGATCGTTGAGTCCCGGCCATTGAGTAAAGAAAAGAGGTGGCGTGTGAGGGAAATCTTGGAGCGAGCAAAGTAGAGGTGATGACCTATGATTCAGATGCAAACGCAACTTACTGTGGCGGATAACTCAGGTGCCAAGCGTGTGGCTTGCATCAAGGTACTGGGTGGTTCTAGAAGACGTTATGCCCGAGTGGGAGATGTGATCGTTGTTTCCGTCAAAGAGGCTTTGCCCAATTCCAAGGTAAAAAAAGGTGATGTGATGAAAGCGGTGGTAGTAAGAACGGTAAAGGAAATTCGGCGCAGCGATGGCACCTATCTCAAATTTGATGATAATTCTGCTGTTCTCATCAACGACCAAATGGAGCCGGTGGGTACAAGAATATTTGGTCCAGTGGCCCGGGAGCTAAGGGCCAAGCAATTTATGAAAATTATCTCCCTGGCTCCAGAGGTGATTTAAGGATCATTCAACGGGACGAAAGAACATGGATGAAATAAAACTGAAAAAAGGCGACACGGTCAAGGTTATTGCCGGTAAAGAGAAGGGGAAAACGGGAAAGATAGTGAAAATTCTCCGGGATGAGGGTCGTGTGGTAGTAGAAAAACTCAACTTTGTGAAACGTCATAAGAGACCCGATGCCCGGGGAAAGGGCGGTATTATGGACAAAGAAGCCCCTCTTGATATATCGAATGTCGCTTATTTTTGCAGTCGATGCAACCAAGGGGTTAAAATTGGATACACGTGGAACGATGAAAAAAAGAAGGTGCGCATTTGCAAAAAATGTAAGGAACAACTCGACTGAAGGATTTCAAGATGGCAAGGTTAAAGGAGCTATATAAATCAGAAGTTGTGCCGGCGATGATAAAAAAGTTCGGCTACAAGAATCCCATGGAGGTACCGCGCCTCGAGAAGATTGTCGTCAACATGGGCTTAGGAGAGGCGATTCAGAACCCAAAGGTTTTAGATTTCGCTTCTGAAGAGCTAGCTCTCATCGTGGGTCAGAAACCAGTCATCACAAAGGCAAAAAAGTCCATCGCATCCTTCAAGTTGAGAAAGGGGATGTCCATAGGATGTTGCGTTACCCTGAGGCGGGAGAGGATGTATGAGTTCTTTGACCGTTTAGTCAACGTAAGTTTGCCCCGCATCCGAGATTTCCGGGGCGTATCTCCCCGATCGTTTGACGGTCGAGGGAATTTCGCCATGGGCATAAAAGAGCAAATTATCTTTCCGGAGATCAATTACGACAAAGTCGATAAACTACGGGGTATGAATATAGTCATTGTAACGACCGCCAAGACTGATGATGAAGCTCGGGAGTTGTTGCGGCTCTTAGGAATGCCGTTTAGAGCTTAAGGAGGAGAGGACTTAACGTGGCAAAAAAAGCATTGATGATAAAGGCAAATTCTAAGCCCAAGTTCGCGGTTCGAAAGTATAATCGCTGTCCCCTTTGTGGTCGTCCGAGGGCTTATTACCGGAAATTCAGAATGTGTCGTATTTGCTTAAGAACTCTTGCCTCCCGGGGTGAGTTACCGGGAGTTATAAAATCGAGCTGGTAGGATTTGAGAGGTTCTATCTTATGGGAATGACGGATACCATTGCAGACATGCTAACAAGGGTCAGAAACGCGGTGCGGGCTAATTTGAAGTCTGTCGATGTGATGCCATCGAAGATGAATGTGAGTATCGCCCGAATTTTAAAGCAAGAAGGTTTTATAGAGAGCTACGAGATCAAAAAGGAAGGTAAGAGGGGGCACGAGATCCTGAGGATAAATTTGAGGTCCGATGTAGGCAAGAAGAAGGTCTTGTCCGGTTTACAGAGGGTAAGCCGGCCGGGTTGCCGAATTTATATGAAGTGTGAAGAGTTGCCCTACGTCATGGGAGGGCTAGGAATTGCCATTTTATCAACGTCGAAAGGCGTTTTGACCGATCACGAAGCCCGCAAATTGAAGGTGGGTGGAGAGGTAATCTGTAAAGTTTGGTAAGCAGAGGAGTCGATTGTTTATGTCGAGAATTGGGAGAAAGCCCATACTATTGCCCCCGGGGGTGAAGGTGGAGAGAGAAGGGGAATGGATAAAAGTGGTCGGCCCTAAGGGCGAATTGAAAAAGAAGCTTCCACCCCTCGTAGATGTAGATCAAGCGGGCAATGTATTGACGGTGAGACGCTTGGTAGAAGACAGATTCGGGCGCTCCTACCATGGTTTGGCCAGAACACTGATTGGCAATATGGTAGAGGGTGTAACGAAAGGTTATGAAAAGGCTTTGGAAATATCAGGTGTTGGGTATAGGGCGGAGGTGGTAGGGAATACTGAGTTGAAACTCGTTCTAGGTTTCTCGACCCCTGTTACTTACCGGATTCCAGATGGGATTTCTATCAAAGTGGATAGGCAGGTGAACATAGCCGTCAGCGGCATAGATAAGGAGTTGGTAGGTAGAGTGGCGGCTGAAATAAGGGCCCTGAAAAAGCCAGAGCCATATAAAGGAAAAGGCATTCGGTATGCCGGGGAAGTAGTAAGAAGAAAAGCGGGTAAATCCGTCGGGTCGAAATAAAGCGATTGAGGTATAAAATTGGCGACAAAGAAGGTTGAACGGATAAGAGAAAAAAGAAAGTTGCGCGTACGGAGTAAGATTAGGGGGACCGAGGTTAGGCCTCGTCTGTCAGTATTTCGGAGTGCGAAACACATATACGTCCAGGCAATCGCTGATGACATAGGGCGCACCATCGCCTCTGCCTCTTCTTTGAGTGCAGAACTAAGGGGCCATACGGCAGGGATGAAGAAAACGGAGGTAGCGAGAGAGGTAGGTAAGCTGATTTCTCAGAAGTTGCTGGCTGTTGGTGTGACGGAATGTGTTTTTGACCGAGGACGTTTTCTGTACCACGGGCGGGTCAAGGCACTCGCCGATGGGGCGAGAGAAGGTGGGTTGAAATTCTAAAGGTACGGTGGGATCTTTTATGATGAGGGATGAGAGGATAGAAGGTGAACTCATAGATCGGGTCATTGCCATTAAGAGAACGGCAAAAGTGGTTAAGGGAGGCAGAAGATTTCGCTTTAGCGCCATCGTTGTGGTGGGTGACGGAAATGGTTCAGTGGGAACGGGTTTAGGTAAAGCCCATGAGGTACCGGAGGCCATTCGGAAGGGCATGGAACAAGCAAAGAAGAACATGCAGAAGGTACCCATCATTAATGGCACCCTGCCTCATGAGGTCATAGGCAAATTTGGTGCCGGCTCCGTGCTTTTGAAACCAGCCTCAGAAGGCACGGGCCTTATCGCCGGTGGTGCCGTTAGAGCGGTACTGGAGGCGGCTGGCGTACGTAATGTACTGACGAAGTGTTTAGGCTCTCATAACCCTCACAATTTAGTTAAGGCTACGATGAACGGTCTTTTGAGCCTTAAGGATCCAGAAGAATTTTCCGCTCTCCGCGGTGTACCGCTGGAAGTCAAACACTTTAAATAAGGGGGCCGGAAGGAAGTGGAAAGGAAACTTAGGATTACCCTCGTTAAGAGCTATATCGGGAGGCCCGAAAAGCATAGACGCATTTTGCGAGGAATGGGTCTTACAAGATTGAATCGCGCAGTGGTACTAAAAGACACCCCTCAGATCAGGGGGATGGTCAATAAGGTATGCCATTTGGTGAAAATGGAAGAGGTGAAGGAATAATCCATGGATCTTGCCCATTTAAGAGCACCTAAAGGTGCCGTAAAAAAGAAGAAGCGTGTTGGTCGGGGAGACGGCTCCGGTCATGGTGGTACGTCATGTCGTGGACATAAGGGACAACGAGCACGGTCGGGAGGTAAGGTACCACCCCATTTTGAAGGTGGCCAGATGCCCATGGTCCGTAGGTTACCGAAAAAGGGGTTCCGGAATATCTTCCGTCAGGAGATGGCCATCGTTAATGTGGATCAGCTCAAAAATTTCCCTGAGGGTAGTACTGTCGATGCAGCTGCCCTGCTGGAAAAGGGCCTGGTTAAGAAAGTAGGTTGCGGCATCAAGCTCTTGGGACGAGGGGAAATAGATCGGCCCCTTACGATTAAGCTGCCGGCAGTAAGTTCCAATGCCAGAAAGAAAATCGAGGCAGCAGGTGGAACGGTGGTCGTAGGCAATTGAAGGAGTAGGTAGATTGCTAGAAGGATTTTCTAATATACCTAAAGTCCCGGAGCTACAGAAGAGAATCTTTTATTCTCTTGCCCTTTTGGTAGTGTATCGAATTGGAGCCCATGTGCCCACACCGGGTATTGATGCCACCGCCTTGGCGGCTTATTTCGATCAGGCAAAAGGTTCAATTCTCGGGCTCTTTGACATGTTCGCCGGGGGGGCGTTAAGCAATCTGTCCGTTTTTGCCCTCGGTATTATGCCTTATATCAGCGCATCAATTATTCTCCAACTCCTTACCATTGCCGTACCCCATTTGGAGAAACTCTCGAAGGAAGGAGAGGCTGGGAGAAAGAAAATAACCCAATATACCCGATACGGCACGGTAATCTTGAGTCTCATCCAGGGCTTTGGTATCGCAATAGGATTGGAGAATATGGCCGGGCCCACTGGTGCGCCCATTGTAATTGAACCTGGATGGTCTTTCCGACTCATGACGATGATTACCTTGACGGCCGGTACGGCTTTTATCATGTGGCTGGGCGAACAGATGACGGAAAGAGGGATTGGGAACGGCATTTCTCTCATTATTTTCGCTGGTATTGTATGTAGAGCGCCGGAGGCAATCCTAAATACGTTCCGACTGTTATCCACCGGTGAGATGGGTATCTTCTTTATCGTTATTCTAATTATTCTCATGGTGGTAGTAGTCGGGGTAATTGTGTTCGTGGAAAGTGCCCAAAGGAGGATACCCGTCCAGTACGCGAAACGGGTAGTAGGCAGGCGCGTTTATGGGGGACAGTCAACCCATCTGCCGTTAAAAATAAATACAGCTGGCGTTATCCCCCCCATTTTTGCCTCCTCTATTCTAATGTTCCCGGCAACCATTGCTAACTTTATTCCTCATCCGTGGATGAGTAAGTTGTCTCAAATGCTTCTGCCAGGGCGGTTCGTCTACGAGGTACTATATGTCGCCTTGATTTTCTTCTTCTGTTACTTTTATACGGCTGTTACGTTTAATCCCGTCGATGTGGCTGATAACATGAAAAAATACGGTGGCTATGTGCCAGGCATAAGGCCGGGGAAAAGGACGGCTGAGTACATAGATGATATTTTGACCAAGATTACTTTTAGCGGTGCCATTTACGTATCGGCCATTTGTGTACTCCCGAGCATTCTTATAAGTTATTTTAACGTACCCTTCTATTTTGGCGGCACGGCGCTTCTTATTGTAGTGGGTGTAGCCCTAGATACGGCGGGACAGATAGAGACGCATCTGCTCGCCCGTCAGTATGAGGGGTTTATGAAGAAAGGCCGTCTTGCGCGGCGTCGTTAGGGTTGAATGTGTCCCGATAATGGTTATTATCAGGAAGCCGGATGAGATTGAGAAAATAAGGGAGAGTAACTTAATTGTAGCGGAAATACTAAATGCCTTGAAGAAGGAGGTAAGAGTCGGGGTTACAACGAAGGAACTGGATGAATACTGTGAAGAGTTGACGCGCAAATGGGGGGCTAAGCCGGCATTCAAAGGATACCGGGGTTATCCCTATGCCTTATGCACGTCGATCAACCATGAGGTTGTACACGGTATGCCGTCCCATCGCCGTCTCAAGGAGGGAGATATTTTGAGTTTAGATTTTGGTGTATACTATAATGGATACTATGGCGATGCGGCGATCACGGTACCTGTAGGCGAGGTAAGTAAAGAGGCACGGAGGTTGATAAAGGTAACGGAAGAGGCCCTTTATCGAGGAATTGAAGAAGCGAAAGCGGGTAATCGTTTGGGAGATATTTCGGCGGCTGTTCAGACACATGTAGAGAGCGCCGGTTTTTCGGTGGTGCGTGATTTTGTGGGACATGGTATAGGAAGTGAGTTACATGAAGACCCACAAATACCAAATTTCGGTACCCCGGGACGGGGGGTGTTGTTAAGGGAGGGTATGGTCTTAGCCATTGAACCGATGGTCAATGCGGGATCGTATCGGGTAAAGGTACTTGATGACGGATGGACGGTCGTAACGGAAGATGGGAGTCTATCAGCTCATTTTGAGCACTCCATAGCCATTACGCCGAACGGACCGGATATTTTGAGTTTAAAGAGGAAGTGAAGGGGGTTTATGCAAAAAGAGGAACCCATCGAAGTAGAAGGTAAGGTAATTGAGCCGTTACCGAATGCCATGTTCAGAGTAGAGCTGGACAATGGGCATCGTGTCTTGGCCCACATATCGGGGAAGATGAGGATGCATTACATACGTATCCTACCCGGGGACAGGGTAACGGTCGAGCTATCGCCCTACGATTTGACGAGGGGCAGGATAGTTTACCGCGCCAAGTGATTAAGAAAGGGTGAGGCATATGAAAGTAAGATCTTCCGTGAAGAAGATGTGCGACAAGTGTAAAATAATCAAGCGTAAGGGAGTCGTGCGCGTAATCTGCGAAAATCCAAAACACAAGCAGCGTCAAGGTTGATTAAGCGGGAGGAAGAGACAAGTGGCCAGAATTGCAGGAGTTGATTTACCGAAGAATAAGCGTATGGAGGTAGCCCTCACTTATATTTATGGTATCGGGCGATCCAAGGCGCGTGATATTTTACAAAAGGCGGGTGTAGATTTCGACAAAAAGACGGATGCCTTGAACGATGCGGAAATTACGGCCATCAGGAATATTATTGACAAAGAGCACAAAGTTGAAGGGGATCTGAGGCGCGAAGTAGCCATGTCGATCAAACGGTTGATAGACTTGGGTACGTACCGCGGATTGAGGCATAGAAGAGGTTTGCCCGTAAGAGGGCAACGTACCCGCACTAACGCCCGAACTCGAAAGGGGCCCCGCCGGGCCATCGGAGGAAGGAAAAAATAAGTAATCGGACGGAGGTAAAATGGCAAGGCCAGCCAGAAGAACTGGGAAGAAGAAAGAGAAAAAGAACGTTCCGGAGGGAATTATCCATATTCAGTCCACGTTCAATAATACTATTGTGACGATAACCGATTTAAGCGGCAATGTAATTGCTTGGTCATCCGCTGGTGTTCAGGGGTTCAAAGGCTCGCGAAAGAGTACTCCTTTTGCTGCGCAGCTAGCCATGGAAGATGCGGTTAAAAAGGCAAAAGAACATGGATTGCGTAGTGTCCAAGTCTTTGTGAAGGGGCCTGGTGCAGGTCGTGAATCGGCCTTGAGATCTCTCCAGGGCATGGGTCTAAATGTTACTTTGATCCGAGACGTCACCCCTATTCCCCATAACGGGTGCCGTCCTCCGAAGAGGAGAAGAGTATAAGATCATTACGAATAAAGAGGAGGCAATTTGGCTAGATACAGAGAATCAGTATGTAAATTGTGCCGCAGGGAAGGGATAAAACTCTTTCTTAAAGGGGATAGATGTTACAGTGACAAATGCGCCTTCGAAAGAAGGGATTACGCTCCCGGCGAACACGGCCATCGTCGACAGAAGTATACCGATTACGGGGTGCAGTTGAGGGAGAAACAGAAATTAAAAAGGATTTACGGTCTTCTTGAAAGGCAGTTTAGAGGATATTTTGCCCGCGCAGACAGGATGAGGGGAATTACAGGTACCAATTTACTGCTCCTTTTAGAAAGAAGACTCGATAATATGGTGTTTCGCCTGGGTTTTGCATCTTCGCGGAACGAGGCACGGCAGCTTGTTATGCACAATCATTTTACGGTGAATGGGAAAAAGGTAAACATTCCCTCCTACCTCGTAGAGGTGGGAGACGTAATAGAGGTACGTGAAAAGAGCCGGGAAATAGCGAGGATTAAAGAGGCGTTAGAGACGGTAGTAAGACGCGGAATCCCCTCCTGGTTAGAATTGGACAAGGAAAACTTTCGGGGCGTAGTAAAGGCCTTACCTGCCCGCGAGGACTTAACGATGCCAGTTCAGGAGCATTTGGTCGTAGAACTATATTCTAAATGATTAAATTGGAAGGATGAAAATGATGCAAAAAAACTGGCAAACCTTGATCAAGCCGAAGAGAATAGAAATAGATGAATCGACCCATACCCCGTTCTATGGGGAATTTATCTGCCAGCCTTTAGAAAGAGGGGCGGGAATAACTTTGGGAAATGCTTTGAGACGCACTTTGCTTTCGTCAATTGCGGGAGCGGCTATTGTGTCCGTCCGTTTCGACGGAGTGTTGCATGAGTTTTCAACGATTCCGGGTGTGAAGGAAGATGTAACGGACATTATCCTCAATCTGAAAGGTGTACGTCTGAAGCTGAACCAAGGTGGCCCACGGGTGTTGCGACTCAATGTTTCCAGGGAAGGGGCCGTGACAGCCGGGGACTTGGAGCATGATGGGACAGTGGAGGTGATGAATCCAGATCATCATCTGGCGACTCTTTCGGGCAATGCGGTTTTGAAGGCGGAACTGGTGGCCGATATAGGTCGGGGATACCGGCCGGCCAAAAAGGAAAAGGATCCCGATCAGCCAGAGGGGACAATCAACATCGATGCCATATTTTCTCCCATAAGAAAGGTAAATTATACGGTTTCTTACGCTCGGGTCGGACAGGTGGCCGATTACGACCGATTGGACCTGGAGGTATGGACGGACGGAAGCATTAGACCTGAAGATGCCGTTGCCTATGCGGCAAGAATTTTACAAGAACAGCTGTCCGTGTTTTTATCCTTCGGGCCAGCGATAGAAGAGGAGGAGGCAGCGAAAGAAGAAAAAGAAGAATTTGATCGTTCCATCTTTGAGAGACACGTAGATGAGTTGGAGCTTTCAGTTCGTTCGGCTAATTGCTTAAAGAACGCAGGCATCAATTTGATCGGAGAATTGGTCCAAAAAACAGAAGCGGAAATGCTCAAGACGAAGAACTTTGGTCGAAAATCCCTCAACGAGATAAAAGACATATTGGCGGAACACGGTCTGAGTTTTGGTATGAAACTCGATTTTCCACCCTGGAACCAGAAAGAAGAGAAAGAGGGATAATTTTGGAGAGAGGTCGACGATATGCGGCACGCGAAAGCAGGATATAAACTAGGTAGGACTTCAAGCCATCGTAAGGCGATGTTCCGTAATATGATTACGTCTTTACTCGTGCACGAGAAAATAAAGACAACAGATATGAAGGCAAAGGAGTTAAAACGCTTAGCGGACAAAATGGTGACCCTCGGAAAGAGGGGTGATCTCCATGCCAGAAGACAGGCCCTTGCCTTTGTTCGAAGCAAGGCCGCGGTTAAAAAACTCTTTGAAGAGATATCTCCCCGTTTTGCCAATCGAGCTGGAGGGTATACGAGGGTCATCAAACTGGGCTATCGGCATGGTGATAATGCCCCCCTCGCCTTGGTCGAGTTTGTGGTGGAAGGAGAAAAGAAGAAAGAGGGTAAGAAGAAAAAGGAAGGTCGGAAGTCGGAAGGGGTCTAAATAGTGTTAAGAATTTTAAAAAGGCAGGCCCGGTGCCTGCCTTTTTATTTTCCCCTTGAGTTTTGCTGGAAAAGAGGCTACGAAAATTATAATAAAGCCAAGGGGAAAAGGACCAAACAACGTAACCTACAGATTTAAATTGATAGGAGGTTATTCCATGCCAGAAGAAAAAGTGGGAGAGGTCATAAAGTTTTTTGCGAAGCCGTCGGTCGCTGCAGTTAAGGTCGTAGCAGGGGAACTTCGTTTAGGCGATAAGATTAGGATTATAGGTCACACGACTGATCTATCGGAGACGATCGATTCGATGGAAGTAAATAATCAGAAAATTGAAAAGGCAGCAGTGGGGGATCTAATAGGTATCAAAGTATCCGATCGAGTGCGGCCGGGTGATGAAGTATTCAAGATTACGGATTAAAAAGGTCTCTTTTTTTCATTGAGAGCCATGGATAAATATTCCATGGCTTTTCTGTCACTGCCACGATGAAATCAAAAATAGAACAACGCCTTGAGACCCTTACAAAAAAGGGTATCAATCTCGATTTAACTGCAATTAGAGAGGTTCTGGCGCGTCTGAACAATCCCCAAAATTCTTATCCTAGCGTAATTGTGGGAGGCACGAATGGGAAAGGATCGGTGTGTGCCACTGTGGCCACCCTTCTTCGGCAAGAAGGGTACAAAGTGGGCCTTTACACCTCACCTCACCTGGTTGACGTCCGGGAACGTATCAGAATAGGTGAAAAGCTCATTTCTCCAGGGGATTTTAATCGCCTTTTAGACGTAATCAGCGAGGTTGGGGGAAGAAACCTTACTTATTTTGAAATGCTTACAGCCATGGCCTTTGAGTATTTCAAGGAACAAACGGTAGATATTGCCGTCTTAGAGGTAGGCATGGGGGGCAGATTGGATGCAACCAATGTTGCCACTCCCTTAGTTTCCGTAATTACGAACGTGTCTTATGACCACTGTGAGTTTCTTGGCTCTCGTCTTTACCAAATTGCCCGTGAGAAGGCGGGAATAATAAAAGAAGGAGGGATATGCCTTACCGGAGTCACACATAAAGTGGCCTGGACTGAGATACAACGTATCTGTCAAGAGAGGGGAGCACAGCTGTTTACATACGGCCGTGATTTTCGGGTGCGTCGACGAAGGGCAGAGGGAACCTTTGACTATTTGGGTTTGTCCCGGAGATTCTTTCGCCTTTCCTTTGGCTTGGTCGGTCCTCATCAGATAAAAAATGCAGCTTGTGCCATTGGAGTTATGGAAATTCTCTCCCATTTCGGTTTTGCCCTACGAGAGATAAGTGTATGGAAAGGGTTAATGAGCGTTCGTTGGGAAGGAAGGTTAGAACGTGTGGGTTCGGACCCTTTAACTTTGCTTGATGGGGCCCATAATCCGGCGGGTGTCAGGGCTCTAATCGGTGCTTTGCAAGAAGATTATCCCGAAAGGCGTTTTATATTTGTTTTTGGATGCCTGGCGGACAAAGATTATAAGACCATGGTTCGACTCCTGAAGCCCATGGCGAGGATCATCATCTTTACCAATCCTCCGACTGCTCGATGCCTACCGGCAGAAGAGATGGCCATTCTTGCCGGAGAAAACGCCATCGTAGATAAAGATCCCATCTCAGCATTTAAAAAGGCTCGTCACTATGCCAGAAAAAATGATATAGTCTGCGTCACTGGCTCCCTTTACCTGGTGGGGGCGATTAAGTCTTATCTAAAAAGTGTACATAATGGATAGGAAAATTGTTCTAAGCCTGTTGATACTTGCCTTCTTGTTTTTTTCCTCCTCATTGAGTTTTGGGCAGGCGGAAAAGTGGAATATCCTGACAGGACACGTGCGGGATGAAAAAGGCCACCCTCTGGTCGGAGTTTTGGTATCTCTGGTTCGACCTCCTTATGAATACACAATTACGGGTCCACATGGAGAGTTTACCCTGAAGGTAGGGGAGGACATTCCGGCCTGGGATCTAATCTTGGTGGGAGGTGATTATTCGCCTTTTTATTTGACCGTTCCCATTGGGCAAAAAGAGATCTCCGTCCAGTTATTTTTATCTCCACCCATCCCTCGCATGGATGTGGAAGGGGTTCCAATTTTAATAGAGGCCGAGAGTTTCGCTTATGAAGAAGAAAAGGATGTCTACCGTGCTTACGGCGAGGTGGTTATAACGTTCAAAGGGGAGAGAATGGCGGCTGATTTTGTAGAACTAAGAAAAAAGGCAGATAGGTTCATAGCTGAAGGAAGGGTTCAGTTAAGGAATGCCGAGGGTGATAAATTAGAGGGAAGACGGCTAGAAATGAGAGTATCCGACAAAATAGGGTTCTTGGAACAGGGAGAGATTTTCGTGAATCGAACTCATTTTTACCTCCGCGGTCCCCGCCTGGAAAGAAAAGGAGAGTCGACTTACGATGGCGACCAAGTGGAGGTGACGACTTGTGATGGAGTCAACCCTGACTGGCGTATTACAGCCGAGAGACTTACCGTTACCATCGATGGTTATGGAATGATGAAAAATGGATGTTTTTACGCGAAAAACATTCCACTCATCTATGCGCCCTATCTCATCTTTCCAGTTAAGACGACCAGACAGACGGGTTTTCTCTTACCCCATCGTTTGGCATATTCGAGAGATAGATTAGGACTGGATTTGGGCATTCCCTTTTTTTGGGCCCTGTCGCCGGATAAAGATGCTACCTTCTATCAGCGGTTCATGAGTCAGAGGGGATTCCAAGAGGGTGTGGAATTTAGGTATTTAGCTTCCAAAAGTCAAGGTACGATCTATGCAGAGCTCATGCAGGATCGAAAGAAGATTAAAGAAACGGTGGGTGATTTGACCCGCGATTGGAAAGAGGAAAAGACGCGATGGGCCCTTTATTTGAATCAGGAAACTTCTTGGCAGGAAAATCTGTTTTTTAGAGCTGATGTCGCTCGGGTTTCAGACAACTTCTACTTTAAAGACTTTACATCCTACAACTACTTCCTCGCCAATTTCAAACCGACTCGAGGTGGTAGTTTTCAAAAGGTCGATTTCTTTGGTAATGAAAGTCTTCCTTACCTTGAATCAACGATACGATTAGAGAAATCGTGGAACAAGTACGGCCTAACCGTGTTAGTTAAGAATACCCAGGATCTCTCGGTGGCATCGAACGGACAGACGTTACAAAAGTATCCTGAAATAGCCTTCATGGGGGTAAAACAGCCTCTGGGTGAGACTCCCATTTGGTTCGACGTCTCAGGTAACTACGACTATTTTTACCGTCGAGAAGGAGAGAAAGGACATCTGCTAGACGTTTCTCCTTCCCTCTATCTGCCTTTAAGGATGGGGCGGCATATCCGTTTTACTCCATTTGTGGGGATGAGGAGTCTTCTGTGGGCGAAAGGAGATGAATCGAAAGAGGGTACAGGCAAGACAGATCATCGTGAGATATATCTGACTGGTGCGACTTTTTCAACCGAACTTAGTCGTTCATACCCGATGGGGGAAGGTAGAAGTATCAAACATACCGTTCAACCGGAGTTTTTTTATTTGTACAGCCCTATTCCTACCGGAGGGGAAGCCCCCAGCTTCGTACCCACTGTTTCTGCTGGTGGTTCTTTGACCAATATATACAGCCAGACTTTCTTTTATGCCCCTTCCACCAAGGCGATTACTCCTCTAACGGGGGATTTCAACTTAATCTCCTACGCTATTACCAATTTTTTGAGATGGAAGGATGCGTCTGATTTTTTGCGGTGGAAGATTGTCCAATATTACGACATTAGGGAGGCACGGCGTCCCGAAGGGAAACCTTGGGGTGATATATTCTCTGAATTGGACATCTCCCCGATAAAATATATCTCTGTAAGTGCCAGGAATCGCTATGATGTTTACGATACGAGATGGAGAGAGGAGAATTACGCCGTGACCATTAAAGACCAGCGAGGAGATACGGCCAGCGTGACTTATCGTTATACAAAAGAGAGCGTCAAGGAAGTGGGTATTAATGTAAAAGCGGTAATGGAGAAGTATCTCGATTTGCGCTTCTATTTTCGTCGTGATTTGGTGAGCGATAAGGATGTGGAAAAGGGAGTGGGTATTGATTACCGAAGGCAGTGTTGGTCTTTAGGGGTAGATTTTGGCGAAAGTATGAATGACCGTGCAGTCTCCATCCGCTTTTCTCTTTTGGGTCTATGAAGAGAGGGACCGCAGGCATTGGCCTACGGTCCCAGAGTTAGACTAGGGATACAACTGATAGGCCTCCTTTTCCATACCGAGGGAGAGGAGTTTTTCTTTCTTGGGCTTTCCCGTTTCCCAATCCCAATCCCGGTAGGAGTAGTACTCTCTGAGCATGATTTCCAGATCAGGTGTCTTTCCCGCCGAGCTTCCCTCTTCAAGAGCCTTCAGACATATTTTTGGTAGTTTATCTTCCGCCCTCGTCAGTCCACGTCGATTATTTATTACTCTTTTAATTGTAATCGAACGTTCTCCTGCCGTCAAAAGTACCTGGGGATCATAACCCCAACCGGTGATGGCATTTATCGCCTGACAGATGAAAGTAGGTGTATAAGGAGCGAATTTGCACAGGGTCAATGAATCAAAGAGGTCTTTGAAATTTTGGTATTTAGCCACCATTTCTGCTTTGCCTTCCGAGGCAAAACGGTCACCGGGCAGGATGTTGTATTCTGCAATGAAGCTGCCCAGTTCGATGTTGTAGTAATCACCCTTGAGATGGCAGGCTCCTCTGGGTCCTGTGGCATAAGATAATGCCATTCCAGAAAAGGCGCGTGGATCGTGCATAGCAACTTCCATTCCTTTGACCTGCGCTGCTTCTTCTGGGTCGCGTCCGAAATGCTCCGCCATCTTTAACGTCCCCTGAGATATGAGTTTCCCGATCCCCTCCTGACGGATGCTCATCTCTACGAGTTTTACTATTGTGGGACCATCACCCCATTTGATTTCCATTCCTGCTTCCTCTTTGGTGAGGATCCCCAGCTCGTAAAGATACATAGCATAAGCAATCGATACGCCTAGGGAAATTGTGTCTATGCCGTGGGCGTTGCAGAGATAGTTGGCCTCGATGATGGAGTCGAAGTCGAAATTCATACATAGGGGCCCGAAGGCGATGGTGGTCTCATACTCTGGTCCGTCTACTGAATCGATGCCCGGTCGGAAGTTTTTAACCTCCCGGCCACAGCCGATCGGGCAGCCCACGCAGGCGTAATTTTCCACTACATACTTCTGACGCAAGGCTTGGCCCGTAAGCTTAGAGGCAGGGAAAACACTTTTTTGGAAGTACTTTACGGGAACGTCGCTTACTGCCATACCTAAATCAGTGTACATGAGCGTTCCATACTCGCGGAAAGCGGGGGCTACGATGTTTTGTTTGATAGCCGTCATGGCCTCTTTTGTTAGCTCTTTTATCTGTTCGGGTTCGGCGAGCTCAGTTTTCATTTTTCCTGTAACGACGATGGCCTTAAGTTTTTTTGACCCCATGAGGGCCCCAAGACCACAGCGCCCTGCGGTTCTTCCTGCATCGTTCATGATGCCTGCCGTTTTAGCGAGGTTTTCTCCTGCAGGGCCGATTACAGCCATCCCCAGACCGGGTTGATCAATGGCATGTCGGAGACGATCCTGGGCTTCGTATATGTTTCTTCCCCAAATGTCAGAGGCGTCTCGGAGTTCTGCCTTTCCATTGTCAAGAAAGAGATAAACTGGTTCGTTTGATCGACCGATAATAAAGATGCCATCGTAGCCCGATTGTTTAAGGCGGAAAGGAAACGCTCCACCGCTCGTTGCCTCTCCCCAGTAACCCGTAAGAGGGGAGAGTCCACCTACAGCATACCTGCTCACCATGGGAATGGCACTACCCGTAAGAGGTCCGGTGGCGAAAATGAGAGGACTCTCCGGCGCCAGGGGATCCATCTCTGGGGTAATATGGTCGTTGGTGAGCTTCGCTGCTAGTGTGGCGCCCCCTACGTACTGCTTAAAAAGCTCTTCCGAAATGGGCATATCTTCCAACTTTTTGGCCGTAAGATCTACACGAAGAAAACGTCCGTGGATTCCTTTCATCATCTCTTCTGCCCTCCTTTAAAAATCTATGTCTTTGCCTTCGTAGGCATACCGGAGAATCTTTTCACACTGGGCTTCTGTTATCGGGCGTGGTGAAAATATCGTGTCTATATCTTCCACACTGTATTTAACCAACAGGGGCATCTGACGCTCGAATTCGTCCTTTGGGATCCCCAAATCTTTCAGATTCAGGGGTACGTCCAGTGTTTTTAAGAATTCCTTCACGGTTTTTATTAAATTGTCGAAGCTTTCTTCTTCCGTTTTCCCTTCGATGCGCAAGGCGTGACATATTTCTAGGTATCTGTCACATACGGGTTTATAAAACTGAAACGAATAGGGGATGAACATGCCTACGGCCAGGCCATGATGCACCTTGAAAATAGAACCTATAGAGTGTCCTAAACTATGGGTTAGAGCACAACCACTTTGCCCGAACCCGACTCCAGCCGCACTCGCCGCCATGAGCATACGATATCTTGCTTCGCGGTCTTTTCCGTTTTTGTAGGCCCGCGGTAGGTATTTAAAAACCATTTTAATTGCCGCGATGCTCATGGCTTGGGTGAATTCATTGCCGGCTGGTGTGACGGCCGCATCCATGGCATGGGCAAGTACATCTAGTCCTGTGCCGACGGTAAGTTTAGGAGGCATGGAAACGGTGAATTCCGGATACAGGATGGCTACATCTGGTAAGAGGTCGGCATTGGCAATCGGAATTTTTCGATGCGCTTGCGTGTCGTGGAGAACTGAGACCGCCGTACATTCGGAACCGGTCCCACTGGTGGTGGGAACGGCGACGAAGAAGGCCTTTTTCCTCAGTCCCAACAGGACAAGAGGACTAACCTGCGATCCGAGGTCCGTAATATCTGGTCGTTCGTAAAGAATCCAAGCGGCCTTTGCTCCATCAATGACGGAGCCACCTCCGACGGCAAAGATCACATCTGGTTCGAAGGCCGTCATGGATGCGGCACATTCCTTAACATTGTCTATGGGTACTTCAGGAAGTGCCTTCGGCCAAATTTCCGTCGTGAAACCGTTGGTGGAAAAGTAGCCCGCCGTTTTTTGGGCATATTTTTCGCTAATTTCATCCGCCACAAAGAAAGCCCTTTTTTTAGGGGCATGGGCACCGATGAAATCCGCCGTGGAAGGCCCGATTACCATCCCCTCGGGAAAGACATTAAACCCCATGATGAAAGCTGGTGTTTTAAAAATGCTAGTCATACCTTTGATGGCATCGGCCAAAGCCAAGGGTAAAATGGCCTTAATCCCCGGGTCTTCAAACCAGTAGGTCATGCCTCATTCCTCCTTTCTTTTATTCTTTTATCTATTATCCCATGAACAGGGGGTTGAAATAAAGTTTTTTTAAAGTGTTTAATAGGTCGGCTCATGGTGCTTGCCCGCTTAGTAATCAGTCGCTTTTAGCCAGTATCTAGGCACCTCTCTAAATTGTGGAGACTTGCTATTTACCTCTATGGGATTGCCCTATTACCCGGTCGAACTCTTTTTTATTTTTAGGCCACCAATAGTAGAGGAAAGGCCCTTTTGTTTCTTCGTTTTCCACTGTTTCAACAGAACAGGCCATCAGGGCTATCACGGCACCATAGTGGAGAACGGCCTCCCAGTTAATCATTCTCTTAAATTGAGATTGATAGGCTTTATTAAACTTAGGAGTGCAAAGAGCAGGCAAACTGAAAACGGAGGCAACGGTAGCCAGATTACACATTAGTTTTTTGGAATCTTTTAAAATATGTTGTATCCAATCAAATTTTGCTTGGTCGATGAGGACGAAACCCCCCTTGTAACCTAGTGTTCTCGCCTGTTCGATTACAAGTGCCGTTGTTGCTTTTGGCTTTTTCATTTTAATATCTTTTTTGATTTTTTACAAAAACTTTAGTGATATCAAAATATTTCTGGTGTTTTAGTGAAAAAAATGTTTTACTGTGAAACACATTTTTCGCTCTGGAGGTTCATTGATGAGAAAAGTTAATAAAGCCTTTAATGTCTTAATGGCCATGTTTCCCAGTTATGAATCATGGCTCATGTTCGTCGGTAGGGAAGAAAACACGGAGGTATTAAATGACTTGATAGATTTTGCCAGAAGAGAGGGACTACTAACTTTGGGAACGAAGGAAGAGCTGGAAGCCTTGATAAATCAGTTTCCGGGGGTGAGAAGGGTAGAAATGAGGCATTTGCCGGTCGATTTTGGCGATTTGTTGGAAAGACGCAAGGAATTCTTGAATTTGTCTGTTTCTCTTCGTTCTTGGGTCAAAAGAATAAATGCCCTACTCGATGAACATCGTATCCGCCTGCCTAGAATTAGTAATACGATGATCACAAGATTAAAAAAGGAGGCGGCCGATACGGCTTACAAACAGGACGTCTTGAGGAGTATTGCGTTCTGGATTGGATACGATCGTCCCCAATTGGTCTCGACATGGAATTATGAGGTATTGAGAAAAATATGTGAGATAGGAATAAATGCGGGAAGTAAAGCCTTTACTCACGGCGTCCGAATTGGTTTTTCTCTCAGTGGGAGGGGAGAAGTTGTAGATCACGAGGTGGTAGGTTGGTTACGCAAAACTCTGAAAGACTATTTGGAGAGCTCTAAGGACCCATATCTGCATGCGGGTAAGGTTAAAGGCCATGACATTACCACTCTTTATGTAGATTTCCCACGAGAAGAGGGATCTGAATATCCGTCTTCATATCGTTATTGTTTGCGCTCGGCCATGTCTTTAGCCCATCAGATAGCGGTGCGATGGTCACTTTCACCTTACTATTCGGAAAAGAGGTTTCTCGCGATCGGGCTCGCGGGAGGTGACTTTTCGATGGTGGATACACAACTGTTGCCCATTTTGAGTGTTCGCATCCCCGGAGATCCAATAATTCGAATTACGGATTTCATCAGACAATGTCTTCTGATAAACGATGTGCGGGTGATCCTTAGCGAAAGGCCTTATGAAGTTTCCTTGTTCAATGGAGAGGTGCTTTTCGTCTGGTGGGTCCATGCCTTTTGGAACACAATTTATTTCGATTTTATTCCTGAACTTCTTTCCGATCCTGTGTGTGCGACAACGGAAGAGGCCAAATTCAGATTAAACCGTCTACTCTTTTACCCTGAAGAGGTGCAGGATAAGAGACCCAACGCCTTAAGCATTTTTTTCCGCTTTCCCTCTAATTCACTTTTAGGTCAGGAAATTGCTAAAACCTTATACTTTCGGCGCCGCTTCTGGGAAGCCTTGGAAGTTATGAGAGTTGTGGTGGGATTAAATCCCGATGATCCAACAGCTAGAACGTTTCGCATGGCTATTTATCGTCATCTGGCCCTTTCGGCACCTTCTTGGAAGGCTGCTAATGCGATGTTAAGATTTGCCCTCCATGAGGCTCGTTATGTGGAAGATCATTGCTCCTATTTGGGTGAGGACTATTACTGTGAATATGCGGGAGTTTATTTGGAAAAGGCGATCTTGGCCTTAAAATTTTGCCGGCAAGATAGGGAAGGGGATGCCTCCGCATGGCAAGCCATTGTGTTTGATGCCATTCGGGAAGCGGCACTTCTATTTAATAAAGGAATGGCTATCTCTCCCTCGGGTGTTCGTTCGACTTTTCTCCTCCACCTGACTTTAATCTTACGTGCTGTGCTCAATGACAACCCAAATGTCTTTACCGACGCCCACTGTCCTCTCTATGGTAGAAGGTCAGTAATCAGACGTGTAACGGAAGAGGTAATGAAACAGGGAGGCTTTGTCCGGGATGACATACCAGGATTCGATACCAATAGATTTGCGGAAGATAGGATGATTACCAATTTCGAAGTTCACGATGCCGCCGTTGCCTTGGAAGCATATCGACCTACCACCTACTTCTGCCATGCCGTAGCTCTGTGGGATTTTACCGTGGTCCGTAGAATAGGAACGGCCCGAAGGGTGCACAAGATATTGGGGGAGGCAAAAAGAAGGGCAGAGGCCATGATGAAAAAAGACGTTTGTATTCGTTCCTATACTCGTTTGTACGAGGAAATCTTACCCGTGCCGGAGTTTGTCTCCCATATGGATAGATGTATTGCCCTTATCGAATCTCGGGTTGGGGAGGGTCTTTTTAAAGGAAACGACGACGATGTGATTCCAGAAAGAGATGATTACGAACCCCTTCTTATGACCCTTAACTTTTAGTCCGCTCTGTGATACAGGAAAATTATCATTAAGGAGGAGAGCTATGGAAAAAAGGATTGAGGCTTTGAAAGTCGCCATAGATAATGAGAGAAGGGAGAAAGAATTTTACCAAATTCACGCGGAGAAAACGAAAAACCCACTAGGAAAAGCCATGTTCGCACGAATTGCCGAAGAGGAGGAAGAACACGAGCAAAGGATAAAAGAGTTACACGAAACATGGCTGAAGGGAGGAAAATGGCCGGAAACGGTGCCTCTTACGGTAGGGAAGACGAAGGTGCCGGATGTCCTGAAGGATTTCCTGCAAAGGGCCAAAGAAGCGCCGCCAGCTGAGGCAGATGACTTATCAGCCGTAAGAAAAGCAATCGAATTCGAAGCAAAGGGGGCGGCCTTCTATGCTCGTCTCCGGGATGAAGTCTCGGACCCCAAAGAGAAGGCATTCTTCAATCTCCTGGCCGAGATTGAGCATGAACATTACGTGTCCCTTAAAGAAACGGAAGAATTTTTTACTGATCCAGCCGCCTGGTACCGATTGAAAGAAAAAGGGGGCCTCGACGGAGCCTAAAAATCTAAAAAAGCGTCAGCGACGTAAAAGGCGTTTTGAAAGGCGCTCGATGCGGTGGGCGATTTCTCTTGACGGAGATACATTCTGCGCTCTTTTGGCATAATCAAGGGCTGCTTCGATATTGCGAGCTCGATGTTCATAGTATTTGGCCAGTTCTATCAGGGCGAAGGTATCGTAAGGGTTTCTAACTATTATCTGTTTCCAGAGGGAGACGGCCTCTTCCCAGCAACCTAATCTGCGGTATATGATGGAAAGTTCCCGGGAGGCCGATAGCCAAGATAGTTGGTCGATCTCGCAACTTCTCAAAGATTCAAAAACACGCACTGCGTGGGAAAAAGCACATCTATCGGACCAGATGCGGCCAGCCTGGATTTTATCTCCAGGAAAAATATCCGATGTCATTGAGTCTGGGTCAATAAGCTCGGTTAACTTGGCGGCTAGGGTAACGAGGGAAAGAACGTCCAACCGGTTATGTTCAAAAACCCGGGCTATAATTCGGGCGTCGCGCCTTTTCAGCCAGGCGAAATAGAGATGGGGAATTTCATAGCCCGGTACGTCTCCTTCTCTCGTGAGGCCCAGAACAACTTGCTCTAAAGTGGAAAGGCTACGGTCGTTGAGTCGATGTTTAAAAATACGCCTGGCGGGGTAGAGTAAGTCGGCATGAGGCATATTTTCCAGCAAGGGAGGGAGGCGATTTAGAATAAAGCGCGTGTTTAGAAGATTGACGTCGAATGCCTTACCGTTGAAGGTGATGAGAAATTTCTTTTCCCTTAAGAATTCCATTATGTAATGGAGAGCTGCCCTTTCTTCGTCGTAGTCCCGAAGGAAAATTTGGTAAAGGCTAAATCCGTTTTTTTCAAACCAACCGAGTCCGATAAGGAAGGGTAAAGTGCCTGTACCACCTACCAAACCGGTTGTTTCCGTATCGAGAAAGATCCCGTCTTCGATCCGATACTTCAGAATTGAGGGGTCGTTGGTCAAAATGGAAAGGAGATGTGTGTCTATGGGTGTACAATCCCTTAAGACATAGCATCCGTGGCGAAAGGAACCAGGAAAAGAATAACGAGTCAGGAAAAAACAACCTTTTTCGTTTGATATCTCTTCTCCTGGGACGAGCTCTTCAATTGAAAGGCCCGTTTTTGCTTCGAGTTGCTTATTGGTTCTCTCCGTTGCACCGGCCTTTACTCTATATCGAGTGAGCAGGGACAGACGGTCACGAATATTCATGATTTTTTTAATTTTTGAGTTTCTCTCGGAGGAGGTCGTTAACCAGTTTTGGGTTGGCCTTACCTTGCGTCTCTTTCATCACCTGACCGACAAAAAAGCCAAACACCTTTTCTTTGCCAGCCCGATACTGGGCTACCTGCTCCGGATGATGGGCGATGACTCTTTCTATAACTTCCGCAATGAAACGTTCGTCCGTAATTTGGACGAGGCCCTTTTTCTCTACAATCGCTCGAGGTGCCTCTCCCGTCGAATATGCCTCTTCGAGGATCTCCTTGCCTATTTTCCCGCTGATCGTGCCTTCGCTTATAAGATTGATTATCTCTGCGAGATGCTCGGGTGTGACGGGACACTCTTTTATTGTCCGTTTGTCCTCGTTTACCAGTTTCAGCAGATCACCCATAATCCAGTTTGCGGCCGACTTCGGTTGTTGACATTTTTGGGCACACTTTTCAAAGTACTCGGCAAGGAATCTGTCCGAAGTGAGCACCCCTGCGTCATAGGTGGATAGCCCATATTCCTCCATGAATCGCTGTTTCTTTGCCCCTGGCAGTTCTGGCAAGGTGGAACGTACTTGGGCGATCCAATTTTCATCGATAAAGACTGCCACTAAATCTGGATCGGGGAAGTAGCGGTAATCATGGGCCTCTTCCTTACCCCGCATGGCGTAGGTTACGCCCTGGCTTTCGTCCCACAGACGGGTTTCTTGTACTACTTCACCACCGCTTTCGATTATAAACATCTGCCTCTTAATTTCGTACTCCAAAGCTCGCTGGACATGACGGAAAGAGTTCATGTTTTTTAATTCTGTCCTTGTTCCGAACTCTTTCTGCCCTCGGGGGCGGAGAGAAATGTTGGCATCGCAGCGGAAACTGCCCTCCTCCATATTTCCGTCACATATTTCCAGATAGACGAGAATATCTCTGAGGGTCCTCAGATATTGGACGGCTTCTTCTGCGCTCCTTATGTCCGGTTCACTTACGATTTCTATCAAGGGGACGCCCGTGCGATTGAAATCTACGTAACTCATAGGGTTGGTTTCATCGTGGATGAGTTTACCCGCATCTTCTTCCATGTGAATGCGGGTGATACCTATTTTTTTCTTGCCCCCTTCCGTCTCTATTTCTACGTATCCATGCTCGGCGAGAGGAGAGGCGTATTGAGAGATCTGGTAGCCTTTCGGCAGGTCGGGGTAAAAATAATTTTTCCGCGCGAAATAGTTCTTCCGATTGATAACACAATTAGTGGCGATAGCCATGCGAAGGGCATATTCGACGACTCTTCGGTTAAGAACGGGTAGGACGCCGGGCATCCCTAGGCAGATCGGACAGGTGTGATGGTTAGGGCTCGCACCAAATGCGGTGGAACAGGCGCAGAAGATCTTCGAAGACGTTAGAAGTTGGGCGTGGACTTCGAGACCGATGACGGGTTCCAATTCCATTATAGATCTGGCCTCCTTTTTTCTATTCGGGCTTCACGTTCAAAGGCATGGGCGATCTGAAGGAGCTTTCCTTCCTGGAAGTGATTGCCCAGGAACTGAATACCGACGGGCAATCCCTCCTTCGTAAATCCGCCGGGAACGGCGATGCCGGGGATGCCGGCGAGATTGGCGGAGATGGTGAAGATGTCCGATAGATACATTTGAATGGGGTCCTCTCTCTTTTCTCCCAATTTGAAAGCGGCGGTGGGGGTCGTCGGGGTGAGGATGACATCGCACTTTTCAAAGGCGAGATCGAAGTCCCGACGGATTAAGGCTCGGACTTGAGAAGCCTTTTTGTAATAGGCTTCGTAGTACCCGGCGGATAGAACATAGGTTCCTATGATAATGCGTCTTTTTACCTCGTCGCCGAATCCCTGGGCCCTTGTTTTCCTGTACATCTCTAGGAGATCTCTCCCATCGGGCGAACGATAACCGTATTTAACCCCGTCATAACGAGCGAGATTGGAGCTCGCTTCCGCCGGTGCGATGATGTAGTAAGTGGCCACGCAGAAAGGTGTATGAGGGAGGGAAATCTCTTCGATACGGGCGCCGACTCCTTCGAGGGTAGAAATGGCGCGCCTTACAATCTCTTCGACTTCCGGATCAATGCCTTCGATAAAGTACTCCTTTGGTACCCCTACGGTCCAGCCCTTAATCTCTCGGTTCAGAAAGTCGCGGTAATCGGGGACCGGTTCCGGCACGGAGGTAGATTCCCTCGGATCGTAGCCAGCAAGGTGGTTCATAAAAATGGCACAGTCTTCTACGTCCTTTGTGATCGGCCCGATCTGATCGAGAGAGGAGGCGAAAGCGATGAGCCCGAAACGTGAGACCCGCCCATAGGTAGGTTTTAAGCCTACGACACCGCAGAGGGCAGCTGGTTGTCTGATCGATCCCCCTGTATCTGAGCCAATGGCCCCTATACACTCGTGGGCCGCCACAGCAGCGGCTGAGCCACCGCTCGATCCACCGGGAATCCTCTCTAAATTCCACGGGTTTGCCGTAATACCGAAATATGACGTCTCCGTTGAGGACCCCATGGCAAATTCGTCCATGTTGGCTTTGCCTACAAAGATGGCACCGGCGGCTCGCAGTTTTTCTATGACTGTGGCATCGTAGGGGGGAATGAATCTTTCGAGAATACGCGAGCCACAGGTGGTGGGAAATCCTTTGGTACAGCAAATGTCTTTCAAGGCAATGGGAATCCCCGTAAGTTCCGTTGATTCTCCCTTCGAAAGGCGTAAGTCAGCCTCGTTTGCTTGTTCGTAGGCCGTCTCCCGCATCAGGGAAATATATGCATGAACCTTCCCTTCCACTTTTTCAATCCGGCGAAAGACGGAATCTAAAACCTCTTTTGCCGAGACCTCTTTCTTTCGCAGCTTTTTGCTTAATTCGTGCGCCGTGTATTCGCAAAGTTCCATGTTCTAAACCCCACTATTCGATAACTTTGGGCACGCGGAAAAAATCTCCCTGCGCCTCCGGTGCATTGGCAAGAGCCAGCTCGGGGGAGATGGAAGGTAATACTACATCTTCTCGGAAAGCATTGTTCAATGTAATAGCGTGAGACATGGGTTCAATTTCGGACGTATCCACGCTATTTAGCTTTTCCATGTAAAGGAGGATATCGTTAAGTTGCAACGTAAATCTGTCTACTTCCTCATCGGTAAGTTCGAGTCGCGCCAGATGGGCGACGTAAAGAACTTCGTTTTTGGTTATTTTCAACGTGTTCCTCCCGGAATTTTTTTGTCTGACCCCTATAAAAAATTGTGGAGAAAAGCAAGATGTCCTTCAGCATACGGGCCACTTTTCTTTTATTTGGGCAATAACCTGTGGAATGATGCGATCCCTTTGTTGTTCCGCCTCGTATTCAAGGCGGTGAATGTCATCTTCCGAGACGTGAGTTTCGCCACTCAGTTCCTTGAGTACAGCCCCTACGGAATTACGCAGGCCATGTGTATCATATCCCCCTTCCAGTATCAAAAGGAGTTTGCCGGCACAACATTCATCGGCCGCATCCATCACCAGGCGAGTTAGGGTGGCGAAACCAAGGGGCGTAACCTGCATGTCTCCCAGCGGATCGTGTTGATAAATATCGAAGCCGGCGGATACAAGAATAATGTCCGGGCGATAAGCCCGAGCGATGGGTTGTAGGAGGCGACGGAAAACCATGACGTACGTAGCGTTGTCCGCAAAGGCCTTTAAGGGGACGTTGACGGTGTAATACCTGCCTTCTCCCTCCCCTATCTCTGTCAGCCATCCAGAACCGGGATAGGCTGGATACTGATGGATGGAAAAGTAGAGAACTGCGCTTGTGCGATAGAAAATATTTTGAGTACCATCGCCATGATGAAGGTCCCAGTCAACGATCAGGATACGCTTTAATCCCAATTGCCGAAGAGCGTAGGCTGCCGTGATGGCAATGTTGTTGAATATACAGAATCCGGCGGAATGGTTGCGATCCGCATGGTGACCGGGTGGACGAATCAGGGCAAAGGCGTTGTCTACCTTACCTTCAATGACCGCTTCTAGGGCTGAAAGACAGCCTCCTACAGCCAGAAGGGCAGTGTCATAAGATTCTTCGGTCGCATGGGTGTCAGGGTCTAGAACGGTCAATCTTTGACCTCGAGTGGCAGCCACCATGTCAATATAGTTCTTACTATGGACGAGCATTAAGTCCTCAACATTTGCATACCGGGGTGGGAGAAGGAGGAATTTGTCTCTGAATTCGGGAGAATCGAGCAGATCATAGACTTCTTTTAGACGACTCGGTGTTTCTGGGTTGAGTAGATAAGAGCCATGTCGTAAGTAGCGTTCGTCTTTTACGATCCCTGTTTTCTTTTTCATCTTCACCCAGCTAAACCCCTATCACAAAATTACCGGTTGGGCAAAATATTTACCATTGACAAACATTTTCGTGCCGCGTTATTAACCCGCCAGGTATATGGGCCATGTTCAATATTGGAATTCCGGAACTGATCGTGATTTTTATCGTCGCCTTACTGGTGGTGGGACCAAAAAAAATTCCCGACCTAGCAAAGTCTTTAGGAAAGGCTATCGGTGAGTTTCGAAGGGCGACGGAAGATGTAACAGAATCCCTTAAGGAAACCCTTAAAGAAGATGAACCGGCCCCAAAAGATAACGGACTCAAAGATTCTCTTCTTTACGGGAAGGGGGATGATAGCTCCCCCCGCACATTTAACAATAAGACCTGAGGCTTAGGGATGGAAGAGGAAAAAATGCCCTTAACCTCCCATTTGGAGGAGTTAAGGAAGAGGTTGATTCGTATTCTCATTGCCGTAGGAGTGGGCTTCATCGTTTGCTATTATGTGAGGGAACAACTTTATTACGTAATCACTCGTCCGCTTGTTTCGGTGCTGCCGAAAGGTAGCCATATGATTTTTACCGGTTTACCAGAGGCTTTTTTCGTCTACATGAAAATCTGTTTCTTTGCCTCCCTCTTTCTGACCAGCCCCTTTACTTTCTATCAGATTTGGAAATTTGTCTCCCCCGGACTGTACGCCCATGAGCGTCGATACGTGGTTCCTTTTGTTTTGTCTTCTACCTTCCTTTTTCTTGCCGGCATCACTTTCGGATACTTCGTCGTTCTTCCACCCGCCTTCAGCTTTTTCGTATCCTTTTCGACGGACTTTCTTAAACCCATGATTTCTTTTAAGGAGTATCTCTCTTTTTCTCTGAAATTACTATTTGCTTTTGGGATCTCTTTTGAGTTGCCCGTTTTGGTGTTTTTCTTGACCAAAATAGGGGTCGTAAGCTCACGTCTTTTGAAAAGGCAGAGAAGGTACGCCATTTTATTGATTTTCATCGTGGCGGCAATCCTTACACCATCGCCGGATGCTTTTACTCAGATTCTCATGGCTTTACCATTAATGGTATTATATGAACTCGGCATTTTTCTCGCCAAATTAGCGGAAAGAAAAAAAGCGGCAAAAAATGAAGAAACGGAATAAAAAGCGAGGATTTTTTACTTTCTTGGTTATTTTTTCGATCCTGGCCATCTTTCTCTTTTTGGCCGTGGTTTATTATATGTTTTTTGCGGAAATCCCTTCCATTGCCACCTTGAAGGATTACCGGCCCAATATCACAACTCGAGTGTACAGTGACCAGAACGAACTCATAGACGAGTTCTTCTTGGAAAATAGAAAAGTGATAAATATAAAAGAAGTACCCAAAGTCGTGATTTATGCATTTGTGGCAGCGGAAGACAGTCGTTTCTTCGAGCATCGGGGTCTTGATCTGGCAAGCATTATTCGAGCTTTCTTTAAAAACCTCAGTGCGGGCAGAATTGTGCAAGGGGGTAGCACCATTACTCAACAGGTGGCCAAGTCTCTATTCCTTACCCCAGAGAAAAGTTATGTTCGCAAAATTCGAGAGGCAATTCTGGCCTACAAAATTGACCGCTACCTGACGAAGGAGGAGATTCTGAATCTTTACATTAATCAAATATACTTAGGACACGGCACTTATGGCATTGAGGCCGCGGCGCAAGGTTATTTTGGCAAGAGTGCCCGTCAACTTACCCTTCCGGAGGCAGCTATGCTTGCGGGGTTACCCAAGGCGCCAAATTATTATTCACCCTTTAACAACTTTGAAAGGGCAAGAGCGCGCCAGGCTTATGTTTTGGAGCGAATGTTCGAAGACGGTTATATAACGAAGCAAGATCGTGATCGCGCCCTTATGACCCCGTTGGTTTTGCGACCCATGAAACCCAAAGAAAAGATAGCCCCTTACTTCACCGAGCAGGTAAGGAGGTACATATTGGAGAAGTACGGAAGCGACGTACTGTATAAAGAAGGTCTTGAAATTTACACTACCCTGAATGTGGAAGCACAAAAGGCAGCCAATGAGGCCTTAGAGCGGGGGTTGAGAGAATTAGAAGCGCGGGAACGTTTCGAGAAAGGCTCGGTTCAAGGAGCTATCGTTGTCATGGAGATGAAAACCGGGGCTATTAAGGCGATGGTTGGTGGGAGAGATTTCCAGAAGAGTGAATTTAATCGGGCAGTACAATCAAGACGCTTGCCCGGTTCCGCCTTTAAACCTTTTATTTACGCCGCTGCATTCGACAAGGGTCTTACTCCGACACACGTGATTGTGGATGAG
The DNA here is from genome assembly GCA_026416455.1 of Syntrophales bacterium. GTDB lineage: Bacteria > Desulfobacterota > Syntrophia > Syntrophales > UBA8958 > JAOAFE01. Next base: position 84,269 of record JAOAFE010000002.1, read on the forward strand.
CCGGTAGAATATCCCGACCCATCCAGTCCCGATGGGTGGTGGCGACCAAAGAATTTCGATGGAAAGTTTAATGGCCCCACCACCTTGAGGACGGCTTTGGTACAATCACGTAATATAGTGACGGTAAAATTACTGAACGAGATTGGTGTTGATTACGCTGCCCAATATGCGGCCAATTTAGGAATTACCTCACCCCTTTCCCGCAATCTGTCTTTAGCCCTAGGGACGTCAGCGGTATCTCTGTTGGAGATGGTGAGGGCTTATGCGACGATCGGTAATCTAGGGCAAAGAGTGACGCCTTATTTCATCACCCGGATCGTTGATCGGACAGGCCAGGTATTGGAGGAGACAACCCCCAAGGTCGAGCAGGTGATAGATCCCCGCATCGCCTTTATTACGACTCATGTCATGAGAGATGTCGTGGAAAGTGGTACCGGTCGCCGTGTTCGGGCCATAGGTAGGCCGGTGGCGGGGAAGACGGGGACAACAAACGATACGAAGGATGCATGGTTCATCGGCTTTACCCCATCTTTGGTGGCAGGCGTGTGGGTGGGTTTTGATCAAGAAAGAAGCCTGGGTCGGCAGGAAGTGGGGGGGCGGGCCGCAGCCCCCATCTGGCTGTACTGCATGTCTAAGATTCTATCGCAAAAACCCGTCGAGGGGTTTCCGACGCCGGAGGGTATAGTGTTCGTTCGGATGAATCCCCACACGGGACAACCTTCATCCGATGGTAAGGCCATCTTTGAGTGTTTTCTCGAAGGTACTACACCACCGGGGGTTACCGTCTATTACCCCTCGGAGGGCAGTTTCGATGTCATTCCCCGCGAAGAGCCGGGTGAGGATTGATGTTCCGTAATTTTGGTTCGGATCCGCTCTTTGTATTCGTGAATTTCCTTTTTTAAGGTTGTCAGATCTTTAATCCTATTCTCTATGCGGGCTAAATGGTTATCCAGGAGCTCAAGAAGCCGATTGAGGACCTTGTCGTTTGATTTTTCGATCGACCAAATAGCTTCCAACTCTTGCATTTCTGCTAATGTAAGCCCGAGGGTTTTGAGGCGTTTGATAAGTTTTAGACGACGAACGTCTTCGCTGGTATATATCCTTCGACCACCCTCGATACGTTTAATCGAGTTAAGAAGACCTATTTCTTCATAATATCTTATAGTACGCGGGGAGAGATTTACCCGCCTGGCCAGGTCCCCAATTTTTATTTCTCTTTCTCCTTTCATTCTATAGTTCCATCGGAATGTCCGTACTTCTTACCATAAATTTCCCGCAATTTGTACTTTTGAACTTTACCACTAGCTGTCATGGGATATGAATCTACGAATTCCCAATATTTTGGAATTTTATGGCGGGCAATGCGACCGCGACAAAAATCCACCAATTCTTCTGCCGTTGCCTTTTCTCCTGCTTTTAGTTGGATTACGGCTAGTACCTGTTCCCCGTATTTTTTGTCCGGAACACCCACCACCTGTACGTCTGCGATTTTCGGGTGGCGATAAAGGAATTCTTCTATTTCTTTCGGGTAAATGTTTTCCCCTCCCCGAATGATCATATCTTTTATTCTTCCTGTGACCTTGAAATAGCCGTTATCATCAACCTCTCCTAGATCTCCTGTATGGAGCCACCCATCCCGATCTATGGTCGCGGCCGTCGCTTCCGGCATTTTGTAGTATCCCTTCATGATACAGGGGCTACGAGTCACTATTTCTCCCTGTGTATTGGGAGGGAGATCTACTCCTGTCTCCGGGTCAACGATCTTCCCCTGCACTCCCGGAAGCAACCGTCCTACCGTTGATACGCGTAATTCTACTGGGTCTTCCCGTCGGGTCATCGTAATGACGGGCGACGCTTCGGTGAGCCCATAGGCGATTACAATCTCAGGACAATGCATCGTGGTTCGTACCTGATTCATGGTTTCTGTGGGACAGGGGGCCCCGGCCATAATGCCTGTGCGGAGGGATTTCATATCGAACTTTCCAAACTCCGGATGATTGAGCATAGCGATAAACATAGTGGGAACACCATTTATGGCGGTGCAATTTTCGGCAGAAATAGTAGCCAATGATTTGAGGGGATCGAAGGTTTCCATAAGAACCATGGTCGAGCCATGGTAAACACAGTTTAAGGTGCTCATAACACATCCAAAGCAATGAAAAAGGGGTACGTGGATGAGAAGACGGTCTTGCGGTGTCATCCCCATGACATCCCCCACCATGCGGGCGTTGTTGATTATGTTGTGGTGAGTAAGCATAACCCCTTTCGGAAAGCCGGTGGTACCAGAGGTGTACTGCATATTGATGACGTCGTGTTCATCTAAAGCTGACATACGTTTTTCTAGTTCTTCTTCCTTTACCTGGTTGGCCATGGCCAGTAAATCGGTAAAACGGAACATGCCCGGAATCGGGGAACGGGTCCCTATGTAAATTACGTTCTTCAACTTTGGCAGGCGAGGGGAAATAAGGAATCCAGGTTTACATGTATCTAACTCAGGCAGAATCTCTCTCACCGTTTCATAGAAATTGGTATCACGATATCCTTCCATGAGAAAGAGGGTGGTCGCGTCCGATTGGTGGAGCAGATATTCGAGTTCGTGAGCGCGGTAATTGGTATTGACCGTGACAAGAATACCCCCAACCATACCAAGGGCGAATTGTAGATAAACCCATTCTGGCAGGTTGGTTGTCCAGACGGCACAGGCATCTCCACGACGGATTCCTAGGGCCATAAGCCCCCGGGCGAGAAGGCGACATTTTTCATAAAGCTCACCGTAGGTTATCCGAATGCCAAAGTCCGGACATACCAGCGCCTCCACCTCTTTTTTTTCGGTTGCCGTTTTCTTAATGAGCTCTCCCATTGTCATGTGGACAAAGTCAGACATGTGCACCTCCCTTTTTAATCATTCCACTTAACGTAAACTGGTAAGAGATTATCAAATATTTTTTCTCTGTCAATTAAATTTTGAAGGTGGCATAAGTTATTTTTTTGCCAGAACGGCAAAGCTATGTCCTGAAAACAGTCGCGCCACTGGACGGGCGTAGATATTACCTGCGGGCCAAGTATCTAGTTTTTCTTTTATATGTTCAGAAAGGTAGCTCTTGGTTCTTAAAATGCGAAAACTGTGTTTCTTCAGAAGCTCCTTTATGGTGTGAGGGGTGAAGTGGTATAGGTGAAAAGGTATTTGCCATCCTTTCCAGTTTTCTCCTCCTGCCTTAGCATCCGTACTTTCGTAGTTAGGAACGTCGATGGCCACAAGCCCTCCTTTCTTAAGCCAAAGGCGCACTTTTTCGAGGCAACGAGAAGGATTAGGCGTATGCTCTAAGAAATGCCACATGGTAATGAGATCGAACGACTCAGGCTCAAAGTTGGCCTCTTCTACCGTGCCGATATAAACCTCGAGCCCAAATTTGCTTTTACAGTGACTAGCCGAGTTTTCTGATATATCAAGTCCTCTCACTTCATAGCCCTTTTGGCGGCAGGCGAGAAGAAAATATCCCATTCCACACCCTATGTCCAAGATCTTGCCCCTTTTTAGGTATCTCCGAAAGAAGCGAATACGATGGGTCTCCTGAGATAAGCGTTTCCCCATTTCGCGAGAACCCAATTCCGGCAGAGGCCCATAATTGACGGTAAAATAACTTTCGGCATAAAGCCTACTTAATTCTTCCTTATCTGGCCTCGGGTCCAGGATGCCTAAACCACAGGTTTGACAGGCGTAGACTGACCATCCTCGGTTATCAAGAAGTTTTTTTCTTTCTGTGCCTCCACAGAGGATACATATGTCTGGCGCTTTCTCCATTTATGAGTGAGCTTCCAACTTCTTATTTCCCATGATTACTCATAAATCTTTTCTTCTTCCGCGAACGCCTCTTCTGCATCTGCCTCATAATCTCGAGTCAGTCGACGGGCGCGCTCGGCAAGGCATTCCCGGTACCACTCGTGGGCAATGATCATTGACATGACTTCACTTGTTCCCGTCCAGATAGTAGCGAGGCGTATGTCACGATAAATACGCTCTAAAGGGAACACGTTCGTATATCCAATACCACCTACCACCTGCATGGAGTTGTGCACCACCTTTTGGCACGCCTCGGTGATGAACTTCTTTGATTCAGACACCATTCGCCGGATACGATTCATCTCTATCTTTGCGTCCACCGCTCGACAGGTGGCATAGCCCATGGCTCGGGCAGCATCTAGGAGCATTGCCGCTTCAGCTACCTGAAAGCTTACTCCCTGAAATTGGTTGATCGTTTTACCAAAGGCCTTCCTTCGGCTCGTGTAATGAGTGGCGATTTCGAGAGCTGTCCTCGCAGACCCGATCGTCATAATAGCCGTACCCAATCGCTCCGGTATCATCATGGTGTTGAATACATCGTACGCTCCATTTATCTCACCGAGGACGTTTTCTTTGGGCACCTTGACATCCCGAAAAACGAGGCGGGCGGTGCCTCCTCCTCGACATCCCATAAGGTTGTAAAGATATTTTGTCTCCACTCCCGGTCCCCGATCGACGATGAAGGCCGTGATTGATTCCTGGGGTTTGGCCGTGGGTGAAAAATTCGTACGCGCGTAGACGAGGAAATAGTCGGCCCCTTCCCCGCCTACGATGAACCTTTTTTGTCCGTTCAAGAGGAAGTACTCCCCTTTATCTTCTGCCCGTGTGGTGGCGCCAAAGAAATCGGAACCACCCCGGGGTTCAGTTAGACATTCGGCGGCAAAAATTTCGCCTTTCAAAAGTGGTTTTACGTATTTTTCCTTCTGTTCATCCGTTCCATGTTGAATAATGGCGTCGCAGACAAGTTCTGCTCCTACGCCAAAGACGCAGGCTAATTCATAACCGATGGAGCCCACCTCCTCCATGACAATGCCTGTACTCACCCAGTCCATCCCTCTACCACCCCATTGTTTGGGGTAGCGGCAACCCATCAGGTTCCTCCTTCCCGCTTCTTGGAGAAATTCCTTGGGGAAACGAACGATGTCTTTGTCCATATCCAAAATGAGCTGACGCGGTACCGATTTGATGAAATCCCGCACCTCCTCTCTTAACTTTTTCTGTTCCTCCGTCATAACGAAATCGAACATAAGAGCCTCCCTCTACCTTTTAGTCTGGCTGCTTTCTTACCCCTTTTGCCGTTTATTACAAGCATTTTTTCTTAATCTTTTGGTTAGAAACTTCACTAGGCGGCCGAGGCACCTACGGCTCCCCCGATAGGAGGTGAAAAGGGGGAAAAAACGCTCACAATATGAAGGTTAATTTTTTCACTTCTTCCATGGTCTAAAAGGGAAAAACCGTCCGGTTCTCCACAGATATCCATACCTATCACTTTCTGCTTCGGGAGGGCGGAAAGGATTCTAAGCAGGGTATCGAGAGAAATACTTCCCTGATCGAAACTGGTCTTAATGTAAGCGGGATCGATGGCATCTTTATCAATACTTATATAAACAGGATCTTGATCTAACCGTTTCATGATGTCATCTTCACTGCATACAAAGTATATCTTATCGAAATATGTCTTCTTCTCCTGACCATCACCGATGAAGATGACCCTTCTTAAGTGGGGTAACTCAATTGCCTCCTTAAGCCAGGAGCCACAACTTACGTATCCTTCGAAGGTATCCTTGATATCCAAGTGATTGTCTATCAACAAGAGGGTAAAAGGGAAGGAAAAGCGTCGCAAAAAAACGAAAGTTATATAATGGAAATCCCCTTTACCAATGAAGGTGATGCATTTCTCCTGTTCCTCTATCCTCTTATTAATCATTTCCATCGTCTCCCGAGCACACAGATAACGGGTGCCTTTTATGTCTCGAAGGTCGACCGCGTGTCCAAGCTGTAGAAGACGAGGTTGAAAGAAATACGTATCGTCAAAATTTAGAATTAAAACTCTCCATCCCACCGGGTGAAGAGGGGTACATTTATTCGGCATGGAGACGACCTAAACTATCATAAGTAAAGTATTTTCTTAAAAATACATGTTAGCTGTATCGTGTCAAGGGGTGATGGTTGACACCAGTGCTTTATTTGGCTAACGTTGGAATTCATGCATTTCAGGGAAATCATACATTTGCTTATTTTACGAATAAAATTTCATTTTCTTCTTCTGTGCGCCCCGTTTTTGTCTCTACCCCGTCGAAGGGAATGGGAAATCTCCCTCGTCAGGGAAGGTAACAGACTCTTTGAGGCGGCTTTTCAAACCGTGCCGCTTGAACAGCGAGCGATCTTTCTTCCCCATTGTCTGATCCATCGAGATTGTCCCGCCAAATTTTCCAAAGAACTGGGGATTATGTGCATTAATTGCAAACGTTGTCGCTGTGGAGAAATAAAGGCATTAGCTGAAAATTTGGGCTATCAGTTTTACATAACGCCTAGCACTGGCTTTACCCGCAGACTGGCCCAGCGAAGAGATATAAGAGCGGCCATTGGAACTACCTGTCTTTATGAGATCGAACGGGGTCTAAAAATGGAAAAGATAACGTTAAATGGGGTCGACCTTAAAGCAAAGAAGGTTATTCCCCAGGTGCACCTGACCGACGATAACGATTGTGTGAACAACGGAACCAACTGGGAGGTCTTGATAACCAATATCTTCCGCTTATCTCGAACCGACAGGTATTTTAGTCCCCAATAATTTTTACTAGTACTCTCTTCGGACGACGGCCGTCGAATTCCCCATAAAATATCTGTTCCCATGGACCAAAATCAAGACGCCCTTCCGTTAAAGCTACGACGACCTCTCTTCCCATTACCGTTCTTTTTAGATGGGCATCGGCGTTATCTTCCCCCGTCATGTTGTGTTTATATCGATGAGTAGGTGCATGGGGAGCCAGGTTTTCCAACCAGTTTTCAAAATCCCGATGTAACCCAGGTTCATCATCGTTAATGAAAACTGAAGCCGTTATGTGCATGGCGTTTATCAAAACAAGGCCTTCCTTTATTCCACTTTCCTGTACGCATGCCTCTATTTGAGGTGTAATATTGATAAAAGCAATGCGCTCTGGCGTGTGAAACCACAATTCTTTGCGGTAACTCTTCATCTCTTTGGTTCCTCCCTATATCTTCATGCGGGAAAAAAGGAAACTTCCCGTCATAACCATAAAGAAAGCGAAGGTAGATACCACTATGAAATCTATCATCAGGGGGTGGTGATGGATGCCCATGAGGGAGCCGCGGACACCGTCGACTGTGTAACTTAGGGGATTGAGCATGACCAGAACATCGAGCCAAGAAGGAAGTTGACGATCGACGGGGAAGAGGGCACCTGAGGAGAAGTAGAGGGGGAAAATGACGAAGGCCGATATGAGCTGGAATCCCTCTAGACTTTTGAGGAGAGAGCCGATGGCCAAACCCAGGGAAACAAAGGCGACGGAGCTCAAGAAAAGAAAAAGAAAGGCCTGAGGGAGACCCCGGGGGTCGATGGCAGAAAAGAGAAAAGAGAATAGGAAAAGTACCATCACTTGTAGGAGGACGTCCGTGCAACCCCCTAAGACTTTTCCCAGAAATATGCTGGTGCGAGACAGAGGTGCCACAAGCACAGCCTTAAATACATCTATCTTTCTGTCCCAGACGATGTAGAGTCCAAAAAAAACGGAACCGAAAATGACGGTCATCGCAAGTATTCCTGGATAGATGAAATCGCGGTAAGAGACACCGGCTACAGAGTAATGGGCTCCCACACCGCTACCAAAGATAAAAAGCCACATGAGGGGCGAGATGATACTGGCCACAATCCGGCTTCGTTCCCGCCAAAAGACCTTGAACTCTCTCCACCATACGCCGGTAAGTCCCGATAATTCTCTCAAAATCATGACCTTCCCCTTTGGTCTTGCCGAAAAGCCTCTTCCAGCCATCCTCCGGCGTCTTCTTGTGCTTCATCCCTTATATGACGTCCCGTAAGTTTCAAAAACACGTCGTTCAAAGTAGGACGTCGTAGTTCAAGTTGATTTATAGGTCCTACTCTTTTAAGCAGGAGCGGGAGGTTTTTGAAAGTATCATTTAAGGATATTTCCCATTTGCCATGGGAGTGATTTGCCCTTTCTACGAAGGGCATGTCCTTTAGTATTGATTCAGTCAAAGTGGGGGCATCTAAAATGATAACGACGCCACCTAAGGAGTCAACAAGCCGAGACGGTTTATCCATGGCGATGACCTTTCCGTCATCCAGGATAGCGACACGGTCGCACATCTCTTCCGCTTCTTCTAGATAGTGAGTTGTAAGTAAAACGGTAGTCCCTTCCTTTCCTACCATCGTTCTTATATATTCCCAGGTACGTGCTCTCGTTTGAGCATCCAAACCGAGGGTCGGTTCGTCTAGAAAAAGGACTGTCGGCCGATGGAGCAGGCCCCGGATCAGTTCGAGCCGTCTCCTCATCCCGCCAGAATACGTTCTCACCAAATGATCCGCTCGGTCTTTAAGATGTACAAGCTGAAGCAGTTCTTCGATGCGCTTTATATAATCCCGTTTTTTCATCCCATACAGTCTGGCATGCAACAGTAAATTTTCCCTCCCTGTGAGCATCGTGTCTAAAGTCGGGTCTTGGAAGACGACGCCTACTTGGGAGCGCACTTTCGCCGCCTCTCTTACAATGTCGAAACCGGAAATGCGAGCTTGTCCTGCCGTGGGGGGTAAGATCGTGATAAGCATGTTGATGATAGTTGTTTTTCCTGCTCCATTGGGACCTAAGAGACCGAATATTTCTCCTCTTTCGATCGTGACCGAAAAGTCTGAAACCGCTTGGATGCGACCGAATCTTCGGGAAAGACCTTCCGCTTCTATTGCGTTTGTCATTATTTCAGACCCCGATTAAGTATAGCATTACATCGTCATGCATGATAACGTGTTTGTCAAGACGGTTTGGAACATGCGGTGTTTCTTTGGTAAATTAACTTAACCGGCATTAGCTGCATATTTTTTGAGAAACGTCATAAAGGGAGCCAAATTTAGTCGAATTAAGTATATATTTTGAAGGTAGATTCCCATGGGGAGATTAATTTTTCATCGAAATGTCCTTCTGCCACTTGCCATCATCCTCGGCTTTCTCTACCCAGGGCCTTCGTCACGATTAATTCCTTTCGTCATACCCATCCTGGCAGTGGCCATGGTGATGGCCTCTGTTCATATTCCAAACTCAATATTCGAGGATATAAAGAGGTTACTTAACGGAGCCTGGGTTGGATTAGTGATGACTTACGGTGTCTTAGGGGTATTCTTGACCCTGGCTGGCTTTTGGGGACCTTTTCCAGAAAAGGTCGGAGCAGGTCTTGTTCTTATAGGAATTTCACCTCCCGCCGTAGCAGTTATGCCTTTCACTGCTGCCCTGAAAGGTGACCTTTCATTTACCTTGGCGGGAATGGTGGTGTCTTATTTGGGAGCCCTGTTAATCATCCCCCTCGCTCTCTTTGTCATCTTGGGTTCGGGGAACTATAATGTGGCAAGTCTTATTTCCATTCTCTTTTGGGTGGTGATAGTACCCATCGCTCTTTCCCGTTTGATCCTGTTTTTAAGGTGGGAGGAACGCATAAAAAGCATTGACGGGCCGGTTACGAACGCGAGCTTTTTTCTTGTCCTCTACGCCATTGTGGGTATGAACCGAGGGGCGTTTTTGGCTGAATCGGCATTTCTTCTGCCTTTGATGGCCGTTGCTTTTTTTTCCACATTCTTGATGGGAGAGATAGTGAACCTGGCGGGGAAGGTACTGAAAGTAGGTGGGGGTAAAAGAATCAGTGCGGTTCTCATGGCGACTTTGAAAAATCAGGGGGTAGCCGGGGGGCTGGCCTTGACTCTCTTTGATCATGAAGCGGCTTTACCATCGGCCATCTACGCCGTTTTTATGATGCTTTCTTTCCTCTGGTTCTCCTTTCGCTTGAAAGATGCCAAAGAATCAAGCTGATGGGTGCATGAGGTTGAGCCTTAGCTTCAGACGAAAGACGGGAGGCCCGATATGGAGAATGGGGGTAAAAAAGGGATAAGTAGTGCGGGCTTTAGGTAAACTAAAGTTCCTTTGCCAGGGTAACAATTTCCTCTATCTTTTTTTTGTCTTTCACACCAGGTGAAATTTCCACACCGCTATTTACGTCTATTGCCTCGGGAGCGACGATGTGGATGGCATTGCTTACATTTTCGGCTTTTATTCCTCCGGAAAGGATTATGGGGTGGTATTTTTTTGCTTCCCGGGCGAGATCCCAGTCGGCTTTCGTTCCCGTACCCCCGAAGAGATGGGGATGATAGGCATCGATTAAAGCGGCATGGATGAGATAAAGAGGCAATAAAGATAAGTCTTCTCGATTATGAAGGGGGAAGTTCTTTATCACTTTGGAGGGCGGGAAAACCTTTACGTATTGTGGCGACTCGGTGCCGTGGAATTGTACAAAATCTAGTCCACAGAAACTCATGACCGCCTCCACCTTCTTGATATCCTCGTTTACAAAGACCCCACAGATAGCAGGTCGGCGGCGGGAAGAAAAAATATTCCTCTCTCTAGGGGAAAGAAACCCGACCTTTTCCATCTCGTGGATGATCTTTTTTGCCTCCTCCGGAGTGATGAATCGCAGGCTTTGGGGGTAGAAGATGAAGCCTATGGCATCGACACCTAACGAGAGGCAGGCCAAAGCATCTTCAAGGCGGGTAATGCCGCAAACTTTAATGGCTACCATCTTCTTCCTTTTTACCCAGGAGTGTACGGAGTATTTTCCCTGGATCAGGTGCGGTCATAAGGGTTTCTCCAATGAGAAAGGCTTTAACCCCGGCTTTTGAAAGCTCTTCTATCTCTTTCCTTGTCCTAATGCCACTTTCGCTAACTATTGTTATCCCCTTTGGAACGAGAGGGAGTAATTCTAAGGTGGTCTTGATGTCTACTTCAAAGGTCTTCAAATCCCGATTGTTTATACCGATAAGATTTGCCCCACAATTTAAGGCACGATCTAAGGAGTCTCGGTTGTGCACTTCCACCAAACATTCGATACCGAGATAGGCGGCTCGGGCCAAGAAACTTGAAAGGCTTTCCTCGCTTAAAATATCGGCGATAAGTAATATGCAATCGGCGCCTATTAGGCGGGATTCATAGATCTGATAAGGATCGATAATGAAGTCTTTGCGCAGAACTGGAAGATTTACCTTTTTTCTCGAGGTGCTAAGATCGTCCAGGCTACCTCCAAAATATTCCTTGTCCGTAAGAACGGAGATAGCTTTGGCCCCGTTTTTTTCGTAAAGAGAGGCGAGCTTTTCTACATCTACGTGAGGGGCTAACATTCCTCGGGAGGGAGAGCGGCGCTTTATTTCTGCGATGATGGCCTCGCCAGAAGAAAGAGCGCTTAACATGGACCTAACGGGAGGAAGGTTTTCTGCCATCTCGACGAGCATATTCATGGATAGTCTTTCTTTTGCTGCGGCAATTTCTAATTTTTTGGTCTCAATTATCTTTTCTAAGTACATTTCCTTTCCCCTAACGGTTGGTAATTTCAATGAGCCTTTCCAGTTTTTTTCTGGCTTTCCCGCTATCAATGGAATCCCTTGCGATGGAAATTCCTTCTTCTATTCTCTTTGCCTTTCCTGCCGCTACGATAGCTAGAGCCGCGTTCAATAAGACAATATCCCTTTTTGCTCCTTGCTCTCGACCATCTAGGATGGCCTGCGTGATCTCTGCATTCTCCTGCGCTGATCCTCCTATCAGAGAGTCAGGGGGATAGGTTTGCCCAAAGTAGTCGACGGGATCTAAATTAAAGGTGGTGATTAGTCCATCTCTCAGCTCCGTAACCCTCGTTTCGCAAGTTACCGTTGCTTCATCCAGGCCATCCAGACCGTGCACTATAAAGGCGCGTTTGGTTCCCAGCTCTTTGAGGACGGAAGCAAACATTTCGGTCAGCTTTCCGTCGTAAACCCCGATGAGTTGGTTGGTGGCGCCAGCCGGGTTGGTCAAGGGCCCCAACATATTAAAAATCGTTCTAATTCCGATTTCCCGACGGGGTCCGATGGCGTGTTTCATGGCGCCATGAAGTAGAGGGGCAAATAGAAAACCAATGCCTTCTTCGACGATGGCCTCCTCCACGACCTCTGGACCCGCGTTAATGTTTACTCCAAGGGCTTCGAGAAGGTCCGCACTGCCACATCCACTGGAGACTGCTCGGTTGCCATGTTTGGCTACGGTGATCCCGGCCGCTGCTACCACGAACGCACAGGTCGTAGAGATGTTGAAAGTTCCCTTTCCATCTCCGCCTGTGCCACAGGTGTCAACTATTACGGAAGCCCTTGCATCTATACGGGTTGCTTTTCTCCGCATGACGCGCGCCGCACCTGTGATTTCTCCTACCGTTTCCCCCTTCATTCTAAGTGCGGTGATAAAGGCCCCGATCTGGGCAGGTGTAGCCTCTCCCTCCATTATTATTTCCATTATGTGCATCATTTCTTCTTCACGAAGATCGAGCCCGCTTACTAGCTTGGCAATACCCTCCTTAATCATTTTCTAACCTCCTTTCGTGCAGTAGTATTCTAAGAAGTTTTTAAGAATCCGTTTACCTGACGGTGTAAGAACTGACTCGGGGTGAAATTGCACTCCTTCCACAGGTGAAGTGCGGTGGCGCAGTCCCATGATTTCACCCTCCGCTGTCTCAGCGCTAATTTCTAAACAATCGGGTAGTGATTTACGATCTACGAGCAAGGAATGGTAACGGCCAGCGGTGAAGGGGTTTCCCACACCACGGTAAATGGTGCGCCCATCGTTTATAATAGATGAAGTTTTCCCATGCATGATTCGTTCGGCCCGGATTATGCGCCCACCAAACGCATAACCGATCGCTTGGTGTCCTAGGCAGACACCTAAGATAGGTACACGAGAATGAAGTGTTTTTATGGTCTCGACGCTTATTCCCGCATGTTCCGGTGAGCGGGGACCGGGAGAAATAACAATTCCCAGAGGCTTTAGAGCCTCTATTTCCTTTGCCGTTATAGAATCGTTGCGGAAAACCCTCAGTTCAGCACCGAGCTGCCATAGATATTGGACAAGGTTATACGTGAAAGAATCGTAATTATCTATTACTACGATCATATTTCCCCCTTTTAAATTTTGAATCCTGCCTTAACAAGGCGGACGGCCTGCATCATGCCTTGTGCCTTATTTAAAGTTTCTTCATACTCGGACTGTGGATCCGAGTCTGCTACAATGCCTGCACCGGCTTGTAGAAAAAGGCGTCCCCTTTGTTTGACGAGGGTACGGATTGTGATACAAAAGTCCATGTTGCCTGTGTAGCTGAAATAACCGACTGCACCTCCATAAATATTTCTTCTCGTCGGCTCTAGTTCGTCTATGATTTCCATGGCCCTAATTTTAGGTGCACCCGTCAGTGTACCAGCAGGGAAGCAAGAGGCTAAGACGTCAAAACAGTCTTTGTCTGGCGCGACCTGGGCTTGGACGAGAGAGACAAGGTGCATCACATGAGAATACCTTTCCACCGTCATGAACTGATTGACCTGAACGCTGCCCTTACGGGCGATTCTTCCTAAATCGTTTCTTCCCAAATCGACGAGCATTACATGTTCGGCTCGCTCTTTCGGATCTTGAAGGAGTTCATCAGCGAGTTTCCTGTCCTCTTGTTCGGTTCGCCCCCTTTTCTTAGTTCCTGCGATTGGCTTCACTTCGGCCAGACCCTCTTCCATGCGAACAAGGACTTCGGGAGAAGAGCCGATTAAGTGGAGATCGTCTATTTTCAGGAAAAAAAGATAGGGGGAGGGGTTGATGAAACGTAATGCCCGATATAGGTCCACGGGTGAGACGTTTTCGTGAATTTCGAATCGTTGGGAGAGGACAACTTGAATGATGTCACCAGCGAAAATGTACTCCTTGGCGCGGCGCACAATATCTTTGAATGCTTCGGGTGATAGGTTGGAAGAGTATCTAATTTCCTTTTCCTCTGGGCTAGCCTCGAAGGTAGGAAATTCACAAGGGTTGAGCAGAGAGATTTCTTGTTCTATTCGATCTACCGTCTCATCGTAAAGGGTATCCAAGTCTGTTTTTTCGTCTATATGGGCGCAGGCTAAAACTTTTACCGTATGGCGTATATTATCGAAAATGAAGAGGGTATCAGTCAAAAGGAATACGGCTTCATCCGTGGGGAGATCGTTTAAGGTATTATCCGGCAGATGTTCGAAGTAACGCACCATGTCGTAGCTAAAAAAGCCTACTGCCCCGCCGAAAAATCGAGGCAGCCCAGGAGTTTTGACGGGTTTAGACGATAAGATCTCGCGACGGAGGAAGTCGAGAGGTTTCCCATCGTGGGGGATGACAGACACCCCTTGGGCATTCTCAACAATACCGTTTTCCTTTTGAATACGAATGATTTTTTTTGGTTTTGAACCGAGGAACGTGTAGCGCCCCCATTTTTCTCCCCCTTCTACACTTTCCAAGAGAAACACCTGTCGTTCCCGCGCTATTTTAAGAAGGAGGGATACGGGAGTTTCGGTGTCGGCGATAATTTCCCGGAAAACGGGTACTAAGGTACCCTGTTTTGCTAATTCTTTAAAGGTTTTGCGATCGGGGTGATACATGAAACCTCCTCGTTTTGTATTTTCCAGCTAATAAAAAAGGCCGTGAGTTTCTCTCACGGCCTTGAAAGCATAAAGGCCGTGAGGACCACCGGGAGGTCCCCACGGCCTTAATTTCTATTTTTTTATCCGATGCGGTGGATAGACCTCCCCTTTATGTTCCAGGTCCACCACCAGCTCACATTATTGATCTTCACCCGATAATCCATGCAGGTTTCACCTTTCGATGTTAATCTATTAATAGCGCAAGGGTTTACCTTTGTCAACAAGCTTTTTTATCTTTGCTTAATCTCCTGAGGGCGCTTGAAATGTCGCTGGTGTTTTTTTGTTCTACCATTTTCATAAAGTCCTCTAGATGTTGTTTATAGGTCGCAAGGATAGATGGCAAATGGGGATTTAGACCGATAATATCTCCTAAAAGCACAGGGTCTTGAGAGATTAATCGCTGGAGGAGCTCCAGTTTGGTGCGGAAAACAGGGGTAGAATAGGGCCATAGTTCTTTTATGTTTAAACCGGCCTCTTTGATGGTGAGACCCAGAAGTATCGTATTGAGATGATTCATCCCCTGCACGATCGCCATGATCATGTCGTGCCTTTCGGGCGTGGTCTCAATCACGCTGGCGCCGGCGTGGATGAAAACGCGGCGAAGCCATGGGAGCCATTTCTCACCTCGGGCAGGGCACAGAACTACATTTTGCCCCTTAATATTAGGCACGTCCGGCCCAAAAAGAGGATGAACACCGATAACCTCTGCCTTACTGAACGCCAGCATGGTCTGAACCGGTTGGGTCTTCAAGGAAGTCAAGTCCATAAGGAGGCTTTCGGTGCCCACGTAAGGCCCCACCTGTTTGATGACCTCGCATGTGATGCCAATGGGTACGCTCACGATGACGACAGATGATTTTTCTGCCAATTCTTCCAATTTTAGGGTTGTATCTAGATCGTAGATAAGAACCTCATATCCTTCTTGGGTAAAAAAGTGGTTAAACCAGCTCCCCATGGCTCCTTTTCCACCAATGATACCTATTATCGGTCTAGGCATCATTTCAGCGCCTCATGGCGAAGGAGATGATCGGCTATGACTATATTTACCATTGCTTTACATACGGGGACAATGCGGGGGATGGCACACACGTCATGTCGTCCTTCTATGGTAACAATCCTCTGGCGACCGTGGGTGTCTATCGTCTGCTGGGGTTGAGAAATAGATGGGATGGGCTTGACAGCTACCCGAACGACGATTTCCTGTCCCGTCGAAATACCGGCCAGAATGCCACCGGCATGGTTACTAAGAAAACCGTGAGGTGTAATGGGGTCATTATTTTCCGACCCTTTGAGCCTTGCGGCCTGGAAACCTGCTCCTATTTCCACTCCCTTGACGGTGCCTATACTCATGAGAGCATAGGCTATTTCCGCATCGAGCTTATCGAACACCGGCTCTCCCAGTCCGGCTGGGCAACCAATTACTCTAATCTCAACAATACCCCCAATGGAATCCCCCTCTTTTCTTGCCTTCTCGAGACAGGAGGCCATGCTCTCCGATGCTGCCACATCAGGGCAGAAAAAGGGATCTTCTTCGACCCTGGTGAGGTCTATTGCACTTACCTCGATCCCTCCCAATTCCCTCGTGAAGGCGACGACTTTGATCCCTGCTCGGGCCGTCACTTTGGAGGCCACCACACCGGCAGCGACCCGCGCGGCCGTTTCTCGACCGGACGCCCTGCCTCCTCCTCGATAATCACGAATGCCGAACTTTTTCTCGTATGTGAAGTCGCCGTGTCCCGGACGGTAGATGTCTCTCAATTGACTATAATCACTACTTTTTGCGTCTCGATTCCAGATAAGGAGGGAAATGGGGGTTCCCAACGTTTTCCCTTCGAAGACGCCGGAGAGAATTTCCACTCGGTCTTCCTCTTTTCTTGGAGAGGAGAGGGCCTCTCCAGGTCGGCGACGCCTAAGCTCTTCTTCTATTTCTTCCTCCGTCAGAGTTATTGAAGGCGGACATCCGTCTATTACAGCCCCAATGGCTCTTCCGTGCGACTCTCCCCAGGTGGTCACACGAAAGAGTTTTCCTATGGTATTACCGGCCATGAGCTTGACCTCCTAATTGCTTTAGATTGTAAATAAGAGAAGCCCAAAGGGACATTTTCTTCTTTATTTGCGGTATGCTCTCTCGAGCCGCCTTTTCTCCCTCCCCTATGAGGTCCAGGGCACGGGAGAAGTTAATCCAATGTAAATCTTTCACGTTGGGACGGATGATGACGTCCGCCTGTTCGAGCTCATGTTTTTCCACGATACGGCACGTAATTTCTGCGGCTTGATAAAAGATATCCTTGGCCGTTTTGAACTCTTCGTGAATAGGTAAAGAGCGATCCACAGGTACGGCAATCACCAAATCTGCTCCTTCTTTCCTTGCTGTCTCCACAGGAACGGGGCTCACGATGCCTCCGTCCGACAGCAGCTGGCCCTCGTAAGGAATGGGTTCGATCGCTCCCGGTACAGCGCTACTGGCCAGGACGGCTGTTCTCAAGGGTCCCGATGAGAAGATAACCGGTTCTCCAGAGGTGAGATTGGTGGCTACGGCCCGAAAAGGAATCGGACAGTCTTCGATATTAATGTCTGGAATAAAATATTCGATGATGGTCTTCAGTTGATCGGCCGAGAGTATAGAGGGACGAAGTAACATCTGGATGAGGAAAATTTGGCTTTTCAAGAACGATCGTATCTTCCGGAAGAAATTTTCGTCTTCGCCGGCCAAAGCGGACTCCACGGATTTTAAGGCGGAAGACTGAAATTCACGGCTGCTGATCAAATTTTCAACTTTTTCCCCTATCCTTTCTGGAGAAGTACCGCTGGCATAGGCACCACCTACGAGGGCGCCAATGCTGGTACCGACGATAACGTGGATGGGGATGTTTTCCTCTTCTAAGACCTTTAGTACCCCAATGTGACTCACCCCCCGCGCCCCACCTCCTCCCAGGGCCAGGCCAATTTTTTTCTTAAAAAAATTACGCCCCATCCTCACTGGTTGCCCCCCGTTGGATGTTTGATATGAAAGATAATGTCATTAACCACCTCTTCGGGCCCTTTCCCCTCCGTACTTATGACCACATTCGCTATCTGCTGATAATAAGGTTCCCTTAATATTAGCAGATCACCGGTTTCCTCAACCAGATCTCGATCCGTCAGAGAAGGGCGTACATCTTTCGTCTTGTCGTCGAGAGTTAATCTTTCGAGAATGGTATTTAATCCTGCCGTAAGCCAGACGAAGAAGCCTTTGTCTTGTAGCCTTCTTACGTTTTCCGGATCTAGAATTGCCCCCCCTCCTAGGGCGATGACGCAATTATCGTGCAGGGAAAGAAGCCCGATGACGTTTTTTTCCAATTGGCGGAAAGTAAACCATCCCTCGGTCGCGACAATATCCCGAATGGTTTTCCCCGTTTCTTCTTGAATGAAGGTGTCGGTGTCAAAGAAAGGAAGTCTCAGGCTTTGGGCGAGGAGCCGCCCTACTGTTGTTTTCCCAGTACCGCGAAAGCCGATGAGGATTATATTCATATTTGTCCTGTCCTCAAGGATCCGAATTTTTCCCAGAAATCGGGAAAAGATTTGGCTACACATTCGCTGTCTTTTATTACAATGCCCGGAATTAAGAGACCGAGACAAGCAAAGCTCATGGCCAGACGATGGTCTTGGTATGTTTCTATTTCTCCCCCATGGATATTTCCTCCGGAGATGATGAGTCCATCATCTATTTCTTTCACCTTGACCCCAATTTTATTTAATTCCGTGGCCAAAGCATGAAGACGATCACTTTCTTTGTACCTTAAGTGAGCTACGTCTACGATAGTGGTGGTTCCCTCACGAGCGGCAGCGAGCATGGCCAACGTGGGGACCATGTCCGGAATATCTCCCAACGGAAATGTGAAGTCGCCTTTTGCTAGAGGCCGTCCTATCACTTCAATGCCCTGGTCATCCCTTACGACACTCACACCCATTTGCTCCATTATATCGAGGAGGCGGAGATCACCCTGCCGACTATGGATATTGATGTTTCTTACCCGTACTCGTCCTTTTGTGAGGGCCGCCGCCAAGAAAAAGTAGGAAGCGGAGGAGGCATCTCCTTCGACCCAATAATGGGTTGCGCGGTAATTATGGCCCGGTCTGATCCGATAGCGACTTGGCGCTTCGGACTCTACTTGTACCCCAAAGGCTTTCATAATCTCGCAAGTCATTTCAATATAGGGGTAAGAGGGTATCCTTCCTTGGAGCTCAAGTTCGAGGCCTTCAGGCATGCAAGGGGCGGCGATCAAGAGCGCCGATACATACTGACTACTTTCGATTTCATGTAGGACTACTTTCCCCCCTTTTATACCGGAAGCAAAAATTTCGACAGGGGGTGTACCTAGCTGACCGTGGCAGGTTACCCTAACTCCTATGGTCTGCATAGCTTGGATGAGCGGGCCAATGGGTCGCTCACACAGCCTCGAATCACCAGTTAAGAAAAACTTTCCCGTCCCGAGGGCGCAAAAAGTGGTCAGAAGGCGAAGCCCAGTGCCGTTGTTACCTAAATAAATGGGTTTTTCCGGGGCGAGAGGCCCTCTTCCCAGTCCCCGGACCCTGAGATGGTCACCGTCTTTTTGGAGTATAACCCCTAAGGAGCTCAGAGCCTCCATGAGAAGGTAGGTGTCTTCCGAGAAAAGGGGTTGATAGAGAACACTTTCTCCTTCAGCCAAGGAGGCGATGACCAAGGCACGTTGAGTAAAGCTTTTGGACCCCGGTACCGTGACCTCCGCCTGTAAGTTTGAAAGAGGGGAGATTTCACGCCTCATCTTTCAAAGCCTCCATTACCGCTTGATGCATGACCTCTATGGGGGGTTCCAGTCCTGTCCAGAGGCGAAACTGTTCCGCTCCCTGATAAATGAACATGTCGACTCCACTTAGGGTTTTAAGACCAGCATGGTGAGCCAGCCGGATCAGTTTCGTCTCTACGGGATGATAGATAATATCGACAACCAAGTTAAACCGGGAGAGATGTGAAGCGTCGACAGGCGTCTCGTCCGTGTGGGGATACATACCGACGGGAGTAGTATTCACTATCATGTCTCCCTCTATTGTATCTTTTTGTTCCCACGAGGCAAAAGAACAAGAAAATTCTTGGGCTAATTTCTCTCCCTTCTCTCTTGTCCGGTTTAGGATGGTAACCTGCGCGCCCTGGGTAACTAAAGCGTAAACTATCGCCCGCGCAGCCCCTCCGGCCCCTAAAACGATTACCTTTTTTCCTTTTGGGTTTTCAACCCTCCTCAAGGCACGCATAAATCCCTGACTATCCGTATTGAATCCCACTAGCTGTCCTTCTTGATTAAGGATGGTATTTGCGGCTCCGATGCGCCTTACATTTTCGTCGATGTTGTCTAAATAAGGAATAACCGCTTCTTTAAAAGGAATCGTTACCGATACTCCCGAGATACCAAGACTTCGGATCCCTTTAATTGCTCCTGCCAGGTCAGAGACAAGGAAGGCGTGATAGCAAGCATGAAAATGTATGGCTTCGAAGGCGGCCCGATGCATGACAGGCGATAGGCTGTGAGAGACAGGATTTCCGATGAGACAGAATAGCTTTTCCTGTGTTTTCTTCATCTCAGTATTCTCCTGATGTCCTCAAATTCATCTATTGTCAACTGTCCAGGTGCGGTCTCACAGTCCGCTGCTGGGGAGACGTAAGTCAAATTTGAACCGATGAAACCAGCCAAGAGTCGAGATGGTTTCCCCAACCGCCCCATGGCAAAGGAAATGATCTCCTTCCCTTGCCGCCGGGCATAAGGTATGAGATTGAGGACGGGAAGATTGTCTTCGTAGCTACATGCAGTAGTGACAATTTTAATTAAATCAGGATGATAGTTTGCCATCCGATGAAAACGTTTTTTTAGGCTGTAGAGGGAAGGTGTGCCGTTCACATCATGCCAGGAAAGGATTATACGGGTCTTATCTTTTATTCTACTGGGCAATACCTTTTTCAGGTAGGTCTCGGGTGTTTCTACCTCAAGGTCAAGGTAATCTGCCCCTCTCTCAGCCGCTTCCAAGAGGATATTAATTCGGTCTTCTTCCTTTCCCTGGTAGAATCCTCCTTCTTCTCTCCGGCGGTTGGTTGCAATGACAGGTCCCGGTTTCTCCCTAAAGAGGGAGTTTAGGTTCAGTTCTGACAGGATATCGAGGCGAATTTCTACGAGGTCAACTCGGTTGGCAAAATATTCCCAGCTCTGCCTTACCTCATCAACCGTCTTAAATCCTAAGGACAGACATATTTTCATGACTCTTCTCCTGAAGGATAAGACCCTAGGTGCTTGACAAAAGAGGTCATAGATCTGATTTCTGAAAGACATGTACGGGCGGGTTCTTCTTCCGAGTGGCCAAGGAAGTCTACAAAGAAAACATACTCCCACAGGCGGTCCCGGATCGGATAAGAAGCGATGCGTGTTAAATTAATTTCCCGGTGGGCAAAAGGAGCTAGCGCTCGGTGAAGGGAGCCGGGGATGTGGGGGGTACCAAAGATGATACTCGTTTTGTCTCGTCCCGAGGGGGGATTGGTGCCGTAACCGACAACAAGAAAGCGCGTCGTGTTCATGGGATGGTCTTCTATTCCCTCTGCTGCCACCTGTAAGCCATTTCTTTCGGCAGCCATGGATGTGCAAATGGCCCCAGCATCTTTCTGTCTTGCTGCCATCACTGCCGCTTCCGAAGTGCTAATTATTTCATGCCATACCGCATGGGGGAGGTTTTTTTTGAGCCATTCCTGACATTGAGCCAAAGCCTGGGGATGAGAAAAGATGTGCTTAATTTTTTTTAACTCCCCTTCTTTTGAATATAAATTATGTGAAATGCGTAAGAAAATTTCCGCCCGAATGGAAAGGGAGGTAGTGATGAGCCGATCCAACGTGGGCTTCACTGGTCCTTCCATAGAATTTTCTATCGGTACAACTCCCCAGGCCGCCTTTCCCTTTTCCACGGTATTGAATACCTCGCCAATTGAGGTCACGGGAAGATAGGAGGTACTCTTACCGAAGTGGTTAAGGGCGGCCAGATGGGAAAAGGAGGCCTCCGGCCCTAGGAAAGTAACCGTTATGGGCGATTGGAGCGAACGGGCGGCAGAGATGATTTCTTTATATATTCCCTTCAGGCTCTCATGGCTTAGGGGTCCCCGATTAAGGGATATAAGACGTTCGTAAACCTTTGCCTCCTGCGCAGGGTCGTAAATTTCTTTGCCCATTTTTCTTTTGCTTTCGCCAATTAAACGAGCTACTTCCGCTCTCTCATTAAGCAAGGAAACAATCTTCTCATCGAGGGAGAACAGTTTCGCTCTTAGTTGTTCAAGCCCCTTGTCTTTCATGTTATCAATGTTTCCAGGATATTCTTGATTAATTCATCTTCTACCTGCGCGCGTAAGAATGGCAGTCCTATATCTTTAAGGAGAACGAAGTTTATCTGCCCCTTTGCTTTTTTCTTGTCCGTTTGGATACCCGTTAAAATAGATTCGTAAGTCAGACCGGGAGGTAACCGACGAGGTAAATCAAAGTCTGCCAGGAGTTGCTCAATTCGATGACAGACTTGAGTATCAAGGTATCCCATCGCTTCCGATAAACGAGACTCAGCTAATATACCTATGGAAACGGCGTGACCATGGGGGTATCGGTAGTTGGAGGCTCGCTCAATGGCATGGCCAATTGTGTGACCGAAATTGAGAACCTTTCTTATACCGGCTTCACACTCGTCTAGTTCGACAATATTTTTCTTTATACGACAAGACTCGCCGATCGCGTAGTCCAGCACCTCTGCCTTCCGACTTAAGATCTCCTCTCTTTTTTCTTCCAAGAATTGGAATAGTCCACGACTTTCTATCAGCCCGTACTTTACGATCTCCGCGAGACCGTTTTTGAATTCCTCATCGGGCAGAGTAGAAAGGAAAAACGTATCTATAAAGACAGCCCTCGGTTGGTGGAAGGTACCGATGAGGTTTTTCCCTTCTTTTATGTCGACCCCGGTCTTACCTCCAATGCTACTGTCCACCTGCGCCAGGAGGGTGGTGGGTACTTGCAGGTAAGCAATGCCTCGCATGAAGATGGAGGCAAGAAAACCTGCCATATCACCTACTACCCCACCACCGAGAGCGATAAGACAGGAACCTCGATCGCACCCGAGTCCAATGAGTTTTTCCGCCAATCCGATTAAGATGTTTATGTTCTTTGATTTTTCTCCCGCTGGGAAAGATAAAATTTCTACCGGTATACCCGCTTTTGACAAATGAGAAACGAATTCCTTTCCGTGTAATTCGTAAACCGTTTCATCGGTGATGACGACGTAGCGGTCCCCCCACTTATGTCGAGCCAGAAGAGGTGGCATGCGGTCTAAGATATGGTGGCCTATGTATATATCATAAGATTTATTTACCCTTTTTCTCAAATCTACACTGATTTGCTTCATCTTTTTCCCTCGATGTGCATCTCCATAAAATTATTTAGTTTTGTAACCTCTTCCATCAGCTGGTAGAATTTCTCAGGTTTCAGCGATTGAGGTCCATCGGAGAAGGCCTTTTCCGGCTCTGGGTGTACTTCGATCATTACTCCGTGGGCTCCGACGGCGCGAGAAGCTAGGGTAAGAGGTCGGACGTATTGCCAATATCCAGCCGCGTGGCTGGGGTCTACGATGATGGGTAGATGGGTTAATTCTTTCAGAACGACGACGGCGCTAATGTCGAGAGTATTTCTCGTTGCCGTCTCGAAAGTTCTTATTCCCCTTTCACATAGAATGACCTGGCTGTTACCGGATGACAAGATGTATTCAGCCGACATGAGAAGTTCCTCTATGGTAGTCATCATGCCCCTCTTGAGAAGGACGGGCTTTTCTTTTTGCCCCACCTTCTTAAGTAAGGGGAAATTTTGTACATTGCGGGCTCCGATTTGTAGGATGTCGGCATAAGCGGCCACAAGGTCAACATCCTGAGGATTCATCACTTCCGTGATGACGGGAAGTCCCATCTTTTCACCGACTTTTTTGAGGATTTTGAGACCCTCTTCTTCCATGCCCTGAAAACTGTAAGGGGATGTTCTCGGTTTGAAGGCCCCCCCGCGCAGCACATGGGCACCTGATTTTTTGATAACGAATCCGCATTCCATGAGTTGTTCCTCACTTTCAATGGAGCAGGGACCGGCCATGACGACAAAATGCCCGGGTCCAATCTTTACTCCGTTCACTTCGATTACCGTATCTCCCTCGTGTGACTCCCGGCTGGCAAGTTTATACGGTTTGAGAATGGGGATAACCTTTTCCACCCCGGGGAGATATTGAGCCCCCTGAAGCTGGGCTTTGCCTCTTTCGTCTCCAATGGCGCCGATAATGGTTCTTTCCACTCCCCGCGAAGGATGGGCACGGTATCCAACCGATTCGATCCACTCTATTACTCGTTGGATATCCTCTTCTGTGGCCGATTTTTTCATTACGATAACCATCTTTTTACCTCCAAAATTTTAGGCCATGGAGCTTGATGCCGCCATGGCCTAAAAAATGAGAAAGCCATGGGCGGCTTCTTGTCCACCCATGGCTTTGAGTCCCTTTATTATACGCCCTTTAGGTCCTGCAAAGCAACGGGCAGACCTCCGCGGCAAAATAAAAGTACCCAAACCAATAGCTGTTTAGATTGTGAGTCATACCCGTAGCTTTCATCTTCTTCGACTTTCGCGCTCCTTTTAATTCATATGTGGCCTTAAGTCAAGCTTTTTTTTGCGGTCATTGTTTTTTGATAAAGGGCTCAATTTTTTCTAAAATTTTCATAGGCAACGTGTCTCGATTGGCCGGAGTTACTTCCCAGATCTGTATATCTTTTCGGGCCTTGACTTCGGCAATGATGCCTCCCCCCCTTAGGGCTATGGTACCAATTATGGGTATCTCACGTGAAAGTAGTTCTCTTACGGCCGTGCAGAAAGGAAGAGAAAGACACTCCATCTTTCCTATTTCGTCGATGACATATAGAGAAGAGGATTTGCCCAGCAAGCATGGAAGAACGATTCTCTCAAAGCCCGCTAGATCGACTCCATAGCGACCCACTTTGTATTTGCTTTTAAAATTAATGTGAGCCAGGATACCTTCTTTGCCATCGGTGGTCGTGATGGAAAACCCCACCCTTGTGTGCTCCGTCCTGATTTCAGAGGTAAAGAACCCGGAGATGGGCAGGTGCGGGCCTATTTTTTCTATCACATTCTTTATGATCGTTGTCTTCCCGCAGCCGGGAAGGCCGGTGAGGAAAATGCGGATCGGGGATAAGACGTACATGTTATTTCAGGTAATACCGGTGGGGATCGAACATCCTCAGGAAGGATAACTCTTCCGGTTCGGGAGACTCGATGACCTCTAGATGGGGGGCGACTTTTAAATCCCATCCGCAGGTTTCTCTAATTCTCCTTATCGCTGCCTCTTCCCTTATATCGGGAGGCCACCTGATGAAGCCGGTGAGCGTAAATTCGTTTTCGCCGGGTAGCTTTTCGTATACTCCGTATTGAGAAATCAAAGTCATAACCTTCTGCCCTGGAGCCGTGATAAAAGGTACACGTGTAAGCAGCCGATCTCGTGATTGGCTTACGATAACCATAGTTTCCGCTGCTCCTGAAGAAACGTCGTTCGCTCCGCCTGAGCCAGTAAGATATTTTGTTTTGTCGATCCAACTGGAATTTATGTTTCCTGTTTTATCAACCTGACCACCACCTAGCACACCTATGCATTTGTTGTGGCGGCCACCAGTAAAAATACCGAGCGTGTCTAGGGTGTCGGTCATCATTTTACACGTGTGGAAGTTTCCGTAATTAAGAAGGAAAGGTTCCCCCGGTCGGGGAAAGTTGCCAAAGTAACCTAACTCTACCATGAGCTCGGCCGTATAGCCTTTCTCCTCCAGGAGATATTTTGCCATCCAGGCGGCTAGATTGGCCGTACCGGCACCTGCTAGGATAGTTCGATACCCTTTAAGGGGGATGAGTTGAAGGAGCTTTCGTGCGGCCGTAATTACCATTATCTCTGATGGGCTGGGCTCTCTCTCGCACGTAGCGGCCGCAATCTCTTTTATGTTCCTGTGCCAGAAATCAGGTTGAGTAGCCTCACGGAGCTCTGCGAGACGGTTTTTACCCAGCTTCTCCAAATACGCCGCAAAAGAGGGCACACCGAGAATCCATTCGTCAATCCAGCGATCCAGATCTGGAGGGTTCTGGCACAGGGGGTTGAACTCTTTCATAAAAGCATAGTCTTCTCCATATCCCTTCACACCCTCGACGTTTTGGACCCACATACCGCCTGGATGCGCGCCAAAAGGTTCTAACGAAACGGAACGCACCATATAGGCAGGAATCTTGACGAGGTGAGAGTATTTGCGGATGAATTCAGTAGTCACTATTTTCTCTACCGTAACAATGACCCCTTCTCTGCTGGCTTTGGCACCCCAGACACTTTCACTGTAGGGTGCCGTAAGAATTGTGTTTCCCGCCCGATCGGCGGCCAGACCATGGACGATAGAGATATCGGGCACCAGGGCTCTTACGAGGCCTATCGGCTCTCCAGCGAAGGGATCATTTTGAATAAGAAAATCTGCTGAGGTAACCGTCGGTAGATCGCTATTTAAGAGGGATCGTGTTGGGAGATAAGGAAGTCCCAAGGCAGCGGCCATGAGCCTCAGGGGGAGGGTCAGGATAGTCCACTCTTCCAGTTCTATTTCTCTTCTTTCATAAGCTTCTCTGATTATGGGATTAGGAGCATACCAGGGATAAACATTGCCCGAAAAGGCAGTAATGACTTTTTTTATCAGGCCAAGCCGAAGAAGGCAGATGGCCGTGTCTCTGATGCCCCTCATTATGAGGGTAAACTGGGGGTTACGGCGATGAAAGCGGCGCATGATTTCGTGTAGGGCCGCGTAGGAGCAGTTGTGGGTTACCGCGACATGGATCTTTTGACCCGGTCGGATGAAGCGTTGAATAGCCTCGGAGGTGGGCATAACCTTATCTTCCCTCTCCTCCGGAAGGGCAAAGGATTTAATTATTTCATCTACCCCTTTCATTTCTCATCCCTTTTGGGTTCGAGGATAAATATCCGATCTGTTCCCCTTTTTAGTAGTCGACGGATGGTAAACTTCTTCGCCTCTTCTACGTACTTAACGCCCAAATTTCCCACCGCCGATTTTCCTACCCCGATAATACAGGGTGAGATGATAATAACCAGGCGATCGACCAGATCTCCCTTTAGAAAGGAAGTAATAACTTCCTCCCCGCCTTCAACCAGCAAAGAAGACATGTGCCTTTGACCAAGGAGGGTGAGTAGATCTTTCAAGTCCAGGTATCCAGGCTGCACTTCCCTTACTTCAAGTATCTCCAAGCCTAGGGCCTTTAATTTTTCTTTCCTCTCTGAAGGCGCGTTATGCGATGTTGCGACTAACGTCGGAATTTCACATGCCGTCGCAAAGAGACGACGGGAGAAAGGAAGGGTAAGATGAGCATCCAACACTATCCGACAGGGGTTCTTGCCCTTCACGAGACGGGTCGAGAGCTCGGGATCATCTTGGAGAACGGTCCCTTTGCCGACGAGGATCGCGTCATGTTCTTTTCTTAAGGTATGGGCAAATTTAAGAGCGGCGGGGGAACTGATCCACCGTGAGTGACCGGTCGGGGTCGCTATTTTCCCATCCAGGCTTTGGGCATATTTAACGGTGACAAAGGGTATTCTCTCAGTCATGAATTTGAAAAACGGGGCGTTGAGTTCTCGACAGTCTTCTGCCAAAACCCCTACGGTAACCTCTATGCCATTTTCTTTTAGCTTGGCAATTCCTTGCCCTTTAACTATGGGATTGGGGTCCTCAACTCCTATGACAACGCGGGATGGTCGCTCAGCGATGAGGCGTTCCACGCAAGGAGGGGTGCGTCCGAAATGGGTACATGGCTCCAGGGTGATGTAGAAGGTGGCATCTCGAACGGATTCCTTTGCGTTTGAAAGGGCATTTATTTCCGCGTGGGCTTCTCCACAGCAAGCATGCCAGCCTTCTCCGATGATACGGCCTTCTTTTACGATGACGCAACCTACCATCGGGTTAGGACTTACCCGACCCGCCCCGCGACGGGCCAACTTTAGGGCCCTCTTCATATAGAATTCATCGTCCATCACTGTTCGCCTGATAACACCCTATAGCACGATTCTTTTTGATCGGAAATGAGCATTTTCCCATTGACCATGATTAATCATTATTGTACGGAACTATCACCATGCTCCAGGAGGTAGCACATGAAAGGCATTGTCCTCGCAGGTGGACTTGGTACGAGGATGTATCCCTTGACCAAGGTGACGAATAAGCATCTTTTACCTGTCTACAACAAACCCATGATCTATTATCCTATTAGAACTCTCGTCAACGCCGGCATTGACGAAATCCTAATCGTGACGGGTGGAAACAACGCTGGTGATTTCCTTCGACTTCTGGGCAACGGGAAAGAATTCGGCCTCAAGCATTTGAATTATACTTATCAGGAAGGTGAAGGAGGAATTGCTGCCGCTTTGAGCCTGGCCGAGTTTTTTGCTGATGGTGAGAAAATATGCGTTGTTTTGGGGGACAACATCATAGAAAAAAACATCCGCGCCGCCGTCAAGGCCTTTGAGGAACAACCACGAGGGGCCCGCATCCTGCTCAAAGAAGTGCCTGATCCACAAAGGTTTGGTGTGCCTGTGTTCGAGAATGGTCGGATCATAAGAATTGATGAAAAGCCGTCCGTACCTGCTTCCAATTATGCCGTAATCGGTATCTATATGTACGACCATCGGGTTTTTGACTTTATCCGCAATCTAAAGCCTTCCGACCGAGGAGAGTTGGAAATCACGGATGTGAACAATTTCTACATTCAGGAAGGCACACTGGAATGGAGCGTGTTGGATGGGTGGTGGACGGATGCAGGTACCTTCGATTCTCTCCTCTATGCATGCAACATGGTGAAAAAGACAGGGGCAAACAGGCTTGACTGATGTATGTCATCGCGTTCATCATTGGAGCAATTGTTGGGAGCTTTCTCAACGTTTGCATCAGTCGCATTCCTCGCGGGGAATCTATCATTCGCCCCCCGTCTCATTGTGTCACCTGTGCTACCCCGCTAAGTTGGTATGAAAATATACCTATTTTTAGCTACCTCTTCCTCCGCGGAAAATGTCGACACTGTGGTACTTCCATTTCTGTTCGCTATCTTTTAGTGGAAATCTTTGCGGCCTTAGGGGCGGTGGGGACTTGGATTCGATTCGGACCTGGAACGGAAGGGCTTATCGCCTTTGTTTTTTTCTCTACCCTCCTTGTGGTGTCCGTCATCGATTTTGAACATCACATAATTCCGCATATTATTACCCTGCCGGGGATCCCCTTCTTCCTGGTAGGGGGTGTACTTTTTATGGGGGTGAAACTCACAGATGCTCTCATTGGGCTGGCGGCGGGCATTTCTATCCTCTATCTGGTCGCCGTTTATTACGAAGCCATCACCGGTATTGAGGGAATGGGAGGAGGGGACGTAAATCTCATAGGTATGATTACAGCTTTCTTTGGATGGCAGTCTTTGCCGGTGGTACTTTTCTTTGCTGCCTTTATCGGTGCCTGTTGTGGTTTGATCTTTATTCTGGCAAAGGGGCGCACCTTAAAAGAAGCCATACCGTTTGGTCCCTTTCTTTCTTTGGGAGCCATCATTTATCTTTTCTCCGGTCGGGAAATTTTGGGATTCTTCTTGACGACTTAGCCAATCGTAGATAATTAAAAAGTCTTTTTGTGAGAAAAGAAAGGCGGGGTCTTATATGCGTTCGGAACTTTTTTTTATACTCGATGGAGCGGTTAAGACAGCTCAAGCAGAGGCTTCCTTACCGAAAGTAGAGCTTCCCCCCTGGGAGCTGACTCCTTCTAAAGAAGAATCTCACGGCGATTATGCCTCCAATGTAGCACTCGTTTCTGCCCCCTATTTTAAAATGTCGCCCCGTAAGATTGCTGAGATCTTGGTTGAGCATTTAGACGACACGAATAATATGATAGAAAAAGTAGAGATCGCTGGACCAGGTTTTATCAATTTTTTCATCCGAGAAGAGCGATGGTTGATGGAGCTGGCGGGAATCCCGGAGGCGGGTGACGATTGGGGACGGATCAATCTAGGACAGGGAGAAAAGGTACAGGTAGAATTTGTAAGCGCCAACCCCACGGGACCACTTCATATCGGACATGCCCGGGGAGCAGTTATCGGTGATGTGATTGCCAACATCCTCGCCTCGGCTGGCTATGATGTATGGCGGGAATACTATATTAACGATGCGGGGAACCAGATGCAAACCCTCGGTCGCTCCGTCTTTTACCGTTATCGAGAATTGGGGGGGGAAAAGTTGGTTTTCCCGGAGAATTGCTACCAAGGCGAATATGTGAGAGAATTGGCGAAAGAAATTTGGGAGAGGGAAGGAGGAAAGTTCCTCTCCCAGCCAGAGGAAGAAGCCATTAACTTTTTTGCCGATTACTCCGGGCAGAAGATATTGGAAGGAATCAGAGCCGATCTTAAAGCCTTTGGTGTTGAGTTTGATTGCTATTTCAGCGAAAGGGAACTCTACCGACAAGGGGCGGTGGAGGTTTTGTTGCAAGAACTTACGGAGAAAAATTTTATTTACGAGGAGGACGGAAGTCGCTGGTTTCGTTCAACTCTTTACGGAGATGACAAAGACCGGGTGGTGGTAAGGAGAACAGGCGAGCCGACGTACTTTGCGGCCGACTTGGCATATCATTTAAACAAACTCTCTCGCGGCTTTAAAAAACTTATCGACATTTGGGGAGCCGATCATCATGGGTACGTACCACGGATAAAAGCGGGCCTCCGTGCCCTCGGTTATAAAGAGGACACGCTTAGGGTCATTCTCGTTCAGCTGGTAAACCTGCTGCGGGATGGCGTTCCCGTTGCTATGTCGACGAGGTCAGGTGAATTCGTAACTCTGAGAGAGGTGCTCGATGAGGTTGGGAAGGATGCTGCGCGTTACAATTTTCTCATGCGTAGGTCTGACAGTCACCTCGATTTCGATTTGGAGGTGGCCAAGAGGCAATCTATGGAAAATCCGGTCTATTATGTCCAGTATGCCCATGCGAGAATATGTAGTATCCTCCGAATGGCCGAGGAACGGGGAATAGAAACGACGGGTTGTATCGAAAAGAGTAGCTATAGACTTCATCTGCCGGAAGAGCGGGCCTTGATAAAGGCAGCCGTGAGATTCCCGGAAATTGTAGAGGGGGCTGCTCTTATGTTGGAACCGCATCGGGTTACATTCTATCTTAACGAAGTGGCTGGTTTATTTCATAGTTATTACAATCGATATCGGGTCTTGGGGGAAAACGAGGAAGAAACACAGGCACGTCTGTTCCTGATTAATGCTTTACGGGTTGTCTTCCGAAACGGTTTAACATTGTTGGGTGTTTCGGCACCGGAAAGAATGTAAGGGATGAAGGCAAAAAATACCCGCCCTTTTGAGCTGAAGTTGGGAAAAATGGCCATTGTCCTGACCATTATGGGTTTTTCCGTGCTCGTTTTCTTGAGTTTTCTCTTGGGGGTAAAGGTGGGCATGAATATAGAGACTTACCCGAAGGAAATCGCCTGGGGAATACCGGCCAAAGTTGTGCGATTACTAGGTCTACCTAGGTCACCCGGTAAAGTAGAGGTGCCCCCTATTGTACCTGCTCCGTCCGTTCCAACGGAGTCGGAATCGCCACCTACTGCCCGCGAGGTGCCGTCACCTACCGCTGAGCCGGTAAAATCGGCCATATCTCCTAGCACGGAGATAGGAAAAACGGCGCTTGAGGCCCCTCCCGCGCCGGGTGCGCCTGTGGTGAGTGAAGAGCCAGTTAAATCGGCGGAACCCCCTCTTCCTAAGACGGGTAAAGCGGCTCCCGAGGGGGTGTTTATAGTGCAAGTCGGGTCTTTCAAAGACGAAAGAAAGGCCCGAGAGGTAAGCGGAAAGATAAAAAGCCTGGGGTTTCAATCCCGCATCCGTACAGTAGATATCACAGGTAAAGGCCGATGGCATCAGGTTACGATTGAGAGATTTACGAGCAAGGCCGAGGCGGAGAAAGCGATGGAAAAGGTGATGGCCCAGATCAAGGGGTTAGATTGCGTCATCAGAAGGGTAGACAGGGGACAGTAAGAAATGTTCGAGACATTGACTGAAAAATTGGACAACATTTTTAAGAAACTAAGAGGCCGCGGGAGATTGGATGAGGAGCAAGTAAACGAGGCCCTACGAGAAATAAGAATGGCCCTCCTGGAGGCAGATGTTAATTTTAAAGTGGTTAAAGACTTCATTGAGGATGTGCGGAAAAAGGCTGTGGGTCAAGAAATTCTAGATAGCATCGCTCCAGGGCAGCAAGTGGTGAAAATCGTTTACGATAGGTTGGTTGAGCTCATGGGTGGAACCACGAGTTTTATCCGTTTTGGAAACCGCATTCCTGCCCCGATTATGTTGGTGGGGTTGCAAGGTAGCGGGAAGACGACGACGGCCATAAAACTAGCCCTCCACCTGGCAAAACAACAAAAGAGAGTAGCAGTAACCTCTGTAGATGTCTATCGGCCGGCTGCCAGGGAACAGCTAATACAGCTGGGTAGGTCGTCGGGTGTGTATGTCGTCGAGGTAGAGGGAGGACAAGATCCGGTGGGCATGAGTGAGAGGGCTGTTTTTGAAGCTCGCCGGCGTGGCTATGAAGTACTTATTCTCGATACGGCCGGGCGTCTTCATATCGATAACGACATGATGGAAGAACTGAAAAGAATTAAAGACGCTATCCATCCCGCTGAGATACTGTTTGTGGCAGATGCTATGACGGGACAGGAAGCGGTGAACGTCGCTGCCCGTTTTGATGAATTACTGGCTATTGATGGGGTCATTATGACGAAGCTGGACGGAGATGCTCGGGGTGGTGCGGCTCTTTCCCTCCGAGCGGTGATAGATAAACCGATCAAATTCGTTGGCGTAGGGGAGAAAACGGATGCCTTGGAGGTCTTTCATCCTGAGCGCATGGCCTCACGCATCCTGGGAATGGGTGACATCGTATCGTTGGTGGAGAAGGCCCAAGCCCACGTGGATGAGAAAAAAGCACGGGAGCTTGAGCAAAAGATACGGAAACAGGAGTTCACCTTGGAAGACTATCGTGAACAGCTCCTTCAAATAAGGAAAATGGGTTCCTTGCGGGAACTCCTGGGTATGATTCCCGGTTTTGGTCGGATCAAGGCAATGGGCAATCTAGACCTGGACGAGCGAGAGCTGGTAAAAATTACTGCGATTATAGATTCTATGACGCGCAAGGAGCGCTTGAATTACCATATAATAGACGGCGAGAGGAGGAGAAGGATAGCAAAAGGAAGCGGAACCACCGTTCAAGACGTAAATCGCGTACTTAGGAGTTACGAAGAGCTGAGGAAGATGATGAAAAAGCTCTCGACGAAAGAAGGCAAGAAGGCATTAAAGAGGCACAAATTTCCCTTTTAAAGAAAAACGCTTTGTGTTATAAGTAAACTTTACGCAAGTTGAACATGACTTTTAGGAGGTGGTAAGAGGCGGAGATGGCTGTTAAAATTAGACTTACGAGAATGGGGGGGCACAAGAGGCCATTTTATAGGCTTATTGTAGCCGATTCCCGTGCGCCCCGGGATGGACGCGCCTTAGAAGTGGTTGGGCATTACGATCCCCAGAAGGATATGGAGGAGGTAGTAATTAAAGAGGAACGCATTCGGGAGTGGCTCGCTAAGGGAGCACGTCCTACGCCCATCGTTTCTCAGATTTTGGAAAAGAAAGGTCTAAGGGTTAATTAATATAATTTTACCTTGCGAAAAAAAATCCAGCGGAGGTGGTAGCGATGAAGGATCTAATCAAATACATAGCCCAGGCTTTGGTGGACCATCCAGAACAGGTGGAAGTTTCGGAAGTGGTCGGCGAGCAGACATCGGTCATCGAGTTGAGAGTGGCAAAAGAGGATTTGGGGAAAGTAATAGGTAAACAAGGTAAAACGGCGAAGGCCATGCGAACCATTTTGAGCGCCGCCTCAACCAAGGTTCGCAAGAGGACCGTTCTGGAAATCATCGAGTAGTTGGAAGGGTTCTTTGAAATAGGAAGAATCGTCAAGCCCCATGGACTCCGGGGCCGCCTGAAGGTAAGATCCTATCTATTGGAACCGGAGAAGATCTTGCCCCGCGTTCGGGAAGTGGTCCTCTCCCGCGCAGGTGAGTGGCAGGGTGTGTACGGCCTGAAGGAGTGGCATCGGCAGGGCAACTTCGTCGTTCTGGAAATAGAAAAAATAGTTGATATCGAGGCGGCAAAAGCCCTGGTGGGATGTCTCGTCTGGGGTGAGAGGGAATATCTCGAGCCGCTCCCGGAAGGGGAGTATTACTGGTGTGAGCTAATAGGCATGGAAGTGGTGACCGAGGAGGGGGAGGCAATCGGTCTCCTAAGGGCTGTTTTGCCTACGGGCAGTAATGATGTCTATGTGTGCACCTCGGAGACGGGCGAAATCCTCATTCCAGCCATAGCCGATTGCATCCGCGAGGTAGATCGAACGAGTAGGCGAATGGTGGTACGTCTCCTTCCAGGGCTAAGATGATGGGTATTATTTTTGACATCCTCACGATTTTTCCCGGGATGTTTGACTCGCCTTTTGGGCATAGTTTGATTAAAAAGGCGCAGGAACGACGTCTCGTGGAAATTCGCATCCACGATATCAGGGCGTATGCGACGGACAATCAACGCATGACCGATGACTATCCTTACGGTGGGGGTAGTGGCATGGTCATGAAGGTTGAGCCCGTCGACCGCGCGTTAGAGGCCCTGAATCTTCCGGCCGAGGGGGAAGTTATACTTCTTACTCCCCAGGGAGAGAGGTTCAACCAGGACTTGGCCCATAAACTCGCCGGCGTGCCGCGCATCGTCCTCATCTGTGGTCACTACGAAGGGGTAGATGAGAGGGTGAGGGAACATTTGGCCACGCGAGAAATCTCAATAGGTGACTATATTCTTACGGGTGGAGAGTTGGCCGCCATGGTGATTGTGGATGCGGTTGCGAGATTAATTCCAGGTGTGGTGGGGAACCCTGATTCCATAAGGGATGATTCGTTTTCCGGTGGACTCCTGGAATACCCACAGTATACGCGCCCCGTCGAATATCGAGGTTGGCGAGTGCCGGAGGTGCTACTGTCCGGTCATCATGAAGAAATAAGGCGCTGGCGGAGGAAGGAATCCCTCAGAAGGACTTATCTGAGGCGTCCAGACATGCTTAAAGGCGTTGAGTTGAGTGAGGAGGATGTCAATTGGCTCAAAGCTCTCGGGTGGAGTCCAGAGGAGAATTCGCGATTGCCCTGATTCACTACCCTGTCTATAACCGAAAGGGTGAAATCTGCACCACATCCGTGGTAAATGTTGACATTCACGATCTATCGAGGCTAGGCCGAACATACGGGGCAATCAGATTTTATGTCGTGACTCCTCTTGAGGCTCAAAGAGAGCTCGTGCTGAAACTTATGAGGCACTGGACAGAAGGGTATGGGGCACGATTTAATCCTTCTCGAGCCGAGGCCCTGCTTCTGGTAGAAGTAAAGCCCGGACTTGATGATTGTGTGGAACACTTGGAAAGTATTACGGGGGCGCGGCCTTATATTTGTGTGACTGGTGCCGGCCTGAAGGACGATGTCGTTTCCTATGAGGAGATGAAAGAGATGTTAAAAAGAGGGAAGGCCCCCTTTTTGCTCGTTTTCGGTACCGGTTGGGGGTTGGCGGATGAGGTTGTAAGAAAGGCCCACTACCGTCTTGCCCCAGTGGAGGGGGTAAAAGGCTTTAATCACCTATCCGTCAGGTGCGCGGCCGCGATCATCCTCGATCGGTTGTTTAAGTAAAAAACATGAGGAGTTAGTACCATGTCAGACATAATGGAAGTGATTGAAAAAGAAAACATGAGAACTGACATTCCCCCCTTTAAGGCGGGAGATAATGTGAAGGTGTATGTACGCATTATCGAGGGTCAAAAGCAGAGAATTCAGGTCTTCGAAGGGGTTGTGATTCGTCGGACCAAAGGATTAAACCGGGCCAGTTTTACCGTTCGTAAGATTTCTTACGGTGTTGGGGTCGAAAGGACCTTTCCCCTCCATTCCCCAGTTATTGAAAGGATTGAAGTGGTAAGTCGAGGCGCCGTCCGGCGGTCGCGTTTATACTATCTTAGGGGTTTGAGAGGTAAAAAGGCAAGGATCAAGGAAGAGGGTAAGATCTGAAGGCATTTGAGGGATAGAAAGTAGGCCCTTCCGACCCAAGTAAGGGACGTAGAGGCATTGGAATTAACCTTTTACGAAGCGTATCTTAACCGAGAAGGCTTCATCCATGTGGCTGGAGTGGACGAGGCGGGACGAGGCCCTTTGGCAGGGCCGGTAGTAGCGGCGGCCGTCATTCTCCCTGTTGGGTATTTCCATCCGGAGATTAGGGATTCCAAGCAATTAAATCGGAAAAAGAGGGAGGTTCTCTATCAAATAATCCATCAAGAGGCCGTTGCCGTAGGGGTGGGGGTAGTGGAACCTTCCATCATTGACCGAGTCAATGTTCTCAAAGCCACCCTGATGGCCATGAGTGAAGCGGTTTACGGTCTTGAGGTGAAACCTGACTATCTACTCGTCGACGGCAATATTCGTATCCCTTGTCCCCTGCCTCAGAAGGCGATCGTAAAAGGTGATAGGTTGAGCATCTCGATTGCAGCCGCCTCGATTGTGGCCAAGGTTTCCCGAGATTGGATCATGGAGATATACGACCGACAGTATCCCCACTACCTTTTCGGACGCCATAAGGGTTACGGGACGAAAGAACATTGGGAGGCCATAGAAAAATACGGCCTCTGTAAAATTCACCGTCGGTCATTCTGCCAGAAAGGGGCCGACGAGTTGCCAAAACTTCCTTTCGAATGACATCAGAAAAGAGGACATCCAGAAAAGGGTTCCAGGGAGAGGAAACGGCGGCAAAATTTTTGAGAGAAAAGGGACTAAAAGTATTAGAGCGGAACTATCGGTGTCCCTTAGGTGAATTGGATATTATCGCTCGAGAGGGGCAAACGATTGTTTTTATAGAAGTAAAATCCAGATGTTCGGACCGGTTCGGTCTCCCTATCGAAGGGGTCGACGAGAGGAAATGTAGGCGATTATCTCGCCTGGCCCTGTATTATCTGAAAGAAAAGGGTTGGGAAGGGTGTAAAGCTCGTTTTGATGTGATAGGCATCATGATGGGTAATGAGGGAAAAGTGGAGATCGATTGGGTCCGAGATGCTTTTGATTTTCGATCGTAGTGGCAGGGGGTGCGAAGTGAAAGAAAGAAAAAAGGATGACATTGCCGGTGGGCAGGCCCTCATTGAAGGGGTAATGATGAGGCAGGAAAATAGGATTGCCTCGGCCGTAAGGGCGCCCAGTGGCGACATCATCATCCAGGAGGAAAATTATACATCGTTAACTAAGAGGTATCGGCTATTGGGATTGATGTTCATTCGGGGTTTTGTGACGCTCATGGAGATGATGTGGGTGGGAATGAAGGCCCTTATGTTTTCGGCAGAAATCGCCCTTTCAGAAGAGAAAAAAAAACCTTCCCGTTGGGAACTTCCTCTTTCCCTCGCCATGAGTATCCTCTTGGTCATCGTTTTTTTTGTGGCTGTCCCGGCTTATTTTTTCACCCTTCTTAAGGCACACGTAGGTAGCATCCTTCTTCTCAATTTCATAGAAGGCGTCATTCGACTTACCATTTTCCTTCTTTTCCTTCTTTCCACCCTCTTCATGGCCGATATGAGAAGGGTTTTCATGTACCACGGGGCTGAACATAAGACGGTCTTCGCTTGGGAAGCTGGAGAGGAGCTAACAGTTGAGAATGTGAGAAGATACCCTACTCGACACCCACGTTGCGGCACAAGTTTCATTCTCATCGTTATGGTCGTCTCAATATTGGTTTTCTCCCTTTTGGGGCGCCCCGATTTTCTTACGCGGGTGATTTTAAAGCTGACGCTACTCCCTTTGATATCCGGCATCTCTTATGAGATCATCCGTTTTACGGGAAGGTACCAAAACTGGGCATGGGTAAAGTGGCTTAGTTGGCCAGGACTATGGCTTCAACATATCACAACCCGAGAGCCAACGGATGATCAAATAGAGGTAGCCATAAAGGCAATGAGAAAAGTGATCAATTAGCGATATAAACGCTCATGTATGACTTTTTCTAAATCTTTCGTCACTTCTCGGCTCAATCTCTCGAGCACGACACTCATTCCCCTTGCGAGTTCCGAGGGAGTGCGCGATGAGAGTTTATCTTCCCCTCCATAGGCCTTTTGCAGGACGATACGTTTGATCGGGTCTCTTTCGTCCGTGTCGATCAGGATGAGATGAAGGGAAAGACGGGCAAAGGAAACCCCTTCTCGCTCCTCTCCGAGAAATTCCATTATCCTTCCTTCTAAGACGAATCTCCCGTTTTCCATATCTTCTCGGGATAGGACGATGAGTGATGGCAGGGCTTGTTTTAAATCCCTGAGGAATAGATGTTCTACCATGACGTTGGGTGGCGCCAACCAGCGTTGGCGTCGAAGGATTTCCCTACTGTAAGGTCTGTTTTGCCACACCATTTCCGGATGGGTAAAGGGGGTCAGGGATGAAATGAATTCCAGTTTCAATGTTGTTTTTTTATCCCATTTTTTTATCATGGGTGGTGTTGGATAATCGATTGCGTGATATTGGGTCACGGCCGAGGGAGGTGGGGAGGAAGTAAAACATCCGTAAAGGAAAAAAACAGCCAATATAATGGAGAAGAACTTATTTTTTATCATCATACCTTCACTCCCTTTCAATGGGTTGGCCGAACAGGAGGTCAGCGGGATTATTCTCCAGTCTCTCCAATAGTAAGCGCATCTGGTAAGAGGTTTGTTCCAAGGAACGCAAAAGCCTTTCCGCTTGTGTCCCGAGGCGTCGCCCCTGTTGATCCAGATTTTCCATTAACTTATCCGCCTTCTCTCCTTTCTCGGCAAGACGGAGCGTGTTAATCTCTTTTTGTAGAGAATCGATCAAGACTCTCACCTCTGCGAGAGTTTGACTAGCTTCGTCCAGTAGGCGATTGGTTTTTCCTAAAGATATGAAGGATTCTATTTTTTTTGCCATTTCTTCTATGTTACGGGTGGCGCTTTCGAGATGATCGATGGTTTGAGCGAGTTTTTCATTTCGGAAAAAGCTGTTTATACCTGCCGCGGCATGCTTGAACTCTTCCGTTAAGCCCTCGAAGTCTATAGCCTTTATTTTATTGTATATCTCCGCCACCCCCTGCATGATTTGTTTGATGTCCGAAGGCCTGGTGACGATGACGGGATAGGGGGGATCGAAGGTAAGGTTGCGACCCGTCACATTTTCTCCTCCCTCTAAACGGTCGAGTTCAATAAATACAATACCGGTAATGCCAGCCGTTTTCAACTGGGCTACTATTTTCTCCTTCTCCTCCATTTTGAACCGCAACTTCATGATAACCTCCACGAGACGGTGGTCAGGAGCTACACTGATGGATACCACTCGGCCTACTTCAACTCCCCTATATTTAACGCTTGAGTCAACCTGCAATCCTTGAACTGACTCGTCGAAATAGGATGCATAGAGGTCTCCTTTTTCGAAGTAACGAGCGGCCCCGAGCCATATTACCAATACAAGCCCTAAAAGAAGTCCGAAGGTGACAAAGAGGCCGAGCAAAAATCGAGAATATCTTTTGGTCATATCCTTCCCCCTTAAGGCGATTTCCTCTGAAAGAAATTCATGACGCGGCGGTCAGCCTCAAACTCGGCCAGCTGTTTGGGTGTGCCGTAGGCAATGATCCCTTTTTCTTCGCTATGGAGTAAAATGACCTCGTGGGCCAGGCGGAAGATGAGTTCCAGATCGTGGGTAACAATTACCATCGTCGTTTCCATTCCCTTATTGATGGTGGAAATGAGATCGTAAATTTCCCTCGCCGTGACAGGATCCAATCCCGCCGTGGGTTCATCAAAAAAGAGGATGGCCGGATCCAGGGCCATTGCCCGCGCGAGGCCTGCCCTCTTCCTCATTCCACCTGACAGTTCAGCGGGATAATGATTCTCATACCCAGCAAGATTCACCATACTTAATTTGGCTCGTATGAGCTGAGCAAGAAAAAAAGGGGGTATTTTTTTTACTTCTTTCAGGGGCAAGGCGATATTCTCCGCGAGGGTCATGGAGCCGATGAGACCTCCGGACTGAAAGAGAACACCGAACCTTTTGCGGTGGGCATTTATCGTTTCATCATCGGCGGTTGCCATATCCACACCCTCGACGATAATACGCCCCACATGGGGACGCATGAGACCGATCAAATACTTAAGTAGGGTAGACTTCCCACATCCACTGCCTCCCACGATGGCAAAGATTTCCCCCCTCTTAACTTGGAAACTCACGTCACTGAGAATGACATTTTCTCCGTAGGCAGCCTGCAGGTTTTCGACGACGATTACTTCTTCCACCATCTTACCCTAAGTAGTGAAGTAAAACCGCATAAGCGGCATCGGCAGCGATGATCAGAAAAATGGAGGTAACCACGGCTGAAGTAGTGGCTTCTCCGACAGCCTCCGCTCCACCCACTACCTGAAATCCACGGTGACAACCGATACCGGCGATGAGGATGGCAAAGGTGAAGGCTTTAAGGAGGCTGGTTATCACATCCCACAGCTCTACGCCGCGAAAAGATTCTTTCAGGTAGGTAGTAAGGGTGATATCGAGGCCGATGATACCTACTATGAGACCGCCGAGAATGCCGAACATCATGGCATACAGGGTTAAAAGGGGAACAACGATGGAAGTGGCGATTATTTTGGGAATGGCCAAGAAGCGGATAGGATGAAATCCCATGGTGGTAAGAGCGTCAACTTCTTCATTCACGATCATCGTGCCTATCTCGGCAGCAAAGGACGATCCGGAACGGCCGGCCACAATGATGGCCGTCATCATAGGACCTAACTCTTTTACGATGGCAATGCCAACAAGGGAGGCAACATATATGTTAGCTCCCAGTTGTCGAAGCTGAAGGGAAGACATAAAGGCCATGATCAGTCCGATCAGTAGACTGAGGAGACCTACTATCGGTAAGGCATCGGCACCCGTACGCCGCATGTTAACAAGGATATCACCCCATCTCAATGAGCGAGGATGGAGGAGACAGTAAGGGATTGAAACCAGGAGCTCTCCGACGAACGTTAAAATAGTATAGAAATCATGCGCTATTTTAACGCACAGATCTCCCGTCGCTTCGAAGAAAGATACCCTTTTTTCGATTTCGTGGAGAGGAGGCAGATTGAGGGCTTGGCGATCTATAAGGTTTAAGACCTTCCTTACATCGTCGTTCATCCCCTTCCAGGCGACGACGAGCGATCTTTTCCGCGACTCTTCTTCTATATGGGTTAGGGCGAGGGCACCAGCTGAATCCACCTTTTTTAGATCCGTAAGATTTATTTCCAGGGATGTTGAATTTTTTTGTTTCAGAATGCCCTCAATTTCTTCCAAGAAGGACGGTACGTCGGGAAGGAGAAGCTCTCCCGCCATTAATATCCTGTCCGCTTTCTGTTCCATTCGGTATCCTTTGGTCACGTCCTGCCCTCTTTTTCCTCCTTTTTTAGACGTGTCTGCCAGTCGTTTATCATATTTATAGCCTCGATGGGAGTCAGGCGAGAGATATCAAGTTCCTTTATTTCTTCCCCAATTTTCTCTTTTTCATCCATGAAGAGGGGGAGCTGATTGATTTCTTTTTCTCTCCTTCGGTGCTTGGGTTTCAGGCGGTTTAAGTGGTTAGTTTCCTCTTGCTCCAGCTGGGAAAGAATCTCTTGCGCTCGATTGATGACCTCATCGGGAAGGCCGGCCAATTTGGCTACGTAGATGCCGTAGCTTCGGCTCGTTCCACCCTCCGCAATCCGATGGAGAAAGATAATCTTATCACCCCATTCCCGGACGGCAACGTGATAATTCTTCACACCCGACCGGTTGTGGGCCAGTTCTATGAGCTGATGATAGTGGGTGGCAAACAGGGTGCGGGCGCCTAACCGCTCTGGGTCCGATATGTACTCCGCTACGGCCCACGCGATACTGAAGCCGTCAAAGGTGCTTGTTCCACGGCCTACTTCGTCCAAGATGATGAGACTTCTAGGGGAGGCGTGTTTCAAGATATTGGCCACTTCCATCATTTCCACCATGAAGGTACTCTGACCTCGGGCCAGATTGTCGGCAGAGCCAATCCGGGTAAATATTCTATCGACGATACCGATGCGGGCTTCTGCTGCGGGCACAAAACTCCCCATCTGGGCTAAGATGGTTATAAGTGCAACCTGACGGATGTAGGTAGATTTTCCTGACATGTTAGGGCCGGTAATGACAAGAAACCTGTTCTCCTCCGTATCCAGGAGAGTATCGTTTGGAACAAACCTCTCTTCCCTCATCGTTTGCTCTATGACTGGATGGCGGCCCTCTCGGATGTATATAACTGGGCTATAGTCGATAAAAGGACAGGTGTAGTCGTATTTTTCTGCCACGTGCGCCAGAGTAGCTAATGCATCAAGATCGGCTAAGGCCGAGGCTGTTTCCTGTATCCTTCCAATATGGGGTATAAGCTCACGACGAAAGGAGACAAACAGATCGTATTCGAGAGATTTGCGCCTCTCTTCGCTGGTGAGGACTGCATGCTCGTAATTTTTCAAGGCTTGATTCGTATACCTTTCGGCATTGACCAGCGTTTGTTTCCTCACATAATCGGGAGGGACG
Source organism: Syntrophales bacterium (assembly GCA_026416455.1). Taxonomy (GTDB): domain Bacteria; phylum Desulfobacterota; class Syntrophia; order Syntrophales; family UBA8958; genus JAOAFE01. Next base: position 126,654 of record JAOAFE010000002.1, read on the forward strand.
AGGTGCGTATTGGCTTTGGTCACCTCGATATAATAGCCGAAAACAGAGTTGAATCCTATCTTGAGAGAAGAAATGCCGGTCCTTTTTCTTTCCCACTCCTCAAGGGAAGCGATCCCGTTCTTTCCATCGCTGGAGATAGCGATAAGTTCGTCCAGTTCCTTATAGAAGCCCGGTCGGAAGATGCCTCCCTCCTTGAGGCCGATGGGAGGTGTTTCTACCAGGGCGACATCGATTTTGTTGTGAATGTCCGTAAGTTCGTCTATCCGAGAGTCAATAGACTGGAGAAGACTTGATCCCAGAGGCCTAAGGAGATTTTTTATTTCCCGTAAGCGGGCAAGTGAATTTTTGAGGGCAATCACATCCCTTGGGTTGGCCGCCTCCAGTCCTATTTTACCGGCTATGCGCTCTAAATCCTGCATTTGTCCCAACAGGTGCCTTATATCGGTACGTATGAGGTGTTTTTCCTTTAATTCTCGAACGGCATCGAGACGTTCCCTGATGCGCTCGGGATTCGTGAGAGGAGAGCGCAGCCACCACCGAATGCGACGCCCACCCATGGCAGTCACCGTTTCGTCCAGAAGACTGATGAGGGTACCCTTTCTTCCCCCCTCTTGAAGATTGAAAAAAAGTTCTAGAGTCGCTTGGCAGGCTTCATCGAGTACGAGGTAATCCGTGGGGCGGAATTCTTGCAGGTAATTGATGTGGGAAAGATGCTCTCTTTGGGTTTCTTCCACGTACCTAAGTAACGCCTGCAGAGGAGGCAAAAGCCAGGGCCTATGCTTTAGGCGGAGGGTTTCTATATTTTCACGGGAAAAGTATCGCTCATAACACGGTGCTTCCCTGTTCACAGAGAAGTACTCTGTCTTTAGTCTATTTACCAAAGCGTTGGGCCATAGACGGCGGATAGATATGTCATCAGTTTCCTCCGGCACCAGTATCTCTTTTACATTCAGAGAGGTAAAGTCTTGCAGGCGTGAGGGAAGATCGAGGTTCGAGATGTATATCTCACCCGTTGAGATATCAGTGAAGGCAAAGCCACCAGTATCTCCATTTCGGTAGTAGGCAGCAAGGAAGTTGTTTTCCTTGGCCTCGAGGGTTTCTGTGTCCACGACACAACCGGGGGTAATTATCCTCACCACGTCCCTTTTTACTATACCTTTGGCCTTCTGTGGGTCTTCTAGTTGCTCGCAGATGGCTACTTTGTAACCTTTTTCTACCAATCGTGCGATGTAGGAATGGGCAGCGTGGTAGGGAAAGCCACATAATGGAACGGCATCAGCTTTATTCTTATCCCGACTGGTCAGGGCAATTTCGAGAAGACGGGACGCCTCAATGGCATCTTCGAAGAACATCTCGTAGAAATCACCCATGCGAAAGAGGAGAATACAGTCTTGGTATCGCTCCTTTAAAGAGAGATACTGTTTCATGGCCGGTGTGAGGGTGTCTCGATCCATGCTATCCACGTTCAGGGATAAAAACGGATAGGGCCCAGTTGATGATGCTGATAACTATGGCCCCCAAAATGGCCGGCCAGAAGCCCTGTACTTCAAAACCGGAAATGACACCGGTGGTCATCTTGAGAAGAAAGGCGTTGATGATGAATGTGAAGAGTCCCAAGGTAAGAAGGTTAATGGGGAGGGTCAGGATAAGTAGGAGAGGTTTTAGGAGCGCATTCAAAATGCCCAAAACTGCTGCGGCCAGGAAGGCCGTGGGGAAACCGGCTATTTTTATGCCCTCAATGAGGTAGGAAGCGGTTAGAATCGCTGCTGTAAGGATCAGCCATCTAGCGACTAATATCCTCACGCTCTAATACTCCTTAAATTTCTATCCGAAGTTAACGAAGAGCTCTTTTTTAGCGCCGCAGATAGGACATTCTTCCGGAAGGATACCGTCGGATACGTATCCGCAGAGAGTGCACACATAATAAATGGTTTCCCTTTCTTCCAGTAGGTGGTTCATGGCCTCTTTGTAAAGTTTGGCGTGAATTTCTTCTACATCTCTGCTCTGGCTAAAATGTATTGACGCCGCTCGATCTCCTTCGGCCTCAGCTATTTTTACGAAATTTCCATATGCCACCTCTGCGACCGTTTGTTCCGATTCGAAACTGGCCTTTAGGTTTTCTTCCGTAGATTTTGCCGCTCTTAAAAGCCGGAGGGCCCTTTTGCCGTGTATTTCTTCTGAGAAGGCTATAACAGAAAAGAGCTTTGCTATCTGCGGCAAACCTTCTTTTTCCGCTATTTCTGCATAGAGTTTAAGTCTAAGGGCAGCTTTTGCTTCCCCCGTGTATGCTTGATGAAGGGCTTCTTCGACTTTCGTCATCGTGCATTACCTCGGACATTTATTCTGGAGAAAAATCATCTTTCGATGAACCGCAGATGGGACAGACCCAATCGTCTGGTAGATCTTCAAAGGCCGTGCCGGGGGGGATACCTCCTTCTGGATCGCCCTGGGCAGGGTCGTAAACGTAACCGCAGACGTTGCAGACATATCTTTTCATTATTGCCTCCTTTAGCTGATTTCTTTTACTCTCTTTTCGATTTCGGTGGCTATTCTCTCTCCTAAATGTCGGCAGGAAAGAAGATCGAAAGCCGCCGGTACATGCTTGACCCGAATCGGCTCTTCCTGAATTTCTACCTTCATTTCTTTTAAAATTTCCATGGCCTGGAGAGCACCTTCTCCACTCCACCCATAAGAGCCGAAGGTGGCACCGATGAGGTTTTGAGGTCTTAAGCCTTTCGCGTAAGTGAGCAGGTCGGCGACGGCGGGGAGCATATTGTTGTTCAAGGTAGATGTGCCTACGATGAAGGCGCCGCATTCTAAAAGTTCATAGATCACATCGCTCCGGTGAAAGACGTCACAGGACATGATGGCGACCTTAACCCCTTTCGATGCCAATCCCTCCCCAATGTGTCTTGCCATCTTTTCCGTACTCTGCCACATAGTTCCGTAGGCAATCACCGCTTTCATGGAAGGTTTCTGGAGAGCCCATCTACTGTAGTTTCCGATGATATGGTCTAGGTTTTTTCGCCAAATAGGTCCGTGATCGGGGGCGATCATGCGAAAAGTAAGGCCCAAAGCGGAGACCCGGTTTATGAGCTTGGTCACCAAAGGAGAATAGGGCAGAATGATATTGGCAAAGTATGTGGCCGCTTCGTAATTTAAGATGTCATAATCTATTTCGTCGGCAAACCTCTCTTGGGTGGCAAGGTGCATCCCAAAGGCGTCTTGGGAAAAGAGGATTTCCTCTTCATGGAGGTAGGAAAACATACTATCTGGCCAATGGAGCATGCGCGTTTCTAGGAAAGAGAGAGTCATGTTGCCTAATGACACCTTCTCACCATCGGCTACGGGTTTAACCTCTGAGAAGTTCGGGAATATCTCCTTCAGCGTCTTTACGCCCATTGGCGAGGCATATATTTCTTTGGGGGCCAATTCTCTGGCGACCTCTTCCAGACAACCGCTGTGATCCATCTCGGAATGATTGGAGATGATTATTTCTATGCGGCGTGGGTCGACAACAGAGGCGATGCGGGACAGCATCTCCTCCTTAAATGGTTTTTTCACCGTATCAATGAGGGTTATTCGGTCGGCGAGAATGAGGTAGGCATTGTAGGAAGTTCCTCGGTGGGTGGTGTACCCATGGAAATCCCGTAGATTCCAGTCAATCGCCCCTACCCAATACACCCTTTCCGTGAGAGGTATAGCGCGGTATTCTTCCTTCATAATCGCCATTCTCCTTACAAATATTTAATGTTTATCTCCTCTAACATCTACGGCAATGATATGTCAATTGGTGCTTCCGGATTTTGTATCTCTCCCTCTAAGGGAGAGGGTTCTTTGGCTGGCCCAGTCATCACTTCATCGTATTCCGGTATGACGATACCTCTTTTAACCATGATTTGATAAATACGCTCAGCCCGTTTCGCTACGTATCCGGTTTCACTTAAGGGGTGGTATTTAAGGGGGTTGGGGAGTATGGCGGCGAGTTTCGCTCCTTCCATGGCGGTGAGTTCAGCCGCCGGCTTACCAAAGTAACGGCGGGCGGCCGCTTCTATGCCGAAAATGCCATCCCCCCATTCGGCATAGTTTAGATACAGTTCTATGATTCTCCTCTTCGGGAGTTGACGTTCTAATCGCCACGTGAGGATAGCCTCTTTTATTTTTCGCACAATGCTTTTTTTGGGGGTAAGAAATAGATTTTTGGCCAACTGTTGGCTGATGGTACTTCCCCCGATGGAGAAGGCTTTTTTTTCTAAGTCCTTTTTTAAGGCCTTTTGTATGGCTTCGTAGTCAAATCCTTCGTGTCGCCAAAATTTATCGTCTTCGGCAATGATTACGGCTTTCACCGCGTAAGGCGAAATCTGGGAGAGGGGTACCCATATCTGATGGGGCTTTTTTCTTTTTCCCTCTTGGGCCCATTGTTTTTCTCTGAATTCCATGAAGGCTGTTTTTTTGGGATTTTGCCATTTCAACTGGGAGATATCCGGGTAGAAAAGGTACACGGCTATCTGCCCCAGGAAGGCTAAGAGAAGCAAAATTATAAAAAATAGAATAATTTTTTTCATTTGCCCTCAGAAAAAGCAGGGCTAATTTAAAACTGCCCCCGTCGTTTGACAAGGCTAAATATCATGTGACATGTAGTCATTATGGATTTAAAATACGGGTTAGAAGATAGACTTCCTCTCCGAGATGCATTTCTCAACGGCCTTCAGTGGTTTGTTGTTATCCTGCCCGTAATTGTCGTTTTGGGAAAAGTAACGGGTGACTTCCAAAGCCTGGGTATGGGCGGCCAGGTCATTTATATGCAGCGTTTGATGTTCATGATGGGCATTGTGATCTTGGCCCAGATTCTGGTGGGTCATGGCCTTCCCCTCGTTGTTGGACCGTCGGCCGCCCTTTTGGTCGGCCTGATCTCGTCAGCTGGAAATTCTTCACCGGCAGCGGTTTATTCAGCCATCATGTTGGGCGGAGGGTGCGTCGCCATCTTGGGGCTCATGGGAGCCTTCCGATATCTTAAGTTTATCTTTACCCATCGGGTAGTAAATACCATTATTTTCCTGATCGCGGCCTCTCTTTTGCCCCTGGTGTTAAGGTTGATCCTTTCGTCTGAGGGAGTACCATTTTTTAATCTTCTGTTCGCATTAGCGGTGATCATGCTCACGGTGGTATTACATAATTTGTTTACCGGCGTAGTGAGATCGACCGTTATTATCTGGGTGATGATGGGGGCCAGTCTCTTTTTCTTCTTTGTTTATGAACCATTAGAAAAAATTATCTTTACCTCGCCCTTTTTTTCTCCTCCTTTTACTTCTTTCAAGGGAATACCTGTTGCGTTCGATCTTGGCGTTTTTGTTTCGTTCTTTTTCTGTTTTCTGGCCCTGGTAGTAAACGATGTAGCATCCGTTCAATCGGTAAACGAGTTTATCTCTCCGGCGCATCGAGAGGCGCGGGTTTCGAGATCCCTGCTCGTCACGGGATTGGCCAACCTCCTATCTGGTTTTTTTGGAATCATAGGACCCGTAAACTATTCTCTGTCTCCCGGGGTGATCTCCTCTTCCCGTTGTGCTTCTCGTTTCCCGTTATTCATCACTGCGGGATTATTAGTCGTCTTCTCGTGTTTTCCATGTGCAATCGGCATATTAAACCACCTACCCGGACCCATCGTCGGGGCAATCCTCGCTTACCTATTAGGGGCTCAGGTGATGGCTGGTATCTCCATGTGGAGGGAGGGGAACGAAGAAATGGATTTCGATCGGGGTCTTACGATGGCGATACCAGTGGTGATAACTATTATAGTGTCTTTTATGCCTTCTTCCGTGTTCTCTGATCTTTCTCCCTCCGTCCGCCCCGTCGCACAAAATGGGTTCTTGATGGGTCTTCTGTCATCTGTCTTCCTGGAGGGGATAGGGTGGGTCCGTCGCAGGTTTAATTCTAAGTAATTATTATGCTATTTTGTGATTGTGTGAAAAAATTTAAAAATTTTTTTTGACAGGGCGTTTTTTTTTCGGTAAAGCAGCACATATTCGTGTGCAGACAGGAACATCCATGATGGGATTCTGTGCACCGTTAATAAGTGGGGATTCTCCCTATCTAAAAGAAGGAGGTACTCATGATGGAACGGCGGATATTCCTATGGATGGGGCTAATTGTCCTGTTCTTATCCTTCGTTTTTTCCGGTTCGGCCCGGGCAGATATAAAGTATACAGTGCAAAAAGGTGACCGACTCCTTACGATTGCGAAGAAATTTAACGTCGATGCCCTGGCCATTAAAAGTGCAAACAACATGACCAATTCTCACAGCCTAAAGGTTGGGCAAGTATTAATCATTCCCGGACAAGGGCAGAAGAAAGAGATAGCTAAGAAAGAACCAAAGAGTAACTCTATGACCTATACGGTGAAGAGGGGTGATACCCTTGCCTCCATCGCCCAAAAACATGGACTGACCGTGGCCCAGCTCAAGGAGCTGAATCGTTTGAAATCTAATCAGCTAAAAGTGGGGGCAAAGCTCATTATCCGCAAACCCGTCGAGGTTGCGAAGGTCAAGCCCCGCATAGAAGAGGAATTGGAAGAAGAGGATGATGAAGCCTTAGAAGAAGGGACGCCGCCGGTCATCAGTGACAAATGGTTGAAGGAATCCTCCGTTCCCCTCGGTAAATGGAATAGTCCATATGAACGTTCCCTTTTTGTCAAGGTAGTCAAGAGTTTTCTCGGTGCCCCGTATCGTTTCGGTGGAGATTCGTTGAAAGGACTAGATTGTTCGGCCTTCGTACGGCGTATCTATCAGATTTTCGATATTCAGCTACCGAGGACTGCCATCGAACAAGCCCAGGTGGGGGTGAGAGTAGAGAGGGATGAACTCAAAGAAGGTGACCTCGTATTCTTTAATACACGTCGCCCCTTTGGGCATGTAGGTATTTACATCGGTAACAATCAGTTCATCCATGCCTCCTCTTCCCGCGGTGAGAGACAGGTTAGGATAGATCGGTTGGATGCCCCTTATTACAATAAAAGATTCGTCAAAGCGGTTCGCCTCTTGGAGATTAAGGACGGGGACGATACCACCTAAGGAAAAAGTAAAAGTCAAGGGAGGAAAAACGCCCTTCCGGGGCGTTTTTTTATAATTTTTTATGGGTCAATCAGTTACGGAAAAATTGATCGCCAGCCACTTAGTGGCGGGTAAATGTCTACCCGGAGAGGAAGTAGGGATACGGATCGATCAAACCTTGACTCAGGATGCAACCGGTACAATGGCCTATTTGGAATTCGAGGCCATGGGTGTATCCGAGGTAAAAACGGAGTTGTCCGTAAGTTATGTGGATCATAACACTATTCAATTAGGTTTTGAAAACGCCGATGACCATCGTTATCTTCAGAGTGTAGCTGAGAAATTCGGGATTTACTTCTCCCGAGCCGGGAACGGTATATGCCATCAGGTACATTTGGAGCGGTTTGGTCGGCCAGGGAAAACCCTCATCGGCTCAGATTCCCATACTCCAACGGCGGGGGCGCTAGGAATGCTCGCTATCGGTGCAGGGGGGTTAGATGTGGCCTTGGCCATGGCGGGGGAGCCTTTTTATTTCACCTATCCTCGTGTCGCACGGGTAAACCTACACGGTTTTCTCCCGCCTTGGGTCACGGCCAAAGACGTTATCCTGTATTTGCTCAAGATACTAACCACGCGGGGAAATGTCGGATGGGTACTGGAGTACGGTGGAGAGGGAGTAGGCCGCTTGAGCGTGCCCGAGCGGGCCACAATTGCCAATATGGGGGCCGAGCTAGGGGTAACGACCTCCATTTTCCCCAGTGATGAAATAACGGAGAAATTTCTGCTCTCCCAGGGAAGAAAAGAAGATTGGATGCCCCTGGTGGCCGATGCAGGGACAATTTACGATCGGGTTTTGGATATTGATCTTTCTGCTCTAGAGCCGTTGGCAGCATGTCCTCACAGCCCTGACAATGTTAAGCCCGTAAGGGAAATCGGGCTCGTTGAGGTAGATCAGGTATGTATTGGCAGTTGCACGAATTCTTCCTATAAGGATTTGGCCACCGTGGCGTCAATCTTGAAGGGTAAGAAAGTGCATCCTCGCGTGAGCCTTGTGATCGCTCCCGGTTCACGTCAGGTTCTTTCAGCTATTTCGCGTGACGGGTATCTCACCTATCTCATCGAGGCGGGTGCCAGAATTATGGAAAGTGCGTGCGGTTTCTGCATCGGTGTCGGTCAGAGTCCTCCCTCGGGTGGCGTTTCATTACGTACCTCGAACAGGAATTTTTATGGTCGTTCAGGAACGAGGGATGCTCAAGTATATCTTGTGAGCCCGGAAGTCGCAGCGGTTGCTGCCTTGACCGGGAAGATCCTCGATCCTCGGGAGGCAGGGATAACGTATCCCCAAGTAATGCTGCCCGACTTTTTCCCCATCGATGATGGTATGATTATTCCGCCCAAAACGCCGCAGGAACGTGAGCGGGTAGAAATAATCAGGGGACCCAATATTGGGCTTCCACCTGTAAATGAACCTCTCTCCCGAGATATCTCCGGAATTGTGACCATCAAATTGGGGGATAAGATTACGACCGATCATATCATCCCCGGAGGGGAACGCATGAAGTACCGCTCTAACATCGCTCGGTACGCCGATTTCGTTTTCGAGGTCATAGATTCCTCTTTCTCTACTCGGGCGAAGGCGATAAAAGAGAAGGGGTACGCCAATATCATCGTTGCCGGTCTTTCTTACGGTCAAGGTTCATCAAGGGAGCATGCGGCCATCTGCCCTATGTATTTGGGAGTAAAGGTTGTTTTGGCCCGGTCATTTGAAAGGATTCATGCGGCCAACCTGGTCAATTTTGGAATTCTTCCCCTTACGTTTTTGAACGAGGGAGATTACTTTAGAATTCGGGAGGGAGATGCTCTGAATATAACAGATATCAAGGGTCGTTTGGAAAGATCGGAAGAGATAGTCATCGAGAATGTTACCCAAGGTGTTTCTTTTTCCGTAGGTTACACCTTGACGGAGAGAGAGAAAAATTTAATTATAGCCGGTGGTGCACTGAATGCGAGGAAGAAATGAAAGAGAAGATAAAGGTTAAGACCCCTTTGGTCGAGATGGACGGCGATGAGATGACCCGAGTCATGTGGCATATGATTCGGGAGAAGTTAATACTGCCCTATCTCGACATTAAATTGGACTACTACGACCTCCATATTAAACATCGGGATGAGACGAACGATGAAGTGACCTTGGCGGCCGCAGCAGCGACCCGCAAGTACGGGGTTAGCGTTAAGTGTGCAACGATTACAGCGACTGATGATCGGGTAAAGGAGTACAAATTGAAGCGAAAGTTGCCCAGTCCCAACGCCACGATTCGAGCGGCCTTAGATGGTACCATCTTTCGAGAGCCCATCTTGGTTAAAAACATTGAGCCCTTCATAAAAACATGGGAAAGGCCTATCATAATAGGTCGTCATGCCTATGGGGATGTGTATAGTGGAACGGAAATTAGGATCGACGTACCGGGAAGGGCGGAATTGACCTTCACTCCAGAAGGAGAAGGAGAATCGGTACGCCGGCTTATTCATGATTTTAAAGGGGCCGGGATTATTCAGGGTATCCATAATACAGCTTCTTCCATTGCCAGCTTTGCTCGCACATGTTTTTCATACGCCTATGAAAGAAAGGTAGATCTCTGGTTCAGTGCCAAGGACACCATCTCGGGGACATACGATGCGTACTTTCGTTCTTTTTTTGAGGAGGAGTATAACCGCAACTGGAAAGAAAAATTCAATGAAGCGGGCATAGAGTATTTCTTTACCCTAATAGATGATGCGGTGGCACGGGTTGTGAGGTCCAAAGGCGGGTTTTTATGGGCCTTGAAGAACTACGATGGAGATGTCATGTCCGACCTGGTTGCCTCCGCTGTAGGTAGCCTCGCTATGATGACATCTGTTCTCGTCTCCCCCAACGGTTGTTATGAGTTTGAAGCTGCCCATGGGACCGTTCAACGTCATTATTACCGTTATTTAAAAGGAGAAAAAACGTCCTCCAACCCCATGGCCCTTATTTTTGCCTGGACGGGGGGGTTAAGGAAAAGGGGACAGATGGACGAAACGTCTGAGGTGGTAAGGTTCGCCAATTGTTTAGAAGAGGCAGCGAAGGAAACGATCGAAGGCGGTATTATGACGGGAGACCTCCTCGCTGTGGCGCATCCCTCCCCTACTAATCGACAGGTCACAACGGAAGAGTTCTTGGAGGAAGTTTCCCGCCGACTCAGGGAAAAACTAGAGATCAGATAAAAGGAGGGAAAGAATTGTTAAGGCAGATTGCGGAAAAAATTGTCCAGGCCCAACGGACGGTCGTGTTTGTAGGAGCGGGTGTGAGCACCGAGTCAGGTATTCCCGATTTCCGTAGCCCCGGTGGGATCTGGACGCGCTTTGACCCGGAAGAATTTACTTATCAAAATTTTCTAGCGAGCGAGCGGGCACGGGAACGTTACTGGCAATTAGGAAGGGAGATATATGCCTTAATCAAGGCAGCCCAACCAAATGCCGCGCATCTAGCCATCGCAGAGATGGAGCGAATGGGCCTTCTCGATTGCCTGATTACGCAAAACATCGATGGTCTCCATTTTAAGGCGGGCAATACCCCGGAAAAGGTAATAGAAATACATGGGACCGTCATGTACGTTCTTTGTCTTACGTGTAGAAAGAGATATAGTCGAGATGAAATAGAATTGCGCCTCGCGGCGGGAGAAAAGGTGCCGCGTTGCGACGAGTGTGGGGGGCTGCTCAAGCCGGCGACGGTGGCTTTCGGTCAACCCATGCCCGAGAGGGAAACGGCTGAGGCCTTCCGCCGATCGGCAGCATCAGACTTGTTCATCTGTATCGGTTCTTCCTTGGTAGTTCACCCGGCGGCACAATTGCCTGTAGTTGCGAAAGATAACGGTGCCTTTCTTGTGATTATAAACCGTGATCCCACAACCTGCGATTCCATCGCCGACGTGGTTCATCGAGGCCTCGCCGGTCCGGCGATGGAAGAAATTATGAGGTACGTCAAGGAGATGAAGCCGTGAGAAGGATAGTAGATTTGAGCATTACCATGGAAGCGGGGCTACCTTCCGATCCACCGGGCATGATTCCAGAGATAAAATACCATGACCATGAGGAGGGGGCCAAACAGATGCAATCCTTCTTCCCGGGGTTGGAATCGAGACATTTGCCGAAAGGATTGGGATGGGCAACGGAGACGTTGACATTGGGCACCCACAGCGGCACTCATCTCGATGCACCTTATCACTACCATCCAACTCAAGATGGGGGGAAGAAGGCCCTGACCATTGATGAGATTCCTCTCGAATGGTGTTTTTCCGATGGAGTGCTCCTTGATTTTCGCCACAAAAAAGATGGAGAGGGGATAACCGCCGCGGAAGTAGAGGAGGCTTTGAAGGAAATAAAATATGATCTCAAACCGCTGGACATCGTGCTTATCCAAACAGGGGCCGATAGTGCTTGGGGGACACCGGAATATCTCTTTAAAGGGGCGGGGATGACCCGAGAAAGTACCCTGTACCTGACGGCACGTGGCGTGCGGGTAGTGGGTATTGATGCCTGGAGTTGGGATCGGCCTCTTCCTTTCATCGCCGAAGAATTCAAGAAAACGATGGATCCGAAGGTAATCTGGGCGGCCCATTTTTCCGGCATCGATGTGGGATACTGCCACATGGAGAAAATGGCTAACCTTTCTTCAATCGGACGCCCCTTCGGTTTTAGGGTCTGCTGTTTTCCTATCAAGATCAAGGGGGCGTCGGCGGGTTGGTGCCGGCCCGTGGCCATCATCGAGGAATGAGAAGTGAGGGGAAAGTCCATCTGAAGGACATGACCCTCCCGGAGCTGGAGACCTTCATTTCCAGTTTGGGGAAGGAAAAGTACCGGGCACGTCAGCTCATGCGTTGGATGTACCAGGCGGGGGTGTTGCAGTTTTCCGAAATGACGGACCTCGCCCGGGACGTGAGGGAACATCTATCAGCCATTGCGACCCTTGAGGATCCGCATGTGGTGCGAGTTAAAGCCGCCCACGACGGGACCAAAAAGCTCCTCTTCCGTCTGGAAGATGGTCTTCTCATAGAGGGAGTTTTGATTCCCGGACGAAATCATTGGACCGCCTGTCTCTCTACCCAGGTGGGATGTCGGATGGGATGCCGCTTTTGCCTAACGGGAGCTCAGGGTTTTCAACGCAACCTGCATGCCGGGGAGATCACGGGTCAGCTACTGGCGATGAAACGCCAAACGGAAGAAGGCAGGAAAGTGAGGAATGTAGTACTCATGGGGATGGGGGAGCCCCTTGACAACTATGAAGCGACCGTCAAGGCGATAAAAAACCTAACGGAAGATCACGGGTTCGGCCTATCCAACAGACGTATTACCGTCTCTACCTGTGGCCTCGTACCAGAGATACTGCGCTTAGGCGAAGATGTATGCGTAAACCTGGCTGTTTCTTTAAATGCATCCAACGATCAGGTGAGGAGCGACATCATGCCGATAAACAAGCGTTATCCTATTACAAAGCTTCTTGAAGCGTGCCGAAATTATCCTATGCCGGGGCGTCGTATGATCACTTTCGAGTATATTTTAATGGCCGATGTGAACGATTCTCCCGCTCAGGCTGAGGAACTTGCCCGACTCCTCAAAGGCATCCGTTGCAAACTCAATCTGATTGCCTTTAACGAGTATCCTGGTTCCCCTTTTCACACGCCGCAAAGAGAAAAAATTCGTCGGTTTCAACAGATTCTTCTCGATCACCATTACACGGCTATCTTGAGGGCAAGCCATGGCTCAGAGATTCTGGCTGCCTGCGGTCAATTAAGCGGATCAATGGCAAATTATGAATGAATTTCGTCTGGTCACAGATTTTCAGCCCCAAGGTGATCAACCTCGGGCAATCGAGGCCCTCGTTCGCGGTCTGGAACAGAAAATGCCGCATCAGGTCCTCTTGGGTGTTACTGGTTCAGGAAAGACGTTCACCATCGCGAACGTGATCAACGCTGTCCAAAGGCCAGCTTTGGTTATTGCCCATAACAAAACCCTGGCCGCTCAGCTTTACGGAGAATTCAAGGTTCTCTTCCCGGGGAACGCTGTTGAGTACTTCGTAAGTTACTATGATTACTATCAACCTGAGGCTTATATCCCGTCAACAGACACGTATATTGAGAAAGATTCCTCCATCAACGAAGAGATAGATAAGTTACGACATCGGGCTACCTACGCTCTCTTGGAGAGAAGAGATGTGATCATAGTGGCTAGTGTGTCTTGTATATACGGTATCGGTGCCCCGGAGGAGTATGGAGGCATGACGCTTCGCGTAGTGGCAGGGGTCGATTTTCCTCGCGACGAGCTGCTTCGCCGGCTGGTGGAAATGCAGTATCTACGAAATGATATCGATTTTCACCGAGGTACTTTCCGGGTGAGGGGTGATACAGTAGAGATTTTTCCCCCTTATGAGGAAGAAGAGGCCATCAGGGTGGATTATTTTGGGGATACGATTGAATCCATTACGGTCATCGATCCCCTTCGAGGTCGCGTTAAGGGTAAGTTAGCGCATCTTACCGTCTATCCAGGCAGCCATTACGTCACAGGTCGGGATAAGCTTTCCCGGGCAATTGAAGGTATTCGTAGCGAGCTGAAAGAACGATTGGCGGAGCTAAAAGGTCAGGGGAAGCTTTTGGAGGCTCAACGTTTAGAACAGAGAACAATGTTTGACCTGGAGATGTTGGAGGAGATGGGTTATTGTAAGGGCATTGAAAATTATTCCCGCCATCTCACGGGGCGAAGACCAGGTGAGCCACCTCCAACCCTCCTTGAGTATTTGCCTAAAGATGCAATCATCGTCATCGACGAGAGTCATGCCACCATTCCCCAGCTTATCGGTATGTATCGGGGTGACCGTTCCCGCAAAGAAACTCTTGTCGAATACGGCTTCCGCCTGCCGTCCGCACTCGATAATCGACCTTTACGTTTCGAAGAGTTTGAGACCTTCCCGCAGCAGCGGATTTATGTGTCCGCGACCCCCGCGGAATACGAAGTTAAGAAATCCCGGGGAAGAGTAGTGGAGCAGATAATCAGACCCACGGGCTTGATGGATCCTGAGGTCATCGTGAAAAAAGCGGAGCACCAGGTGGACGATCTCTTGGGTGAGATTAGAAAAAGAGTCGAGAGGAACGAGCGGGTCCTGGTCGTCACCCTGACCAAAAGAATGGCCGAAAATCTTACTACCTACTATCAAGAATTGGGTATTCGTTGCCGTTACCTGCACTCCGATATCCATACTTTAGAGCGCGTCGATATCATACGGGAATTGCGTCTAGGGGAGTTTGATGTCCTCATCGGGGTAAATCTCTTACGGGAGGGGCTGGATATTCCCGAGGTGTCCTTGGTGGCGATTTTAGATGCAGATAAGGAAGGTTTTCTTCGTTCTGAGCGATCCCTCATGCAGACTAGTGGTAGGGCGGCGCGCAATGTGATGGGGCAGGTCATCATGTACGCCGATAAGATAACACCGGCGATAAAATTCTGTCTCGACGAAACTAATCGACGAAGGGCCATTCAGGCCAAATTCAACGCCGAACACGGTATTACTCCCGAAACGATAAGAAAGTCTATCAATCAGATCTTGAGTTCCGTCTATGAGGCCGATTATGTAACCGTTCCCATGCAGCCGCGAGAGATTGTGGAGGAAAAAGAGGAACTCCCCCAGTTGATTGAGCGATTGCGTAAGGAGATGAAAGAGGCAGCGGCCAAGTTGGAGTTTGAGAAGGCGGCAGAAATCAGGGATCGCATCAAATCCCTAACGGAGCTGGTCATGGCCATGGGAGACGAAATGGGAATAATCGTCCGACGGGAGGAGAAAGGAAAAAAGAACAAATCCCTTGGGAGGTTAAGGTATGCTAGATAGAAGAAAGGCAGCAGTTTTAATAATCGACTTGCAGGAGAGTCTCTTAAATGTCATGGCAGGAAAAGAAGATCTGCTGAAAAATATTGTCAAACTGGTAAAAGGGGCCCAGATACTAAATCTACCGTTGGTACTAACGGAACAAGTCAAACTAGGGCGCACCCATCAGGAGATTAGCTCTCTTTTTTCAGGATTTGAAGCCCTCGTGAAAGAAAGCTTCAGTTGTTGGAAAGAAGAGAAGTTCCGACAAGCAATTCTCCAATTGGGACGCAAGGAGATCATCGTAGCCGGAATAGAAGCCCATATCTGCGTCTATCAGACAGCGGTCGATATGGTTCGAGAGGGTTTCAGTGTTTTCGTCGCGGCGGATTGCACCTCTTCTCGGACGGAATTAAACAGGGAAATCGCCCTCAGACGTCTTGCGATGGAAGGAGTTCACTTGACTAGCGCCGAGATGGTTCTTTTTGAACTCCTAGAGACGGCGGGAGATCCTAAGGCGAAGGAGATCTTCCGCGTGGTGAAGTAACCTTTTCCAGTCCCCTTACGATCACCTCTAAGTCGGGGCGCTTGTTGATATCGGATACGTGAAAGAAGCGGATCACACCTTTTTTATCGATAATGATTATAGCCCTTTCTGCCATACCGTCAGAGCGTAATATACCGTAGCGGCGAGCCACTTGGCCATGAGGATAAAAATCGGAGAGGACGGGAAACCATAAGCCTCCCATTTCCTTTAACCAGGCGTAGAGGGTAGGTATATTGTCGACACTGATGCCGATAAGAATTGCTTCGTATTCGTCAAACATGTCTTTTACGATGTTGTAGCCCGGCCATTGTTCAGAGCAGACGGGTGTCCAGGCGGCGGGAATGAAAGAAAGAACTACATTTTTCTTTCCTTGAAAGTCCTTTAACGATACGTGGCCTCCGTTGACAGCAGGTAAGGTAAAATTAGGTGCCCGTTGCCCAACTTTGAGATGGGTGTTACTGTCGCGGGGTTTTAATTTTTGAGGTGTATAGACCTTGTCCGAGAATTTGTCCGAAAGACCCCACGAAGGATGGGTCAGGAGAAAAGAAAGAGCAAGGATGATTAAAATTTTTTTCATATCTTTTTCCTCATTTCATGTCTGCTAATTTGACTATTTCGGTCAGGAAATTATCAGCCCGATTAATCATGCCCAAGCGGCTGAGAATCACCCGGTGGGATCCATCTTTTTGAATTTTGACCCCGATAAAATACGGGGTGCGTACTTCACCGAGGATTTTGTGTATCCTGAAATCGGGATCGGCAAGGAGGGGAAAAGGGATGCCGTACTTTTTCTTAAAAGTGGCTGCTTCGAATTCCGAGTTGCCGGCACCAATTCCTATTATCTTGACCTTCCCCTTCAATGCTTGGTTGCCTTCAATGAGCTTATATAACTCGTTCACATGGGGAGCATCCGCCTGGCAGTAAGAGCAGTACATGCTAAATACCTGAAGGATAACAAGCTCTGCCTTCAGTTCTGGGATGCGAAAACTACGGTTCAAAAAAGTCAGGCCCAAATAACTTCTATCACCGCTCTCTTTTGGAGCGGGTAAGGTAAAATCCGGCAGTTTATCTCCGACAGCGGGAGGACCAGCCCATCCCGTTTGAAAGAGGCAAAAAATCAGAATTGTGAAGATGAGACTTAACCCTAATGCCCGCTTTTTCCCCTTACCCATCTCTTTGCTCCCCCGTTCAAAATTAAGAGGGCCTACTTTTTTCAGTAGGCCCCTAAGATAGCTTGATTTCCAACCTTTGTCCAGTGTCAATGATGTGAGGTTGACCCTTTCTCTTCTTCGCCAAAGACAACTAATTCGCCCTTTTCTTCCATTTCTTTCAGCCATTTACCATGCTGTTTTTTGAGCCAGGCCCTCGTTACCCAACCGGTCGTCATGGCGGAAAGTGAACCCGGAGACCCAATCGTCCCCAGGTACAGGTGAACGAAGAAAAACGGAAAAATAACGGCAAAGCCAAGGGCGTGAAGCATGTACATGAGGCGCACTAAACCAGGCGGGAAGAGGAGGGGAAACCACATGATCAATCCTGTGACAACCATGAGACTGCCGAAAATGGCAACGGCAAGGAAAAACATTTTCTGCCCCGGATTGTACTTTCCCACTTCCGGCACTTTATCTACATGCCAGAGGTAACCACCGGCTACCTTTATCCATTCCAAATCTTCGGGCATGGAGAAGACGCCCGCTTCTTTCCACCACATGCGAATGGCAAAGTAGAGGGAAACTAAAAACCATAGACCGGTAAAATTATGGACGTATTTAAGAGACTTGAGGCCTCCCATCAGCGTTCCGATGAAATTGAAAGAGTGAAACATCATACCCAGGCCCGTAATGCACAGAATGAGGCAGGAAATGGCCAAATTCCAATGAACGATTCTTTCAAAAGCGTCTGTGGCTTTGATCAGACCCTTTTTCATGTCATTCACCTCCTTTCCCCACCTTGTCGTTGTTTTCGTCGGGTAGCTTGGGACCGTGGATTATGTAATGGAGCAAGGAGCCAGCGATGACGCCACCGGCAGCAATGAGGCTCAAGGGTTTGAGAATATCTTTCCAAATTACGATCGTAGCTGGTACGGACGGTTTTGAAGGCAAACCGTAAACCCGAGGTTTTTCTTCCAAAACGTAGACGACGTGTGTTCCTCCGACGAATTTGTCGCCATACACGCTCGCCTCACCTCCTAATTCTTTTGCCCTGGCATGGGCTTTCTTAAGCATTACCTGTTTTTCACCAAAAGTAACGGCTCCCGTTGGACATGCCTTGGCACAAGCTGGAATTAGGTCTGCCTTGATGCGAGAGTAACACAGGTCACACTTGTAGATTTTATCCGTTGCTTTATCGTACCTTGGTATATCGAAGGGGCAAGCGGAAATGCACTCTTTACAACCGATGCATTTTTCCGTGTTGACAGCGACGGTACCCACATCAGTATGGTACAGGGCCCCACTGGGACATACTTTTACGCACGCGGCGTCCGTACAGTGCATGCAACCGTCTTTTCTAAAAATCCACTTTACCCGATCTTTATCCGCTATTTCGCTAAAGCGGATGAGCGTCCAGGTGTTGGCCTGAAGATCCGGGGGGTTTTGATATGTGCCGTAATTAACGGTCTGTTTGGCAGGGAGTCCATTCCACTGTTTGCATGCCAGCTGACAACCCCGGCATCCCGTACATTTGGATACATCAATGAGTTTGATATATTCCGTCATGGTTTATCTCACCCCCTTACTTTTTTATGACATTGACCATGAACGCCTTGGACTCGGGTATCATGGTGTTGGGATCGCCGATAAATGGAGTTAATAGATTCGCCGCGTCGCCTTCTGTGAAGATTTCCGGTTTTTTGTCTCCGGGGTAGTATTTCCGGTTTTTGGACGTAATCCAACCGAAGTGCCAGGGGATACCTACCTGGTGGATGATCTTACCATCAATATTTAGAGGCTTGAGGCGCGGTGTTACGATGGCAGTAGCTTCCACTTCTCCCCGGGCGGATTTGACGACGACTTTATCTCCATTAGAGATGCCCTTCTCTCTGGCAAGCTCTATACTAATTTCACAGAACATACCGGGCTGCATTTCGGCCAGCCACGGGCACCACCTCGTTAATACGCCTGTCTGCCAGTGTTCGCTCACACGGTAGGTGGAACACACGAAGGGGAACCGTGGATCGCACGCATCAACACTGGCAAAGGCATCGAGATCGGAGCCGACCCCCGCTTTGTCGAAGCGTTTAATGACCGGATTGTGTTTCTGGGGAGATAGGATGTTCTTGTCCACAGGACATTCCAAGGGTTCGTAATGTTCTGGGAACGGACCATCCGCCAAACCGGGTCCGAAGAGACTGGCCACACCATCCGGCTTCATGATGAATGGGGGGCGGCCGGAGCCGGGATCGCCGACTCCATCTGGGACGTCACCAATCCATTTTTCACCATTCCAGATGATGACCGGAGTCTTCTTGTTCCAAGGCTCTCCTTTTAGGTCTACGGAGGCACCGTTGTAGAGGATGCGACGGTTGACAGGCCAGCACCACGCCCACTCAGAGTAAAGACCGATGCCGGAGGCGTCTTTGTTTATCCGCCTCATAGCCAGAATGCCTTTTTCTGATACGGAACCGCAGTATATCCAACAACCGGAAGAAGTAGAGCCATCGTCTTGGAGCCACGCGAAGGCAGGCACCAAATCGCCCTTCTTGAATTCTCTGAACTCTCCCTTCTTAAAGGGATTTTCCACTTTTTTATCTTCCAAGAAGTAGCCGTTTATTTCCGCGGCAACCATTCTCGGGTCGTAATGGAAGTGGCCAGTTAGAGTCTTCTTGCCGTAAGGCCAAGTTAATTTCGTGATTGCTTCTTTGTGGGGACCACCTTCCTTTTCGTAGAGTTCTTTGACCCGGAAGAAAAGCTCACTCATAATATCTCCGTCCGGTTTAGCTTCTCCCGGCGGATCGATAGCCTTATACCGCCACTGTTGCCAGCGGCCACTGTTGGCTATGCTTCCCTCTTTCTCGATGGAAGAGGCGCAAGGAAGTAAGAATACTTCCGTTTTTATTTTAGTGGGATCCATACCAGGGCCTCGCCAGAAGGAACCTGTTTCATTGTCGAAGAGATTTACGTTCACGAGCCAATCGAGCTTTGTTAGGGCTTGACGTACCTTGTTTGAATGGGCACCGCTGCAGGCCGGGTTCATACCCCAGGCAAAGAAGCCGGTGAATTTACCTTTGTACATTTGATCGAAAATCATGAGCCAGGAGTAATTAGCCCCGTCATCGAGTTTGGGCATGAGCTGGTAGGCTTCTTCCAGACTTACGTTGGTGCCGTACATGGCCCGCAAGAAGCTAGCCGAATATTTAGGAAAGTTTTTCCACCAGTTTAGACTTTTTTCTTCCTTCGTTTGCGGTGTTCTCTTTTCGTTAAAGTCCTTTAAGGTTTTCATTGAGGCCGTAGGCGCCCCTAAGTAGCCCGGCCAGATGTGAAAGAGGAGGCCATGGTCGGTTGAGCCCTGAACGTTAGATTCTCCTCTCATGGCCGCAATGCCACCTCCGGCAATTCCAATATTGCCTAAAAGCAGCTGAATGATAGCCATGGCCCTTACCGTCTGGGTGCCAGTTGTGTGCTGCGTCCAGCCCATAGCGTAGAGCTCGACTCCCGCCTTATCTGGACGACCCGTGGAGGCATAAAGCTTATAGATTTCTTCCAGTTTATCCTTGGGAGTGCCGGTAATCCGGGAGACGATGTCTAAGGTGTAACGGCCGTACTGCTTTTTCAGCAACTGGAACACGCAGTTGGGGTCCTGCAAGGTTGGATCTTTCTTAATGACCCCTTTCGCATCCGTTTGGTAGGACCACGTCTCTTTGTTGTACTTATTTCCTTACGTATTCTTCAAAGTAGAGATTGTTATCGAGGATGTATTTTATCATCCCACCCAAAAAGGCGATGTCCGTACCGGGACGGATAGGGGCATAGATATGAGCTCTCGCTGCCGATTGCGTAAAGCGGGGATCGACACAGATGATTTTAGCTCCCTTTTTGTCCACCGCTTCTTGAATCCATTTGAAGGCCACGGGATGGTTGGAGGCAGGGTTACTGCCCATGATAAGAAACACGTCACTGTTCTTAAAATCAATCCAGTGATTGGTCATTGCGCCGCGTCCGAACGACTCTGCCAGAGCCGGTACAGTCGGGCTGTGTCAGATCCGGGCCTGGTGTTCTATGTATACCAGGCCCAATCCTCTCAAGAATTTTTGATAGGTAAAACATTCCTCCAAGTCGAGAGCAGCACTGCCCACGGAGGCGATGCCTTCTGTTCGATTGACGATTTCACCCTTTTCGTTGGTCGCGCGGAAGCTGGCATCCCGGCTTTTCTTTATGAGGTGCGCGATTTTGTCGAGAGCCCAATCCCAATCCACTTCTTTCCACTCCGTTGCGTATGGAGCTCGGTACAGGGGTTTGGTCAATCGGTTTTCGTTTACGGCTATTTGGTAAATGGATCCGCCCTTGCTACAGAGGGCACCACGATTGATGGGACTGTCGGGATCACCTTCCGTGTTTACCACCTTACCACGTCGAGTGGATACAATGATGCTGCATCCCACCGAGCAGTATGGACAGATCGTCGTCGTTTCCTTAGCATATTGGATCTTTAAGGGCTGGGCGTAAGCGGAGATAGGCTTCAAGCTCAAACCGATACCGCTACCCGCCAAGGCTGCCCCCGAGATCTTCAGGAAACCTCGCCTCGTGACATCCATCGGCCAATGCTCCTTTCCTAAGATTTTATGGTTAGCAAATCTCACAGGTGGGTTTTTCTGGCCACCGCGGAGATGTCGCCTTCACCTATAACAACGTAAAAAAACTGTCAATCTCAATTTTCCCTCACGGTAAAATCATGACCGTCATCCAACTCATTTACAGGTTTCTATGACAGGGCAACTGTGGTATGCAAATGGGCGAGGTCAAAAGGGAGGAAGATAAGATGAAAGAGTTAGAAGGTAAAGTGGCATTGGTGACGGGAGGAGGTTCTGGCATCGGCCGGGCGACGGCCGTCCTCTTGGCTCGGCGGGGTGCCCGGGTGGTGGTAAGTGACTACAACTGGGAGGCAGCCCGACAGACGTGTGGCATCATTGACGCGGAAGGGGGAGAAGCTCTACCCGTCCAGACGGATGTGAGAATCGCCCGTGAGGTAGAGGAAATGGTTAAGGAGACGGTAGATAAGTTCGGTCGACTCGATTGTGCTTTTAACAACGCAGGAGCAAGCCATCCGTGGGCGAGGCTCGCCCGTATTTCCGAGGAAGATTTTGATCGAACAATGGACACGAACGTAAAAGGTGTTTTCCTGTCCATGAAGTATGAAATCCCGATTATGCAGCGCCAGGGAGGAGGGGTCATTATCAATTGTGCCTCCTCTGCCGCCAACCGAGCCTCGGATCGACTTTCCGTCTACAGTGCGAGTAAATTCGCCGTCCTCGGTCTAACTAATGCAGCGGCGATAGAATACGGTAAGGATAACATCAGGATTGTAGCCATCTCTCCCGGTTGGATAGAGACACCACCGGTTCAAGAGTTGATGAACAAGGAGAAGACGGGAGAGATTCTCCAAAAGATGATTCCACTTGGGCGGTTGGGAAAGCCGGAAGAGGTGGCGGAATTAGTTTGTTGGCTTGCTTCGGATCGAGCCTCCTATATCTCCGGTGGGAATATCATGATTACAGCCGGTATGAACCTGTAATGGGAGAGAAAAGAATATTTTACGGCTGGATTATCGTCGCCGTCTCTTTTTTAAATCTAGCAGTAGTCTTCGGTATTTGGTACTCCTTCTCCGTTTTTCTCGTTGCCGTAGCCAAAGATTTCGGTTGGCAGAGGGCGGAGACATCGGGGGTGTTTTCAGTTTTCATGGTCGTCCAGTCCCTCGCGGCGGTAATCGTTGGGGCATTCATTGATCGGCTCGGACCCAGGATCGTTTTCCCGGCCGCCACAGTTTTGGTTGCCGGAGGGCTCTTACTTACGAGTACCATCAATAGTCTCCTTGAATATTATCTGTGGTACGGTTTTTTAACCCCGATTGGTATCTGCGCCATTGGCTATATTGCCCATAGTATTGTCTTGCCCCGGTGGTTCGAGAAAAAGAGAGGATTAGCCATCGGGATTGCTATGGCCGGCGTGGGAGTGGGGATGCAGCTCTTAGTTCCCCTCGCGCAGCACATGATCAACCTCTGGGGATGGAGGGAGGCCTATCGCGTTCTGGCGTGTTTTACCTTTTTGGCCCTGTTTTTTCCGAATGCCTTTCTTCAGAGGAGAAATCCCGAAGCGATGGGATTGACACCGGACGGAGGTACCCCTGCGTCAGAGATAACAGCTACTTCCCCAGTCCGACGCCACGTTACACAGCCGGTGGCAGGTACGATGGGGGAAGCGATACGTACTCTTTCTTTTTGGTTTCTTGTAGCGAGCTCTTTTTTCACCTCTTGGGCTATTCAGAGCACCCTCATTCACCAGGTAGCAGCTGTTGTGGAGAAGGGTTTTTCTGCAGCCCGAGGGGCTTTTTTCTTTGGTCTTGCTGGCATTATCGGCTCTATCGGGAAGATAGGTTTTGGCTATCTTTCCGACCGCTTAGGTAGGGAACCGGCGTTCGCCTTGGGAATGGCATCGGCCATTTTGGGCGTTTTGAGTTTGGTCTTACTTTGCCCTCAGGCACCCATCTTCCTCTACCTTTATGCGATTTTATTCGGCCTCGGCTACGGCTCTATCGCCCCGATCTTTCCCGCCCGCTCGGCTGACTTTTTCTTAGGGCCCGATTTCGGTAAGATTGTGGGCATCTTTTCCCTCATGGGTGGTATGGGAGGAGCATTGGGTGTTTGGTTGAGTGGAAAGATATTCGACCTCACAGGTGGTTATAATGTTTCTCTTTTCGTTTCGATTGGTTGTATGATGGCAAACGTGGCCTTCTTTTCTCTCGCCGGCAAGAAGGCCAGAAGATTGCATTCCAGAGGGTGATATTATGATGAAAGATTATCCATCTTACCTTTTGCGGCTTTTGCAGGGGGAGAAAGTTAATCCCTTTCTCGATTTTCTTCAGGTGGAAATAAGGGAACTAGGCGAAGGAAAAGCGGTTTTCTCCATGCCGATTCGTCGGGCCTATCTTCAAGGGGCCGGATATGTTCAGGGTGGAATCATGGTGGCCTTGGCGGATGAGACGATTGCCCATGCCGTCATGACGCGCCTTACGGTGGGTGAGGGTCTTATGACGTTAGAGTTGAAAAGCGATTTTTTGGCGCCGGTAAAAGAAGGTAATCTCATCGCTCACGCACAGGTGTTTAAAAAGGGACGAACGATTGCGATCGGTGATTGTCTCGTAAAAGATGAAGACGAACGCAACCTTCTGCGGGTTACGGCCACATTTATGATCTTTCGAGCAGAATAAAAAACGCCCCGTCCCTTTGGGAGCGGGGCGAGGGAGAGAAGATATATCTAAACCTCTTTCCTCTTTTGCCATGCCTCTTGGTAGAGACGCCCTACCGTAGTGACAATGGCGAGGAAGAAGAGTCCTAACATAAACGAAGGCGCCGTCCCAAACTGCTCATCCAGAAGATAACCAATGTACAGAAACCCCACAGAAGCACAGGCAATTACCATCCCCCAGGCACTCAACATCAGGATATGCCCCCATCGAAAAATGCCTCCCATCTCCTGTCGTCGCATCCTCGTCGCCATAACAACACCTCCTTAAAAATCATCACCGTCCGTTAACCATATTTAATGCTTAAAACATGCCAACGAGGAGATTGGTGGTAACCCATTGAAAATAGGCAACATAACAATGAACGTTGGACATTTTGTCTATACGATTCGTTCAACCCATTGAACAAAACGAGCAAAATGACTTGACAGTGTTGGGAATCGTCAGTAATTTTAAAATCACAAAAGGTGTTTTCCTGAGATCAAGGGAGAAACCTGAGATTGAGGGTGTAGGTAGATGGAAAAGAAGGTTGGAATTGTCGGTATCGTAATCCGGGAGAGACAAAAGAATGCCTCCCGCGTCAATGCTATTCTCTCCGCCCATTCCGATATCATTATCGGGCGCATGGGCCTTCCGCAGAGGCACGAGGATATTGGGCTCATTTCTCTCTTTGTCGAAGGAAACACGGATAGAATAGGATCTCTAACGGGCAAACTGGGTACCATTGAGGGGGTCACGGTGAAGAGCCTCCTCATATCTCTGTCCGTCGAGTGAGAACGGAGAGAAAGGAGAGGAGAATGCTTACGGCGCTCACGAAGAGAGAGGAAGATTGGATGGCCGGGGTAATAAAGGAAGACGAATTCGCCAGGTACATGAGCGGTGGTCGAGATTTCATCGACGATGACCTTATTTGGCAAAAGCTCGCTTTAAATGCCAGACCAGAAAAGAGGAAGGTCAGAGAAATTATTGAGAAATCTCTCAGTATTACCACTTTAGAGCCCGATGAGACGGCGACTTTGCTTAATGTGGAAGACCCGGAACTTTGGCAGGAGATTTTCTACGCCGCGGCGGAGGTGAAGAAGAAGGTTTACGATAACCGCATTGTAACTTTTGCCCCTCTGTACGGTGGGGACTTGTGTGTAAACAATTGCCTCTACTGTGGGTTTCGGCGGGAAAACAAGGTCATAAAGAGAAGGGTTCTCACCCTGGAGGAGCTAAAAAGAGAGGCCGAGGTATTGGCCGGTCAGATTGGACATAAGCGGATTATTCTAGTCTATGGAGAACATCCGGCGACGGACGCCCATTTCATAGCCGATGCCATTAGGGCAATCTATGATGTCAAGGTGAAGACGAAAAATGGCTACGGACAGATAAGGCGGGTGAATGTCAATGTGGCTCCTCTGAATATAGGGGATCTTAAGCTCTTGCGGGATGTGGGAATAGGCACTTATCAGGTCTTTCAGGAAACTTATCACCATGACACATATCGGTATGTTCATCCCGAAGGTACGTTGAAATCTCATTATCAGTGGAGATTATACTGCCACCATCGAGCCCTGGAGGCCGGGATAGATGATGTTGCCTTGGGTGTTCTCTTTGGGTTGTACGATTGGCGTTTCGAGGTTATGGGCCTTTTGTATCATGCCCTCGATTTGGAAAGACAGTTCGGCATTGGTCCCCATACCATCTCCTTCCCCCGATTGGAACCAGCAGCGAACACGCCTTTCATTCAAGAATCTAAGTATCGGGTATCAGACGAGGACTTCAAAAAACTAATAGCGGTCATCAGGCTCTCCGTACCTTACACGGGTATGATTTTAACCGCTCGGGAGTCGGCCCAGATGAGAAGGGAGGTTATTCCCATCGGGATTACCCAGACGGATGCCTCGACAAGAATTGGGATCGGCGCCTATTCCGATCGATATACGGAGCAGGAAAGTGAAAGGCAGCAATTCCTCTTAGGGGATACCAGGAGCTTGGACGAGGTTATCCGAGAACTGGCCCAGATGGGCTATATAACCAGCTTCTGCACGGCCGGTTATAGGTGTGGACGAACGGGTGACCGTATCATGAGCCTTTTGAAGACGGGCAAAGAGGCGAAGTTTTGCAAACTTAACGCCGTTTTAACTTTTCGGGAATGGTTGGACGATTTTGCCTCTTTGGAGACAAAGAAAGCAGGGGAAGAGATAATTGAAAAGGAACTCGAGGAAATAAGGCAACAGATGCCCGAGCAGGTGTTTTTCAAGATTCGGGAGTTCTATGACCGGATAAGAAATGGCGAACGAGACCTTTACTTCTGAATTAGTAAAAGAATTTAACGCCTTAGCGGAGGAAATAAAGCGAGACTATGGTGTCCGAATGGGCTTGGTCCAGGTATGGGGGAAGCGCCATTCGTATGTGGCGGGAGAATGGGATAACGGTTTTCTCCCTCCCGAGATAATTTACCTGGACGATTCTTATGCCCTCGTCTCGAGTGAATGGGACAAGATACCCGAGGAAAAAAGAACAGATATTGTGCTTGCCCTAAGAGGGATAGGGAAGGAAAAGAGTTTCAGGTGAACCCTCACCTTTAGAGCCTGCCGATAATATACCCAAGAAGTCAAAACGCCATGAAGTATCCGGTGGTGAAAAAATGAGAATTGAGTCCACCGTTCGAGAGGTGGCGGAAGCGGTAACCAAACTGGAGATAAGATTTTTTGTCCAGTTGGATGCTCACACCCGCTTCCAGCGTGCTAGCGAAGAGAAAGCCGTTTTCCTGTTCAGGGCAACGAAAGGTGATGTAGTGGGGACCGAAGGTACCCAAGAGATAAGGATGAAGAATTCTGTGTCCGTGGAATACGTATTTAAACCCTAATCCTACCCCCGATTCGATTTCCCCTTGGGAAGCGACGGCAGGGTTAACTTGAGGTTCAAGGAGAAGATAAAAGTTATGCCAACTCGGAGAAATTTTTAGATTAAAGGTGAGCTGGAAGGCTGCCAGTATGGGATGGTAGTTTCCTTCAGAGGTATGGGTATATCCAATGCCTAGGACATAACCGATCTCAGCACTTTTGTCCCCTCGATTGCTCGCAATGCAAGGTGAGATTCCGAGGATGAGAAGGAAGAAAAGGACGGAAAGAATACCTATTCTTCTCTTCTTCATCTTTCCACTTGAACGGTGATTTTTAGAGTAATGACCCCACCCGTTCCGACACCGATAAACTTCCCCTCACCGTTGAAGGCGAAGGGGACTTCCACCGCCTTCACTCCGGGGCAGATGCGAAAGAATTGAGTTATTTCATCCGTTATGCCTTGTAATTCCCGTTTTTTTTCTTCTAGCCCCTGCTTGAGTTGATCGGGTGATATTACGCGCGGTGGGAGGGGGGGAGACGGAGGAGAGGGCTTTCGCCGAATAACGTGAAGAGGTTCTGGTCTGGTCGATTCGCCTTTTTTATTTTTTTTACGTGCCATAACGTACCATCAACCTATCAATTTGTTTTGCACTGCATAGAGGGTTATTTCGGCATTGTTTTTCAATTTCATCTTCTCCAAGATGTGTGACCGGTAAGTGCTCACCGTTTTTACGCTGAGGCATAGTTCTTGAGCAATTTGGCTTACCGTCTTTCCTGATGCGATCATGAGCATGACCTGTAATTCGCGATCTGAGAGTTTTTCGTGCGGGGCCTTGTCTAGGTCTGTTCCCAAATAATCGGTGAGTTTCTCAGCCAAGGCGGTGCTGATGTATTTGCCACCGGAAGTTACTTTTCTGATGGCGGCGATTAGCTCATGAGGGGCAGAGGCCTTGGTAAGGTAACCGGCTGCCCCGGCCCTTAAGGCCCGAATGGCATACTGTTCTTCCGGGTAAATGCTTAAAAAAAGAACGGGGATCTTGGGTTTCAAGGCCTTGATGTCCTTTAAAATCTCTAAGCCGTTTCTTCCCGGCATGGAGATGTCAAGTAGGATGATGTCGAAATCTCTTTTCCTGATTAAGCTCATTACCTCCTGGCCGTTCGATGCTTCCGCTGCTACTTCCATATCTCCCGTATCGGCCAGGACTTGTTTAAATCCCGCCCGGACGATAGGATGGTCATCAGCGATAAGAATTTCAATTTTTTTCTTCACGTGTCCTCTCCTGCGACAATGGAAGTGTCACCTTTATCTCCGTTCCCGCACCTTTTTTCCCTTTAATCACTAAGGTGCCTCCGAGGCTGGCTACGCGCTCTCTAATGCCGAGAAGACCGAAAGAATGGGGTTTGTACTTTTCTTCTTCCGTTATACCCCTGCCATCGTCCTTGACCTTTAGGCACACCCGCCCGTCCTTTAAGTACAGGCAGCCCGTGACCTGAGTAGCATGGGCATGGCGGGCGATGTTGGTAAGCGTCTCCTGAAAGATACGAAATAAGGTGGTGGAAAGTTCCGTATCCAGGGTAAGATTTTCTGGTCTCACCTTGATCTGACAGGGTATACCGGTGCGACGGGAGAAATCGTCGGCCTGCCAGAGCACCGAAGAGGCGAGACCTAGGTGGTCAAGCATACCGGGACGAAGTGACATATATATCCTTTTCAAGGCTTGCATGGTTATGTCGATGAGACGTGAGATGGAGGCAACGCGGTTCACGAGTTCCTCGTCCTCAGAGGGTAGACGGCGGGCGAGAAGGACCGTTTCCGTGTTCAGGGCGGTTAGAAGCTGCCCTATTTCATCGTGCAGCTCTCGGGCAATTGATGAGCGTTCCTTCTCCCGAACAGATTCAAGGTGGGCCGTCAGTTTTCTCAGTTCCTCCCTCGATTTCTCCAGTTCATCCTTCTCTTTTTTTCTCTCGGTTACATCTTCGAAGATAACAACGATGTTCTTTTCGATCAGTTCTTCGCCGATCCGGGCGGCACTGATGGCACATACTATATCTGTTCCGTCTTTCTTCCTGCACGGAAATTCCAACCTGACGGCCGGTTCCGTGGCGAGCATATCGTAGATATACTTTGCCACCTCCTCATAGTCTTCATCAGAGCGATAGAGTATACGTGTACTTTTTCCTATCATCTCTTCCGCTTTCCAGCCGAAAACCCTTTCTACTCCGTTATTGGCAAAGATAATTCTTCTGTTTCTCAGTCCCACCACCGCATGGGGCATGGCTTCGAGGATGGAGGCTTCTAACGCCTCGAGCTCTTCGAGGCGTTTTTGCGATTCCACTTGTTCCGTTATGTCCATATAATTGACGAGAACGGCCCTTTTCCCCTTGTAACGGATGGGAGCGACCGTTTCTGTGACCCATCTTATTTTCCCTTCTTTGGTGAAGCCACGAAAGATGATGGGTGTAAACCTTCTCCCCTGGAGCATGTCTATGACAGCCTGACGGGTACTTGCCCTGTCCTCAGGATGGACGATGCAAAGTGAATCTTTTCCGATGAGTTCCGACAAATTGTATCCCCAATGGCTTTGAGAATGGCGGTTTACAAACTGAAACTTACCATCTTGGATAATGAAAATGCCCATTAAGGGCTCATACTCCAGGGTTCGAAAGAGCCCCTCCTGGAGAGACCTCTCCTCCTCCATGTTTTTCAAGGTTTCCACCAATTGTCTAATTCTCGTGAGCTCTGTCAGGATTTTTTCTTCTTTATTTTCCTTGTTTTCCAAGGGCTTTCTCTCCGGTCGGCTCTGCACTTGTGTGTATCCTATCAAAACATGTTATCAAATTCAATTGCCTATCCGATTGAGCATTGAAACTTTTTTTCAAATTCAATAAGAATGAGGTTATGAGGGAAAGAGAGAAAATAGCTGTTTTGTCCATCGTAGGCAGGTCCAATTCGGGGAAGACGACCTTGATCGAGAAAATTATACCCGAGCTCAAGAAACGGGGATGGCAGGTGGGTACGATTAAACATAATCGGCATGGATTCGAAATAGATCACGAAGGCAAGGATAGCTATCGCCATCGGCGTGCGGGTGCGAAGGTTACGGTCATTGCTTCTCCCCAGCAAATCGCGGTGATCCAAGAAGTGGAAAGAGATTACGAGATTGGAGAACTTATATCTCGGTTCATAAGTGGGGTAGATATCGTGCTGGTTGAGGGATTCAAGGAAAACGCCTACCCCAAAATCGAAATGCGTCGATTCGGTGTTTCCGGGGACCCAATATATGGGAAAAAAGATAATCTGCTAGCCTATGTGGGAGATGTGAGGGAGGAGAGGGAAGTGCCCTTTTTCCATTGGGATGAAATCGAAAAGATAGTTGACTTGATAGAAGAATATTTTGGCCGTGCTTAAGGTTCAGGTACCATTCCTTTCTTATCTCTTATGGGAAAGAGGAGCGAGGTGGACCTTATTTTTCTTCCTCGGTGTGTTTCTGTGCCTTCTTTTTCAGCCCGTGCGTTTGGGGGCGGCGGTTTCACAAGATCACTTTTCATACATCGATATGATGAAGGCGGATGAGACCCTTTTAGCCTCCAAAGAGCAATTCCTTTTTTCCGATCATTACTTGCGACAATATTTCATGCCCTGGACGGAAAAAGGACCCCTCTACGAGCAAAAAAGAGTAGAGATGTTTTTTGCCACATATCTAGAGAAGATAGCTCGCAGAGAAGGAAGGAAAGAAAGAAAGCTAATAAAAAATGCATCACTCTCACAGTACCCAAAATTGAACTTCCCGGCCATTGCTACCGATCGAATTGATGTTTTGGGGCTTCCTTATCGATCAAAACGTGATGGTCAGCTGAATCTTTCCCTTCAGGCCTCTTCGGTGTCGCGGGGGACCCCTCTTTTAATTTCCCATCAATCGCTGGATGAGAAATGGTACTATGTTGAAACGGCATTTGTTTGTGGATGGGCGAGAAAAAAACATATCGTGCCTGTGTCGTTAGATTTTGTGGAAACGTGGCGGAAGTATCCATTGGTTGTTGTCGTGCGGGACGGGAACAGATATTCTGTTGGCGAACTATATCCCGCGATTAGAGAGAGGGCGGAAGGTTGGGACATTCTCATTCCCCGTGGAGGGATCAGAAAGGAAGCCAGGATGGAAGAGGCTTTTATCTCCCATAGGCAAGCTGTTCGGTTTCCTTTGTCCGTTACCTATCGACACCTTGCACAGATAGCTAACAATCTGACAGAGCAGCCCTATGGATGGGGAGGGATCAACGGATTTCGGGACTGCTCATCCCTGCTACGGGATTTTTTATCTCCCTTTGGGATATGGCTTCCTCGTCATTCGGCCGATCAAGCCCTCGAGGGAGGCGTGTTTGTCGACCTGTCAAAAATGACGAGGGAGGAGAAACGTAACCGCATTATTACCCACGGCATTCCTTACCTTACCCTCCTTTGGATGAAAGGACATATTATGCTTTACATCGGCACCAAGGATGGAGAACCTTTCGTTTTTCACACTTTCCGTCGTGCCCTTATCCAGGAAGAAGGTGGACAGAGGGGTGAAAAAATAGTGGGGAAGTCTTGCATAACGACCTTGGCCGGAAAAGATGCCCCACGTGACCTGTTAGCATCCATCCAAGGCATGGTCTTCGTCGCCCGGGAGCCTCATATATGAGAACGAGATACCGTCTTACCATCGAATACGATGGTACCCCTTTTCAAGGGTGGCAAATCCAGGAAAAGGGGCGGACGATCCAGGGGGTAATCGAGGCGGCGGCGGAGACATGCTTCGGAGAGAAAGTGAGTATCTGCGGGGCGAGCCGTACCGATGCCGGTGTACATGCCATAGGCCAGGTTGCCCATCTGGATTTAAGGAGAAAATGGCCGGAAGAACGGGTGAGATATGCCCTCAATGACCATCTGCCGGCCACGGTCAATATCCTTTCCGTGACGGAAGTCCCCATGTCCTTTCATGCGAGGAATGACGCCAAAGAGAAAACTTATTTATACTGCATTTCTCGGGAGAGAACGGCCTTTGCCAAAAAGTATGTCTGGTGGATAAAAGATGACCTAGACGTGAATCTCATGCATCGAGGAGCACAATTCTATGCAGGTTTTCACGATTTCTCCTCCTTTGCCGATAAGCGTGTCGATCCCTCCTCTTCCCGTCGGGTGTTGATTACGGAGGCAAAGGTGGAAGAGAGAGGGGCTTTAATCCTTTTTCTTGTAACCGGATCCCATTTCCTTTGGAAGATGGTGCGCCGAATGACAGGCATCTTGGTGGAAATCGGTCGCGGTAATTTACTTCCTGATATTATTCCCCACCTCCTTGCCGCTCCTTCTTCCCTTCCGGCCCAATACACGGCTCCCCCCTCGGGTCTTTTTCTTGTGCGCGTGTGGTATGAGGGAGAAGAAAGGGGGCAGATTCCCTGGCCGCCCTGGGGGGTGGGCATAAGGTAGCATATGGTTAGTCGTATCGATCTTTTATACGCCTTCGTCGCCAACCGAAAACGTTTTTTCACGGGAGGATGGGGAGATATAGGGGTCCTGCAGTCATTGGTGGGGGATTATGCTCCTCCCACGGGAAACGGAACGGAGATAGAGATAAATTGGATGGAGGATGAACACAAAGGATTTTTTTCCATAAAAAGAGGCTTCTTCGATTCACCGGCACGAGACGTAGGTCTACCTGAGCAAAGCAGACAAGCCTATGTGGAATGGATCATGCCGGCAGATAGCACCTCCCATACACCCATTACTATTCATTTTGCCGCCACGGGAGACGAGGGTTTCTCAAGACGGCGTATGGCGTTCGGCTTGCCTCTTGCCCGCCGCGGAGTTGGTTCGGTCATATTGGAAAATCCTTATTACGGGCGAAGACGTCCAAGGGCCCAAGAGGGGAAGTTTCTCCCTTACGTGAGCGATCTGTGGAAAATGGGACGGGCGTCGACCGAAGAGGGCCTGGCCATTTCCCGCTGGTTAAGAAGACAGGGGTACAAGAGACTCATCGCCTGCGGCGTCAGTATGGGAGGTCACATTGCCGCCAAAGTAGCTAACTTCAGCTCGGAACCAATGGGTTGCGTTGCCTTCCTTGCACCCCACAGTGCCGAGGCAGTTTATCTGCAGGGGATTTTAAGTAAATATGTAGCCTGGGAGGTTTTGGAGCGCGAAGCCAGAGGGGATTTTGCTGTCCGGGATTTTTTTCGAGCGGTCCTTTCGCAAACGGATATTCGTACCACCCCTCCTCGATATTCCATGAAGGCGGCGCTGATCATTGGGGCGCTGAAAGATGCTTATATTCCCCGGGAATCGGTTGAGACGCTGAAGAAACATTGGCCGGATGCAAGGCTCAAGTGGGTAAGAGGAGGACATGTAACTGCCTTCCTGCTACACCGAGAGGCATTAATCCAAGGAGTATGGGAAGTGTTGAGGGAACTTTAAGAGATGAAGATATTTACCCTTCGCTCTTCGTACGATTATGAACGGCTGAGGACAGACGTATATACCCTTGTATCAAAGGTCATTCCCGATAGTATCTTGACCGGGAAAAGGGTGTTGGTAAAGCCAAACCTGCTCCTTCCCGCCACACCTGAGCAGGCCGTCTGTACCCATCCCCTCGTTGTAAGGGCGACGGTGGAATACGTGCTTGAAGCGGGTGGGCGTCCTATAGTCGCCGATAGCCCGGCTTTGGGGACCTTCGCCCGCGTAATGAAGGTGTCGGGACTGGAGGAGGCCCTTTGCGACCTACCTGTCTTATGTCTTCCGTTCCGGAACTCAATAGCCGTTGATTGCGGCCCTCCTTTCGGTGACGTTGAGTTGGCCCAAGAGGCGGTCGAGTCGGAAGTCATAATCAACCTACCTAAGTTAAAAACTCATTCTCAAATGCTCCTTACCTTAGGGGTGAAGAACCTGTTCGGATGTTGTGTGGGGCACCGAAAAGTAGAGTGGCATCTTCGAGCGGGAGTTAATCGCCAGCTATTTGCCGATCTTTTGTTGTCCATAGCTAAGAGGCTTTCTCCCGCCGTAACCCTGCTAGATGGTATTCTGTCCTTGGAAGGGGAGGGTCCCGGAAAGAGGGGGCATCCTCGCCCGTTGGGAACGCTGATTGCGTCTGATCACCTACTGGGAGTGGACATCGCCGTAAGTCGTATGCTGGGATTGAGAATCGAAGAAGTGCCCGTTCTGGCAGCGGCTGATCGACAGGGGTTACTTCCCGATCCGAAGGAAATACCCGCCTTCGATATGTCAATAAAAGATTTTCAGCTCCCGACCTTAGAACCCCTACTGGCCACAGTGGGCCCCTTTGATGGGGTGTTGAGGAAATATTTCGTTGCCCGCCCGGTGCCGGATAAAGTGCGGTGTCTCCTGTGTGGGGAATGTGCAAAGATGTGTCCTGTCCAGGCGATAAAGATGGGAAAGGGGCTTGACATCGCTTACGACCGGTGCATTCGCTGTTACTGCTGTATCGAGGTATGTCCTTATGGGGCAATGGCAAAAGAAGAAGGCCTTTTTGCGAGGTTAATTAGGCATGTTTTTAAAAGGTGAAGGTCATGAATGATTTCTCGGTGCTTTCTAATTTGATTAAAACCCTCCGATCACCGGAGGGATGTCCCTGGGATCGGACACAGAAAAAGGCTGATCTGGGAAAGTATCTCATAAACGAGGCCTATGAGGTATTAGATGCCATCGAGTCAGGGGACAAGATCGCCTTCCGGGAGGAATTGGGGGATTTGCTGTTTCAGATCGTTTTTCTGGCCGTCTTGGCCGAAGAGGAGGGGGAGTTTACGTTGGAGGAAGTGGTATCTCATGTGAAAGAAAAAATGGTACGTCGCCATCCGCACGTGTTTGGGGAAAGGGCGGTGGATGGGGTAGAGGAGGTAAAGAAGAATTGGGAACTAATGAAGATGGAGGAAGGAAAATCGCTGCTTAACGGGACACCGCGGTCCCTGCCCGCCCTGAGACGGGCTCAGGAAATCACCAAAAGGGCAGCTCGGGTGGGCTTTGATTGGCCACAGATAGAAGGGTTGTGGAAAAAGATGGACGAGGAACTCGATGAACTGAAACAGGCTTTGGCAGCGCAAGACAAAGATAAAGTCGAGTTGGAGGTGGGCGATCTTCTTTTCACCTGCGTTAACCTGGCCCGGTTTCTCCAAGTAGAAGCGGAAGAGGCTTTACGAAATACAACCGATCGTTTTGTTGAGCGCTTTTCTTACATTGAAGATAGGTTGAAGGCCAAAGGGAAAAAGCTGGAAGAGGCGACGTTAGAAGAAATGGACGCCCTGTGGGAGGAGGCAAAAGGCAAGTGATTTTTAGGGACGGGGAACCAGATATCCGTGTGGGTCTTGTTGAAGGAGAAAAGGAGATCGAAGGCTTCCTGGAGGGTCCATACGAGTTAGACGGTATTCTCGTAACCAATGTCCCCTTTAGAGTGGTGGTAGAGGGAGGAAGACTTGTCTTGACCGTAAAAGGAGAAGTTAAGGGTAAGAGCAAGCAATGGACCTGTACGCCTAAAAGCGATGTCTCGACTCTTTCCCTATCGGGTGTCACCATCGGACGCAAGTTTCACTGGGAAAGAACAGAAAAACAGCTTTTCCGCGGGACCGTAAGTTTTTTCTGGGACGAAGGGGCGCTAATTGCCGTCAACCGGTTGCCCTTGGAACAGTATTTGGAGATCGTCGTTTCTTCTGAAATGAGTGACCGGGCGCCGGAGGAATTCTTGAAGGCCCACGCCGTGATCGCACGATCATGGGCGGGACGCATTCTCTCGGCAGAAGCGGATGGATCCTCGATGGAGATGGTTCCAAGGGAAGGAGAATTCATCCGGTGGTATGATTGGACGGGACACGGCAACTTCGATGTCTGTGGGGATGATCATTGTCAACGTTATCAAGGAATCGGACGTATGAAAACGGGGAAGGCAGCTCAGGCGGTCAGAGATACGAGAGGCCTCTTTCTCATTTTTGCGGGAAAGATCTGCGATGCGCGATATCATAAGGCCTGTGGAGGGAGAACGGAACTTTTTTCAAGCGCCTGGGATGCCCGAGAGGTGCCGTATATCAAGTCTGTCTCCTGTGGAGAGAGGGATTTTTCGGCCATTGGTAATGAAAGGGAGGCAGAAGATTGGATCCGGTCACATCCACCCGCCTTTTGCGGCGTCAAGGAAAAAGGCATATTGGAAAGCATCCTCAATGAATATGACCGGGAGACGGAGGATTTTTTCCGCTGGGAAGTGACGTACAGCAGAGAAGAGCTCACGGCTATGGTAAAGGAAAAGTCGGGGATAGATTTCGGTCGCATCGAAGCCCTGCTCCCCTTAGCTCGGGGACCATCGGGTAGGATTTATCGCTTGGAGATTAGAGGAAGTAGACGCAATGTTATTGTGGGGAAGGAGTTGGAAATCAGACGCTGGCTTTCTCCTACGCATCTTTTGAGCAGTGCCTTTATTGTGAAGGTAGCAGGTGATACCTTTCGGATAAAAGGGGCGGGTTGGGGACATGGGGTAGGTCTCTGTCAGATTGGAGCGGCAGTTATGGCTTCACTGGATTGGGATTTTACGCGAATTCTCTCTCACTATTTCCCCTCTACTTCTCTTTACCGCCTTTACTAAAGATGGGGAGGAGGTTCGTTCCATTGAAGCCAGTAGAGGCCTAGTATTTTCATCGCTTCAGTAAACTCGATGAAATTAACTGGCTTACAGACATAGCCGTTGGCTCCGCGACGATAAGCTTCTTTTCGATCCCTATCTTCCCGCGATGAAGAAAGGACAACGACGACAAGCATCTGTGTTCGCTCTTGAGACCTTATTTTTTCAAGGAGCTCAAAACCGTCAATCCGAGGTAGTTTCAGGTCAAGGAGAACAAGAACGGGGAGTCTATTTTCTGGGTTAAATAGGTAATCCATGGCTTCGACTCCATCTTGGGCTACGACAAAATCATAAGACCATCCGTTTTTTCGAAAGGCACGAATCGTCAAATCTACATCATCAGGATTGTCTTCCACGAGTAATATAGGATTTCCTTTTCTCGTCACTTGCCCGTCTCCTCGCCGTGAGGTAAATAAAAATAGAAGGTGGCTCCTGCATGGGGCATACCTTCTCCTCTAATCCAACCGCCGTGGCGTTTAATGATCCGGTCGACAATGGTCAGCCCAATACCTGTTCCTGGATATTCAGATAGGCCGTGTAGTCTTTGGAAGGGGTGAAAAAGTTTCTCCGCATACCTCATATCGAATCCCGTTCCGTTGTCCCTGATGAAGTAGACCGATCCATTTTCGCCATTTTCAACTCCGAACTCGATTTTAGCCTCTTCTTTTCGGATTGACGTAAACTTCCAGGCATTGTCGAGTAGATTTCTCAAGGCAATAAAGATGAGTTTTCTGTCTGCCCAGGCAAACATATTATCATAACAGGTGAAGTTTATGTGACGAGATGGATCCTCTGACCTCAATTCGTCCATAATATCTCGGGCCATGGCCCCTAGATCCACCTGCTCTTTTTTTATCTCCTGGCGGCTTAAGCGCGATAGTTTAAGGAGTTCGTCGATGAGATAGGACATTCTGTCCGAGGCTTGCAGGATACGGGAAAGCATCCCCTTTGCTTCGTCACTCAATTCATGGCCGAAATCTTCCTCTAGGGCCCGGGCAAATCCGGAAATAGCTCTCAGCGGTGCTCTTAAGTCATGAGAAACGGAATAGCTAAAAGCTTCCAGTTCGTTCGTTCTTTCCGCTACCCGTCTTTCTAATTCTTCATTTAATCGCCTGATGGCTTCTTCTGCTTCCCATTGGGCACTTATGTCCCTCGTGACACCTACTATTTCCTTGGGCTTTCCTTCTTTGTCTAGGATGATCGTGGCTGAGGTTTCCACCGGTAACATCTTTCCCCCTTTTCCTACGAGTACATGTCTTGTCGTGCGCACTCGGTCCTCTGCTTTCCCTCCGACAAAAGATTCTATCCGTTCGTGGAGGGCCCGCCGCAGGGAGGGATAATCCTGAGGCATAAGCAGGTCCTTCAACGTTAAATTTTCTGCCTCTGCTGGAGTATACCCCGATAAATTGTAGGCGGAGGGGCTGAGATAGAAAAAACGTTCCGATTCGATGTCCATCACCCAGACAACGTCTGCTGTGTTTTCGGCAATGAGTCGGTAGTGCTCTTCTTTTTCACGCAAATTCGTTTCCAGGGCGTGTTCTCTTTCGTAGTGGGTCCTCATCCGTCTTGACCACACGAGCGATAGGCCGAAAGCACAGGCGAAGATTATGGCCAACACAGTTACGCCGATAAAAATGGCCAGTTGATTGATGGGACGGTAAATTTCTTCAATATCGATCTTGGCTAGGATCAGCCAGTTGGTCTCTGGCACCTCTTTGATGCAGGCGAGAACCGGTTTCCCTCGGTAATCCTTGCCCTGGACAAAACCCCGTGCTCCCAGGGCTGCCATGGCGGCCGGCAATTCCTTCTCTGTCAGTTTTCTTCTTAATTTTAAGGCCGCCCCTTGGACGAATCGAAGTTCGTTGAGAAAAACGACCTCTTCTCCTTCCCTCCTTACCATGAGGGTTTCTGCCGAATCACTAGGCATGGGCCAGGATTGAATGGTGGGAAACAAAAAGGTAGCCGGATCGATACGCATCATGATGGCACCCACTATCTCTTCTCTGCCTTCTTCTCTAAGGGTCAAAGGAGCGGCAATATCGATGTGGATTCTTCTTTCGTCCGGAAATTCGTGCAGGTCGGACATGGCGACCTCTCTCTTTTCAAGGGACGTAAGAACTAAGTGGCGGGCATATGGACCGATACTATCTCCCCGATAGCCCAAGTACCACCGAGATTTCAGCCCGAGGTCTAAGAGTTGAATGGAGATGTACTGTTCACAGCGGTAAAGGCTCGAGATCGTGTCTAAAACTATGTTCTGGGCCCTTTTATCTCCGGAAAAGAATTTTTTCACCTCCAGGGCAAAGGCAGAGTTTTGGGATAGGATTTCTGCGTCTTTCAGCCGTTCCCGACGCCATGAGACGATTTGTTTCACTTTTTCGTCCGCCACGGCGGCTAGCATCTTATGCTGATGTAATTTGATACTCTCTTTCTGTTTTTGGTAGACATACGTACCCACTGAGATTATACCGGCTGCCAGGGCAACAAAGGTTATGGCCACCGGTAAAACGGATAGTTTATCTTTCTTGTTCTTCATTGTCCCCCGTGAAAAAATCATTTATCACACCTTTTATTGCGGTCAAGGGTATTGTGAGAGCGGATTTTTTGTGCCATACAGGCACCTTGTATGGTGACAGATATAACGTCGATAACCACGGCTTTTATTTTGGGGGCAGGGAGAGGAGAGAGGCTGCGACCCATGACGGAGGAATATCCCAAGCCCCTTTTATTGGTGAGGGGGAGACCGGTGATTACGTATGTCATGGATCATTTGCTCTCCGTCGGGGTAAAAAAGTTTATCGTCAATACCCATCATCGGGCGGAGAGGTACGCCGAAGTGTTCCCGGAAGGAAATTGGCGGGGGGTGCCGATCGACTTTCGATACGAACCCGTGCTTTTGAATACGGGAGGAGGATTGAAGAATATCGAAGATCTGATTCAGGGAGAGGAGCACCTTTGGGTATACAACGGTGATATCATCTCTGATTTGCCTTTATCGCGGCTGGCCGAGGTTCATCTGGAGGGACAGAATGAAGTCACTTTGGCCTTAAGAACCAAAGGGAAAAACCTCAACGTGGGTGTCGATAGGGATGGCAGACCGTGTGATTTTCGCTTTGTGTTGGGGCGTAAATGTCATAGTTATCGTCAATTTGCGGGTATTTATTTGGTGCGGACGGAATTTCTCTCCCGCTTGCCCGCGGGGGTGCCCATAGATATCGTAACTGTTTTTATCGACCTGGTGAAAGAAAAACCGGATGCCATAGGAGGTGTAATCATAGACGAAGGCACCTGGGATGATGTAGGGGATGTGGCCACCTATCGGCAACTCAATGAGTGAATTCATATGGAGAGGCTAAAAATAGCTTTGACTTGGGCCAAAGAACAACTGGGGATGGGACGTGAGGAAGAAGTCAAGATGCAAGACCTCTTTAGGGGGGGATCGGGTAGGAGATATGTGCGCCTGATATGGGATAAAGGTTCGTGTATTCTCATGCTTTATGATACGGAGCGGAAAGAAAACGAATTCTTTGTCCCCCTGGCACGGTTTCTGGCTCGCCTGGGGGTGTCGGTACCTCACATTTTAGCGTGGGAAGGAGAAAAAAATTTTGTGCTCCTCGAGGATTTGGGAGACGATACCCTGTGGTCTCTGAGAGAACAAAGGGGCGAGAAGCTTTGGGAATTATATGGCAAAACTATAGAGGTCATTACGGTCCTACATACCTATCCTTTAGATGCGTTTCGGTCGCAGGGCCTATCCTCCATGCCGGGATTCGATAAGACCCTCTATCAGTGGGAAAGGGACTATTTTCGTGAAAATTTCGTCTATCGATTGGCCGGCTTAGATCTCTCGGAAACAGAGGAGAAGGAACTGGAGACAGAGCTATCAATGCTCGCGGAAAGGCTACTATCTTTCCCTTCTTGCCTCATTCATCGTGATCTCCAGTCGCAGAATATAATGGTTTACAAAGAAAAACCGTATTTGATCGATTTCCAAGGTTTGAGGGAGGGAAACCCTCTTTACGACATAGCCTCTTTGGCGTACGATCCTTATATGCCCCTGTCGGATGAAGAGAGGATAAGGGTGGCAAACTACTATTATGAAATCAGGCCGTTCGAGCTTAATAGGGAAGAATTCTTTCTCAAACTCTGGGAAGCTGCGGCCCAAAGATTGATGCAGGCTCTGGGAGCTTATGCCTATCTTGGTGTGGTTAAGGGATTAGACAGTTTCCTTGCTTACGTCGGTCCAGGACTTAAGAATCTCCTTTGGGTTACTGAGAGAGTGCCTTCTCTTTCCCATCTTTACCGTCTTGCCCGTCGGCTGGAAGGGACTGTATTTAAATCGTAGGGTAGAAAAACAGGGAGAAAACAAATGGAGAAAAGCAAGATTGCTTGTATCATTACGACGATAGCCGTGATTTGCTGGATTTTGTCCTGTGCTCCTGGACGGGAGATGTATCACGTAAAGTTAAAGTATGAACCAATGAGCGTGAAACCCCTATTTGAGGCAGGAGAGAGAAAACACGTGACCGTTGCCTTCTTTCGGGATGCGAGGACCATCGACGACCCCGTCAAGATGGGGTGGGTCAGCCATCCAAAGGGGAGACGGTGGGTGATGCCGGAGGAAAAATATCCTGATGTGGCCGTGACGGAGGCCGTAAGAGAATACCTAAAAAGCTGCGGGGTGAGTGTGGAAGCCCAACATCCCCGCTGGGATCTGACGGAGGAATCAATCGAGGCAAATTGGGGACATATTATCTTAGGCGGTGCCATCGAAGAACTAGAAGTACTCTGTGATGATACGGATCGCTTCAATCCGGTAAAGAAATATCAAGCTAGAGTGAAGCTTAAGGTCGTTCTGGCCGATGGAAAGAGAAAGAAAATAGTTTACAGAACGGAAGCCGAGGCCCGTATGTCCCTCCAAGACATTTCCTGTTCGCCGGAAAAGATGGAAAAACTGCTGAATGCCGCCCTTTACGAGGTTTTGGAGAGGATTTTTGCCGGAAAAGAAATGGTGCAATTGCTCAAGGCCCTATGAAGGTCTTTGTCGTTTTAGTGGGCATATCGAATAGAGAAGAGATCTCCTCTTTCCTTCCCCTCTTCGGGCACCCTCAAGTGTCCGGTGGAGTTGTCATAACTCCATTGGCTGTTGATTTCGGCGGAACTATAGCTGGCCTCGTAACGGATAAGGTAGAAAGCAGCGACACAATTGCCCAATTGGCAGACCAGGCAAAGGGAGATTACATCCTGTGGGTGGATGCGAAAAAGAGCTTACACGTTTTCCCAGAAGCCCTGGAGCGCAGTCTTTCGGTCGCCCAAGATTGTGGGGCAAGTATCGTCTATGCAGATTATGAGGAACGTGCTCTAACGGACTACGAGCTGGGAAGCGTAAGGGATAATTTCGATTTAGGCCCTTTTCTTTTTTTGCATCGAGAACGGTTGAAAGACATTTTGGCTAGGGAGAGGCGTGGCTATCGTTTGGCTGGACTTTACGACGCCCGCCTTAAATTGTCGCGCCTGGGACCAATCGTCCACCTGCGAGAGCCTCTCGGGCAAGAAAGGTCGGCAAAGGATTATGATAAGGAAAAGTTTTCTTACCTGGAGGCGACCAATGAAGCTTATCAACGGGAACTGGAGCATGCTTTCACCGAGCATTTAAAAGCCATCGGGGCGTATTTAGCCCCCGAGTATGAGCCCTTGCCTTACGACCATGATCTCTATCCCGTAGAGGCAAGCATTATAATTCCCGTAAAAAACCGTGCTTCCACCATAGGAGATGCGCTAAGGAGTGCCCTTAGTCAGAAGGCGAGCTTTCCCTTCAATATCATAGTTGTGGACAATCATTCGACCGATGGAACCAGTCAGATCCTCGATGAGCAAGCCCACAAAAATAGTAATCTTATAGTCCTAAGGCCGGAAAGGACGGATCTCAATATTGGCGGCTGCTGGAACTTAGCTGTCCGCTCACCACATTGTGGGAGATGGGCTGTACAGCTTGATTCGGATGACCTTTACGCTCACGAGGGGGTGCTTTCGATGATCGTTCATATGCTCTCCGGCGGGGATTATGCCATGGTTATTGGTTCATATACCTTAGTGGATATGAAAGGCCGGATCCTGCCTCCTGGCATAATTACCCATCGGGAATGGACGGAAGAAAATGGGCGGAATAACGCTTTGCGGGTGGAGGGTTTTGGTGCTCCCCGCGCCTTCCGCACGCAGATATTAAGAAATATGCCCTTTCCCAACGTAAGTTACGGGGAAGATTATGCCGTAGCGTTGAGGATTTCTCGTTTTTACCGGATAGGTCGGATCTTCGAAAGCATTTACTTTTGTCGGCGATGGGAAGGAAATTCCGATGCCCGTCTTACTCCGGAGAGGGTAAATGAATTCAACGCCTACAAAGATCGAATTCGTACGATAGAGATCATGGCCCGCCAGCGCCTGAACGAGAGGAGACGTGAAAGGAATTAATCCAATCCTGGCAGAATTTTTCGATCGACAGAGGAGAACATGGTCTGAATTCAACGGGGCCTGCCAAGCCCTAGGTGGGGCCCAGTCAAAGAGAATAGAGTTCGAGGGCGGTTATTTTCTAGTGCAACTAAACCCCCAAAGGCGGGTCAATGTAGAAGTCACACCTGATGACACCCCATGCCTTCTTTGTGAAGAAAATCTTCCATTGGAGCAGGAGAGAATGCCTTTGGGTGAATCCCTCTATCTCTTGTGCAATCCCCGACCGATCTTCCCCTATCATTTCACTTTGGCATCTCGCCAACATGAAAAGCAGGCAATAGAAGGTCGCGAAAAACTGTTATTAGATGTGGCAAAAGAATTGGGGCCGGGCGTGGCCTTATTTTATAACGGTCCCCATTCAGGAGCCTCTATTCCCTTTCATTTCCACTTCCAGGCCGTGCCCTTTTCTAATCTCCCTATTCATGAGGATCGTCGATGGTTGAAATGGGCAGATCTTTCGGTCGTCGCCTTAGTGAATCACCAGATACGAAGCTACTTCTTCCTGCGAGGGACAGATAGAGATGCCTTAATCGAAAACGTAAGGCGCTTTATGATGGCGTGGAAAAAGGTCTCGGCCAGTGAAGATGAACCCATGGTAAATATCATAGTAGCCTTCGAAGATGGGTTGTGGCTCGTTTATATCTTTCCCCGTCGGGGTCATCGGCCGAAAAGATTCTTCGCAAGCGAAGGAGAGAAGATTATCGTAACACCGGGAGCGGTAGAGATGGGAGGAGTGATAGTGACGGTGCGGGAAAGGGATTTTCTTGCTTTGAATGAAAGAATATTACAGGAAATCATGAGCGATGTCTGTGTTGCCCCTGAAGTGCTCGATGATATTGTGAGGCAATGTAAGTGTTTATAAAAATTAAACATACGTTTTGCTTAAGAAGGTCGTGAAATTTGTAGTTGACAGGTATCGGCCATGTTTGTTATTGTGAAACAAACGGTAGGGGTCAGAGAGGCGGGTTCCGTAGACCCCAGGGGGGGACGAAATATATGGACATGAAGCGCGACTACTACGAAGACGTTCAGCTCTTCGAAAGTAACGTCGTGCTTTTTTGGACGGTAGTTTTACTGGTTTTTCTTTTTACTCTTCCCCTCTACGTGCCGTCTTATCGTTTTTCCCT
The DNA here is from genome assembly GCA_026416455.1 of Syntrophales bacterium. Lineage (GTDB taxonomy): Bacteria > Desulfobacterota > Syntrophia > Syntrophales > UBA8958 > JAOAFE01. The sequence goes on from JAOAFE010000002.1 coordinate 170,688, forward strand.
TTTTAATCTCGTTTTGGTTCACGTGATTTTAGCCGTGGGGTTAAATATACTCGTCGGCAACACGGGTCAGATTTCCCTGGGTCATGCGGGATTTTTTGCCATTGGAGCTTACGGCACGACCCTTCTTATGACGAAGTTGGGGCTCCCCTTTGTTCTCGCTTTGCCCCTTGCCGCTTTTATTTCGTCCGCGTTCGGTTTTATTTTGGGCCTTCCGGCGCTGAGGCTCGAGGGACCGTATCTATCCATAGCGACTTTGGGTTTCGGGCTGACGGTAACCCATATAATAGGGCACTGGGATTTCTTCGGTGGGCGAACGGGGTTGCAAGTTCCGCCCCTCGATTTAGGTGGCGGCTTTATTCTCAAGACGGATGTACAGAAGTATTATCTCATTCTCATCATCACCATTTTTCTGGTCCTTTCGGCGCGTAATCTGTTGAAGACCCGGGTTGGTCGGGCTTTTGTCGCCATTAGAGATAGTGACATTGCGGCCGAGGTAATCGGAGTTAATTTACTCATCTACAAGACTCTATCCTTTGCCGTAAGTGCTTTTTATGCGGGGATTGCGGGGGGTCTCTTTGGGTTTGTTCTTGGCTTTTTTAATCCCGAACCTTTCAATCTCATCCTTTCTATTGTCTTTCTCGTGATGATCGTGGTCGGCGGATTAGGGGCCATTGCCGGGTCCATCATGGGGGCCACCTTGATTACTATCCTTCAATATAGTCTGCTCAAAAACATAAAGGAAGTACCTTATGTGGGACCTTTCATGGTGGACATATCGAGTCGCTGGTTTACCGTCATTGGCTTAGAGAACCTAAATAGCATCGTCCTTGGTCTCATTATGATTGCCATTGTTATCTTCGAGCCGTTGGGTATATACGGTATATGGTTGCGTATAAAAAAGTATTGGAGGACATGGCCATTCTGACATTTTTGGGGGTGGGATGTACGGACAGTTAATCGTAGAAGGTTTATCGATCGGAGCATGTTATGCCGTCTTCGGCATTGCCGTCGTCATAATCTATAAGACGTCCGAGGTCATCAACTTTGCCCAGGGTGAGATGGCTATGATATCTACGTTCGTAGCCTATCATATTCTTAACGTCTACGGATGGCCTTTTTGGTATGCCTTTATCGGGGCTCTTTTTTTTGCCGTCTTGCTCGGTGTATTTATTGAGGTGTGCTTTTTGCGGCCCGCCAAAGATCCTACGGTATTGGGTCTCATTGTTATCACCTTAGGGGCAGAGATGTTGCTCATGGGTCTGGCTAGTTGGAAGTGGGGGGCGGAGCAAAAAGACTTTGCCTTACCCTTTTCTTTCCACAAAACGCACGAACTATTCAAGGGAGTAGTAATAAACGATTGGTCTATTGCCGTCTTCGTCATGGCGGCGGTCCTCATGATCTTTCTCTATATCTTTTTCCGTTATACGAAGCTGGGTGTAGCCATGAGGGCGACGCAGCAGAATGAGCATGCGGCGCGAATTATGGGTATTAAGGTGGAGCGGGTATTCTCCTTTGCCTGGGGATTTAGCTCCTTAATCGGGGCCCTGGCGGGCATGTTTTTCGCCGCTCGGTCCACTTTGGACCCGGCCTATATGATGGAGCCTTTTCTTCGGGCCTTTGCCGCCGCCGTCTTAGGTGGGCTCATGAGTATACCCGGGGTCGTCATCGGAGGAGGTATTTTGGGTATTCTGGAAAACTTCGTCGGTTTCCATTGGCCGGCGTGGAAACCCATCGTCGCTTTTCTCGTCATCGTTGCCGTCCTGTGTATCCGACCGAGTGGTTTGTTTGCTCGTCATTACGAGAAAAAGGTATAGCGGAAGGGGTTGGGATTAACCTTATGGCGAAAAGGAGGTTTAGGTTATGAAAGGGAAAGGAAGGTTTTGGGCAGTACTGTTTACTATTTCGTCTTTGGTCTTGTGGACAGGAATAGGTTTGTGTGGTGCCCCGGGATTTGATGACAAGGAGATTAGGATTGCGGCATGGGGCCCTCAGACGGGGCCGGCTGCACCGTGGGGTAGTGTAGCTCGGGCGCCAGCCGTACTGGCCGCTATGATCAATGAACAGGGCGGCATTCATGGCAGAAAGCTGAAACATTTTGTGCGTGATGACCAGTACAACCCCGCTCAGACGAAGGTGGTTGTCAAGGAACTGGTGGAAAAAGAAGGTATATTTTCCTTTGTCTGCGGTACCGGTTCGGCGGGTGGCTTGGCGGTGAAAGATTATCTGGCCCAGAATAAGGTTATTTGGGTGGGTCCGGCGACATCAGTCAAAGAGTATGTCTTCCCCGTTCAGCCTTACCTTTTTAGCGTTTATCCCCTCTACGAGGATGAAGGAAGTATTCTGACCAAGTACGTAATCGAGAAGCTGGGGATAAAAGAGATAGGTGTAGTGTATCAGAATGATCCCTATGGGAAGAACGGGTTAGACGGTGTACGGCAGAGACTCGATCATTTGAAAATGAAGGCCGTTGCCGAAATACCAGTGGAGGCCACGGAGAAGGACCTGTCTTCCCATGTACTTAAATTAAAGAGCGCTGGTGCCAAAGCAGTATTAATGTGGGTTCATCCAACCACGGGGGTCGTATTAGTAAAAACCGCGGCAACCATCGGTTACAAGCCGCAATGGGTGGCGTCCAACACCCTCTCGGATTTTGAATTGATGAACAAAATTTCTGGTGGGCTCTGGGAAGGCATAATCACCGGTGCCTTCATGCTCCCTCCGGATTCAGACGATCCGCGGGTAGTCAAGTATCGTGAGGCTGCCAAAAAATATGCTCCTGAGGAAAGGTTCGGTGTCTTCTTTATGGCCGGCATCATGTTTACCGAACCCTTGGTTGAGGCTCTTAAGCGGGTAGGGAAAAACTTAAGTACCGAAGCGGTTTTAAAGGCTCTAAACTCAATGAAGAATTTTCAGGGTGTCGGTCCGAAGCTGACCTGGTCGCCGGATCAGCATCAAGGTAGTGATTCCATTCAGATTTGGAAGTGTGGACCGGGTGGTAAGACGATTCTCCTCCAGGACTGGACGGTGAACGAGCTGGCACATTGGAAGAAAAAATAGAAGGTAATTCGGAGCGATACATGGGCGATCACTTTCGGGTGGAAAACCTATCCATCAGTTTCGGTGGACTCAAAGCCGTGGATGGAGTGAGCTTTGACGTGGAGCCGAACACGATCTTTTCCATCATCGGTCCAAATGGATCGGGAAAGACGACCATTTTCAACCTTATCTGCGGCATTTATCATCCCCATTCGGGGCGGATTATCCTTGAGGGAAGAAACATAGTGGGGTTGAAGCCCGATCGCATCGCCCGTTTAGGTATCGCGAGGACTTTTCAAAACATTGAACTCTTCGGTAATGCAACGGTCATGGATAACATTATGCTCGGTCGCCATATCCATATGAAGACCGGTGTGTTTTCTGGTGCCTTTATGTGGTGGCGGGGATCCCGGGCTGCCCAAGAAGAGATTGTCCATCGGGAGGAAGTGGAAAAAATTATAGATTTTCTAGATCTCCAATCCGTGAGGGATCAGTTTGTCTCCAGCCTGCCTTACGGGAAGAGAAAGCTTGTCGAACTGGGGAGGGCCTTGGCGCTAAAACCAAAGGTCCTCCTCCTGGATGAGCCCTCAGCAGGCATGAACACGGAAGAAAAAGAGGACTTGAGCATTTGGATTAAAGACATTCGGGAGGACTACAAAGTCACCATTCTTTTAATTGAGCACGACATGAATATGATTATGGGCATTTCAGATCGTGTCATCTGTTTGAACTACGGTCGGAAGATCGCCGAGGGGTTGCCTCAGGAGGTGCAAAAGCACCCGGAGGTCATCGAGGCCTACCTGGGTGAGGAGGACATATTCCGTCATGCTTAAAGTCAACAACATCGAAACGTGGTACGACCTCATCCGAGCTTTGCACGGCATTTCCTTCGAGGTCAAAGAAGGGACGATCGTTGCCCTTTTGGGTTCCAATGGAGCGGGAAAGACAACTACTTTAAAGACCATCATGCGCCTTCTTTACGATTTGCGAGAAGAACAACCGGAAAAAGGCACGATCGAATTCATGGGTGTGCGTATCGATCGGAAGGATACGGAGGAGATAGTCCGGATGGGGATCAGCTATGTACCCGAAGGGAGAGAGGTCTTCCCGGAGCTCACGGTGGCGGAAAACATACTCATGGGCGCCTATACGAGGAAGGATAGGAAGGGTGTCAAGGAAGACATGGAAAGGCTAATGGCCCGTTTTCCCATTCTGGCGGAAAGAAGAAATCAGGAGGCCGGCTACCTGAGCGGCGGAGAGCAGCAGATGCTAGCCATCGCCCGGGCCCTCATGAGCCGACCGAAACTCCTGATGCTGGACGAACCGTCATTAGGCCTTTCCCCTCTTCTTACAAAACAGATTTTCGATATCATTAAGGAGCTCAACGAAAAAGACGGGGTTACCATCCTCCTCGTGGAGCAAAACGTGAACATGGCTTTGAAATATGCCCATTTTGCCTACCTCATGGAAAATGGTCGCATCGTGCGGGCCGATAGGCCGGAGGTGCTAAGAGAAGATGAGGATGTAAAAGAGTTCTACTTGGGGATTGCAACTGAGCAATCCGTGAAGGGTTTCAAGCGTTATCGCAGAAAGGTGAGGTTCAGATGACGCCTTTGGAAGAAACGGTCGATACTCTACCTAAGGCCTTTGTCCGAACGGTGAAGAAACAACCGAACCGGGTGGCCCTACGCTATAAGGAATACGGCATTTGGCACGATGTTACGTGGGCGGAGTATCTCGAAAAGGTAAAGCAGGTCGCCATGGGCCTTTATGCCTTAGGGGTCAAAAGGGGGGATAAAGTTTCCATTATTGGGGAAAACAAACCCGAATGGCTGTATAGTGCCATGGGTGTGATGTCCATCGGAGCAACCTTTGTCGGCATTTATACGACCAATCCCGCACCGGAATGCGAGTATGTGGTAGGTCATTCCGAGTCGGTCGTTTATATCTGCGAGGATGAGGAACAGTTTGATAAGGCCCTCGTCTTCCGGTCTCGGACGCCCAAGTTGAGAAAGCTCATCGTCTGGGACATGGAGGGACTGCGCCATTTTGAAGACCCTATGCTCATGAGTTTCGACGATTTACTGGCCTTGGGGAAAAAAACAAACGAAGAGCATCCAGGTCTTTTTGATGAGCTCGTATCTCAAGGCAAAGGGGAAGATATAGGGGGCATCATCTATACGTCTGGTACGACCGGTCCTCCCAAGGGAGCCATGCTGTCACACGAGGGTTACCTGTGGGTGGGGCAGAAGGCGGTGGAGATTACCCAGACGACACCGGAGGATGAGACCATTTCTTTTTTACCTCTTAACCACGTCTATGAGCAAATCTTCGATCTTATGGTTCACGTCCAGGCGGGACACATCGTGAACTTCACGGAAAACACGGATACGGTTATGGGAGACATGAAGGATGTCTCGCCCACCCTTTTCCATGCCGTGCCTCGCATTTGGGAGAAGTACTATTCCGGAATCGTCCTCAAAATGGAAGATGCCACTTGGTTTAAGAGGACTTGTTACAACATAGCTGTGAAAATCGGTTCCCAGTACAACACGGTAAAGCTGAGTGGGAAGAAAATACCTCTCCCCCTTCAGGTTGCCTACTGGATAGCCTATTTCGTCGTTTTTCGTAAACTTAAAGAGCGGTTAGGATTTGATCGGGTACGGCTTGGTTTTTCTGGCGCCGCGCCCATCTCGCACAATATTCTCAAATACTTCCAAAGCATTGGCATTCCCATCCGGGAAGGGTATGGTATGACGGAGACAACAGGCATAACCCATATGTCGGATGAAAAGAATTTCAAACTCGGGACGGTGGGAAAGGCCTTGCCGGGCACGGAGGTGAAGATAGCGGAAGACGGGGAAATTCTCGTGCGTCATAAAGGCATCTTCAAAGGTTACTATCGAGACGAGGAAAAGACCAAAGAAGCCTTGAGAGACGGCTGGCTTTACACTGGAGATGTGGGTGAGGTGGATGAGGAAGGTTACCTCAAGATTACGGATAGGAAGAAGGACCTCATCATCACAGCGGGGGGCAAAAACATCGCTCCTCAGTACATCGAGAACTTGCTTAAGTTTTCTCCTTATATCAACGATGCCGTTGTCATTGGTGATGGGCGTAAATATCTGACCGCTCTCATCGTCATTGACGAAGAAAACGTGGTTAAGTACGCTCAGGACCATAAAGTGCAGTATACGACCTTCGCGAGCCTCACACGGGCACCAGAGGTGGTGAAACTCATCGAGGAAGAGGTGAATAAGGTCAACAAACAGCTCGCCCGCGTAGAGAACATAAGGAAGTTCCGCATCTTGGACAAGAAGCTTTACACGGAAGACGGTGAAGTCACCCCCACCATGAAGGTAAAAAGAAAGGCCATCAACGAGCAGTACAAGGACTTAATCGAGTCCATGTATCAGGATTGATTTCCTTCGTCCTTGACAGCAAATCCCGTTTTATTTCATAAGATGTAAGAATTTGCTCCGGGAGGTGGATAATGCTGGAACTCAAGGATCTCAGCTTTTCTGTTCCCGTCGAAATCGACGGCGAGGTGCAGGAGAAGGTGATAATAGATCATTTAAATTTTACCTTCGAGAAGGGAAAGTTTTATGCCATCACTGGTCCCAACGGATCCGGAAAGACAACCCTGGCTCGCTTGGTCATGGGTATTTTTCAGCCCACGGGAGGGAAGATTCTGTATGAGGGCCAGGACATAACTAATCTGTCCATTACAGATCGGGCGAAGATGGGTATCGCTTACAGTTTCCAACATCCAGCCCGCTTCAAAGGACTAACTTTTCGGGATTTGCTTTCTATTGCCTCTGGAACGGATGATGAGGAGATGATTCTCGCCCTCCTTCGGAGGGTGGGCATATGTTCTTTTTCTTTTCTCGACTTGCCAGTGGATGCCAAACTGTCAGGTGGAGAAATCAAGAAAATCGAGCTCGCCACTACCATTGCCCGCAATCCAAAACTCGCCATTTACGATGAACCTGATACGGGTATCGATCTCTGGACCATTAACCCCATGGTGCGTCTCTTGAAGAGGGAGCAGCTGGAAAGGGGGACGACGACCATTGTCGTGAGTCATAACCGTGCCTTCCTCGAGGTGGCCGATTCTGTCCTCATTATTGTTAAAGGCCAAATAGCCTACCAGGGAAAGTTGGAAAATGCTCTCACTATGCTTTCGGACATGAGTGTATGCAGCTATAGACATTGCGATAAATGTTCAGGAGAAGAAGATGCTGAATGCTATCGATAGAGAACTGTTGAAAACCGTTGCCGATCTCGAAGATCTCCCCAAGGGGGCGTACAATATAAGAAAGGATGGTAAGCTCCTTACCAGGGCGACGACCGCTAATATCGATATCGAAACCTATGGGGATGGTAAGGGTATTATCGTTAAGATCAAGCCTCATACCGTTAATGAATCCGTACACATTCCCGTCATCTTGAGTCAGGCGGGGTTGTTCGATGTGGTTTATAACCGTTTTGAAATTGGAGAGGGATCCGATGTAACCATTATCGCCGGCTGTGGTATCCACTGTGGGGGACCGGATCCGGAAGGTCATGCGGGAATTCATGAGTTCATCGTGGGAAAGAACGCCAAGGTGAAGTATGTGGAAAAGCACTTTGCCACGGGGCCCGGTAAGGGGAAGAGAACTTTGAACCCGGGGACGAAGGTTTTTTTGGCTGAAGGGGCACAGGTAGAAATGGAGCTCACCCAGATCGGGGGCGTAGATGAGGCCCATCGGAAAAACGAGTTGATTCTGGGCCCTTCAAGTATGGCTCTCGTTACAGAACGGGTGATGACGGAAGGGGAACAGATTGCGGAATCGCGAAACACGATTATCCTTGAAGGAGCCAAAAGCCGGGCTAACATGGTGGCCCGCTCGGTGATAAAAGGAGATTCAGTGCAAAATTTTTATGCCGTCATGGAAGCCCAGGCACCCGCCTTCGGCCACATCGAGTGTGATGCCATCATCATGGACCGGGGCCGCAACGAAACCATTCCCTCGCTTAAAGCACTGCATCCGGAGGCGGAGTTAAGTCACGAGGCTTCTATTGGAAAAATTGCGGGCGATCAGCTAACCAAGCTAATGAGCTTGGGACTGACCTTTGATGAGGCCGTAGCAAAAATAATCCAGGGATTCTTAAGATAATGGAAGTAAAGAATTTGCTCGTGACTGGTGGTTGCGGATTTATTGGTAGCAACTTCGTCCGTTATATCCTTTCGCGTGAGGATTTCAGCGGTCGGGTTATCAACGTGGACAAGCTTACCTATGCAGGGAATCCAGAAAATCTGGCGGGCATAGAAGAGGCCTTCCCAGGACGTTACGTCTTTTTAAGGGTTGATATCTGCGATGCCGAGGCGATGGAGAAGATTTTTTCCGAATTTGAGATTGACGCGGTTTGTCATTTTGCTGCCGAGTCACACGTGGACCGCTCGATCAAGAGGCCCGAAAGCTTTATCCAGACGAACATCGTAGGTACCTTCAATCTTTTGGAGGCGGCCAAGAAAGCTGGCGATAGTTTTAAACTCTTTCACCACATCAGCACGGATGAAGTATACGGTTCTTTAGGCCCCACGGGTTTCTTTACCGAGGAGACACCTTACCGACCCAACAGTCCCTATTCGGCTTCCAAGGCGGCATCCGACCATCTCGTACGGGCGTACCACGAAACTTACGGACTGCCGACGACCATTTCCAATTGTTCGAATAATTACGGCCCTTATCAGTTCCCGGAAAAACTGATCCCTCTCATGATCTTAAATGCCCTTGAGGGGAGGCCTCTGCCCGTTTATGGTGATGGAAAGAACGTCCGGGATTGGTTGTATGTGGTCGACCATTGTGAGGCCATCTGGACGATCATGAAAGAGGGGAGGAGAGGGGACACTTACAATGTAGGGGGAAACTGCGAAAGGGAAAACATAACTATTGTGGAGCTCATCTGTGACCTTTTGGATGAAAAGTTTCCGTGCGGTACGTCCCGTCGGAGTTTAATTACCTTTGTTCCCGATCGTCCCGGTCATGATCGCCGTTATGCCATAGATTTTTCTAAAATCAGACGCGAATTGGGATGGTCTCCCCGAGAATCGTTTGAATCGGGTCTCAAGAAGACGATCAATTGGTACGTGGAAAATCGAGCTTGGACCGAAAGAGTGAGAAGCGGCGAATATCAAGCCTGGATCAAAGAACATTACGGATAGAAAAAGTTATTCCCCCAGGGCTAACACATTCCAAGGTAAACGTTTCGCCTCAAAGAATCCCCCGAAGCCGTTCTTCTTTCATGATCTTTAAGTTGGGAGAAATCATATCCGGCAGGTTCCGGAAGAAATGATACCTCGTCAAGACTTTTCTCGAGAGGGGGACAAGGCTTGATTATTATTGTTGCTCAAAAAGAAGAGAGGGAGGCTGAGTATTTGACTTTATTGGTATCCTTCTATATGGTCTCTAAAATCTATGTAATCCCTTAAATTCCGTGGCAGGTGTGGATTGTTAAAAATTTCTTGACAGGCGGAAATAAATCGATTATTTACTACTATTACGATAGGAATAATAGACAAAGAAGGGAGGGAAGATGAAATTATCTACCAGGGCACGTTATGGGTTGCGTTTGATGTTCGCCTTGGCCAAGAATTATGGAAAGGGGTATGTGCTTTTGAAGGATGTTGCGTGTGCGGAGGAAATTTCTGAAAAATATTTGAGTCTTATCGTTATCCCGTTGAGGTCAACGGGTTTGATCAATTCGGCCCGGGGTGCGACAGGAGGGTATAGTTTGGCCAGGGATCCATCACAGATTACGGTGAAGGAGATTGTAGATGTTCTGGAAGGAGAGGCCCTTTTGGATTGTTTGAAGAACCCGTCTTTGTGTCCTCGCGTCAGTTCCTGTGTGAGCCGTGACGTGTGGGTGTTGCTCAATGATAAAATTTCTGAGACGCTGAGTTCCATTACCTTGGAAAAGCTTATTCAGATGGAAAATGAGAAGATAAGCGGTGGAAAGATCGAGAAAGGAGGAAATCATGAAGATAGTCGATGAGATTAGTAAATTAAAAAAGGAAAGAAACGCCATAATTTTGGCTCATAATTATCAACTGCCGGAGGTGCAGGATATAGCGGACTTCGTAGGGGATTCTTTGGGACTTAGTATCGAGGCGGCCAAAACCCAAGCACATGTTATTGTCTTTTGTGGCGTGCACTTTATGGCTGAAACGGCCAAAATATTATCTCCTGGGAAAACAGTCCTTCTCCCCGATGAAACTGCAGGGTGTCCCATGGCGGAGATGATAACCGAGGAGGACGTGAGAAGTTTGAAGGCTCAGTTTCCTCGGGCTAAAGTCGTCTGCTACGTTAACACCTCCGCCCGGGTCAAGGCGGAAAGTGATATCTGTTGTACCTCGGGAAATGCGGAAAAAATAATACGCGAAGCCGTCGGGGAAGATGAGACCGTCATCTTCATTCCCGATCAATACCTGGCTCGGAATATCGAGCAACGGGTAGGCCGGAAGTTTATCTTTTGGGAGGGATACTGTCCCGTACACATCCAGATTCTGCCAGAAGATATTGAAAAAATGCGATCTCGTTACCCGGGAGCGGAGGTATTGGTCCATCCGGAGTGCAGACCAGAAGTTGTTGCCCTGGCCGATAGAGTCCTGTCGACGGAGGGCATGTGTCGATACGTACTGAGGTCGGAGAAAAGGGCCTTCATTATTGGGACTGAGGTTGGTATTCTCCATCGGATGCAGAAAGAAAATCCGGAGAAAAAGTTCTATCCCCTGTCGGAAAGGGCCATCTGTCCCAATATGAAAAAAATAACACTAGAGAAGGTTTTGTGGGCTCTGGAGGAAAATCGACACGAAATTATCGTGCCGGTCGATGTCATGGAAAGGGCGAAAGTTAGCTTGGAGAAGATGATTCAATATCAACCTTGAAGGAGACAAACGATGCATTTAGATGAAAAAACGTTGAAAATTGAAACCTTGGCCTTGCACGGAGGTCAAAGGCCGGATCCGACAACGGGGGCTCGGGCTGTGCCAATTTATCAAACTACGTCTTATCAATTTAGAGATACCGAGCATGCAGCGGCACTCTTTGCTCTAAAAGAAAGTGGAAATATATACACCCGCCTCATGAATCCTACAACCGATGTGCTGGAGAAGAGGATGGCTCTCCTCGATGGTGGGCAGGGGGCACTGGCCGTCTCGAGTGGGCAGGCGGCCATTACGTTAGCCATCTTGAATATAGCCGAAAGCGGGGATGAAATAGTTTCGGCCGATAATCTGTACGGTGGGACTTTTAATCTTTTCCATTACACCCTGGCCCGTTTGGGTATAAAGGTAAGGTTTGTAAAATCGGATGACTTGCCTGCCTTCGAGGAGGCAATCACTGCTAAGACGAAGGCTATCTATACGGAATCCATTGGGAACCCGAAACTCGATGTGGCGAATATTGAAGGATTATCCCAAATTGCCCATGAAAACGGCATTCCCCTTATTGTTGATAACACGGTTACTCCTTACCTTTTTCGGCCCATCGACTATGGTGCCGATATTGTGGTCTACTCAGCGACAAAATTCATCGGTGGCCATGGAACCACCTTGGGAGGCGTAATCATCGACGCTGGCACGTTTGATTGGACGAATGGAAAATTCCCTCTCATTGCCGCTCCCGATCCAAGTTATCATGGATTGAATTTCGTCGACGCCTTGAAGGCGCAAGGCAATATAGCCTACATTGTGAAAGCCCGGGTTGGCCTGCTGCGTGACTTGGGACCGGCTATTTCTCCCTTTAACGCCTTTCTTTTGCTCCAAGGATTGGAGACGATCCATTTGCGGATGCCCCGCCATGCCGAAAATGCCCTGGCGGTCGCACAGTATTTAGAAAGGCATCCCAAAGTAAGTTGGGTCAACTATCCGGGTCTACCCTCTCATCCCCATCATGAGCGGGCGCAGAGATACATGCCTAAAGGGGCCGGTGCAATTATTGGCTTCGGTGTGAAAGGGGGAATTACAGCGGGAAAAAGGTTCATCGAGTCTTTGGAACTGATCTCACACTTGGCCAATGTGGGGGATGCGAAATCGCTGGCCATTCATCCCGCTTCGACAACCCACCAGCAGCTTTCTGATGAAGAGCAACTGGCCGTCGGGGTCACCCCGGATTTTATTCGGTTGTCAGTTGGTATCGAACATATAGATGACATCATAAACGATATCGAACAGGCCTTAAGTCGAGTTTGAAGGGAGGCATGAGATCATGGAACGGATATTCGCAGATATCACCCAAACGATAGGGAACACACCTTTAGTTCGGCTAAACAAAATAGGCCAAGGATTGGGTGGAGAAATTGTCGCGAAGATTGAATCCTTCAATCCACTGTCCAGTGTAAAGGATAGGATTGGAGTGGCCATGATTGAGGCGGCTGAAAAAGAGGGGCTTATAGATAAGGAAACGGTGATTGTGGAGCCTACCAGCGGCAATACGGGCATTGCCCTGGCCTTCGTGTGCGCCGCAAAAGGGTACCGTCTCATTCTGACCATGCCCGATACAATGAGTATGGAGCGACGGCGACTCTTGTCCATCCTCGGGGCGGAATTGGTTTTAACGGAAGGAACGAAGGGTATGAGGGGGGCAATCGAGAAGGCGGAAGAATTAAAAACCAAGTATAAAAAAAGTTTCATGCCCCAGCAATTCAAAAATCCGGCCAATCCCGAGATTCACCGGAGAACAACGGCTCTCGAAATATGGAACGATACGGGCGGTAGAGTGGACTTTTTCGTGGCTGGCGTTGGAACGGGCGGTACGATTACGGGTGTGGGTGAGGTATTAAAACAGAAGAATCCCACCATCAAAGTCATAGCGGTGGAGCCTAAAGATTCTCCCGTTCTCTCCGGCGGGAACCCGGGACCTCACAAAATACAGGGTATCGGTGCCGGGTTCATCCCCGACGTATTGAATAAAGGCATTATTGATGAAGTAATAGCCGTTGACCATGAGGATGCAGGCGCGATGGCAAGGAGATTGGCAAGGGAGGAAGGGATCTTGGCCGGCATATCGAGCGGGGCTGCCCTCTGGGCAGCCGTTTCGGTGGCAAAGAGAGCAGAAGCGTCGGGCAAAAGGATTGTAACCGTTTTACCGGATACGGGAGAACGATATCTGTCCACCTGGTTATTCGAAACTGGATAAAAAAATGGAATCGAAGAAAGATAATGCCCTTGGCATCGTAGACACCCAATATTTCACCTTCGGAGGCCCCGGCAATGAGTTAACATTGGCGAGCGGTGAGAAGTTGGGGCCGATTACGCTGGCCTACGAGACCTATGGAGAGCTTAACCACGATAAGTCTAACGCTGTTTTGATTCTTCATGCCCTTTCGGGGAATGCCCATGCGGCTGGTGTCTCGCAAGAAGGGGAAGTTGGATGGTGGGATAACATGATCGGTCCCGGCAAGGCCTTCGATACAAATAAATATTTCATTATCTGTTCAAATGTAATCGGTGGATGTAAGGGATCGACGGGCCCATCTTCCATCAATCCTTCAACGGGGAAGCCATACGCCCTTGACTTTCCGTTTATCACCGTATCCGATATGGTAGCTGCACAGAGACATTTAATCGACTTCCTCGGCATTGAGAGGTTGTTGTGTGTGGCTGGTGGTTCCATGGGAGGTATGCAAGCCCTACAATGGGTGTCATCCTATGGTGAACGGGTAAAATCGGCGGTGGTAATAGCCTCGACTTTAAAACATTCGGCCCAGCAGATCGCCTTCAATGAGGTGGTGCGTCAGGCTATTATGGCGGATCCCGATTGGCGGGGTGGTTATTACTATGATTATGGACAACCGGAAAAGGGCCTCGCCTTGGCTCGCATGATCGGGCACATTACCTTTATGAGCGAGGAATCGATGGAGAAAAAATTTTCTCGCCGTTTGAAAAATGGAGATTTCAGTTTCCGGTTTGAGACGGATTTCGAGGTCGAGGGATATTTACATTACCGGGGAGAAAGTTTCGTGAGAAGATTCGATGCGAATTCCTATCTTTATCTAACGAAGGCCCTAGATTACTTCGACCTCTCGGGAGGAAAACTAATCCCTCAGGATACCTCCATTGATACCCGCTTTCTGGTTATATCTTTTCGGTCAGATTGGCTTTATCCCCCTTCTCAATCGAAGGAGATAGTGCGTGTATTAAAGAAAAGACATATGGAGGCTACCTACTGCGAACTTAAATCTTCTTATGGCCACGATGCCTTTTTAGTGGAAACGGGAGAACAGACGGAGTTGATCAGACATTTTTTGGAGAGCATCTGTAAATGAAAGGGCGAAAAACAGCAAATCAGGAGAAAAAACTCAGATTGGACCACCATATCATTTACTCTCTGATAGAGCCTGGCTCTCGGGTTCTGGATCTGGGTTGTGGTGATGGGGAGCTCCTGTTTTCTCTGGTTCGCGACAAAGGGATTCAGGCGCAGGGGATTGAACTTGACGAAGAAGCCGTCTATGCCTGCGTCAAAAAAGGTCTTAACGTTTTCCAGGACGACATAGAAAACGGCCTCCACGGTTATCCGGATGAGGCCTTTCATTATGTAATCCTCAATCAGTGCCTACAAGAAGTAAGGAAGATAGATGAGGTGATAAACGAGTCCCTTCGTATTGGCCGCCAGGTCATAGTAGGTTTTCCCAACTTTGCTCACTATAAGTCACGTTTCATGCTTTTCTTTCGCGGCCGCGCGCCGATGACTGAGACCTTACCTTACAGTTGGTATGATACACCGAACCTACGTTTCTTGAGTATCAAAGATTTTGAAGATTTTAGTCGGAAGAGAAACATCAAAATCGTTAAATCATACTTCATAACAGCCAGGCGACAGATTAAAATATTTCCCAACCTGTTTGCCGAAAGTGCTGTTGTTGTTTTAACTAAAAAATAGGGGGAGTACGTATGTGGGAGTATACGGATAAGGTAAAGGATCATTTTCTTAATCCGCGCAATGTGGGGGAAATAGAAAATCCCGATGGAGTGGGGGAGGTGGGGTCCATTGCCTGTGGAGATGCGCTGCGACTGACCTTTAAATTAGACGAAAACAAAAGGATAAAGGAGGCAAAATTTAAAACCTTTGGTTGTGCTAGCGCCATCGCGTCAGCCTCCGCCTTGACGGAGATGATCAAGGGTCTCACCTTAGAAGAGGCAAAAAAAATAACCAATCAAGACATTGCCAGGTATTTGGGTGGTCTACCGGATGAGAAAATGCACTGTTCGGTCATGGGGAGGCAAGCCCTGGAGAAGGCGATCGATTACTATGAGGGTAAGGTATATACTCAAGAAGAAGGGACGATCGTCTGCGAATGCTTCGGTGTTACGGAAGAGGAAATCGAACGGGCCATCAAGGAGAATAACCTTTCCACGGTGGAGGAGGTCACCAATTATACCAAAGCGGGTGGCGGTTGTGGCAATTGTCGAGGGCGGATCGAGGAGATTTTGGAACGACTGAGAGGCCAGGTGAAGGCAGGGGACAAGAAAAAGCTCTCTAACCTGCAGAAGATTCGTCTCATTGAAGAGACCATTGAAAGGGAAATTCGTCCTTCCTTGAAAAAAGACGGGGGAGACATAGAATTGGTAGATATTGTTGGCAACCGGGTGATTGTGGCTACACGTGGGGCCTGTGCCACCTGTAACGCTGCCGGTATTACCTTAAAGCATTTCGTAGAACGACGGCTAAAAGAGGTGGTGTCTTCAGACATTGTCGTGGAGGAGGCAGAAAATGAAAACAATATATCTCGATAACAATGCAACAACAAAAGTTTCGGAGGAAGTATTGGCGGAGATACTTCCCTACTTTAGTGAATTTTATGGCAACCCCTCTAGTATGCATACCTTTGGTGGGCAAGTGGCGACAAAGATAAAAGAGGCCCGACAGCAGGTAGCCGCCCTTATCGGGGCGTCTCCTGATGAAATAATCTTTACGAGTTGCGGGACGGAAAGTGATAATACGGCTATTAGGTCCGCCCTCCTGGCAAATCCGAATAAAAAACATATAGTTACCAGTCGGGTAGAACATCCTGCCGTGCTCGCGCTTGTGTCTCACCTATCGACGCTGGGATATAGGATTACCGAACTACCGGTTAACAAAGAAGGACTGTTGGATTTAGAGCTTTTGAGAAGGAGTATTACGGCCGACACAGCCATAGTCAGTTTGATGTGGGCGAATAACGAAACAGGAGTCATCTTTCCGGTGGAAGAGGCGGCGGAGATTGCCCATGAAAAAGGGGTACTTTTCCACACCGATGCGGTGCAGGCGGTGGGTAAAATCCCGATCGATATGAAGAGGAACGTGATAGATATGTTATCCCTTTCGGGGCATAAACTCCATGCGCCCAAAGGCGTCGGAGCTCTTTACGTGCGACGAGGTACCAAGTTTGCTCCATTTCTCATCGGAGGTCATCAAGAAAAGGGAAGGCGAAGTGGTACCGAGAACGTACCGGGCATTATAGGTTTGGGGAAGGCCTGTGAACTCGCGGCGGCGAATATGGAAAAAGAGAATACCTACGTTCGTCGTCTCCGGGACAGGTTAGAACAAGGGCTTCTTTCTCGCATTCCTCGGTGTAAAATAAATGGCCATCTTGAAAAACGGCTGCCCAATACGACTAATATCAGCTTCGAATACGTGGAAGGAGAGGCTATTCTTCTTTTATTGAATGAGTGGGGTATCTGTGCCTCTTCCGGTTCGGCCTGTACGTCCGGTTCTCTGCAGCCCTCCCATGTACTTAGGGCCATGGGGGTCCCGTTTACAATGGCTCACGGCTCCATTCGATTCAGCTTAAGTATCTACAATACAGAAGAGGAAATAGATTTCGTCCTGGATAAGATGCCGACGATTATCTCGAGGCTGAGAGAGATGTCGCCGTACTGGCAGCAGGTCGAAAGTTGTGAATACATGTCTTGATTGGTAAGACGGTGTGAAA
The DNA here is from genome assembly GCA_026416455.1 of Syntrophales bacterium. Taxonomy (GTDB): domain Bacteria; phylum Desulfobacterota; class Syntrophia; order Syntrophales; family UBA8958; genus JAOAFE01. The sequence goes on from JAOAFE010000002.1 coordinate 187,680, forward strand.
AAGATGAGAGATCGAGCCAAATGCAGAAAATCGCTAAAGGAAAAGATTGATATACGGAACGAATTGCCGAAGGTGGTGAAAAAATTAGTTGCTTCATGCGACGATGAAAGATGCTTCGATCACGTAAGCGCTGAGCCCATTCCCGACCGCAGGGCGGTAATAGAGATTCTCCATCGTTTAGTTGTGGTTCTTTACCCAGGATATTTTATTCGACACCGGCTGGATAAAATCAATTTGGCCTACTATTTGGGAGAACAAATAACCGGTCTTTACGAAGCCCTTTCGAATCAGATTATCTTGGCCCTCCGTCATGATTGTCTGCGCCTGAATAAATCTTGCGTTCACTGTGAAACCTTGGGGCAAAAGTTGGCTCTTCAATTCATGAAAAAGTTGCCGGATTTGAGATTGGCTTTGGCCAAAGATGTAAGAGCGGCCTACGAAGGAGATCCGGCAGCCAAGAGTTATGACGAAATCATCTTCAGTTATCCGGGCATATTTGCCATTACCGTTTACCGCATTGCCCATGAACTGTTTAAATTGCACGTTCCTTTAATTCCGAGAATTATGACCGAATACGCCCATAGTCAAACGGGGATCGATATTCATCCGGCTGCTCAGATCGGAGAAAGTTTCTTTATCGATCACGGAACGGGAGTAGTGATTGGGGAAACATGCATCATTGGCAACCGCGTGCGCATCTATCAAGGCGTTACGCTGGGGGCCCTTTCTCTCTCCAAATCGGAGGTTGAGGGGTTAAGGGAAAAGAAACGCCACCCCACGATAGAAGATGACGTTATTATTTATGCCAATGCAACCATATTGGGTGGAGATACGGTGGTTGGAGCCCGGTCTGTGATCGGGGGTAATGTGTGGCTAACCCATTCGGTGCCGCCGGAGACAGAGGTGTATATTGATGTAAAGAATCAGTACCAGAAAAACATGGACTCGGCAAAGAATACTCGTCGAAAGGGTGGCTTTTAGGGCGCGAAAAAATGGATAGGAAAGGCAGAATAATTGCGATCAATATCTCTTCGAAAAAAGGGGAGAAAAAGAAAAACGTGGGACGGGGGATCCTGGTAGCTGATCTGGGCTTACAGGGGGACGCCCATGCCGAGCAGGGCCCAAGGCAAGTCAGCCTTCTTTCTCAAAAATGTCTTGAGCAGGTGAGACAACAAAGGGGTGTCAATATAGGTTATGGCGATTTTGCGGAGAATATAACCGTAGAAGGGATCGACTTCTCATTGCTCAAGGTAGGGATGAGATTGAAGGTTGGTAGGGACGTACTTCTTGAGATATCTCAGATAGGTAAATCATGTGATCACCCATGCCATATCTTCTATGCCGTCGGGGAATGTGGAATGCAAAAAGAAGGAGTCTTTGCGCGTGTTGTTTTAGGTGGTGAGATAAAAATGAGTGATGACATTGAGATTGTTTCGTAATAGGCGCGAAACAAGCAGTCCCAACGATCAATTCATCTTCGAAGTTCAAATCCGTTCGAAATTATTAACTTGACATAAGTTGTTAATAATCTATAGCCTCAAAAAAATAGGGCGGATGGATGAGGTGACGTATGAGTTTTCTCAACATGCGCATGGCATTTTTGACCAATATTTTCGTTTTTAGCATCCTCACTGCCATGGTCGGCTTATTGTGGTGGCAGACGCGCAAACGCTACCAGGGGATGTTTTTGTTATTTATCGATTTTATTCTTCAAACCGTCTCCGTGGTATTTCTTGTCCTTCGTCAAGTCATTCCCGATATTTTATCTATAGGCATGGCGAATATTCTTGTCGTCGTAGGATCCATTCTGGGCTATATAGGGCTTCAACAATTCGTAAATCGCCGCACTTCTCAGGTACACAACTATATTTTATTAGCTGTATTTTCTGTCTGTTTTATCTACTTTTCTTACGTGCCCACGGATTTTAACATTCGTAATTTTATTGCCTCCTTGGGTTTTCTAATAATTTGGGCCCAGTGTTTCTGGTTAATGACTTTTCAGGTAGGGCCAGAATGGCGTCCACTCACGAGGGGAGTGGGCCTCGCCTTCGGAGGCCTCTGTTTGGTTAATGTTTGGCGGATATTGCATCTGATCGATGCTCCTCCTGGTGGTATTGATTACATGCAAGCGAGAGAATTTCAGGTTATTATGGTTTTGGCATATCAGATGTTCGTAATAATTCTCGTCTTCAATCTAGTCCTGATGGTAAATAAACGCTTGATAGGAGAAATTCGGGTAGAAGAGGAAAAATTTTCCAAAGCGTTTAGATCTTCGCCCGCTGCTATTATTATCAGTAGATTGGCAGATGCGATAATCGTGGATGTGAACGATGGTTTCGAAGCCATCTCAGGTTATAAAAAAGAAGAAGTTATAGGAAAGACCGCTCTGGAACTGAAACTTTGGAGAAATGAAGAGGATCGCAAGAAGGTTGTTGCCGAATTATTACGTAGCGGCAGTTTAAGGAATTGGGAAATTGAATTTACAGTAAAATCTGGTGAGAAGATAACCGGGATCTTATCTGTAGAAGTAGTGAGCATCGGTGGAGAACAATACATGTTGAGCACCGTGCATGATATAACTGATAGGAAAATCATGGAGGAGAAGATAAGGGAGCTTTCCTTGCGGGATGAAATGACGGGACTTTATAACCGTCGTGGGTTTTTTACCCTGGCCGAACAGGAGATAAGAAAAACCGTGCGAACGGGGAAAAAGCTACTTTTTACTTATATAGATTGTGATGGACTCAAGGCCATCAACGATATGTATGGGCACGAAGAGGGTGACCGGGTTTTGAAGGCGACAGCGGACATTCTGCGTCAGAATTTTCGTATGTCCGACATAATCGCCCGCATGGGTGGTGACGAATTTGTTGTCCTCTCCACAGATGCGGAGATTGAAAACCCAGAAGTCATTACAAGGAGACTGGCGACAAGTATCGAGACATATAATAAAAAACAAGCTGGGCCTTGGCAGCTCGATATGAGCTGGGGTACGGCGGTCTATGATCCGGTCCAACCGGTTAGTTTAGATGAACTGATGGCGCAGGCCGACGGTCTTATGTACCAAAACAAAAAGGCCAAGATGAAAGAAGGGCCTTGACGCCTTTTTCTTATCGCAAGAATAATTTTTGGATGTCGATCCGTTTAAAAAAACAAAAAACGAATGAAAGTTAAGAGGAGGACGATTATGCCATTAATTAAATGGGATAATAGTTTTAGCGTTAACGTAGCAGAAATCGATGGCCAGCATCAAAAATTAGTCTCACTGATAAACAGCCTCGACGATGCCATGAGGCAGGGGCGAGGGAAAGAGGTGCTGGATAAGACCATAGCTGAGCTTATAAACTATGCAGCCACCCACTTTCAGACGGAAGAAAAATACTTTGAGCAGTTCGGTTACCCAGAAAAAGACGAGCACAAAAGAGAACATGGCTATTTTGTCCAAAAAGTCTCGGCTTTCAAAAAAGAGATGGATGAAAGAAGACTAGGTTTAACGATCGAGGTTATGAATTTTTTGAGCCACTGGCTTACAAACCACATTAAGGGGACGGATAAAAAATACTCTCAGTTTTTTAACGAGAAAGGACTCAAATAAAATTGGGCTTCTGCCCCATTTTTTAGGAGGTAGCAGATGGTGAAATTGTGGAGATGTCTCATTTGCGGTGATCCCTATATAGGGGAAAGCCCGCCGAGTAATTGCCCTTTTTGTGGCGCCCATGGGGAGTTCATTCGGGAGGCAAAGGAGGCGGTAGTATTTTTTGATGTTCCCCTAACGGAGAAAGATCGCGCCAATGCGGAATACGCTTTACAAGTGGAAGTTAGCAACTCCACTTTTTACTTTTGTGCCGCTGAAGAGACGGACGATCCAGAGGGAAAGCTTCTCTTCAAGGCATTAGGAAAAGTGGAAGCGGAGCATGCCTCAATTTGGAAAAAGATTCTTAAACTGCCTCAGGTTCCCGAAGGGCATGAATCATGCCACCGAGAAAATAGGAAGAACCTGGAGGAGTCTCACGCTCGAGAGGAGCGGGCGATTAACTTTTATCGAAAAGCGGCCCAAGAGAGCGACCACGAAAGGATAAGACAGATTTTTACCGCCTTAGTGACTATCGAAACCGACCATCTGCATTTGTCTAAAGAGAGATTAATGCATAATCGGGGTCTATGAAGAAAGTATTATAAACGGCACTTAATGGCCGTAGAAAGAAAGGACGGTTTTCATTTGGGATTTCGCTCCCGCCGACCTTCTTTGCCAGCGATAGTCATTCATAGACCCTGTTTCCCACCTGGAGGCGGGTGACATAGATGATCTCGCACGCCCCCCGGCCGGTGTCCGTACGAGAGAGACTGGTCTTCCATGAGATATGCTGTTCTGCACTGTGGCCTTCAACGTTAACCAGATATCCTTCAAGAATGATCCTAGCTTGGACCTTAACGTGACGGTCAACCGCATTAAAGATGTTGGTATTTGCGGGGATAATATGGTTGTTTGATCCATGGGAAGCAGCGTAATCCGTTTCGACGGGCGGATTCGACCCTTTTATCCGGAAATAGGCCATTCGAGTGCTGTCATGCTTGAAAACCAGGTATTTCTGCACATGTGGGTACGTCAGCATACCCCAGACGATGGCGAGGTCGAAGGGGGCGACCTCTGCCCCCCAGCCGTGGGTGTACTTCCTCTTAGATACGACCTGTCCAGCAATTCTGTAGGTTGCCACAGGTGTGATGGTGATGCTACCGTTTTTAATCTTGAGCAATATGTTTTCTTGGGTGGTATAGGGTTCTTGTTGCGGGTCTTGAAGAAACAGAGCCTGCGGGGGCTCGCTGCTCTTCACGGAAACAGTCTCATCTCCACAGGCTGCCGGTAGAAAAGCTATTGCCAGGATGACCAGTTTCAGGTGGCAAACACGCACCAAGCCTTTTGCCGTGGTTTTTAACACAGGCTTTTTCTCCCATACATCATGGCTTGACTGATCTGGAACTTTAACCCTTCTTTTTTTTCATGCGGTCAATTTTGATTTTATTGCCCCATAGGCGATATTTGTTGGCTTAAGCAGGTTAATTATCACCCCACTAGAAGACTACTTTTTTACTTTGCCTACGGGGAAGGATTGACCGCTCGGTGTGGCGGTTGGATATTGGGGGCGTTTGAAGATCTTTTCCGCCAGCATTGGCACTTCGCTATCGACGTAGTTGGCAATTTCCAGGGTCTTGATAAAACCATCTTTATCTAGGTCTGCTTTCCCCTTCATCCCTTCTGTGAGGACATAGGTAAAAAGACCATGTCCTTGATAGCCTTCGATTGCCTCCTGAAGAGAGGTCGAAGCACTGAGTATAGTCGAACCTACGGCACGGGAAAGAATCTTTATCGCCGTCTCTTCGCTCATACCGCGCGTCGCCATGGCAACTTGAAGCGCTTCCCCCAACTTGCCTGCATTGCATGTATCTATGACAATCATTTTCTTGGTCGAGGGAATGTTGGCAATTAATTCTTTCAGCTCTACCTGGGTTAAAGCATCCTCTCTGAGCCTCGAGGTGCTGAGGGAGCCTACATTTGAGGTAATTAGAAAATATTCCCCTTCGTCGACCGTTCCATGGCTAGCCACGTAGAAAACGAATACATCATCCGGATTTATTGATTTATATCCTTGCAATACCTTTTTTATGTTTTCCTTTGTCGTCTCTTCCCTCGTCGTGAGTATCTTTATTTTGACCGTATCAAACAGGGGATTAGCTATCTCACTAAGTGTATGAGCGAATAGCTGTGCATCGGCGGCTGCGTATTTTAGTTCGAGCTTGGGGTTTTTGTATTCGTTTATTCCGATGGCCAATACGTACATCTTTGGTTTTCGACTAGTCATGAAGGTGGACTTTACCTTGTGCAAGACCGGCTTGCTCTGCATAGTACCGTCGGCATTGAAGGCAACTACCTTGATGATGTTTTCCCCGGAAAGTAGTTTTACCGCATATGTCTTTTGTATAACTTTATCTCCCGGTAGGTAACTTATCTTGACCCCTCTTGCACTATCAAGGATAACTGAAGTGTCATTGAGATAAAGTCTGACATCGCCAATCCCCCCTCCTACGTCTATAAGTTTCACTTTAACGAGCACCTCGTCAGTCTGGACTTCAATCGGTGTTTCTACAATTTGTACTTCTGGGGGTTGCTTTATATCCGCTACCGATCGGTGGTGTTCCAAAACCCGCCCAGCGAGGGCTAATTTTACTAAATCCGGCCGATAGAACGCTTCTCGTAGCTGCTCTATGGTATATTCTTTACCGCTCACCTTTACCGTATAAAGCTGATCGCCCCGCTCAGAGCTATTGTAGTACCCAGAAGGCGTCAAGGCGATCCATTCTCCGTTTTGAAAAGTGATAAACGAAGCCAACTCCTTTCCGGAATCAACATCCCAGACCCTCACAGCATCGCCTGCGAGAGAAACGATTCGCTTTCCATCCGGAGAAAATTTTGCATCGATGGAATGGAGTACCTCAAAGAAAGATGGATGATCTATGACCTTCACCTCTTTTAAGGTAGAGAGTTCTCTAATAACTATCTTGCCTCCTCCTCCTGAAAGAAGATACCTTCCATCGGGGGAGACATCTACCGACCAGGCTGCCTGTTCCCCTTTAATCTTCTTCACTTCATGCAGGGTGTTTGCATCCCATACGATAATATCTCCCGATGTGCATCCGGTGATGACATGCCTCCCATCGGGAGAAACAGTTGCTATCGATTGTGGGTTGAAAGAAAGGGTGGGGCAAGCTTTGGCTTTTTTTATTTCTTTTCCCGCGCGGACATCCCACATTTTGAAATCGGGCGATGTATAGACATACTTTCCATCCTTCGAGAATATCGCGTTAAAATATATTTGGTAAGGTTTGGTCGGGAAATCCTTTACTTTTCTTCCTTTTTCAACATTGAAGAGGGAGATGATTGCGGGAAGAGACGGCCCAAACAGGCCCCGATCAGGGCCGGGAGATACGGCCAAGAGGTACTTGCCATCTGGTGAGAAAGAAAGCCCCGCACAGGCTTCGATATCAAAACTTCCAGTTTCTTCTTTTTTTTCGATATCCCATAGGGTAATACTCTTTTCACCCCCAACGGCAAAAAACTTACCGTCTGGTGAAAACGCCACTCCGCCACCACATGGGATCCCCAAAACTTTTCTCGGAGCAAAACTTCCCACCATCACCTGGACTCCTTCGTAGAGATCGTACAAACTGAAGGATCCCGTTCCGCTTATGACCAAGGCATATCTACCATCTGGCGAGATTTTGAGCCCAAATCCTAAGGGTACTTTTTCCTTAACCCCTGCCTCAATGCCGGCCTTTTCGGTCTTAATATGAGGTTGAACAGCGCAGTGACAAAGGAAAGAAGACAGCAGAAGTATCCCTAATAAAGAAACATATTTCCCGACTCTCAATGTTTTCTTCCTCTAATTAAATTAAAAGTAATTTTTTGCCATAAATGGCTAAACGCGTTAAATTCATTTTATATATTTTGAAGGAAAAAAACAATTTAAAAAGTCGAATTAATTGTAATTTGATGTTGACACATTTTCCCAACCTGTTAAAATGAATAACACTCACGGCATTCCGATTTTATATCACAATTCACGATTCTGATTTTACCGCCTACGGGCGAGAAAAATAAGGAGGGGGGGTAAGTAATATGAAGAAAATCATCGGTCTTTTTTTAGCCCTGACGGGTATATTATTGTTCCTATTTGGATGCGGAGGTGGGACGTCAGGAACTGGGCCTTTACGGGGCATATTTGTTGATGCACCGGTAGAGGGATTGGATTATACGACTACTTCTGGCATTACTGGGAGAACCGATGCTAATGGTGGATTTTTCTACGACCCAGGTGATACGGTAAACTTTAAAATTGGAAATTTAAATCTCGGTTCCGCCAAAGGGGCAGCCCAAATCACACCGGTTGATATTATATCTGGGGCCACGGCCAATGATCAGCGTGTCGTCAATATGTTGGTTTTGCTTCAGACCTTGGACGAAGACGGAAATCCGAACAATGGTATTAAAATAAATACTGCAACCAGGAATGTAATATCCGCTAATGCAAGTAACATTAATTTTAATCAAACTCCTAATTCCTTTCAGGGAGATACAAAAATCGCCACTCTTCTTACAACTCTGAATGCAACGGCTGGTGCCTTTACAGGAGGAGCGCGCACCTTAAGGGGTGTGGCCGCAGCGGTCGAACATTTCACTAGTTCGACCAATGAACGCTATGTCCAAACCTTGCCTGCACCTCAGTATCCTATCGTTTTTGTCCATGGAGGTTCTGGATCGGCTTCACAATTTGAGTCACAGGCGCAGCGTTTTATAGCCAATGGATATCCATTAAACTTTTTATACGCATTCGAGCATGATACATCTAGTTCTACAACAGACGTTATAACAGCTCAGGCCGCTCAGTTAGAGACCTTCATCGATGGTGTTTTGGCCAAGACAGGGGCGAGTAAAGTGGATCTAATCGGTCATTCACGGGGTACTACCGTAAGTCATACTTATTTATCTGTTCCATCTCGCGCGGCTAAGGTGGCTCGTTATATAAATGTGGATGGACGGACGGCTACGAGCCTTCCAGGTGGGGTTCCCACTTTGGCCCTATGGGCGGATGGATGGCTATCAGAAAAAGGTCCACCTAAGGATCCTTACTCTGGAAAAATAGAGGGGGCGGAGAACGTTTATATCCTAAATCAGGCCCATATAGAGGTGTGTACTTCGGCTGAAGCTTTTTGGTACATGTTTAGATTTTTAATGGGTGTTAACCCGAAGACGGTGCAAATTCCCGAAAAACAAGGAAATACAGTAAAAATCGCGGGTAAAACTAACTACTTCCCTGCCAACACTGGTGCTTTAGGGACCCTCTATATTTACGAAATTAATCCAAATACTGCCGCCCGTGTAAGTGATACCCCCGTGGCCACCTTTACTATCGACTCCAGTGGCAATTGGGGCCCGGTGGATTTAAAGAAAGGGGCAACGTACGAATTTGCTTTCCATCACGCCAATGGAAGTAAACATTACTTCTACCGCGAACCATTTTTGACCGACAATTACTTCGTCCGTCTGAACACATCTAATCCCGCGTCGCCAACCAGCTTGGGTAATCTATTGACGAGAACCAATAATCATACGAGTATTCTCATCAGCCGCGACAAGGAAATGTGGGGCGACCAGGGGGACAACAGCGATATACTAACGGTAGATGGAACGAATGTGATGACTAATGTGGCAGCCCCCAGAACCAAACATCTATCAGGATTATTCTTGGTAGATTGGGGTCCCAATCATAGTGCCTTATCTACTTCCACATCTAATCCGCCCGATCAAAAGACGGATTTGACAACGCCAATCAGTATTTTCCATTCACTTACCTTCTTCTCCGGTCTTGACCTTTATCTGCCAGCGAGCATTCCGTGGAACAAGGCCATTACCCTCAGTCTGACCCCGCGTGGTGGAGGAGGAAAGGTACAGACGATTAAAGTTCCTAATTGGGCCTCTTCTGACGTGCGCATATCGGTTATCTTCCGTGATTATGTGCAATGATTAAAACAGGGGGTAGCCTTTATTTACAAGGTGAAGGCTACCCCTTCCGTCATGGAAGGGAGCAGCCATCTAAACATACCCGCTTTTCATGAAGGGATGTAAGAGGAAAGGAGAGCATTTCTCAACTATTTATTCTCTTAGGGAGGTGTGTATGAAAAAGGTGGTAATGATTTTACTTGCTTTGGCGGTGGCCCAGGTAGCATATGGCTATGACCGGCAACTTGCTGCCAGGTTCGATGCTATGTTTTCTCAATTGACCCCCGAGATGATTACCAAACGACCGTGCGAGATAAATGCGAAGCAACTTTTCGACATGATTAAGAAAAAAGAAGATTTTGTTGTTCTTGATATCAGGACCCCCCAGGAAATGGAAATTGTGGGCGTTACCTTAAAAAATACTCTACAAATCCCTATGCATGTACTTTTCAAAGAGGAGAATTTAAAGAAACTTCCGAAAGATAAAATGATTGTTGTTGTTTGCCACACGGGCACGAGGGCCGCCGCCGCAGTGATAGCTTTAAGGGCGGTTGGTTTTATGAATGCCTGGATTTTCAAAAATGGGATCGGAGAGTTGGCCAAGGAAGCGGGAAGGAATGTGGTCGATGTACTTTGGTAATTATAAAGTGAAAACTTCTTTTAGTCTGCAGCTTTGAAAAAATAGGATCTGTGTTTTCCGCCGATGGGTACCCGCATGAATTGCAGACCCCATCGGCGGCGTTACCGTCTTTTATCTTGATGGAGATGAGTATAACGAAGCATCCCGTGCTGCCTTCCAGTCAGGAAGTATAGAGCCGGTTTGACCGTTAACCTTTATATGAGCAATAACCGCCTTTTTTAAAATTAACCCCACCTTCCATTCCCCATGCTTACCCAAGCTTACAGATGCCGCATCCATATTGGGAAGGGCCTGTTGGACTATCTTTACTGATTGCTCAGGTGAGGCAGATACAGAATTGACATCAGTTTCAAAGCCTTTTGGAAGAATTTCGCCTGTAGCAGGATTAAGCCTTATTCGCGCTACGATATTTCCTTCATAAATGAGCGGTACCTCTAAATTCTTTTCTCCTCTCTTTCCAGTTTTTACGTAACTGTTTCCGACCGTCAGCTTGGGTAGGGCGGACTTAACAGTTGATAATGCTTGCTCGGCTGTTATAGTTGGTGCGATATAAGTACCTTTTTCTTTTGCCCCTTTTGCCAAGGCCAATGTTGCAGTGAGACCTATGATGATTTGCACGAAAATTGTGGTCCGCAGTATCATAACGACTCTTTTTCTCATAACAAACCTCCCCGATTTTTTGGCTATTATAAAGGCTAAAAATTACTGGACCATTTCATAAACATTACTTTTTTGAAAGGTTGAGAGAATAGGCTTGCTAACTATTCTTTAAGGGGGAGGTATACGAGGAAGGTGGAACCATCGAGTGGCCTGCTTAATACTTCTATGTGGCCTCCGTGGATATCCACTATTGATTTTACAACACTCAATCCAAGACCGAGGCCTCTTTGAGAGCGACTTTGGTCTCCGCGATAGAGGCGCTCCCATATCTTTGGTAGATCCTTTTCGCTTATGCCGATGCCAGTGTCTTTTATCTCAATGATCGCTTCCTTAGGTGTCTTCTTCTGTGCTTTTATACTTATCACACCGCCTGTGTTTGAATACTTGATGGAGTTATCAATAAGATTACCTATGGCCTGCTTTATTCGGCTCGGGTCAGCTAAGATGATTATTTCCTCTGATAAATCTGCGTGGATTTTAATTTGCTTCTCTTCCGCGAGATAAAGATAAACTGCGACAACCTCTTCAATGAGTGCCGATATATTAACCCTTTCTCTATTAAGCTTGAGGGTACCTGCATTAGCCTCTGCTATATCCATTAGTGTGTTTAACATCATCATAATCCGTTCAGACTCCTCCATACAGTCAGAGAGGGCTTCACGGCATGATTCAATAGTATTATTTGAAGCGAGAGCACTTTCTGCCAAAACTCTAAGTCTTGTTATGGGGGTTCGCAGTTCATGTGCTACGTTATCCAGAGATGCTTTCATGCCTTCGATTAGGTGCTCTATACGCATGATCATATGGTTAAAGAGGGAAACCAGTTCACCTAATTCGTCATCTGTCTTTCCTATCGGGACACGGGCACCAGTCTCGCCCGTATTGGCTATTGATTTTATAGTTTTAGTAAGATTACGGATGGGTAAAAGTGTCCTATAGGTGACAAGGTAACCACCTAAAAGGCCCATTAGGATGGCAGGCAGCATTACGACAAAAGAGACTTTTTTAAAACGATTTAGTATTTCCTCTCTATAGTTTATGTCCTTTCCAATCTGTATGAAATTTCCATCTTGTAGGGGAAATGTCATGATTTCGTAAATGGTTTCGTTGCCTTTATTTTTTGGACTTATCTGCTGAATCTCCATGTTTATATTGATGCGACTTAGTTCTGTGATATCAATTCTATTCCATTGATCGGGTAGACTTAAAAGAAGGGTGTGATTGCCTTTATCTGCTATGCGAAGGAAAAAAAGTCCTGGTTTTTCAGCAATTCTTTCAAGGGCAATTGCTGATTGTACTCCTTCTAAACCGTTATCATTATAAAATGCTTTGTATTTGTTGAGTCTGACTACGATTGCCTTCTCATCTTCTTTTTTTAATGAAGACATAAGGGCATAATAGGCGATGGTGAAGATGGCAATGAAGGCAAAGAGAGACACTGTTGTGTACCACAGGGTAAGACGTAAACTGAGATTTCTTTTTGCCCTATTAAGAAGGCTTAAGAACATAGCCGACACCTCTGATGGTGTGAATAATTTCCTTCTCTGGTGCAGCTTCCTCTAATTTCTTGCGTAGCCGACACACAAGAACATCCACTACGTTAGTCTGAGGGTCGAAGGAATAATCCCACACATGTTCCATGATCATTGTTTTAGATAGGACTCTGCCACTGTTGCGCATAAAATATTCAAGAAGGGAAAATTCACGGGGTTGTAGATCTATTCTACGGTTTCCATAAAACACTTCTCTCGTTAAAAGGTCTAGCGTCAATTCGCCTGCTATTATTTTAGTGGTTTCCTGATTTGAGCTCGCCCGTCTCATTAAGGCGTGTACGCGGGCAAGGAGTTCTGAAAAAGAAAAGGGTTTTATGAGATAATCGTCACTTCCTATCTGCAATCCCTTCACCCTATCTTCAATAGAGCGTTTGGCGCTCAAAATAATCACGGGTGTATTCTTTTTGTTTCGTCTCATCTGCTCGATGAGACTCAGTCCATCTATTTTAGGAAGCATAACGTCAATAACGCAGACATCGTAAGGTTCAGTAAGTGCCAGATCTAACCCCGTTTCACCATCAGCTGCCACATCCACAGCAAAACCCGCTTGCCTGAAGCCCTTTGCCAACAGGGAAGCGAGCTTGTTGTCATCTTCTACCAGTAAGAGTCTCATGAAAATTATCGATCCATTTGATATTTGAATTAATTTTAACTTTTTTAGTCGTAATGTCAATTTTTAATATGCTATGGCATCTTGCAATTCTGAGTCCCCATGGTAGTCTGGTAAGAATAAGTTGCGAACTTGCTTGCCATTTCTCTTAAACTATCGCATAGATAATCTTCTGGTACGCTTTGAAATCTTCGTGTGTAAAGAAAAGAATTCTCTGCTTTATTAGTTTTTTTCTTGACTATTAATCTTTTTTCACCGTAGCCTGTAGAGACATAAAAAGCCCATATTGGCCGGAAAAAAGGTGTAAGAGTTTCTGTATGGCATTAAGAGAAGAGTTAGAAAAAACAGGTCATTGGCTCTTTCGCTGGAGAAGTTATTTGCCCTTGCTGGTGATTGGTCTATCTATTATTGCTTTTCGTGAATTTCAGTACCCATTTAGCAGCCATTTAATGGACAATTTGTGGGAATTATTTTGCTTGGCTGTGTCGATGGTAGGTATAGTCGTGAGGGCGCTTACCATTGGCTTCGTACCTGAGGGGACATCAGGCCGCAATACAAAAGAACAGGTCGCGAATGAGTTGAACACAGCGGGGATGTACTCAATTGTAAGACATCCACTTTACCTGGGTAATTTCATCATATGGTTCGGAATCTCATTGTTTGTAAGGCTTTGGTGGCTTAGCCTCATAATTATACTTATCTTCTGGCTCTACTATGAGAGGATTATCTTTGCAGAGGAGGAGTTTCTGCGGAGAAAGTTTGGTCACTTTTATCTGGAATGGGCGGAGAGAACGCCGGCTTTTTTCCCTAAATTTAGCCTTTGGCGTAGGCCCACCCTTTCATTTTCTCTCCGGACTGCTCTGAAGGAGGAATATTCCGGGTTTTTTGCTATTATCGCTACTTTTACGTTTCTTGAGATTATGGGAGACTATTTCGTAGAAGGAATTTTGGAATTCGACACCCTGTGGCAGGTTATCTTCTTTTGCGGTTTGTGCTTCTATATGACTGTCAGAATTATGAAAAAGGCCAATCTCTTAAATGTAGAAGGGCGGCCGTAAGATGCGTAATATTGTAATTTGAAGGCTTGTATTAGAGTACCTAATTTTTAGCAAAGTTCCTCAAGACTATTATGGAAAGTAATTTCTCATTAGCTCTCAAAACGAGATCAGATTTAACTTCGGCCTAAAGTTCAATCAAAATAAGTGGCTATCTATCAAGGCAGGAGGTGTTTAAATATACTAAAAAAGTTGACCCTATTTCAGGTGGTCGATTAATATCTTGATACCGATTGCAATGAGAACAAGACCCCCTAAGATTTCTACTTTACGTCCCAAGAGGCGGGCGAGTATGCGGCCAAAGAGCATGCCTACAGCCGTGACGGTAAAGCACATCAATCCAATGATGACCGCGGGTTTCCAGATGATGATGTTGATGAGGGAGAAGCTAAATCCTACAGCTAGAGAGTCAATGCTGGTCGCGAGAGAAAGTAAAAGAAGACTTAAACCTTTTGTTGGGTCATTGTTCATTTCACCCTGTTCTTCTCCTTCCTCGAGGCCCTCTTTGATCATTTTTAAGCCGACGAAGAGGAGAATTAAGAAAGCCACCCAGTGATCAAAAGAGGCAATCCAGTTTACGATGGCCTGTCCTGCAAACCAGCCTAAAATGGCCATAAAGAACTGAAATAAACCGAATGAACAGGAAAGTCGAATGATAGGAGCATAAGAGATATGCCCATTCCTGGCGCCAATGCCGATGGCAACAGCCAAGGCATCGAGGCTTAAGCCAAAGGCGATGGTTGCTGTCATCCAAAGTTCCATGCCCGTTCCCTACCCATTGGACTTTCGCCTGTCAAGGCGAATTTGTTTGAGTCCTTTTTCTGGCCGTAGTAAAGTATTACTGTAAAACGGGAAAATTAATGGGGGGAGAGGCATTATGGATCTCGAATTTAAGTCCAAGTTTAAGGATAAATTTGCTTCCGAAGAGAAAATTTTTTCCCACATCCACCGGGGCGATCGTATCTTTATCTCTACTGCCTGTGCGGAGCCCCAGTACACAATCCAAGCCCTCATGAAGTACGTGGAAGACCACCCCAAGGCCTTTGCCGAGGCGGAGTTAATGCATATCTGGACCCTGGGTGTGGCCCCTTACGTGGAAGATCGTTTTACCTTCAACTTCCGTCATAATTCCTTCTTCGTGGGTGATAACACGCGGGAATCGGTCAACCGCGGAGTGGCTGACTATACCCCCATTTTTCTCTCCCAAATACCGCGTCTCATCTATACGGAAAGGATTCCTATCGATGTAGCGATTATCCAAACTTCCCTTCCCGACCGTAACGGTTATGTAAGTTTAGGCATCAGTGTGGACATCTGCCGGGCGGCAGTGGACAAAGCGAAAATTATCATCGCTCAGATAAACCGTTACATGCCTCGCGTGCATGGTGACACCTTTCTTCATCTCGATGATATAGATTTCATCATCCACCATGATGAGCCCCTTTTAGAATACGCGCCTCAGGTACCCGACGAAGTGGCCATGAAAATTGGAAAGAACGTGTCCCGCATCGTAAATGATGGGGATACGATTCAGCTCGGTTACGGAAGCACCCCAAACGCAATTTTAAGTCATCTCGAGGAGAAAAACGACCTGGGCATCCACACGGAGCTCTTGACGGATTCGATGGTGAGTCTAATCAGGCAGGGAGTGGTAACCAATCGGCGGAAAAACATAAACCGAGGGAAGACCATCGCCTCTTTCTGTATGGGAACCAAGAACACTTATGATTTTCTTGACGACAATCCGGCGGTTGAATTTCGGAGCATTGACTACACCAATGATCCACGCATTATCTGTCAAATAGAAAATATGACGGCCATAAATGCAGCCCTTCAGATTGACCTTACAGGTCAAGCAACGGCCGAATCTATCGGACGCATATTCTACAGCGGCATCGGTGGCTCAGCCGATTTCATGCGTGGTGCCGTCTGGGCACCGGGGGGAAAGACTATTCTCGTCCTCCAATCGACGGCGCGGGGGGGAGAGGTGTCTCGTATTGTTCCTTTTCTCGATAGTGGTGCTGGGGTGACCCTCAACCGCGGCGATATTCATTATGTCGTTACGGAGTACGGCATCGCTTACGTCCACGGAAAAAATATTAGGGAAAGAGCCATGAGTCTTATTGCCATCGCTCATCCTAAGTTTAGACCGTATCTCATCGAAGAGGCAAAGCGCCTGAATCTCATTTACCCTGATCAAGCCTTTATCCCGGGCGAAAAAGGCGAATATCCTGCTTATTTAGAAACTTTAAGGACAACGAAGACGGGCCTTACGGTAAAACTACGTCCCGTGAAACTCGATGATGAACCTCTCATCAAAGATCTCTTTTACTCCATGTCAGACAAGAGTCTCGAGCGAAGGTTTATGGAGATTAGATACGATGTGCCTCATCCCATGAGGCAAACCTTTGTGGTTATCGATTATACGAGGGAAATAGTAATTCTCGCGACGATTGAAACAAACGGCAAGGAAATAGTCGTCGGCATGGGTCAGGCCATCAAAGACCCCGAATCCCAGATGGCGGAAGTAGCTTTTGCCGTGAGGGATGAATATCACGGGCAAGGGATCGGAACGGAACTCCTTTCCTATCTGACTCAGTGGGCTAAGAAAGAAGGATTGCAAGGGTTTACGGCGGATGTGCTCTTGGAGAACAAGCCCATGCTCCATGTGTTCGAAAAGATGGACTTCGACATGAAAAAGAGGGTGGAAGCGGGGGTTTATGAACTAACCATGAAATTTAAGTAAGGGGGGTGTAAATATGGCAAAGAAGATTATCTGGGTCCTTGGTATTTTCCTAACTTTGCTGGTCCTTATCGTTGTGGTGATCGGAGTGGTGGTTTATGTGACGGTCGATAAAAAATTTGTGGAGTCTAAGTTGGCGCAGGTTCTAAATAGGCACGTAACCATCGAGTCTGTAAATGTAAGCATTTTGTCCGTTTTTTCCGGTATCGAAGTCAAGAGAGTGTCCATTTCCCACTTCAAAACCCCGGATGAGCGGGCTAAATTGGCAGGGAAACCCGTCAGTTCCGATGATACTTTTGCTCGCCTCGAGGCCCTCAGGTTCAAAATGAAATTCTTGCCGCTGCTGAAAAGAGAAGTGGAGGTGAAAGAACTCGTCATCATCCGTCCGATGTTGAATTTGATAAAGAACAAGGATGGAACGATGAACGTAAGCGACCTCATCGTGCTGGCAAAAGGTGAAGAAATTAAAGAGAAGAAAGAGGACACCCCTTCCAGGCCCGTAAGCGCCGATATGATACCGGCGGCGGTTTCCATCGGGGAAATCGGGTTTAAGGAAGGGACAATCAATTATTATGATGCGAAACTGGGACAAACCTTTCAGCTTTATGACCTCACTTTCCTCCTCCACGGAATCGAAATAGATCCCCGAGATCTGGAAAAGAAAAATGAAATCAAACTCACCTTCCATACAGGCTTAAAGACGGTGGATAAACTAAAAACGGAAAGTATTCAGAGTTTCGATGTGGTCTTCGACACCACAGGGCAAATTATACCCTTCGATAAAAAGACGAGACTATTGGATCCCGAAATCATCTTGCATATTTCCTGTCCGGAGGGACAGATAACGGGACTCAAAATATTCGACACTATTGCCTCTATCCCTATTTTAGGAGAATATCTGGGTGAATACCTTTCTTTTCTCAAAGGAACACAAAAATGGAAAGCCTCTCGGACAAGTGGGGTAGAGGTAAGGTATAAGGCCGATCATCTCTACCTCAAGAAAGGTCGACTTGATTTGTCGTCAGCGCAGTTGTCCTTTTTCGGAGAAATGAACACGAAAACGAAAGCCGTAGATATGGATTTAGGAATAACCATGAGTAAAAAGGTCAACGATGCGGTGAAAGGTAGTGTGGCGAGGAAAATTGCCTCTGCCATCCCGAGGCCAGAGATAAGGAAATACGTGAATCCCGATTCTGTGGCCCAGGCTGCTTTGAAGCCTTTGCTCGACGAGGAAGGATCAATCTTTTTTGTCGTTAAAGTAAGCGGAACGACAGAAAAGCCATCCGCCAAGATTATAAAACCTGAACTTAAGCCTATTGCAGAATGGGCGAAAGATGCGGCCTCCCAGGTTACCCAGGAAGTGGCCAAAGAGGTCATAAAAGAAAAGGCCAAAGATTTATTGCCAGGAAGCGGGGGACGGCTCTTAGAGGGTGTCGGAGATCTCATAAAGAATAAATGAAAATCATGACGGGGAATTAAGATGAGAATATTCAAGCGAGAGTTTAAGGACATTTTGGTTTTCCTGCGGGAAGATATCTGGCGCATCCGGCGCGCAACTATTTCCCCCACGAAGGCTTTACTCTTGTATTTGGTTAGGGTTTTTGTCCTTTCCGTTCGTGGATTCCACGAGGATAAATGTCAGCTCCGGGCGTCCGCCCTCACCTTCTACTCCCTCGTTTCCATTGTGCCCATCTTTGCTATGGCCTTCGGCATCGCCAAAGGATTTGGTCTGGAAAAACTACTGGAGACGCAATTACAAGAAAAACTGGCAGGGCATGAAGAGATTTTGACCAACGTCCTTAACTTTTCTCGTTCCCTGCTGGAAAATACCAAAGGGGGAATTATCGCTGGTGCCGGTCTCATCGTCCTTTTCTGGTCTGTAATTAAGGTTTTGAGTCATATCGAGCATTCCTTTAACGATATCTGGAAGGTGAAGGAACCGCGCTCATGGGGAAGAAAATGTTCTGACTACCTTTCTCTCATGCTTATATGCCCGGTTATTATCATTCTCTCCGGCGGGGTGACGGTGTTTTTCTCCACCCAAGTCAATCTTATTCTTGAGAAATTTGCCGTTCTCGGGTCTTTTCGGGGTGTGGTTCTCCTTTTCCTTCGCCTATTGCCCTATACTATGATGTGGGGATTGTTTACCTTGCTCTATTTTTTCCTGCCCAACACCAAGGTTAGAGTATCGGCGGCCCTCATCGGCGGAGTCGTGGCGGGGACGATCTTTCAGATTGTTCAATGGATCTACATCACCTTCCAGGTGGGGGTAGCTAAATATAACGCCATTTACGGTAGCTTTGCGGCTTTACCCATGTTCCTAGCCTGGATGCAGTTAAGCTGGCTCATTCTTCTTTACGGAGCGGAGCTTGCCTTTGCTTATCAGAACGAGGAGCTGTATGAGTTTAAACCCGATGCCGCTCGGGTCAGCCATAGATTGAAAATAATTCTTTGTCTCACGATCATGCACTATCTAGTTCACAGGTTCATCCGGGGGGAAAAACCCCCTACCGCCGGAGAGATTTCACAGGAGCTCGGATTTCCCATTGGTTTCGTAAATGACCTTCTTTTATTAATCACGAAGGTTAAACTGGTTTCGATGGTAGCTGTAGGTAGAGGTGGTGTATTTGGGTATCAGCCAGCCATTGATCCGGATGTGATAACAATCCGTTACGTTACGGAAAAAATTGAGCAAGAAGGGGTTAACGAAATGCCTTTTTTGACGGGAAAGGTGAGTGAAACCCTCATCTCTTGTGTGGACACTATAGGGCAGAAGATGGCAACACTTAAGGAAAATTATCGCCTTCAAGACCTGCCCGTAGTGTAAAGTGCATCTAAAGACAATAACTGAATGAGTCGGCGGAGAAGAAAATAAACGATTGTTTTTGTTGAAAAAAGGATTTTTTGTCTAAAGATTTATCCTTTTCTTCCGATATATGGTGAAGGCAGCTATTGCCCTAGGGGGGTATAAATGGATTTTTCTTTCGTCGTCGAGTCCCTGCCCTGGCCAGTGGTAATGGTAGAGGAGGAGGGGAAAATTACCTATGCCAATGCGGCGGCGAAGAAAATCTTTGGTGCTGCTTCCCGCCTGCCGTCTTCGTTAGCCGATCTGATTGAATTTCTTCCCACCCGATGGGAATGGGCAGGAAGAATATTCGAGGTACGGGGGGAATTAACAGAGAAAGGGGGGCTTCTTTTCTTTCAGGATAAGAGCGATAGCCTTACGTGGGAGGAACAATTCCATGTCTTAGCCGACCTCCTCCCATACAGCCTGCAAATTATACAAATCGTGGATGGTATACCCCAGTATGTTTACGTTAATTCGGCCTTTACCCAGAGGATGGGATATACCAAAGACGACCTAAGGGGCAGATCTGTCTATGAGATAATCGATCCCGCCTATCATGATTTGATCAGGGAAAGGGAGGCTCAGCGTATTCAAGGTGATACAGATCGCGGTTTTTATGAGCTTCCGGTTATAACTAAAGAAGGTAGGAGGATTTGGGTTCGAGCAATTACGTCCTATATTGCCTACTATGGGGCCCCCGCGATCCTTTGCTGTGCATACGACATCACCGATATCAAAGAGGTCGATCGAATTCTTAAAGAGGCCAATCAGGGCTTCATCAACATCATCAACGCCCTACCTTTTGCCACCTTTGCCATTGATCTAGAAGGCAAGGTGATCGGATGGAATAAAACGATGGAGACCTTGACGGGTATTTCAGCTCGGGAGATAGTCGGTCAAGGCGGAAGGGCATATGCGAAAGCCCTTTATGGTGATGAAAGACCCATTGTCATCGACAAGGTTTTGGATAGCCGTGTTGAATTGGGTGATACGTATAAAGATGTTGTTGAAAGAAACGGGATTTGGTACGCGCGCGGGTTTATACGGCTGCCTCAAGGACAGGAGTCTTTTTATTTGGCCGTAGCGAACTGTCTGCGAGACGGAGAAGGAAATGTAATTGGAGCCGTTGAATCTATAATCGATCTAACTCGGCAGTATGCGGCAGAAGAAGCCCTCCAGGAAAGTGAGAAACGTTTTCGCGCCCTGGCCGAAGAATCTCCCGATGTGATTATGCTCTTCGATCGGGAAGGCAGGCATCTTTACTGCAATTCTGCGATTAAACGTTATACCTCCCTTACGCCAACCGATTTCATCGGCCGTACTCACCGGGACCTTAATTTTCCTCCAGGACTTGTGGACGAGGTAGAAAGGGCCATCAAGGAGGTCTTTCGGACTGGGAAGACGATGCGTCGCCAGCTGATTATGAGCAACGGCATGTGTTTCGATTGGCTCCTTTCCCCTATTAAATCACAAAACGGAGAAGTAACCCACGTCATCACCTCCTCTAGAGAGATTACGGAGATGAAGAAGATGGAAGAGGCCTTGATCAGATCTGAGAAAATGGAGGCAATCGGCAATCTGGCCGGAGGAGTGGCACACGATTTCAACAATATTCTTCAAGCTGTTTTGGGCTATGCCACCCTGATTCAGATGAACCATCCCAAGGGAAGTGATGACCATGTGCGGGCGCAGCTCATCATCAATGCGGCGACTAGTGCGATGGAACTCATAAAACGTCTCCTTGGTTTTGCTCGAAGCACACCGGGAGATGTGAGCACTTTTGATCTCAACGATGAAATAACAAAAATCGTTCAGATGTATGGACGGACCAAAAAAGGGATCGAAATCCACATTAAACTCGGGCCTAACCTGCCTTCTGTCGAAGGAGATAGGGTGCAAATAGAGCAAGTTTTCCTCAACATCTTGGTGAATGCCGGTCAGGCTATGCCAGAGGGAGGAGACATATTCGTTGAGACAGAAGAGGTTGAGATAGATGAACAGACAGCTCGCATCCATCGCGTCAAGGCCGGCCATTATGTAAAAGTTTCTATCACCGATACGGGCATAGGGATGGACGAAGAAACCCGGTCAAAGATATTCGAGCCCTTCTTCACCACCAAATCGCCGGAAGAAGGGACGGGTTTAGGATTGACTACGGCCTACGGCATCGTGAAAGCCCATCACGGTTTTATCAACGTTTACAGTGAACTGGGGCGAGGAACAACTTTTAGTGTCTATTTGCCCGCTTCAGACAAAGCCGTCGTTGAGCATAAAGAGAAAGGGAAGACCGCCCCAACGGGATGTGAAACGATCCTGGTGGTGGATGATGAATTGCCCGTTTTGGATGTGGCCGCAGACATATTGAGTTACCTTGGATACACCGTTCTTAAGGCCTCAGGAGGTGAAGAGGCTATTAGCATATACCGGGAGAGAAAGGCAGATATAGACCTCGTCATCCTCGATATGATCATGCCTCGAATGAACGGGAAAGATGTCTTTATTCGTTTGAAGGAAATTGATCCCTCTGTTCGGGTGTGTATAACAACGGGATACACACAGACGGGACAGGCTCTTGAAATGCTCGATCTGGGAGTTAAGGCCTTTATACAGAAACCGTATGCAATCTCAGAGCTCGCCCATCGTATTCGAGAGATCCTCGACTAAAATTCTTTTTGACACGAGCTGGTTATTTTTCTATTTACGGGGCAAGTTTCGGTGAAAAAGGAGGAATTTTATGCTCAAGACAAAAATGACCGAGATGTTCGGCATCAATCATCCTATTATGCTGGCAGGGATGAATTGGATTACGGAGCCTAAGCTGGTGGCGGCAGTGTGTAATGCGGGAGGGTTGGGAATACTTGCTGTTGCCCGCTATAACCCAAAAGAAACGAGGGCGTGTATTCGCCAGATAAGGGAGATGACGGATAGGCCTTTCGGCATCAACCAAATTCTAATCGGTCCGGGGGCGAAAGAAAATATTGCCGTTGCCATTGAAGAGAAGGTGCCAGTTATCAACTATTCTTTGGGGAAACCCTGGTTTATAAACGATGTGCATGCCTATGGCGGTAAGGTGGTCGGTACAATAGCCATCGCCCGCCATGCGGCTAGGGCGGTAGAATTGGGTTGTGACGCCATCGTCGTTACAGGTCATGAGGCAGCGGCTCACGGCGCAGCGGCGACCTCCATGGTTCTAATACCTATTGTAGCCAGTATGGTAAATGTGCCGATCATTGCCGCCGGTGGGTTCTACGATGGTCGCGGTCTAGCAGCAGCACTAGCCTTGGGAGCCCATGGTATTTCCATGGGAACGAGATTCATGCTCGTCAAAGAAAGCCCCGTTCACGATAACTTCAAACGTTTATGTTTGGAAGCAACGGAGCAAGATACTTTATACGACAATGTCTTTGATGGCATGGACGGACGGGTACTTAAAACTAAAGCGGCCGTTAAAATGACCCGGCGAGGCTTCCCTGTAATCGAGGCTTTCAAAGGAGCGCTTCTCGTAAAGAAACTTCTCAACCTCTCTTATGGAAAATTCATCGCCTCGGCCTTCGCCATGATGACCGCGGAAGAAGGTCATCCCCTCTGGGTGCTCGCCCGACAGGCTGTGGGTAACATGAGGCATCTTAAGGCCATCCAAGAAGGCGATACAGAAGAGGGTATCCTCTTTGCCGGGCAATGCTGCGGCGGCATCTCCGATGTGCCGACGGTTCAGGAGGTGGTGGACCGCGTGGTGGCCGAGGCAGAAGAAACGATCGCCAAGTTACAGGGCCTGAAAATTTAGTGCATAACGGCACCGCCGTCCACGTTGATGGCCTGGCCCGTAATATTTCCCGCCTCCTCCGAAGCGAGATAGGCGACGAGAGATGCTACGTCTTCTGGATTTTGTGGGCGTCCTAAAGCGGTTAGATGCTTTGTCCTCATCTCGAATATCTCACGGAGGGATTTGTCGGCTAGGGAGGAATAGCTCTCCTTCATAGCTTGGGCCAGCTTTTCCCAACCGGGTGTGAAAACGTAGCCAGGGCAGACGGCATTGACGGTGATATTATATCTTCCCAGTTCCTTTGCCATCACTTGTGTGAGGCCGATGACTCCGAACTTGGCGGCGCAATAAGGACCGATTAGGGATTCCCCTAGTTTCCCCGAAATAGAAGAGATGTTTATGATCCTTCCGGCCCGTTTCTTGATCATTTCTGGCGCTGCCGCCCGAGAGCAAAGAAAGGCGCTCTTTAAGGTGAGATCGATCGTTCGGTCCCAGCTTTCGGTGGTGGTCTTTACAATCGGTACGGGTCCACCTCCACCTCCTCCGACGTTATTTACTAAAATATCCAGCGTCCCGAATTTTTCTATGGTCTGACGAATAAATTCGTTTACCTTTTCCTCTTGGGTGGCGTCAGCTTCGATGGCGAAAGCATCACCACCTTTTTCTACTATCTCCTTTGCTACTCTCTTTGCATCTTCCCCTGCAATGTCGACGACAACTACTCTCGCCCCCTCTTCGGCCAGCCTTATGGCGATGGCGCGACCAATACCATTTCCTCCACCGGTTACCACGGCTATTTTACCCTTGATTTTGAGATCCATTTCTGTTTTCCTCCCCAGTTAGACGTTTGTTTGCTTAATAGCGATTATTTGATCGCCCTTGTCAAGGGTTAAATGGGGGTAAATGAGCAAATGGAGATCATCCTCGTGCGTCATGGAGAGACACCTTGGAATCGAGAGGAGAGGGTTCAGGGTATAAGCGACATCGAACTCTCCGAAGAAGGAAGAGATCAGGCGAGAAGATTGGCGACCGCCTTAAGAGAAAAAGCGTTCGGATCTATTTACTCCAGTCCCCTCTCTCGGGCATTGGAGACGGCCAGAATTATCAATATCCATCACGGCCTATCAATCCAAGTACGTGAAGAATTGAGGGAAATGGATCAGGGGGTATTCGAGGGTATGTCCTTTCGAGAGCTCATGGAAAAAGAAGGGGAATTTCTCTCTCGATGGATTAAAGATCCGGCATCCGTCACCATGCCGGGGGGTGAATCTCTTTTGGACGTCCAGCGGCGCGCTTGGCCGGTCGTTGAGGAAATATTAGAAAGAGGTGAAAATAGCCTCATCGTATCTCATAGCTTTACCTTGTCTACGATCATCTGCGGGATGGCAGGCATTCCCCTCTCCCGTTTCCGGCGGGTATCTGTGTCGCCGGCGTCCCTGTCGATAATTCGTTTTGAGGGAGGCAGTTGCCGAATAGAGAAAATAAACGATTGTCGTCATCTAGCATAAGGAGTAGGATCAGGAATGCCAGCTTCCTTGAATCCCTTCTTTCTCAACTGACAACTATCGCATTCCCCGCAGGCATAACCCCCAGGGGTCGGGTCATAGCAGCTATGGGTCAGACTGAAATCGACGCCCAACGCATGTCCCCTTTTGATGATTTCGCCCTTCGATAGGTTAATGAGAGGAGTCTTGATTTTTATTTTCATTCGCCCTTCGACGGTTGCCTTGAGGGCCAAATTGGCCATGTGTTCGAAGGCCTCAATGTATTCTGGACGGCAGTCCGGATAACCGCTGTAGTCGACGGCCGTTACACCAATAAATATGTCAGAAATGTCGAGGACTTCTGCCCAGGCTAGGGCAAGGGACAAAAAAACGGTGTTACGGGCAGGGACATAAGTGGCCGGTATTCCGCTTCTTATTTGTTCTTCCGTCCTCCCCTTTGGTACGGGTGAAGAAGAAGTGAGGGCCGAGTGGGAAAAAAGGTCAGGATTCAAATCCACCACCAGGTGGGAAATTACACCCATCCTCTCTGCCAGGAGGCGCGCCGATTCTATTTCTCGCGCATGCCTCTGCCCGTATCGAAAACTTAATGCGTGAATGGCATAGCCCTCGGCTTTTGCTATGGCCAAAGTTGTCGCCGAATCTATCCCCCCGCTGAGAAGAACTATGGAGCGCTTTTCTTCCATTTACACCCCTCTTTGCTCCCCCCAGATAACTTTATGGAGGGGAACTTGTAGACGCACCTTCAGACGATCTTCGAGAATCCATCCTGCTAAGGTTTTCAAATCCAAGAGGCCAAAGATGGGGGAAAAGATGGGTGGTTGGGGTCGATCGAGGAGGAAGGGGTAGCGAGCAAGGACATCTTGGGCGTATTCATAGTCTATGCGATTGCCCATAACGAATTTTACTTCATCTCTCGGGGTAAGCAAATCGAGGTTCTCCCATCTCATACGGTGCTGCTCACCACTGGAGGGAAGCTTGATATCCATGATACGATGGCATCTAGCATCCACCTTTCCTATATCCAGGCTTCCGTTGGTTTCCAGCAGTACCTCATAGCCTTCGTCTAAAAGTGAGTTGATCAGATAGCGGGTCGGAGACTGCAAAAGAGGTTCTCCCCCCGTAATTTCAACGAGGTGACATTGATACGATTTGATACTTTTTCTAATTTCTGCCATATCTAAAAGAATACCTTCGTCGTATGCGTATTTTGTGTCGCAGTAAGGGCAACGCAAATTACAGCCTGTAAGGCGGATGAAAATACAGGGACGGCCCGCATGGGAAGATTCACCCTGCACACTGTAAAAAATCTCATTTACCCAGAGTTTCATTCCCCCTCTCGATAGATGACCCCCGTCTCGGACGTCTCGGCTACTTCTACTTGCGCGATGTGTACACCGTAAGGTGCTAGTCTTCTCTTCATTTCCTCGTAAATGTATCGGGCTATGTTTTCCGAAGTGGGGTTGGTTTTTTGGAAGGCTTCGAGCTCGTTAAGGTATGAATGATCAAGACGAGACACCACTTCATTTAATTGTCTTTTTACCGTTCTGAAATCTATAGCCATGCCCAGATCGTTAAGTTTTTCGCACCGTACGTAGGCCCTGACAGTCCAGTTGTGTCCGTGCAACCGGGCGCAATCGCCGGGATATCCGGTTAGCGTATGAGCGGCGGAAAATTTTGTTTCTGCGTATAATTCGTAGATTGCACTCATCTTTGATCCATCTCCATCCCTATCATATTTCCTCAGGATGTACAATTGACTTGACTCATCTCTCACCATACATTAATCAAAAAACGAAAAAACGAGCAGTCGAAAAGGCGGGCCAAAGAGTGGGACCGGAAAAGGTTAAGACGGTGCTTTTTTTTCTAATTGTTGCCATCGCCTGTATTCTTTTTGTTTATCTCATCCGGCCCTTTTTCGGCCCTATTTTTTGGGCGGCGGTCATTGCTGGTCTCTTCTTCCCCGTTCATAAATTGATCCTATCGAAGGTACAATCACGTGATCTTGCTGCTTTCTTCACACTCCTGATCGTTACGGCGGCGATCATCGTTCCTTTTCTCTCCGTGGGAACCCTGGTAGTTATAGAGTCAGTTGATCTCTTTGAAACCTTAAACGAAGAGGCCGCGTATCTTATGGAAAAATTGAAAGGATGGACAACGCGTCTAGCTTCCTATCCTATTCTGTCTCGTCTCTCCATCGACGCGCAAACGATGACCAAGGCCGTGATAGATGGTGCCAGGGGCTTGGTTAAGTTGCTGCTCGAGAATGTAAGTTCTCTGACACAAAATACGGTGGTTTTTATCGCCAAGTTTTTCGTCATGCTCTATGTCCTCTTCTTTTTTCTGCGCGATGGACGTGCGTTGCAAGAGGAAATTAAAAATCTCTTACCCTTTGAAGAGAGTAAGAAGTCTGCCCTTTTTGACAGCTTTGCGAGAACGGCCAAGGCGACTCTTAAGGTGACCATCATTATTGGTGGCATTCAGGGTCTTTTAGGGGCTATCCTGTTCTTGCTTTTGGGGATAAAAGGGGCCCTGACCTGGGGAGTGGTCATGGCGGTGGCGTCGATCATACCTGGCGTAGGATGCTCCATCGTTTGGGCGCCGGTGGGGGTTGTTATGATTTTCACGGGGGAGGTTGTGAAGGGTTTGATCATTCTGCTTTTTGGTGCCCTCGTAATAAGTTCTGTGGACGGTCTTTTGCGCCCCCTCCTCCTCAAACAGGATATCGAGATGCATCCCCTTATGATTTTCCTTACCTCTTTGGGAGGGATAGTTTGCTTCGGGATCACCGGTTTTGTCTTGGGACCCATCATAGGTGCCCTCTTTCTTACGGTGGTTTCCATGTATAAAAGTCTATACACAAAGAATGCCGTAAATCATGTGGAAGAAGATTGAGCGTGCTTCATACCAGGCCTTGAAGGGATATTTCGATCAGCAGCCTTACCGGTTGAGTATCTACTCTCTGCCCTCGCTCATCGCCTGGGGGGAGGGGTATCATACAGCCTTCTACGATTTCGCCGATGATTCTCTCATCCTCTCCATGGAAGAACGAACGAATGGGGAAGTGACAAGATACCTACTTATGCCGATAAGTCGGGAGTTGTGGGCTCCAACGTGGCTCTACGAGCTTGCTCAGGCCACGGGAATAGGGAAAATTAGGTTTGTTCCGGGAGATTATATAAAAACGGTGAATGAAGATAGCATATGGCCGTGGTTTGAGATTGAGGAGGATAGGGTTTACCACGACTATGTTTATCTAACCTCTGATTTGGCAGAGCTGAAGGGAAACCGGTATGCGGGGAAGAGAAACCTCATTCATCAGTTTACCCGCGACTATGTAGAAAAAGGACGAGTGGAAATTGGTAAAATTACGTCTGAACAGAGTGCTGAGTGTTTGAAGTTCCTCGAAGCATGGTGTGAAGAACGGGGTTGTAACGAAGAGGGAATAAATAAGATACTTTTGTGCGAAAAAAAGGCTATTACAGCCGCGCTCGAAACGATAGAAGAGCTACCTTGGCGGGGCCTCTACATAAAAATTGATGGAGTAGTGAGCGCCTTTGCCATAATGTCCGTTCTCAATCGAGAGATGGGGGTATTGAACTTCGAGAAGGCTTTCGGACGCATCAGGGGTCTTTACCAGTTTTTAGACCGAGAATGTGCCCGCCAGCTATTTTTTGATCTGAAGTATATAAATAAAGAGAGTGATATGGGCATCGAAGCCCTCGCAGAGGCGAAGAGGTCTTATGAACCGTGTGAAATGGTAAAGTCTTTTACCCTTACGGCGACGTAAACACCGTGCCTATGTTGGAGAAGATAGGAAGCCTGCTGATCAAGAGATTAAAGACTTTAAAGGAAACCTTCAGTCTGGCATATGAAGTGTTGGCGCATATGTTGCTCCCATCCACTTATAACGCGGCCGTGCGTATGGTGCTGGTAAACCAGATTTACTTTACCTCGGTGCAGATTCTCCCTCTCTTTCTCACCATTTCCATCATTTTGGGTACCATCCTCATCGGGGTAGCAGGTGATTATTTGAGAAGTATAGGCATGTTTCATTTCTTTGGAGCCATGATTATGGGATTTGTCGTAAAAGAATTGGCCCCGTTTGTTACCGTTTTGCTCATCGCTTTGAGGTCAGGCGCTGCCATCAATACGGAGATTGCTGTCATGAAAGTGAATCGGGAGCTGGCGGCTCTAGAGGCGTATCGTATCAGCGTCGTAAATTATCTGCTTGTTCCTAGGGTACTAAACGGTATCGTGTCTATCGTTGTGCTCGGCTTTGCCTTCTCCACCTGCGTTTTGATTAGCGGACTACTTTCTTCTCGCTTTTTTTTCGGCCTCAGTTTCGATGATTACATTTCTCTACTCGTCGATGCCTTTTCTATCTATGATCTAGTTGTCATGGCTATAAAATGCGCAATTTTGGGTTTTTTCATCGTTTTTATACCTATCAAATTTGGCATGTCCGCCACCCAGGAACTTACTTCCATACCCATTGCCGTTTTGAATGGCATGGTGCAGGTGTTTATTTCTATTATCGTCATTGAGGTGGTTATATTAGTGCTCGATTCGCTATTGGTAAAATTGTTTTAGAGTTTTTCGCCGATGAGGATTCTTTAGGGGCGAGACGGGACGAACTCAATAAGGAGTTCGGAACGCGTGCGAGTGTTGTGTCTCCTTCCTATCCCCTTATCTCGAACCTGTCCGTCGTGCAGAATGTGGCTCTCATTAAGGAGTACCATGAGGGGTGGTCTAGGAGGAGGGCGGAAAAGTATGTTATGGACCTCCTTAAAAAATTTAATATGGAAGAAATCGGTGCCAAGAGAAATCCAAACTTAGCCAGCCAGGAGAGATTCGTCGCTCTTCTGCTGCGCGCTCTCCTCATGCCCGGGGATGTGGTCATCGTAGATCGGCCCTTCGTTATCATGCCGGATGTAGATAGGGCGGAATTCATGATAAATGCCTTGCATGGGCTGGAAGAATTTTTTAATCAATGTTTTGTCCTCGATTATGTATGGAACGAAGAAAGGTACCTAGGTGTTAATCATGAAACGCCTCTCCGTTGAATGGAAAGTGGGATTGTTTCTCCTCTTTTCCCTGTTGGTCATCGCATCCGCCCTGGCTTACCTCGCTCACAAAAAGGGAATGTTTGAACGGGGTTATAACTTTACCCTCCTCTCCCGGACGGGAGATGGCCTCACCGTAGGTATGCCCCTTCATTTCTCCGGATTTAAGATCGGTAAGGTAACAGAAATGGAACTCAACCCCGATGGCCTTGTGGTCGTCAAGATTAATGTGCCCACTCGTCACCTGAAATGGTTAAGAAAAGAAAGCCGCTTCCTTTTAGAGCGTCCCATCATTGGTTCGACAAAGCTGACGGTCATTACACAAGACATGACCAGCCCTCTTTTGGATCCGAACTCTACTCCCATGATTACCGAGGTGAACGACATCAACGAAACTATAAGGAAACTGGAACCCCTGTTGGCCAAAGTTTCCCTTATCCTTGATCACGTAGAGAAGTTGACGGGAAAGATGGCCGCCAGGAATTCTTTCTTGGAGATGGCCATCTCAGATCGTGATGCCGTTCAGGCCGTCCACGATTCCTTGAAAAATATCAGAAAGACCACAGAACGTCTAGATCAGATGCTCATCCGGACAGAAACGGAGCTGTATGGTCCGGAAGGGGTAAAACCGGCGGTTGTGGAGGTTTTGAAAGAGGTGGTCGTCAATCTGAAAAAGACAGAAGAGGTATTGGATAATGTTATCAAGATGAGTGTTGATCTTTCAAAGACAACGAAGGATCTGGACGTATTGAGAAGAGATATTGATCGCGCTGTTCATACTATTAACAGTATAATTGATGAAATCAACCGGAAGATCCCCTTCCGTAAGGAGGAGAAGGTAGAGTTACCGTGAGATGAAGAAAAAGAAATTAAGAATTTTTTTGCTTTTCCTGATCTTCATGATTTTGGGTTGTGGGGGAAAGCCTCCGGCTCCTTTCTGGATATCAATGGCCGCCAGCCGATTGGAACAATTCAAAAGTGAATACTTAGGGGGGAGAATGGATATAGCGGAGATGAACTTTGGACTGGCCGTTGAGGAAATAAAAAAGAGCGGTGACATGGACATATTGGGGAAGGCCTATTTGACAAAGATGGCTCTTGATGTTGCCGTTCTCCGACCCGCGAAGAATGAAGATTTTCTTACCTTGCAGCGGTTTTTCCCCTCAGCACAGAACGAGTCTTATTACGCGTTTCTGCAGGGAAGATGGGCAGAAGTAAATCCTAAATATTTGCCGGAAGCGTACCATAAATTCGCTTTGGCTTGCCTCAAAGAAGAAGGAAAGATCGCGGCCATTATAGGGGAGATAAAAGACCCCCTCTCTCGCCTTATCGCCAGCGGAATATATCTTGCCTGGAAAGGCGATAACGAGGAAATTCTTCAGATGGGTGTGGACACATCCTCTCGTCAAGGATGGAAGAGGGCACTTAAGGCCTATTTGGAAAGACTAGGCGCTTATTACGAAAAGATGGGCAAGACTTCGGAAGCGGAGAAGGTAAGAGCCCGCCTTACTATCATTGGGCCTTGATCTTTTTTAGGCGACCCTAGCTAAGCGGGTCCAGCTGGTGGATGACCAGGGGGGAAGATCTCTTCTCTCGCCTTTGATTTCAAGTCCGCATTTTCGGGCAAAGTAGGCATGGAAGTCCGAAGCGGGAGTCAGTTCAGGGTGGAAGGCCGTTACAAGAATGGATTCATCCTCGGCCGCTGCGATGTAATCCTCTATCGCCAAGAGTACTTTCACACCGGGACCACACCGCCTGATTTTAGGGGCGCGGATGAAGATGAGGGTTAGAGGTTGGGGAGAAACGTCGGGAATCAGTGCCTCCGTGGCGAAGCTGTCGAGTTGACTTCCGAAGCCGTTTCGCTCGATGTCGATGTCGATTAGAGGGACGTGAGATTTTTCTCCTATGATATTACGGGCCAGGATGATCGCTCCCGCGCAGGTGCCCCAAAATTTTATTCCCTGGCCATGAAGCTCCATAATTGCTCGGTCGATACCGTTTAGCTTCATGAGACGGGCGAGACATGTGCTCTCACCGCCAGGAATGATTAGACCCTTGATTCCCTTCAAATCCGAAGTCTTCTTTACCCGTTTAGATGAAATGCCCAGTCGCTCTAAGTGATCGATGTGCTCGACCACGTCACCCTGAAGATCAAGAACTCCGATCATCTACCAACCTCTGACCGCCAATCGGTGTTCTTCCGGTATGGTACCAATTTCCAATCCAGGCATGGCCTCTCCCAAGCCCATGGAGACTTCGAGTATCTTCTCCGGATCGTCATAATGAGCGGTGGCAATGACGATGGCTCGCGCCCGTTTTACAGGGTCGGCGGACTTAAAAATACCGGAACCAACGAAGATGCCGTCACATCCTAGTTGCATCATGAGGGCGGCGTCGGCTGGGGTGGCGATACCACCAGCGGCAAAGTTGACCACCGGGAGCCTGCCCAATTCTTTGACCTTGAGGGCCAGTTCGAAAGGAATACCGTTGGCCTTGGCAAAACCTACTACTTCCTCTACGGGCATGGAGACGAGCTGGCGTATTTCTCGGTTCATGGTACGCATATGGCGCACCGCTTCCACGACATTTCCCGTTCCGGCTTCTCCTTTGGTTCGAATCATGGCCGCTCCTTCGGCAATCCTCCGTAGGGCTTCTCCCAGGTTTCTTGCCCCACAGACAAACGGAATGGAGAATTTTGTTTTGTCAATGTGGCACTCTTCGTCGGCGGGGGTGAGGACTTCACTTTCATCGATGTAGTCAATTTTCAGCGCTTCTAACACCTGGGCCTCTACAAAATGCCCGATTCTCACCTTGGCCATGACGGGAATGGAGACGGCCTTTTTGATAGCGAGAATCATAGACGGATCAGACATGCGCGCTACCCCTCCGTGCGCCCGGATATCGGCTGGTACCCTTTCTAAGGCCATGACGGCTACGGCGCCAGCCTCTTCAGCTATCCGTGCCTGCTCCACATTAGTTACATCCATGATAACTCCCCCTTTGAGCATCTGGGCGAGTTGAATATTTAGTTCGTGACGCCTGCTGTTCAATTTCAATGCCTCCTTACGGAATTTTTTTCCTATTATACTATTTTTAATACTTTTGCGCCCCTAATCTTTCGGGCCTTCAGTTCTCGGAGTGCCAGTCCCGCTTCTTTCAAGCTGTATACTTGGACCTCGGGCTTGAGATCTATGCGGGCGGCAAGCTGCAAAAAATCCCCTATATCCTTTCTCGTTACGTTGGCCACCGATTTTATCTCTTTTTCCATCCATAGGTCCCGAGGATAATCGATTTCCATCAGATGGTGTTGATCGGACGCTTCTTTGCGAATAGCATTGATAACCAATCTCCCCCCGGGAGCAAGAAATCGAAGGGCCATCATGACGGGAAACCAAGCAGGTGTCGTATCGATGATAGCCTCTAAATTGTTCGGTGGCTCATCTGTTGTATCTCCTGTCCAAAAAGCGCCTAAATCTTTGGCAAATTGTCGTTCGGACTCACTACGGGCGAACACAAAAACTTTAGTTCGCGGATAAAGATATCTTACCGCCTGAAGGACCAGATGGGCCGAGGCGCCGAATCCTGTAAGTCCCAGGCTATCTCCATCTTTGATATTGGTCAGTTTGAGCGAGCGATATCCGATGGCTCCGGCGCACATTAGGGGGGCAGCGAATATATCTTCGATGCCTTCTGGAATGGGCAGGGCAAAATCTTCGGGTACCGTCATGAATTCGGCATAACCACCATGCCGGTCCCGACCAGTGGCGAGAAACTCAGGGCAGAGATTTTCGCGGTCTGATAGGCAATACAAACATCGTCCACAGGCATGGTAGATCCATCCTACCCCCACCCGGTCACCCGGTCGGAATTTTTTCGCCCCTAACCCTAATTCCGTTACCTTTCCTACCACCTGATGTCCCGGGATGATCGGCAATTTTGGAGGTCTCGCACGGCCTTCGATCTCATCCAGTTCCGTATGACACACACCGCAGACGGAGACATGAAGGAGAATCTCTCCCGGTCCAGGTTTAGGGTTGGGAAGGTCGGTGTAGACTACCGGTTCCCTGTCATCAGAAATCGATCGAACCTCTTCTATAATGGCTGCCTTCATCGTTCCATCACCAGTAAGAGCGGACCTTGATGCCTCTTCGGGCGAGCATGCCTTTAATAAGGCTGATGGGATACAGGTTGTAATGTACCACGGAAGCAATCAAAGCCGCATCGGCCTGCCCTTCTGTTAAGGCTTCGTATATGTGCTCTGGCGTACCGGCTCCGCCCGAAGCAATGACAGGGATACCCACATTTGTCGCTATGAGCCTCGTTACCACCAAGTCGTAGCCCCCTTGCGTGCCGTCGGCATCGATGGAGTTTAAACAGATTTCTCCGGCGCCCCTTTCCTCTCCTTCTTGGGCCCATTTTAGGGCATCTAAACCGGTAGGCGTCCGCCCTCCATGAATGAAGACTTCGTAACCGGAGGGAATGGATGATGAGGCTTCCACCCTTTTTACGTCCATTCCGAGGACTATACATTGGCTTCCGAAGGCCTGAGCCCCTTCGTTGATTAAGTCTGGATTTAGAACTGCCGCCGTGTTTATGCTCACTTTCTCTGCGCCAGCCAAAAGAACCTGTCTCATGTCTTCTAAACTTCTCAATCCGCCACCGACACTGAAGGGGATGAAAATGTTTTCTGCTACCTTTCTTACTACATCGATCATAATCTCACGTCCTTCGGCCGATGCGGTAATGTCGTAGAAAACGATCTCATCAGCTCCCTGTTCGTAGTATGCCTTGGCCGCCGCTACGGGATCACCTACATCAACGTTGTCCTTGAACTTTATTCCTTTCGTCAGGATACCGTTTCTCACATCGAGACATGGTATTATTCTTTTACTCAGCATCTTTACCTGACCAATAGCAGAAGTTTTTCAGTATCTGCAGCCCCGGTCTGCCGCTTTTTTCCGGATGGAACTGGACGGCTACGATGTTTTCTACGGCAATGATAGAGCAAAAGGTGATGCCGTACTCCGTCCAGCCCAGAATGTGTGAGTCATTCTTCGGAACCGGATAGTAGGAATGGACAAAATAAAACTCTGCTTCTTCGGCTATCTCATAAAACACAGGGTGGTTGCGGGTTATCTTAACTTTATTCCATCCCATATGCGGGACTTTGAGCCTTCCCTTACGGTCGGTCAAGTCCGATGGAAACCTCCTTACTAAACCTGGTAAGAGGCCAAGACAGGGGGTGGAATTTTCCTCACTATATTCGAGAATAATCTGCGTACCCAAACAGATGCCTAAAACGGGTATTTTATTTTTAATGGCATTTCTTAAAAATTCGTCCATGCCTGTTCGTTTCAGATCTTGCATGGCCTGACCTGCCGCTCCGACGCCGGGAAAGATAATTCTTTCACACTCTTGAAGAACAGTGGGGTCGTCAGTAATAATCGAGGGAATAGAGAGATGTGTAAGCGCCCGAGCTACACTGGTCAAATTGCCTGCCCTATAGTCTATGATGCCCACCATAACTTTATCCTGTTATATCGACGAGACTATATAGATTAGCACACAATCTCACGCGGGACAATACCTCTTCCCCTGCCAGGAGTTTCTTCTTTTCAGCTCCTGGTCTATATTATTGATAACATCCAGCTTGTTTATAGCCCAGGCGGGGGCCAAGAAGATGTCCTTGTATCCATCGGCCGTAAGGCGTTGGATGACTATCTGCGGGGGGAGAACTTCCAAGATGTCACAGACGGTAAGAATGTATTCCTCTTTCGTGAAGAGGGTAATTTTACCCTCTTTGAACATATTTCCAAGGGTCGTTCCCTCTAAGACGAGAAGAGAGTGGATTTTTATGCCCTGAATAGGCAGGTGAGAGAGTTCCTTTGCCGTTTCGATCACATCACCTCTTGTTTCTCCCGGTAGCCCGACGATTATGTGGACGCAGATGTTGATTCCCCGCCCGGCTAAACGCTCCACGGCGTCGATGAAACATTGAGCATCGTGACCACGATTAATGAGAGAGAGAGTTCGGTCGTGAATGGACTGAAGTCCCAATTCTATCCATACGTGGTATCTTTCTGCATATTCGGTGAAGAGGGAGATGACTTCATCGGATAGGCAATCGGGTCGAGTTCCAACGGATATACCTATGATATCATCTTCGGCGAAGGCTTCGTCGTAGAGGGCTTTCAAACGATCCAAAGCGGCATACGTGTTGGTAAAAGTTTGAAAATAGGCGATAAATTTTTTTGCCTGTCTCGCCTCTTTGTAATATGCTTTCCCCCGTCTAATTTGCTCCCTTACGGATGGAAGAGTACCCGACTGCCGTAACTTGGATCCCCTTCCGTCGCAGTATATACACCCCCCCCAACCAACCTTACCATCTCTGTTCGGGCAGGTAAATCCAGCGTCAATGGGCAATTTAAAGACGTTGCAGCCGAAGAGATTCCGCCAATAACTCTTCAGGTCATAGTAACGTTTGCTGTTTCTCCAAAAATCCGGTTTTTTGTCCATAACCCCTTGACATTTCAAATGCTAACAAAGCATAAAGATGTCAAGAGGAATGAAGGGTACTATGAACCGTAGTTACGATGTCATCGTTGTCGGTGGAGGACATGCGGGTTGCGAGGCGGCCCTAGCGGCGGCCAGGATGGGTTGTGAGGTCCTTTTATTCAACATCAACCTCGATTCTATTGCCCTGATGTCTTGCAACCCTGCCATCGGCGGTGTGGCGAAGGGGCAGTTGGTAAAGGAGATAGATGCCCTAGGTGGCGAAATGGCAAAAGTAGCTGATAAAACGGCCGTGCATTTTCGTTTGCTCAATGCCTCGAAAGGACCGGCAGTACAATCCTCTCGTTGTCAGTGCGATAAGCTCCTTTACCACATGGTTATGAAGACAGTTTTGGAAA
The DNA here is from genome assembly GCA_026416455.1 of Syntrophales bacterium. GTDB lineage: Bacteria > Desulfobacterota > Syntrophia > Syntrophales > UBA8958 > JAOAFE01. The sequence continues at coordinate 224,584 of JAOAFE010000002.1, forward strand.
AGGAACCCCGCCTCCACATTCGCCAGTCTCTGGTGGAAAAACTATTAATTGAGGGCAATCGTGTCGTCGGGGTGGAAGATAACGTAGGGGTAGCCTATCTGGGGAAAGCGGTGATTATCACTCCAGGTACCTTTCTAAACGGATTGATCCACATTGGAGAGACACGTATTCCGGCCGGGAGGGCTGGAGAAATGGCTTCTCTAAGTTTGGCGGAAAATCTGCGTTCCCTCGGTTTCGAGATGGGACGGATGAAGACAGGTACACCACCTCGCCTAAGGGCGTCAACGATTGATTTCTCTCGCATGGAGAGGCAGGACAGTGACCCCGATCCGAAGCCCTTTTCCTTTACGACCGAAAGATTAAGGGAAGAAAGGCTTCCCTCGTATTTTACCTCTACCTCTCATTTAACCCATAAACTCATCCGGGAAAACATTACCCTATCGGCTCTCTATTCCGGGAGGATTAAGGGTATCTCTGCCCGATACTGTCCTTCGTTGGAAGATAAGGTCATGAAGTTTTCGGACAAGGACAGCCATCCCGTCGTCTTGGAGTTCGAAGGTATAGAAACGGAAGAAATATATGCGAAGGGTTTGGGAAATAGCCTCCCACCTGATATACAGGAGAAGATTGTGCATTCCGTGCCGGGCTTGGAAGAGGCAGAAATCATGCGCTTTGCCTATGCAATCGAGTATGACTACGTTCAGCCGACCCAATTGAAAAGTACCTTGGAGACGAAATTAGTTGCGGGCCTTTTCTTGGCCGGACAGATTAACGGCACCTCCGGTTATGAGGAGGCGGCAGCCCAGGGGCTCTGGGCAGGTATTAATGCTGCTTGCCAGGTGATGGGGCGCCCGCCTTTTGTCCTCGATCGATCCCAGGCATACATGGCTGTTCTCGTAGATGACCTAATTACCAGGGGGGTAGACGAACCATATCGCATGTTTACCTCTCGAGCGGAACATCGTTTGATTTTGCGAGAGGATAATGCTATCTTCCGCCTCGCCCGCTATGGGTATGAGTTGGGTATTCTGAAGCCAGAGGTATATGAGCGTATTAGAGAGATGGCCCGGGAGATAGAAAGGGGAATTGAACATTTGAAGACGGTCAAGATTTATCCCATTCCGGCCATAAACGAATTACTATCCTCAGTGGGTACCGAGCCAATCCGCAGCCCCATCAGTCTTTTCCATCTTCTGCGCCGAGATGGCCTTGGGTACGATGATTTAAGATCCCTGCCCGGTTGGGTACCCATTGCCGATCCGTGGGTCAAAAAAGAAATTGAAATTGAAGCCAAATATGAGGGATACATAAAAAGACAGAGAGAGGAGGTAGAAAAGTACAGAGAATTAGAGAAGAAAAAGATTCCGAGGGACCTGGATTACGATGCCGTGCCGAGCCTTTCGAACGAGTTAAGAGCGAAACTGAAAAGGGTTTTACCGGAAACGATTGGCCAGGCCAACCGCATTCCCGGCATGACACCAGGGGCACTGACGGCCATTATGGTGGCCATTAGGAAAAGGGAACTCGAAAAAAGGGTGGAAAGCCAAGAGGGAGGTAAAGATGAAGAAATCAAAAAAATGGAATAAAATGGCTATGGTTATGATGATCGGGTTTATCATGTTACCGGCTTTGCTTTCGCAAGCGGGAGGTCCGCCCCTGAAGGAGAAGCCGTGTGGTGTTTGCCATAAGGATTATATGAAGATAATGCCCGCAGGTCATCCCTCCGTGGGAGAGGCAGCTAAAAACCCTTGCCTTTCGTGCCACCAGCCTGACCCGAAACGGAGCGAGGCGACTAAATTTTCTACCATGATTCACAATGCCCACAAAGAGGGAGGGAAGGTGACACTTACGTGCAATCAGTGTCACGCCCTTTGATTATTGATGGACGGTATCAAATTTTAAAGGAGGAAGGTTATGGCCAGTGTATGGGTGAATGAAAGGGATTACAAGTTTGTTTTGTTTGAGATTTTTCGCATTCAAGACGAGATCCTCGGTAAAGGACCGTTCGTAGATCATGATGTAGATATGGTGAACATGGTGCTCGATGCAGCTATAAAATTCGCTGAAAACGAGATTGCTCCAACTTACCCTGATGAGGTGCATGGAAAGCCCGTGGAAGCCGTATTTAAAGATGGTAAGGTATATGCGCCGGAAGCGTACCATCGTTTATGGAAGCTTTATCGGGAGGGTGGTTGGCTTACCGTGTCCGAAAGCCCTGAAGTAGGCGGTCAAGGATTCCCGGAAATAGTAGGTGCGTCGTGTAGTGAAATATTCCTTGCCTGCAATCAAGCTTTTAATATGTATGCTGGCCTTACCCACGGAGCTGCCAAACTCGTGGAAAAGTTTTGCTCCGATGAACTCAAGGCCATCTATCTTGAGAAGATGTACAGCGGCGAATGGGCAGGTACGATGTGTCTTACCGAACCAGGTGCTGGTTCTGATGTTGGGGCCCTGAAGACGACGGCTCGCCGCAATCCCGACGGCACCTATTCAATTACAGGGACTAAGTGCTTCATCTCCTCAGGGGATCATGATCTCACGGAAAACATCATCCATCCCGTACTGGCGAGAATTGAGGGAGATCCTCCGGGGACCAAAGGCATTTCCATCTTCCTCGTGCCCAAGTATCGGGTTAATCCAGACGGTACCCTGGGGGAATTCAATGACGTCGTGACGGGCGGCATTGAGCACAAGATGGGGATCCACGGGAATGCCACCTGTACTCTCAACTTTGGTGAAAACGGCAAGTGTATTGGCTATCTCATGGGGCAAGAGAGAGAAGGCATGAAGGTCATGTTCCACATGATGAATGAAGAAAGGCAAGCAGTGGGCATGATGGGTGTTGCTTTGGCCAGCGCGGCGTATCTCCATGCTTTAGATTATGCTAAACAGCGCCTGCAGGGAAGTAACATTATGGCCAAGGATCCCACCGTTCAGGTACCCATCATTCAGCATCCCGACGTGAGGCGCATGCTCCTGAAACAGAAGTCTTATGTGGAAGGGATCAGACTCCTCTGCATGTTCTGCTATTACGCCATGGATAAGAGAAAAGTGGCGGAGACAGAGGAGGAAAGGGAGAAGTGGGAAGGTATGGTAGAGATGCTGACCCCCATCGTAAAGTCTTACTGTACAGAAATGGGGCTTATGGTAAACGATCTGGCTATCCAAACCTACGGTGGTTACGGATATTGTAAAGAGTACCCCGTTGAGCAAATGATGAGGGATCAAAAGATAAATACGATTTACGAAGGCACAAATGGTATCCAGGCTCTTGACCTTTTGGGTCGGAAGTTGGGGATGAAGAAAGGTGCCTACTTCATGAACCTCATTGGCGAGACGAAGGCGGCGATTGAAGAAGGAAAGGCATCGGAATTCAAAGAAGAGGCCGAAATAGTTGAGAAAGCGGTAAATGCCATTGTGTCAACGGCGATGAACTTCTCCCAGCTTATGAAGACTAACCCCTATGTGCCTCTTATTGCGGCCTGTGATTTTCTTAACTGTTTCGGTGATGCCCTTTGTGGATGGTTCCATTTAAGGTCCGCATTGGTTGCCCAGAAGGCGCTAGCGTCGGCTGATTTAGAAAAGGAGAAAATGTTCTATACGGGGAAAATAGAGGGAGCCAAGTTCTTTATCCACCGAGTTACGGCCTTGGTTCCAGCGAAGTGTGAGATTCTAGTGAAAGATGAAACGAGCGCCATGCGTATACCAGAAGAGGCGTTCGCCGTTTAATTGTTGGGGGATGATTAATAGGCCATGGTGAGGCGTGCATTTACGCCCGCCGTGGCCTTCCTTTATGTCTATGAAGGATAACGGTTCTTATAACGGGCAAGGTCCGGAAGCAACAGCCTCACGGGTGGTGAGAGCGATGGGGCTTGTCTTTGGGGATATCGGCACAAGCCCTATTTACACCCTTACCATTGTCTTTGCCCTTCTTCCTCCGACGCGGGAAAATGTTGTGGGAGTTCTCTCCCTGGTCTTTTGGACCATGATGATTTTGGTCACTGCCGAGTATGCCTGGTTAGCCATGAAACTGGACCGGGAGGGGCAGGGAGGAGCGATCATGCTCCGAGAGATAATCGTGCGTCTGATTAAGCCTGGCCGGATGGCGGCCGTCGTTTCCTTACTCACCTTTATCGGTGTCTCACTGCTTTTGGGTGACGGTGTGATTACTCCGGCGATCTCCATAATTTCAGCGGTCGAGGGCATTTTGCTGATCCCGGGCCTAGAAATCCTTTCCCAGGAAATTATTATGGCCATTGCCATAGCAATTACGTTGGCCCTTTTTTTCTTTCAAAGAAAGGGTGCTGACCGCATTTCCGGTGCTTTCGGTCCTTTTATGCTCGTATGGTTCCTAACCCTCTTTGTTTCAGGGTTTTTTTCTCTGCTTACGGAACCCTCTTTGGTGAAGGTGGTAAATCCTTACTATGCGTTAGATTTTATGTTGAGACAGGGTCTTTTAGGGTTCATCGTTCTTTCCGATGTTGTCCTGTGTGCCACGGGAGGGGAGGCCCTCTATGCCGACATGGGACATTTGGGAAAACTTCCCATTAAAAGAGCCTGGTGGTTCGTCTTCATTGCTCTTTTCATAAATTACCTAGGCCAAGGGGCCTTTGCCCTTCAAAATCCGGATGCGAGAACCTATCTCTTCGGGATGGTGAAAAGTCAGGTACCGTTTCTTTACATTCCTTTTTTGCTGCTCACTATAGGTGCGACGGTCATTGCCTCTCAAGCTATGATTAGTGGTGTCTTTTCCATCGTTTATCAGGGGGTAACAACAAGGCTCATGCCCCTCCTCAAAGTTAGCTATACTTCTTCGCACCTTAAGTCCCAGATATATATTGGATCGGTGAACTGGGTACTCATGGCGGCCGTGATTCTTATTATCCTTGTCTTTCGCAAATCAGAAAATTTGGGTGCCGCTTATGGCCTGGCTGTAACAGGATCGATGACCGTAACGGGTATTATGCTCGCCCTGGTCTTTGGCTTACAACGTAGATTAACCCTTTTCGCAGTTTCCCTCGGGGTGGTGCTCGTGGACCTCGTGTACTTTTCTTCTACTTTGACCAAAATTCCCCATGGGGCATATTGGTCGTTAATCCTGGCTGCCGTTCCCTTTGCCGTTATAGCCATTTGGACGCAAGGGCAAAAATTACTTTTTTCTTCGCTTCGCCCATTGGATTTGGAGACCTTTCTTGTTAGCTATGAGCAAGTCTATGCCAAAGGAAGGGTAATAGAGGGCACAGCCATCTTCTTTGCCCGGTCGTGGAAAGTAATCCCTCCTTATGTTTCACACTGTATGTTCAGTAGCAACATCATCTATGAGAAAAACATTTTCATCTGTATCAATCGCACCGATTATCCCTTTGGCATCAAAACGAATTACATCAAAGGCATCGGGACTGGTTTGGATGCCTTAGAGATCGAAGCCGGATATCTGGCAAGAATCGATTTTGATCTTATTTTTAAAATGTATGAAATTACGCCGAAGATAATTTTCTACGGGGTAGAAGACATTATAACGACAAATCCCGTTTGGCGGGTGTTCAGCTTTATCAAAAAGGTGACTCCAAATTTTGTGCAGTTTAATAAATTGCCGGCTTCTAAGGTTCATGGTGTAGTGACGAGGGTTGAGATGTAGGTGATCAGGGTTAAGCTATGGTGTGGTTTATCATCTTGTATTTGTTGATAACCATAGGGGTTGGGCTTTTTGCCGTTCGCTGGGTGAGAAGCACCGAAGATTATCTCATCGCTGGGCGTCGCCTCCCCCTCTATATGGTCTCTTGCACTCTGTTTGCTACTTGGTTCGGTTCAGAAACGGTGCTGGGTGCCTCGGCAGAATTTGCCAGGGGGGGGCTAATTGCTATTATAAGGGATCCTTTTGGCGCTGCCCTCTGCCTATTCCTCGTAGGGCTTTTTTTTGCCCGTCCTCTCTATCGTTTGAACCTGCTTACTTTAGGAGATTTCTATCGTTTAAAATATGGGCAAGTTACGGAGGCCCTGGCAAGTTTTTGCCTTGTCCTCACCTACCTTTCCTGGGCGGCGGCACAGATGGTGGCCTTGGGTATTGTAACCAATGCCCTCATGGGTTTAGACGTAAATATAAGCATCCTGGTTGGTTGCATACTGGTTACCCTTTACACTTTTTTTGGAGGCATGTGGTCCGTGTCCGTTACGGATTTTATGCAGATGATTTTCATCGTCATAGGTCTTATAGTAGCAACGTTGGAGATATTTAGTATTGTCAGCCTTAAGGAGGTTTTTGCCGCCACACCGATTGGATTTTTCCGATTTTATCCTGAGCCAGGGCTCGTAAATGGATTGAACTATTTAGCCGCTTGGATTACGGTGGGACTGGGTTCGATTGCTGGCCAAGAGTTGTTTCAAAGAATTATGACCTCCCGCTCGGAAAAAGTTGCTGTTCGTGGTGCACTTCTGGCCGGAGTTATGTATCTGGTTGTGGCTACCCTTCCACTTCTTCTTACTTTGGCCGCAAGGCTGATGATCCCTGACTTCTTAACTTCCGAACAGGATACTCAGCTGATTATTCCACATTTGGTGGGCAAGTATGCATCACCCTTAGTCCAGGTCTTACTGTTTGGAGCTCTTCTTTCGGCGATCTTAAGTACCGCCAGCGCGACTTTACTCGCACCAGCAGCTATTATCTCGGAGAATGTATTACGTCCCCGCTTAAAGAACGTAACGGATCAAAAACTGCTGTGGATTTCGAGAATGGCAGTTTTATTCATAGCTTTAATCTCTTTGTATCTGGCCTTGATGAGGGGGAATATTTATGCCCTAGTGGGAGAAGCCGCGTCGTTGGGCCTCGTATCCCTTTTTGTACCCCTTGCCTTCGGTTTGTTTTGGAAGAAAGCGACGGCAAGAGGAGCCCTGCTGGCCATAATATTTGGTCTCCTCGCATGGCTCATTGCCCGTCTCGTAGAAACCTCCATCGAACCGATCATTTTTGGCCTGACGGCAAGCCTTCTTTTCATGTTATTAGGGAGCGGCATCTATAATTTTAAATTGCTGCCGTTTAAAAAGCCTTCTTAGAAGGTTAATGGCCCTTAAGGCTAAGAGAAAAATAGAAAAGGAGTAGGGACGTGACAGAATCCGAACCGATTAGTCCACAGGAAGGGCAGAAGAAACGTAAAGGTCGTAATTGGATGCTTGTGTTTCTCTTTGCCGGCATAGTGATTTGTCTTAAGGGCTATTTTGACATTTATGAAGCTCTCAGTAGTTTTCAGTGGCCATTCTCACCAGGCCGAATAATTTCATCGGAGATACAGACTTCAAAAGAGACCGGCGAGGCCCCCTCGTATTACGCGCATATTTTGTATGAGTATGAGGTAGGGGGCAAAAGATATCAGGGCGACAGAGTATATTTTGGCGAGTATGGCTCGGGTAGTATGACCAGCGCTAAGGAGTTGGTAGAAAGGTATCCCGTCGGCAAATCTGTTGTTGTTTACTATAATGCCAAGCAGCCAGAGCGGGCCGTCCTAGAAAGAGGTGCCCGATTCGCTACGTTCGTTCTTATTCTGATCGGTATAGTCTTCGGAATGATAGGTTTGGGGGGCTTCGTCTGGTGGGATCGGCTCCATACCCCACCAAAGTGGTTAAAAAATAGGGACAGCGCCCTTTTTTTGTAAGCGGACAGGAGAAGAAGGACCTCCAATGCCCATAGCCGGTATAAAACTGCGTCTGCGTTAAATTCGATCTCGGTGGATAAAGAAGTTGATCTGTGCCCCTGTGACCTTGCTTCGCCCCGTGTACAAAAAGAAAATTACCCACAAAGTCTGTAAGGCGAGAATAATGATTGGATTCCACAAGTTAAGTAAACCTATGCCAAGATTTACGTTCAAAGGGGGAGACGGGGGGATGAGGAAGGTGAGTATGGTAATGTAAAGGACCGCTGCAAGACTCATCTTTTGATAAATGGTTATTTTGGAAAATCCCCTAAAGTCGGCGCGTAAAAATTCTGAGAAGAAACGCCATAGCTGGGTTGTAACAGCCGGTAAAAAGTAAGCGATAGAAAATTGTGAGGTGAAAAAAAAGACGAGACCCACAAGACCGGCAGTACTCGCTATGACTGCCGAAAAAGCCTGCACCGGCATAACTTTTTGACCGTCAAATCCGCTTTCATAGGCAATTTTTTTACTTTTTCCTAAAAAAGTAAAAGCCCATCGAGAAAATAGCCTCTGGACTGAGGGACTAAAATTCGCAAGCGGTTTACCATAGCAACAACCAAAGCTAATGCAAGCAATTCGTCCGGCTCCTTCTCCTAGTGCGTAGGCAATCATAACCGCTGCCATAACGGGAAAGAAGGGGAAGGGACGGTCAGTCAGTTGATTTGTGATCAATACTATCATAGGGGCAAGTACAATACCTACAAATGATGCGCCTCCGATAGTAGAAGTAAAGTGCTTTCCTTCCACCAGGTGGGCTATAATCCGCGTCATGGGTGTAGTAATGACGAGAATGAAAAGAGCCAAAGTAATGGAAGCTGTTATTGGAACATCAACGGAAGAGGTAAGAATCAGGTAGATCGCGAGGGCGATTACACAGGCATTGGCAATAAAAAAACCGTACCACGTAAGATTTAATCCTGACCAAAGACCATTATTTTCCTTGTGGGTGGGTACCGTAGCCATTATTTGCCACTTCTCCGTTGGCAGGGTACGGAAAGCCCACCGAAACATGACAAAGAGTAATAGGCTCAAGACGATGAGAAAAATTGTTTCGGTCATGCACGTCCTCCATTTGAAATCACATGTTATACAACAGCCCAACCGATGGTAGACCGAACCTTAAGATCGGTCTCAACCAAAGGATGGCCAAAGCCGCTCGTAAATCGACTAAGAACACTACTATTCAAACGATTACGTATCAGATCTTGACAGAATTCCACCCGGTCTCGTTGAAAAAGAACTATATCGGTGCTACTTCCCGGATGGTAAAGGCTTTTTGGACAGCCCTTTTTGATAAACATGCCCGGCACAATGACAGTGGGGTTATCGTAAAAGGATTCACTATAGCATTGGGTAATGCCTCCGACCATCATCGCCACAACCTCGATCATAGCAACAAGGCCTGCTTTTGTTCCGTTGGGTACATCGGTATCGATTATCGTCACAATCCGCTTATTTTTTGAGAATGGCGTAAGGATAGAGATAACGGCATTAGGATTACAGGAATGATAAGAGCCATCAATCTGATAGAAATCTAAAACCTTACCGGCTACAGGTGTATGATTGTAATGGTACTTTTCCGGTGTAAGACGGCAAATGACATAATCTCCTTCCCGAAAGGCATTAAGCCATGCCCTTTTATCTTTTCCCAGTAGTTCCTCGTAATCGAAGAATTTTCCTTTCAAAAAGAGCAAGGAGCTAGCCGATAAAGAGCCAAGAAGGATCTTCGAGTCTGCGGGGGAGACGATACTGCGCGGATCTTCTATCATGGGTCGGCATTCCCAATATCTGATTTTCCGTTCGAATATTTTCCTCGGTGTATTAAGAATGCTGGGCGGATCCAAACATTCACTTAAATCTATTCCGCACGTTTGAAGAAACCTTGACCGATTTTTGAGGTGGCGGTTAATTAAAAAATCGTAGCTAAAAAAACCAAGAAGGCTGGACATACGCCTCCCGGTGACGGCACGAAACACCGCAGGTACGTTTTCCCTCATCGAACTATAGATAAATCTTATTACTCGGTCGGAGCATAGGTGTTCTGTTTCAATCTTATTCGTTTCCCGTTCTATATACTGATGTATTAGTGCCATACAGTCTTTTCTCGGCGATCTTTTTTTCGTATTCTGCTTTTGTGAGCAAAATGCTGGCTGTAATTATCAAAATAAGGCGCTTTAGGATTGGAAGAGGGAGGCGATCTTCAATTGCGTCTTCTTTTATGCGTGTCAGGAATTCTGAAGGATTGTGGTCTAAGAGCAAAGAACACAAGGCCAGGTAAATGGAAGGAGCATAGGCGGCTTTCTTGTGGATCTTTTTTAGGTCTTCCGCTAGAAATTCAAATGCCTCCTCCATATGGCGTCGGCGTAGGATATCTCGATAATACTTTTCCGCTGCCAAATTGAATTCTCTGCTATCCAAGTCGAAGGGAGTTCGGATGCCGGCAAAAGAGCAAATCCCCTGGGTTATCTTGCCTTGAGCGGAATGCGTATCCGGCTCTAATATCCTCAGCCGCAAGTCTCTTATCGTTTCCCGGAGATTCATCATCTCGATGAGGTCTCGGGCATCTTCTTCTAGTATGTCAATAAGGGCTAAGCGATATTCACAGTTATATACTCTCAGAAAGCCGGGATAACGCCGGCTGGCACGTATCCTTTTTGTCTTCGATATAATTCTTTTTATGAATAAATTCTTTGTATCGGAGCGGACAAAGAAAGTGGGGAGGCCGACGGCCGTTCCAAATAGAACCTGCCTCCTTTCGCTTTCGATAAAGGGATCATCAGGAATGTGAGGATGATCGAGGCGTTCCTGTGCGATGTATTGCATGGCCAAAGCAGTAATCAGGTTTTGCAAATCAACGGCGCGTCCCATGTCATGGCCGAAGCTTTCGAACAGGCTATAGTGTCTTCCCTCGAAGCCAGAATAACCCATAACGGAATATTCTCGTAACTTGTAGAGCAAATAAAGAGACATTTTGGTACTGAAAATGCCCATGTCTGCTAGGTCTTTTTTTAACCGATCACCATTTCCCATGATGCCGTTTAAAGCCGGGCTGCTTTCAGTACTCATAAGGGACACGAGGTAGTCAATAAGGCGAAAATCTGGTACGAAGTCGCCTCGAAGACCGAGACATTTGCCTACCAAGCGATCTAACCAATCCGGACCAAAGGGGGTAATGGGATGGCCTAAAAACTTAATTTTGGCCTTTTTTTTCCAACGGCGCCAGAACATCCTTAAGTGTGTATAATCAATCTCATGGGGAAGAAAACCAAGTACTTTCTCGGGATGAAATTCAGCAAAATCAATCCGATAGGGGGCTGTACTGTAGCTTCCAACGAATAGAGGCAAGAAATGCTCGACGATTTTTATGACCAAGTCCCCTATATATTTCTCATGCATCTCGGTAAACGCCGAGTCCTTATTTGAAAGGAGGATCGTAAGTTTTTGACTTCCTAAACTTACGTGAGTGCCATTGTTGGCGAGACTTATATTGGAAAGATTAGGTAGGACAATTAAATTTGAGTTAAGAATTCCCGCCTCCCGCAGCTTTTTTACTGCGTGAAGCTGACTGCGGCTTAGCACCTCGTGGCAGAGGTGCATGTAATGATACTTTGCCTCTCCTTGGTCCCACCCTGATAAACAGGGATTCATGAAAAGATCTCGATAAAATCCGTCTGAGATACAATCGTTTAATTGTTTCTGTCGGACAGGGGGATGGGGTGACAGAAAGACCATAGCTCTCTGTCCCTTGTTGCGTAAACCGAATTTTTCGTTTGCCCAAGATATAAGAAGCTGAGTCAAAAGAAATCTTGTCGCGGCCTCGAACGCTACAATCCGGCCCATACCTGAAGTGGGATGTAACGGCATAACGTAAAAAGAGTGGGTTTCAGGCGAGGTATTGTCGCATAAAAAATGATTAAGCAATTCTAAGCCAGCGTGGCGGATGGCTGGCGGTGTATCAAACCCGTCATTTAATACATCGGCCAAAGCCAGTTTGAGTACATAGCTGATGGGGACGCGAATGTGCTCTTCACCGCTTTCGACAAAAATAAACTTATGGACGTCGGAGCGTAGGCCTAATTCGTGTTTTTTCTTATCTGCCAGCAAATCGGTGTGAAAAATAACCTGGGTCGCTGAATTCAGTTTACGTTTAGGAAAGCGAACCCAGCTGTTTTCCCAGATGTTATCTCTATTGCCTTCTAAGTACTTTATTAATTCTAAGACTATCTTGCGAGGGGAATCACCGGATGCGGCTCGGCGAAGAACGTTTGCAAAGTAATTAGAACGCTCTATTGTCAGAGGTAAATCTACATCTTGTCTTCTGCCTGCCACGACGGCTTGTAGCTCCATTTCCGATCCCGCGGTAGTATCACCCACGGTGAAGGGCAGGGTTTCTAAAAGGGATTTGGTTGTGCGTCTGTCTACCTCCATCCTCTCTAAGATGTCTTTTATCGTATGATTAATTTTGCCTAGGGTGGTGGATGAAGGCGAATTCGCACATTCCTGAAGCTTACTCATTTTATCTTGCCTTTCTTTTTGCCTCGGCCGAGGATTTTTATCACGGTGCCATCTATAAACTTAAAATATTAAGTAGATATTTCTTTATCATGAAGAATTCATGAAGGTGTAAAGAGACGATCCTGAGGCTTTTTTTGTTACTCGCCCTTCCATGACGCTTAACAGAAAATTAAATTTTCCGACACAAGGGTGAAACTTTTACAGCCTATCAACGATACGCGAGAGGAAATAAGTGAGGGGCGACCATGAATTTTGATGATGGAATGAAAGGAGATTTATATGCGAAAAGACTTGGAAGGTTACTTCAACTTCGTTTTGTTCAATCAGTTGGAGACTCTCGAGGCAATTTACGAAATCTACAAGAACGTTCCGGACAGGGGATCTCACGACGAATTATACAACGACGAGCTTAACACCTTTATGATGGGGAGGGCTGCGGAGAAGAGGAGAGAGATCTTAGAAACTTTAGAGCGTCTGGAAAAAGGTTCCTTCGGTGTTTGTAACGTCTGTGGAGAAAAAATCGATTTAAACATGCTTCAAAAGAAGCCAACTGCATGTTTTTGTGTCTCCTGCTTCGATCAGCAAGAGAGAACGGGCAAAAAAGGTTTGGGCGAGTTACTCGAAATGTTCTGATTTGAATAGGCGGCTAATTAATTAAGGAGGACTTAAATATGATTATGTTAGCTTCATCACAATTCGATAATCTACACGCAGATGACAATTCTCTTTTGAACTGTGAAGATTCTAAAGTCTCTGCTTCGGAATTTATTGCCATTGTTCAACCTCAACCTTATTTTCATCCTATTATAGATCTTTATACTGCCTCCGTCGTAGGTTATGAGTGCCTGGCTCGGGGCATCCCGCCTTATGAACTACCGAGGGACATGTTTGAAGAAGCGAAAAAAAATGGACTGGAGTTGGAGTTGGAAAAGGCCTGCGTAGAGGCAACCTTAAAGACCATCCGTCAACTACCCCACCCCGTAAGAGACCTTAATTTTTTCATCAACGTGAGCCCTTCATGCTTGGCTGATTTAAATTTCCTAAAAACTTTTAATAGCGACTCTATTATGGCTTTGGGTCTAAATCCAGGCCAGTTTGTTTTAGAAGTGACAGAGCAGAAATCATTCGAAAGTTATGAGATCTTCCAAAGGTTGTCCCTTTATTATATGGCCGAGGGCTTCAAGATCGGGCTAGATGATTTCGGGGCAGGCTATTCAGGACTTACAGCCCTCATAGCCTCTACCCCTCATTACCTTAAACTTGACATGGCAATTGTGCGGGACGTTCACCTTCATGCTTATAAACAAAAATTGGTGAAGTCTATTGCCTCTTTTGCCTCGAGTGTTGATGCAAAGTTGATAGCTGAAGGGGTGGAGACATGGGAAGAACTAGAGGTCTTAATTCGCTATGGAGTCCGCTATGTCCAAGGATTTCTTTTTGATCGGCCTAAGCCGATGCCCGTCGATTTAGATGGAGAGATGAGAAAGAAAATAGTTCATTTAGTCGAGAAATACGATGGAGCAAAAATTTATTTAGATCGACGCATCGGTGATATGATCTCGCGTCCTCCCACTGTGCCTACTCAAAGTGTTACTTGTCGAGATATTTCTGCTCTTTTCAAGAAAAATTCTAAGATAGATCATCTCGTTCTGGTTAATGGGGAAGGAAAACCGAAAGGTCTCATCACGCGTCAACATTTTTTTATGAGAACGGGTGGTGCTTTTGGTTACGAATTGTTTTCCAAAAAGCATTGCGATTTAGTAAGCAAAACCAACTTTCTTGCCGTCGAAGAAAAAACAACGGTTACCAATCTCGCCCGCCTGGCAATGGATCGATTTCCAGAGGATCTTTATGACCCCGTGATTGTGGTAGACGAGAAAGGGATGTTCATCGGGACGGTAACTATGAAGGATGTAATCACCAAGGCCACGGAGCTGGAGGTACGCTCGGCCATGGCAACCAATCCATTGACTAATCTGCCTGGGAATGAAGTAATTCGCCATTGGCTTCAAGAGGCTTTGGCGGGGGAAGAGTTTGCAGTACTCTACATCGATCTTGACAATTTTAAAGGGTATAACGATTCGTACGGATTTCTTATGGGGGATGAATTGATTCGCTTCACTGCTAATGTGCTATCTAAAAATCTCTCTCTCCTTCATCCTGAAGCGAAATTGGGACACATAGGCGGAGATGATTTTATGATAATTTGCCCCGGGCTGGTTTCTGAAAAAGGTTTGGATATGCTCTGTTGGGCATTCGATACGGGCAAGATTGAATATTTTAAGCCAGCGGATGTAAAAGCTGGTTATGTAAATACTTTTGACCGTCAAGGTAGACAGACGCAGTATCCATTAGTAACTATGAGTATTGCTGTGATTGATCATCGTTCTATGAACTTTCTTCCTCATCCCGCTCATCTATCAGAGGCGGCTGCATCGTTAAAAAAAATAGTTAAGGCATTATCAGCCGAGAGAAGAAAAAGCTCTTATATGTTCGATCGTCGGCGCTACGAAGAAATGATTTAACGGTAAATATATTGGAGTTTATTATGTCAAACTTGACATGTCGCTCTCACTAAACCTCCCTCTCCGCGAAAAACTTGAAATTACCTTCTTCTCTCTATTCGAATATCTCCACTTTTCTCCGGTAATTTTAGTGATCACTCTATCGCTATTATTAAAACTTTGCTTAAGAAAGAAAAAAGCCTAAAAGGTGATTAATGTAATTTTTATTAGGACATTTTTTTTGTAGGAGTATTAGGGATGACCGAGGATGAATCATGTATTAGTGTACCTACATCAGAGATATATTTGTATAACGAAGGCATAGGAGAATCGTCGCTACTAATTTGTCTTAGTATTTCTTCTTTTCCTACTAATATAAAGTGTTTTTTTGCTCTGGAAACTGCGACATTTATAAGTGTCTTTCTAAATAAGGGGCTTTTTTGAAATAAATCGGAGGTTGTACAAACAGTGCTCATTATCACAATTTCTTTTTCATCACCTTGAAGTGTGTGAACGGTGCCTACATTTATTTTTTTTAAATGCCGTTTGAGATAATCACTTTGTGCGCGATAAGGAGTTAGTATTGCCAGATCTGTAGGTTCGACGTATTCATTTAGTAATGTATTCACTAAATAGATTATGAAATTAGCTTCTTCAATGTTCTCAACACTTTTTCTTTTATGCAAACCTTTTCCATCTATATTTATAAAAGCTAAGGGTTTCTCAAAAATAGACTGTAGATTTATAGGCAATTCTTTTTTAAATGGATATCTTTCCCTTTTAGTTTTTATTTTCAAACCATATCCGATTAATTTATCACAGAACTCAATTATTTCTTTCTGGCATCTAAAATGTTCTTTAAGTCTTCTCTTTATGGTCTCAGTCTTGTCTATTTCGTCAACTGTTTCTATAGCCGATTTATTATATTTAAGATAACCAGGTAATTGTTCGAATATTTCGTTCAAATATGTATCCTCAATACTTGTTTTAACAGGTTCGAGCTGGTTTTTATCTCCGATAACAACAATTTTTTTTGCTCTAAAATAAAAAGGTAAAATATAACAGAAAAAAGTTTGACTTCCTTCATCCACAATCGCTGTTTCTAATATATCGGGATTAGGTGGAAAAACATTTCTTATAGAAAGAGCTGTTGATATTATTATAGGACAATATTTTAAAATCTCTTTATAGAAAGACCACAAGCTTTTATCATCTTCTATCTGGTTAATTTTATTTATGAAATCTTTATTATCTAACAAATTCCAAAAATGAAATTCTTTAAGTCTTATAAGGAGTTTTTTTCTAAAATAATTGAATTGATTTTCTTGTTCCTCAAGTTCGTTCAAAATAGTTTCTCTTTCATTGTCTAATTTATGTTTTTTCTCATTTAGTTCATTAAATTTCTGCTCGTAATATTCCATTTCAGTTTTAATATCATTTAGTTCTTCTAACTTTTTTTCAATATCTTTATTTCTTTGATACAACTCACGGCAAGATAAATATTTAAAGTCTTTAGAACCTAAAATCTTAAGACCTTTTTCTTCTACAAAGTATAATAACCTTTTTTTTAATAAACCTGAAATAAAAGGAAAAAGTGCATAAATTTTATTTAATTTATTCAACAATATTGTGAAGGCAATCAAATTGTCTCTATTAAAATTGCATGCCTTTTCTTCAGTAATAAAAAGTTTTTGGGAAAGATTTTTAAATTGCTCGGCGTAAAAGTATTTATCTTTCTCATTTATTGGTATTTCTTTATATATTTTAGACAGTTCTTGCTCAATTTCCTCCTTTCTTATCTGTTTCGCTTTATAATCTGATATAAAATTAAGCAGGTAATTAATTTCGTCAGATAATTTATCTTTATTTTCCTTTATTTCCTCTTCCTTATATTCCTGTGAAACAAATTCCATAAGCTCTTTTTTAAATTCTCTTACTTTATAAACATCTCCTAACCTTGTATACCCTTTAAGAAATTTGCCTGTAAGCGATTCGTTTTCAACAGTTGAATCAAATTCCTTTAATTTATTCAAAATATTATCAACAGCCTTATTGTTTGTACTTGTAACAATGACTGTATTTTCATGATTAGAAAACTTTTGTCCTTTGAATTCTTTGATAAATCGCTCAACCATCATATCCATACAATAAGTGGCTATTAAGTGAGTTTTGCCTGTTCCAGGAGGACCCTCAATAGCCAATATATTTTGATGGAAAATTCTCTCATAATTTGATTGTTGTGACTCCGTGAGGTCGTGATTAAAAAATGACCACCTATGTTCTATTAAGACTTTTTTCATTTCTTCTTGAATTGTTGTAGAAGCAGAAAAAGGCGGCAATAGTTTCCCAAGTTTAGTTGCTACATTAGTTGAATTTAGCTTATTCTTTATATCTTTAATATCCTCTTTTGTTTTTTTAGTAAAATCTTGCTTTTCGTAAGTGAAAATAAACGCAATGTTTTCTTTTTCTTCATCAGCACTTTTTTCATCCTCTATTTCTTTTTTTTGAATTTCTTCAGGTTGCAAATCCTCAGGTTTATTGCCTGTCAAATATCTATATATATTTATTATTAACTGTCTTGATGTATAAAGGCTAAAGGCTAAATTTAAAGGTAGAGGCAGAGGTATAAAACTACTTCCTAAACTTAAAACCAGCTCAATTGCATCTATGGCAATGTCTTTTTTATTATTTTCTTTTGCTATATCTGTGTTATTGTGTTTTATAACCTTATCTGTTTTATTTTTTTCAATGGCGTTAGAGGATCTATTGCTTTTTCTAAATTGATTATAAATTTCATTATTCCGCTCTACTGTTTGGACAATGAGCCTATTAATTTGGTATTGCAATGGATAAACACTTACAGCAGCATAGTATTTCTTATCTTCTGAGCATAAAACCGGAAAAGCCAAACCAATGGATTTATTTTGTTCGTTTTCATCGCTTAAGACTTTTTCTATAAAAGAATTCAATTCATGAGATAATTCTTCACTTTCAATTAAGTCAAAGATATTGAAATTGCCATAACCGTCTTCTTTTATCTTTGTTAGTATCTTTTCTAGGAGTGATTCAGAGATATAAAAAATATCTTCCTTTTTTGGAATAATAAATTTGTTTCTTTCCTTTATATCAAGGAAATGAATATAACCATCAATTAAGTTTTCAATCTTATCTTTATCAATATAGTCTACCTCTATATTATTTTGCACAATATCCCTTTTCTTATCGATTCTCTGTTTGGTTTTTAATTGTTTCCTTTAAATTTTTGAATGCCATCAAGTTCAACATATCCCAACAACCAGCTGCCGTTACGCGAAAAATATATTTCTTTGTCTCTAAGTTTTAATTCTTTTGCTATAATTTTAAGAATAGTTGCTCCTGCTATAAGATTGTCTGAAGTGAAAACATCTTTTACGGACTGTAGTTCTCTTTCAGCCTTTTTTTTAATTTCACTATCTTTTATCTTCGAAAGATCTATATTAAAGATGTTATCTTTTTCTTCGACTACTAAATTGTAAAATCTATTAATGTCATCCATTGATAATTTTACAAATGATTGCTGCCTTTCTGGATATAGTATTGTTGACATCGCCCAGACAATTCCTCCAACCATAAAAACGGGTTGTCTGTTAACTAGAGAAGGTTTTCGACTTGAATCCTTCCTTATTTTTTGAGCAATCTCCTTTAATGCTAAATTGAATACCGTTTTGGGATAATTTCTTTCTGACTTACTTGCATTTTTCGCAAATTCTGCTAAAGAAACAGTCCCATACCTAAACTCCAAGGATATAGTCTTTTGGGGATTAATTTCTAGGTAACCTATCTTTGTATTTCCACTTCCGATATCGATTAATAAGCTTTTTGTTTTATACTTATTCGGTATAGAACCGATAATATTATAAAACATTTCGTCATTTGCACTGATAAATACCATGTCTTGTGAAGTAAGTTCTTTTACCCTCATGGCGAGTTCTTCTTTGTTCTTAGCATAATTTAGAGCACTGCTCCCTACTATCGGAATGTTATTCGGTGTAATACCTTCTTTTTCAACAATATAATTCATTAACTCCTTTACGGCCAATGCCGTTTCTTCTATGGCCTCACGCTTAAGCATGCCAGTTTCTGCCACACCCGAAATTATTGTGGTATTAATAGACCGTTTAAATTTTTCATTTGTATTGTAGAAACCCTCTTGGTCGCTCTCTGATAATTCAATAACAACCGACTTTACTCCCTTCGAACCTATTTCTATCCCAGCATATTGGTTTCTTTTTTTTCCAGCTTCTAACACCAAAAGACTTATTAATACACTTCTTGTTCCATCATTTGAACCGATTGATTCAAATATTTCTTTCGCCTTAAATAGATAGTTTTTTGCAGCTTTAATATCCTTCGTATCTATATAAAACCAGCCTAAATATGTATAAGCTGCTGCTTCCCAATATCTATCACCAACCTTTTTAATCTTCTCTAACCCATCATTCAAGTTTCTTAAAGCATTTTGAAAATCTTTTATCTCCCTATAAGTATTGCCGATATTAAGCATATGAATTCCAAGACTGTGGTAGTCACCGATTTTTTCATCAATCGCGATTGCCTTTTTTAGATAATCAATGGATTTATGATACTCACTTTTCTTACTATAGATTAATGCTATATTGTTGTAAATAGTAGCAATTGTTTTTTCATCATATTGTAATATTAAAGACAATTTATAATATTCTAAAGCTTTATCTAGTTCATCTTTTTCATAAAGTATGGCTGCTATGTTAGCTATAGTAGTAGCTTCACCTTTTCTATCTTTCAATTCTCGGCATATATAAAGCTCTCTGTAATGATACATAAGTGCATTTTCTAAATCACCTTTTTTTTGGTAAATTAAGCCAATCAAATTGTATACATTTAGCAAATCTTTTTTATAAACTGCATATTTTTCGGCATCTTTCATGAAATATAACGCTTTATCGATTTCTCCAATTTTAAAATAACTAAGACCGACACAATAATGAGCTCCTAGATTTCTTGGATATAGCTTGGTAGCTGTTAATCCAGATTCAAGTGCTCTCTGATAATCTCCGGCGTCTAAGAAATTAAAGCAGTTATAAACTAGCGGCTGTGCATTAGAGACTTTTGCCAAAAGAAGAATGAAAAATATAAAAATAAAGTAAATATACCTTTTCATCTTAAGCTACTCCTTAAGAAGGATTAACATGCTACAAGTAATATAGTACGCTCAAAAGGCTTCTTCTTTGTCCTTTACAGCTATAAAAAGGCTTACAAATGAAACAATTATCAATAAAATCAAACCCCAACCCGTATTTGATCCGGCTAGAATAATAAATAAAATGCATATACCTAAAAAAACACATGCTGAGATAATTCGCAATTGATGCTCTTCTAACCAAGAGAATATTGCATATGATAAAGATGATAGAAATAGTAAATAAGCTGTACCACCTATATCACGACCGGATTGATATACGTTCATGGACTCTCCCATAAACCTGTCGTTCCAGGATACAAGGGGCATGAACCATAAAAAATTCCTAACACTCCCAATGAAACACCAATTATTCTACTGTCCATATTTATTCCTCCTCTAATTTTTTTAAAGATTATTTCGGAGTTACTCAGTCGTTGCACCGTAAAACCAAATATACTCAAAAATTATTTCCCATTATTCTTTAATTACCTAAGAAATCTCATCTCCTTTTTACTTTTTGTCTGACCGGTGTAAACGCGAGAAATTACATTTTTTTAATTGGTCATAGAGGGGCGAGTTCACATAAATAAGAGTGAACTTGCCCCTACACTCATAGATTCCTGTTTTTTTATTCTTGCTTTTTCTCTTCTTCCTTCTTGGGGGGCTCTGGTCTAGATACTATATTCTTTCCAGCGAGTCTTTCTGCTATAAAATTAGCTGCGGAAAAGACCACTTCCTGCGTCACCCGATCCATAGAAAGGCTTTTACTAATTGACCACCCTCCGCCACCTAAACCATGACCGCGATAACCTCCCAGGGCAAAACCCCAAGAACTTTTCTCCGAGTCAGCCGCAAAAGTTTTAGAATGAGATATTTCGGCTGATACCGGATCAAGAATAGACACATCCATCGTCATCTGCGCCTTCTCGGTGTTCTTCGAAATCATGCCAACAATGGGAACAAAACCACCTAACAGAGCACCCCCTTCTTTTGAATATTCAATCGCAGTGATGGTGCCCGAAACAAAATAATCTACCTTGGGCGGCGCTATCTTTTGCCCTGTCGCTTCCAAACGCGCCTGCATCGCCTTTACCTTCTCTAAATCAATCATCTTAAAACAGCCCGTTTCTTTAAGGGCATTGGTGAGCATAGTAGCAACACCCTTACCTACCGACTGCACGCCGCCCGTCCCCGAAAATAACTGCACAATACCAGCC